>NZ_JCANTY010000004.1:0-799379 GCF_059568735.1 Dyadobacter ginsengisoli DSM 21015
ACATCCCCTGCACTGGCTACGGAAAAGCCCATATTGGCATTTGCCTGGTTGCTTTCGGTCATCGCGGCAGCCGTAGTGCTGATCGGGTCAATGGTGATGGGGTATGCTGCACCGGCTGTTTGGACATGAATCGCATAGTCATCCTTATTTTTTTCAAAAGCTGCGGCCAGTGTCCTGCCATTGGCGTCCCAAACCTTTAATTGTTCGTAATTCAAAACCACACCGCTCTGCTCATGCACAAATTGCAGCCGGTCGCTGCTCAACCGTTGTTTCAATGTGGTCTGCACACTGAAATTCAGTTTCAGCTCTTCATCTTCCGACAAGGGCTTTTGAACAATGAAATTTTGCCGCATACCTTCCGTGTTGTTGATATACTGCACGGTGATATTCTCGGTTTGGTATTCGGCCTTGCTTCCATTGATCTGCCAGGTGCCTTTGCCTACCTGTTTTTTATCCAGGTTGAAGGCTATTTTCCAGTCTGGAAGGGTTTTGTGTTTGATTTGATCTGGCGCGGTAGTGATATCGTAATCGCCGATAGGTATCTGGGTCGCGCGTGGCTGGACGGAAAAGCCCTTTTCATCATAATAAAACCGGAGGTTGTTTTTCCGGTTGGGGGTGCTGTAAGTATTACTGTTTGCTACTTTATTAAAATGGTATTCGCCTTCCTGCATGTTTTTCATGGCAGTCGCATACCAATTGCTCTGTTTTAACTCCTCTATGTCCGTTGTTTTTGCGGTTGGCTTCCTAAAAACCCATTGGGTGGTGTTTGGGGCGAGTGCAATGCCATAGGAGATTGGGTGACTGATGCCGAATCTGTAACCTGCGATAAAGATAGCAACAACACCAGGACGGTTAAGTGTAAACGTTTCAGGTTCATACGTTTCAGTTAAGTTAAGGTCATGTGGCAAACCCGGCGACAAGCCCCTCGTTTGCAATTTCTCGAGACCTGGAAAGGTATGAAATACTTACTTATCGTTTCGTCAGATTAATCATGCATTTTTTGTAGTAAATACGCCACATTTAGCTCCTTGTCACGGTGAGGGATTTGGGGCATAATTTTCTACTTAGAGACATCTGAACCTCATGATGCGCACCAATAGATTACGACATATTTCGTACTTCTGACGCATAATATTCGTACAATCATAACAGCCATGAATTGCTTAAAATCGCAATAAATTACAATGTATGAGGAAGATCCCTGAAATTACCTTCCAAATCCTTCGCGCTGGGCAATGAGGTGGAATCGAAAATGATAAAGCCGAGTGTGGCGGCGATAAGAATAAGGAAGATGATTTCTTCTTTTTCAAGATTAACGGAATGGTTCGTGTTGCCGTAAAGTTAAGACAAGCGCGCCCATTCCGGAAGACATATTTGGTCGGCTAGCGCATCGCGGTAAGTGTGAAGTCTGTGCCGGAATCGTCGGTCGCACTCACAATCAACCTCTTACCACTAACCTTGGCTACTGTTTCACCTTCGTAAATCAGCTCCACCGTATTTCCGAATTCATTCAGCTTGATATCGCTTACATCGTAAACCATAAACTCTTCGCCATCTTTGGTACGGATATCAATTTTAGCATCGACGGTCGTTTCTGTTTTTCTGGTGATCCGGATATCTCCTTTCAGATTGCTTTCATCGGCAGGCACGACTTTCCCGTCGACTTCCAGTTCGTAAAAAACGTAGGTACCCTGGACTTTCGTTCCCAGATCTGGTGCTGGTGCTGGCTGTTCGTCTTTGTTTTCTTTGCAGGAAATGATTGAGATACAAAGCAGTAGCAATACCGCAAAGTTTTTGATAACGGATAAATTTTTCATAGCTGGAATGATGTTTTGTTTTGAAGCTTCAAAAGTATTGCCTCATCAACATTCCTGAAAGACTTCCCGGATAAGCTGCACTTTCTGCGTTTTGATCTGATGAGAAAGCGCGTTGAAATGTGAAATCGATCCTGGGAGAATCATTCCATTTGAGCTATGATACAGGTAAAAACATACTGAATGTGGTACCCTTGCCTGGTTGGTTCACCACCGTAATTGCACCGCCATGATTGGCCGCAGGGCTGATGCCTATATTGCAACCTGCGTGCTTGTTCCGGGTATCAAGGGATGGGCTCTAAATACCGCCACGCCCGATAACTTGACGTTAGGTGCCCAAAATGTTACATATGCCTCTGCTGCGGCCAGCGGCCTTGGAATCTTAAGAGATGCCAAAAATTGGGTTATTGAGATCGAAGACGAAGTATTGTGCGAAGCCCTGGAAGTTTCCCTGATCAGTTTTGATGTAAAAACCGCCGACGGAACGGTCAAACTCGAATGGGCCGCGGCTTCCGAAACGGATAGCGACTACTTCGAGGTCGAGCGTTCGGCTAATGCCCGCTCCTGGAAAGCAATTGGCCGCATCGAAGGAGCCAGAACTGTAAAGTCCTTAAGTTATTATACATTGACCGATACGAGTCAGCTAAAAGGGACTTCGTATTACAGGCTAAAAATCGTGGATTTTGCCGGAAAGGCTGACTATTCACATATACGCGCTGTGAATTCAAAAACAGTCCCTGCCCCCATTATTTTCCCCAATCCCACTACCACCTCGGTGACAGTATTGGCAAAATCAGATGGAAAAATCAGGCTCTATAATTTATCCGGCGGCCAGGTCTTACAAATTGGAGGAAAAACCGAAAAAACATTAATACCATTGAGCGGACTGCCTGCGGGAGCATACATCATCAAATCGGAGGATGGGTGGAGTTCGAAGCTTATAAAAAACTAGTCCGGAATATAGTTTCTGAAAAGGCCTGTACTGTTAATCATGCTATTTTAAGTTGAAAAATTTGCCCCTGTCTTTCTCTAAAAAACGACCGAAAAATTGAACATGGGGAAAAGTGATCTTGATTTTTCCCAACGTATTAAGGCTGAGAATGGCTGTACTGCCGTTTCCACATGCATATGAGCGTTTTATATGTGGACCAGGGTGAATGCCAACAGTTCGAGATTTACTCCGACGTCCACAGAATGAAGGATAACCCTTTACACGACAAAAGGCATGCACAAAACTGTACCTGCCTTTTGAAAATACCTTCTAATATCGGCTATCTGACGGTTCCTGCTCGGACTCCTTACGCTTTCTACCTCTGGGCTTGTCTGTGTAGGGCTCTTTGGGCGCTTCGGGCTGGATCGCCAATTCGTAGCCAATTATCCCCTCGGAGTAATTGAATATGGTGACGGTAAAAACATGCTTTACGGCTTCGTAGTTGATACCACCCCGTTTCAAAATTACCGGTAGCGCCATGCCTGAACCCCTCCCTACTCTTGTAAATGAAAATGCGCCTTCCTGCTCCTCGGTAGGAATCAGGTACAATGATTTCATTTTTCGCTTCCCTTCCGCGGTTCCGATTTTGAAAAAGGCTGTCTGCGGTTCTACACCAATCTCTTCGAGTGTAGCCTTGGGAAAAATAAGCATTCCTGAATCCGAAATATGGCCAGATGGTTTCGCCTTCACAACCGCCTTCGATGGCTGCGGCGCGTTCTCTTCCGGTGTAAAAAATTTGATTTGAGGTGTCTTCATTAGAACTAAATTGTGTGGGAATCAAAGTTGCTTGCAAAAATTGACCGGTCGTTATCAGTTAGAAAGATCCCGCACAGGCAATGTCTATTGCTTCGCGCGCATTGGGCGGCACCGGACAGACCCTCATTGGCCCTGTGTGCTTTGAAGATAACCGGCCATCACCAGGAAGAATGCCGCAAATCCGAAAAGTATTGTAAAGAGGGTGATCCTAGCCTTAGTGAACGGCTTCCTGCTGGACCAGACCCGAAAAAAGGCCAGCTGGAGCACCAATCCAGTTACCGCCCCGGCCGCAAAAAGCAAGTCAGGTAATTTCGAAAGCTCCATTCTTGTACTTTTTAAGTTGTGTAAATATTTTGCTTCGCGTCTTGCGTCTAATTTTCATCTTTAACATAAAATCCATTATCCGAAGGCTCCGGAGATTTCCGGCTTCTGTCCTCTTTTCAGCCGCTGCCGGTGAAAAGAATGGAGTTAGATTTTTCAATGTTACTTACACTAATTTCGGCTATCAATCATTAGATTCATTTCGTATTAGTATGCAACGATTGGTCAAGGAAGTTTGCCTACTGGTAAAAATCTGTTCACCAATGATACCATCGGCATGCAGCTAAAAGACTGTATTTACATTTAATTAATAGTTTCATTATCAAGTACTTACAAACGTAATGATATGATTAGTAGGGTTTTGCTTGTTTCGGCAGTATTAATTGCAAGCTCATGCAATTTTGAGGACGGGGATCCAGATATGGTCCGTTTTGTATTTAGCAATGAGGATAAAACCGTATTTGAGGAAGTTAAGGTCATTGCCTTTTCTGAAAAAGACGGAACGCTAGTTGCTATAGACTCTATAAACCACTATCCACTAAAATCACCATCAATTCCATATTACAGTAGCATTGGAATTGGTTTCTTTGCAGAGGACATTGAATCTTATTCGGACGGGGTTTTTGAAGCTATGGCGATCAAAAAAGATAGCACGGTATTCCGAACTCAAATCGGGTTAATCCAAGGGAAATCGACAAAGAGAAATTTTGCCATTTCGATGAGTAGTGCCGGCATTCAGCCAAAATAATGTTTAGGCTCGCTTCAAAAATATATCGCCTATGACAATCCAGGCTCCTTCCTTTATCTTTTCCAGTATCCAGCCCCTGCCTGCGCAGCTGCTGCCGGTACCTGACTAGCTCCATTGCATTTTTAGCCATGTCTATTTTGGCTTGAAAGAATTGAGGCTTGCAATGCTTTATTTCCAAGCAAAGTGTAAACCAGCAGTCATTCTCATCCCGGCAGATCAAACTTGTATTATTATATTGTAGTGGGTCTTTTGTAACCGAAGCGGTGGACTATACTTGTGTTGGTATAATTCCGCAGATGGAGAGGATGATTGCGACTCAACGGTGAACGAATTTAAATGTGGGTCTCCTTATCGCCTCAGTTGATATAGGTTGGAACAGGCGTGCCCGGGCTTGAAACAAGACCAAGCTATTTGCGCTCGCGGATCGAGGTAATAACAATCCATTTACCAGCCACTTTTCCACCGTCGCTCTCGTCCCTTTTAAAACGTAGCCAGACAGGCTTATTGCCGCCGCGGAAGGGTTCGGCAACCTCAGCTCTGTACCTAGTAGAATCAACAAAAACAAACCAACCGCCACAATAGCTGCAAAACGTAAAATCCCTATCACCTATCACTGCTGCTTTTTCGCGGGATTCGGCGCCCTTTGAGCAGGCCAGTAAACCCGCTGTTATAAACGCGGTAGCCAAAATGCACGTGATGTTCCTTTTCATTGTCATAGTTGCAGGCTTTTTCGATAAGACCTACGCATGGGACAAAACGTTGTAGCGCACAGAAAATTCCTAGTATCATCAGCAATGCAAGCAGGTTCGACTGAGACGTTCCGCGCAAAAATACATCCACTAGTCTATTGTGGCCATCCAACCCGAAATACAGTGCGGATAGGATTGAAAACTTTTACATAGTTAAATTGAATCAATATGTAAGAGTGTCAACATCGGTATAAGTCGCCTGACTCGACAAATGGAACCTTTGGCAGGAATAAGCATGGAAAATTTGGAACAAATGGAGCGGAGAAAGAACGAGGAGAGGGAGGAGAAATTTGTAAATTTACTTGCTTCGGTCCTAGTTGAATTTTTCTTTAAAAACATCAAAACTGAAGAGAGGAATTGTGTATCTGAGAATCTCCACCGATCGTCAAAGCAACCACAGCATTGCCGGTCAGCAAATGATGGTTCAGGGATGGTGCGATAGGAATGACGTGCAAGTTGTCGATGTGTTCAAAGATGAGGGTTTCAGCGCACGAAACTTCGACAGGCCCGACTTCAAGCGATTGTACAGTTTTATTGAAAAGGATTACCGGACTGTTGATCATCTTGGCGTTTTCGCATTTGACAGATTCAGCAGAGATGCCGGTGAAGCGATAGTTGCTATCAAAAAGCTGCAGCGGCAATTTGCCATAAAAGTTGTAAGCGTTTCCGAGGGGATAACCTTCGATGCCGACGATCCAGGCAGCTTTTTCTATGCGGGCCTTATGCTTCTGAAGGGCGAGGATGAAATAATCCGAAATAAAGTCAGAATCAACATGGGGATATACACGGCAAAGAAAAAGCACGGCCGTTATCTTGGCGCTGCCCCTTTTGGGTATAGAAATGAGAAGGACGAAAATAGAAAACCCATTATTGCTCCCGATCCTGAGACAGCAGAAATTGTAAAGATTATCTATCAGCAATTTCTAATGAACGTGCCAATCTATTTGATCAGGAAGGAAGTAAGCAAAATGGGATTTAACCTTCGTGGTAACAGCGCTGTCCATAGGATTCTTCAAAACCCAGTTTATTGCGGTCTGCTCCACGTTAAAGCCTATCGGGAATATCCGGAAGAGCTTATAAAGGGCATCCATGAGCCGATCATTGACGATGTTACTTGGCAGGAGGTTCAGGATCGTTTCAAACCTCAACGTCCGCACATTCAAGTCTCGGATGACCTTCCGTTAAGAGGAGTGCTAAAGTGCCATTGCGGTATTCATCTCACCGGAGCTGCATCAAGGGGCAAGGGCGGTAACTACTACTATTATTACAAGTGTAAAATCAAAGGGCACAACAACATTCCTGCTAAGAAAGCCCATGACCAATTTGATAAGGTGTTGGAGAGTATAAAGCTCCCAATCAAGACAACCAAATCCATTGAACTGACTTCGCTTCAATTGTTTGATGAGAAAATGAAATCGGAAAGGCAATTGTTGAAAATGAGAAAATCTGACTTTGAAGAAGTGCAAAAGAAACTTCGAAGCGTTGAAGAAAAGTGGATTAACAACCAGATGTCTCATGAAACCTATTCTCGCTGGCACTCTGATTTGACAAAACAAAGCTTGGCTCTGAAAACACAAATCGACAAATTTAGTGGGAATCAGGATAAGCTTTCCCAGCTCTTTAAGCGGGAGCTCAGCAAATTAGCGGAACTCAAACACCTATACGGGAAGGCAACCACGTCTCAAAAACATGAACTCCTCCGGATGGTGTTCGACAATCGACTGTACTATGAAAAAGGTAGCTATCGAACACCTTACATCCTCCCAATTCTCGAAAGCAACTTATTGAAAAACAATCAGTTAGAGGAGTTGATTTTAGACAAAAAAGGGGAAAACATTGCTGCTTTCCCCTCAAGTGGAGATGCAGGGAGTCGAACCCTGGTCCAGAACAGGGAAAACCTGCGCTTTCTACATGCTTATCCGTGATTAGATTTTCGAGCTCGACAAGGTGCACGGCGGACCCGCGTCAAAGCCTTAGATACTAGGGTCTCGTTGGTTTTACGCATCAATATACCAACCAGCGCTGCGGTTCGACACCTCTAGACCCACCCGGCAGCACGTGGAGTGGAGAGATGATGGCATTTGGTTAATCCTCCGGATTAAGCAGCCATGGCGTAAGTAGATTCGCCAGTTATTGTTTGAGAACATTATTTCCGGGAGATATCCTCAACTCCCGACATGCTTACACACAGACCCTCAGCCCGCTGTCAATTCCAGTCACCCCCATTTAATAACAAGGCTTCAGAATAAGGCCGTCGACACGGCCAAGCCAAAGTTTGTTTGTAAATAGAATTACGTTTTAAAAATATATAAAGTTCAAGGCTGAACCGAAAAAATCACAAAGAATGATGCAAACAACTGAAATACAGCTTCAATTATTTCGTCATTCCACATTCCACGGCGGCTCATTCACACATTCACAATCAGAACTCCCACCGATAACTCAGCACCGGAATCAGCCCCAGCTGCTTTTGTACCACTACCCTGCGCTGGAATGCATCGTAACGATGGTAAGCTTCGTTCCGCGTGCCAGAGACATTTTGTAAATCCAATGCCAGGGTGCGGTTGTAGCCGCGGTGGCTTTTTTTCCAGTAAATGCGGATGTCGGGCCGGAAATAATCACTGAGCTTTACAGAATATACACTGCTGCTTTCAATGGTAAAATTCAACTTTTGGGAGTACTCTTCGTCAATCGGACGCTCGCGGAAGCCACCGATCCAAAGAATTTTCGCATTGAATCCCCAAATGCTGCTCACGCTTTTGATTTCTTTTCCGCCCGTGAGGCTTAGCGTGTGACGGCCGTCGAACCGGGCACTCCGCCAAACTCCTGCTGCGGTGGCATAAGTGGATCTGTACAGCGAGCCGGCAGCCAGAAGATAAAACTGGTTAGTGAGCAGTTTCTGATAGGTAACCTCGACACCGTAATTTAGTGCCTTACCCTTGTTCTCGAAATACAAATTCGGGATTTGCTCTACGAGGTTAACGGCAGAATATACCCGGTCGTAACTCGAAATGGGAACATCGAACTGCGATTGCAGGTATGCCTCGACTTTCAGCAGGCTTGCACCCGAAAAATTCCGCTGATAACCCAATGCAAGATAGTGCCCCCTGGTAGGTGCGAGCTGCATGTTCCGGTAAATGTTTGTCATGCCATAATAAGAAGTATACAAATCCGCGCTCTGCAATTGGCTGTGCAAACCATACGAAAGGCTCCAGCGCGTGTCGGCCGACGATTGCCAGCGGATCGCTACCCGCGGCTCCACCGTAGCGTGTGTATGGGCGCGGGCCGAACGGACTTTGCTGATCATCGAATGCAAGCCTATTTCCGCAGTGAGCGATTCGTTGATCTTCCAGTCCCAGGTCACATAGGGCTGCACAGTCCAGAGGTGGAGTGATTCGTCCATAAACAATGGCGGCCGTCCCGAATTTTGGAAAAGCAAAAGTGTACCGAAAGTCAGTTTATGATTCGGATTAAACCGGTGTGAATAGGACGTATTTGCCGATATTTTACTGTTGGTCAGCTCACTATTGCCTTCAATATCACCGTACTGTAACCACCTCCTATACAAGGGCGTGGCCACGCGCGTGGTGTTCAACCCCGAAATAGCGAAAGCCACATGGTACGTTCCGCGCGTACCTATGGGCTGCGTGAGCGTGGTGCCCAATGCACCCATTCTGTTTTTGTATTTGATATTGTAAGCGTCTTTGTCGGTTTCCCATTGCAGCGAATCGGCATCTGCTTTGAAATCGTTGCTGCTCACGCCCCCAAGGCCGAAAAGCGTGAAGTTCCCATTGCCCTTGGTCGGTACAGACACGTTAAACGACAAATCCTGGAACCGGATGTCCTCGCCCCCGAAATTGACGCCCATCGCCCCGAGTAGCCCCGTGAATGAATAGCGGTAATTAACCAGGTAAGAGCCTCTATGGTTCTTCGACAATGGTCCTTCTGCCGCAATGTCGAGGCCGATGAGCCCGGCCTGGGCCGTAAATTCGTGCTTTTCATTATTTCCTTTCCGCAGGTTCATGTCCAGAATGGCCGACATGGCATTCCCATATTGCGCCGGAAAGGGCCCGCTCATAAAATAAGACGTGCCCATCAGCTGTGTGCTGAGAATGTTCACGCCACCGCCGGTTGAAGTAGGCCGGTCGCTGAATGTGCCCGCATTCGATAAATGGTTCGGGTTCACAATTTCAACCCCTTCCAGCCGCCATTGCATGCTGTTGGGTGAGTTGCCGCGCACAACAAGCCCATTGGCCTGGTCATTGGCCGCCGCGACACCCGCAAAGGAGGTCGCTACCCGGGCAGGATCGAGGTAGGTGGCCGCGTAACGCAGGGTTTGCTCGGGCGTAATGGCCTGCACACTGTTGTATGCCGGCGGACGGCTGCCGGTTACTGTTGCTTCCAGCAACTGCCGGCCGGTCGCGTTAAGCCGCACTTCCTGCACATTTTCCTTCCCCGATTCCAAAAGGATTTCGGAGATCACGAGCGTCTGATATCCCACAAAAGAGACTGTCAAAACATGCCTGCCTACTCCCACCCCTTCAAACCGGAATTGTCCTGCCTCGTTGGTAACACTGCCAAGGCTGTCGAGCTGAACGGTAGCCTGCGCAAGCGGCAAGCCGGAATCGGCGTCCTTCACCCTGCCGCGGACGACTGACGTGAATTCCTGGGCATACAGTAGTTGGGTCGAAAGAAGCAAAAGTAAAAATATGCGGATCATAGGATTGGCCGGATGATACTAAAACTATCAGTTACAAAAATAACCGTAATCGTTGCACCGGATATTTTTATTTTTCAATTTTAATTCTACATTTGTAGAGTATACTATATTATTGTAGAGCAAAACATCCTCATTTATGTCACTTACCAAAGCCGAAGAACAACTCATGGAATACATCTGGCAGAAAGAAAAGGTCTTTATGAAGGACCTGATCGAATGTTTTCCCGATCCGAAACCGGCAACTACTACGGTTGCAACATTGCTTAAGAGAATGCAGGATAAGGGTTTTGTGGCCTACCAGCTCTACGGTAACTCCCGTGAATATTATCCGCTAGTGGAGAAGAAGGATTATTTTTCAAAACACATGAACGGCATGATCAAAAACTTCTTCAACGACTCCATTGCCCAATTCGGCTCGTTTTTCGCGCGGGATACCCGCATGACAACCAGCGAACTGGAAGAATTAAGGAACATCATCGACGAGGAAATCAAACGCAAACAAAATGGTTAGCTATCTCATCAAATCCATCGTTTGCTCGGGAATCCTGCTGGCGATGTACCATCTGTTTCTGGAACGCGAGAAAATGCTGCGTTTCAACCGGTTTTACCTTTTGTTCGCGATTGTATTTTCACTGGCAATTCCCTTGTTCAGCATTGAAATACCTTCCGAACGGGTAGCGAGTGTGCTGCCCGCAGATACGTTTGTCCAACCACCAGCACCCGTGCAAACGCCCGGCCCCGCCCTGCCTCAAGCCACCGTTCCGCAAAATGAATGGCTCGTGTATATACCCTGGCTGATGTATGCAGTAGTATGTACCGTACTGCTGGGCCGCTTTACTTTGAATACAACGCGCATTTTGCAGCAAAAACGCGGACGCGAAATGATCCGGATGGGGGATGCAACGCTGGTGCTTGCTCCCGGTTGCATTCCCTCATTTACATTCCTCAGCTACATTTTTATTTCCGAAAAAACATTCCACCAACCTGATTTTCGAGACGAAATACTCACTCATGAACTCGCCCACGCACGGGAGAAGCATACGCTGGATATCATTTTTATCGAACTGGTTATCACATTCTGCTGGTTCAACCCGCTGCTCTTACTTTTCAGGAAGGCGATCAGGTTCAATCACGAATACCTGGCCGATCAGGCGGTATTAAGCCAATATAAAAATGTAGAAGGTTACCAGCTCCTACTCCTCGACACCCTCCTCGCCGAACGTGGTGCCAGCCTGGCAAGCTCCTTCAATTATTCAGTTACTCAAAAACGATTAGCCATGATGACAAGAATCGCCCATCCTTACCGCCAAATCGCCAGCAAGGGCTTCCTTCTCCTGTTGCTGCCGCTACTCGCATTGGCATTCGCAGACAAAAGCTATTCTCAGCAAACCGGTAAGAAAACGCCGGCTACCCGGGCCAGCTATCCTCTCACGGATCCGAAAGGAGCCGTTTCGGAGGCTGAGATGAAAGATTTCTTTGCTACCATCGAAAAACATAAGCGATATGTAACCAACAAGAAAGGTCGCGTCGATACCATTCTGGCCATCACACCCGAACTCGAGAATCATCTCTATGCGACTTATACCAAAATGAACCAGCAGCAACAGCAGACTGTACAAAAGGCAGGTATTGGCATGTATCAATTCGATATTCCCGTAAAGCAAGCCCCTACACCCGAGGTGTTTGAAAACTGGAAAAGGCCTGAAGTGTTTGGAATATGGCTCAACGGGAAACATGTCCCCAATTCGGCGTTGAACCAATTCAAACATTCAGACATAGCCGAGTTCTCGCCGAGTAAATTATATGGTGCTGCCCGAAAAGGAAGGATTTATAAGTACCAGCTGGATTTGACGACCAACGACCACTTCGATAAGACATATGACGAGCGCGTAAAAAACCGCGTATTCATTGTCCTGAATGACTGGTTTATGCTTCAACGCATGAAAAAGTAATCCGCTCCATAGGGGGAATGACCGATTGGGTTGTCAGTAGTTAAATCAATACTCATCTAACTGACAGCAATTATGAAAAAACTGGCATCATTTCTGGCTTTTCTTCTATTCGTGGCCACGGCTTGTGACAATGAAAAGGTAGTGGACGAAACGGACCTGCCGGTCAATGCGAAAGACTTTATCGAAGCCCATTTCCCGGATGCAAATATCTCACAGGTAGTACGCGACCGGGATGACCTGGAAACCAGCTACGATGTGATTCTCAACAATCAGGTCAAACTGGAATTTGATAAAAAGGGCGATTGTTACAGCATCGAAACCCGAAACAATGAGAAGTTGCCCGACACGGTGATTCCCCTGAAAATCCTGGAATATGTGCAGCAAAATTATGCCGACACATTCATTACCGATTGGGAGAAAGACAAAACTGATCAGGAGATCCGGCTTTCGAACCGCAAAGAACTTGTTTTCAACCTGAGCGGTACTTTCCTGCGCATTGATAACTAGATGGATGCATAAATTGAATCAGAAAGCAAGGTGAAAGCCTTGCTTTTTTTATGCGACTGCCACCCATCCGGGAATTATTGTACTTTTGCCGCGGAAGACCAGTACAGCGTATGACAGTTGATAATATAGAATCATTTTTCCGCGATTTACAGCACCGCATTTGCGAAGCCATCGAAGCGACGGACGGCCTGGGTAAGTTCCATGAAGACCTTTGGCAACACCATTCAGGCGGAGGCGGCCGCACCCGATTGATACAGAATGGCAACATTATTGAGAAGGGAGGCGTCAATTTTTCGAGTGTGACAGGTGAAGTACACCCTCGCCTGCGCCAACAGATGAACCTGGACGATGCCGAAAGTCCGCAGTTCACAGCGACCGGTGTGTCCATCGTCATGCACCCTCATAACCCGTACGTACCCATTATACATATGAATGTGCGTTATTTCGAACTGGATAATGGCACGTGCTGGTTTGGAGGCGGTATCGACCTCACGCCGCATTATGTAGTTCAGGAAGATGCCCGGGATTTTCACGAAACTTTAAAAGCCGCCTGTGACCGGCATCACCAGGAGTTTTATCCAAAATTCAAGAACTGGGCAGACGAATATTTCTTTATCCCCCACCGTAATGAGACACGGGGTGTGGGCGGAATTTTCTTTGATTATCTCAAACCTGACGAAGCCGGCAACGGACAAGGTTTATCAAAGGAAGCACTTTTTGAATTTGTTAAGGAAGTAGGCGAAAACTTCGCACCGGTTTATACCGCGCTGATGCGCAAATATGCGGACAAACCATTTACAGAAAAGGAAAAACAATGGCAATACCTGCGCCGCGGAAGATACGTGGAGTTTAACCTGGTTTGGGACCGCGGTACAAAATTTGGGCTGGAAACGAATGGGCGTACAGAATCGATCCTGATGAGTCTGCCACCGCAAGCCAATTGGGAATACAATTTCCTTCCTGAGCCGGGATCGGCAGAAGCCGATACATTAGGCTGGCTCCGCAAGGGCGTTGCCTGGTAATTCCCAGGTAACCTCTTTCCGGTAATGCAGATAGCCATTCTCAATCGTGAGCGGCGAATCGAAATTATTGGTGTAAAGCTGCCCCGTACCTAATCCCTGCGGAAGCGGGTTGTTGAAAGATGCGGTGTACTGCGCAATGGCATTCAATCCGATATTGGATTCCAGTGCTGACGTGATCCACCACCCGATATGCAGCCGGTTGGCAATCTCGATCCATTCACTGGTATGCCTGAAACCGCCCAACAACGTTGGTTTCAGCACAATGAACGGAGGCATGAGCTTTTTGAGCAATGCGAACTTCTCACGGTAATCGAATATCCCGATCAGCTCTTCGTCCAGCGCTACCGGTACGGGCGATGATTTGCAAAGTTCTGCCATCAGTTCCGGCTGGCCTGTCTTAACAGGCTGTTCGATGGAATGCAGGTCGAATCCGGCAAGGCGTGCCAGACGGTGCTGCACGTTTTCCGCCGTGAAAGCGCCATTGGCGTCGACCCGCAGCGTAATATCGTGCGGAGTGAACCGTTTCCGCACCGCTTCCAATATCCGGCATTCCTGTTCAAAATCGATGGCTCCAACTTTCATCTTAAGGGTTTCGAAACCTTGTTCCAGTTTCTCCTCCACCTGCGACAGCATGTTTTCATAGGATCCCATCCAGATCAGCCCGTTCATCAGAATGCCCTCCCCGTTTTCGAAAAAAGCATTTTTGAATAGTTTCCGCTGACCGCCGTTCATGATATCCAGCAAAGCCATTTCGATGCCCGCACGGGCAGAAGGCAAATGCACAGGTACCAGCTGATCAAGGATAATGCCCAGGTTGAAGGGAAAAACATCGAGATCGAGGTCATTGAAAATATTGCAGACATCCGCCAGCTGTGCCTCAAAATCAGGCCGGTCATCCACGCTCAAACCTGGCAGCGGGCCGCATTCACCATATCCGGTAACGCCGGGCTTCTCGGTATCTGTGATGATGATGATCCAGGATGTTTTTTGTGTAAGAACCCCGCGGGAGGTGCCTGCTTCCTTGCGAAAATGAAGCGTATGTGGCTTATACACAATTTTTAACGGCATGATTTTGCGGTGTCAGATTGTAAAAGGGGCACAATATTAGACAAAATTTACGTAATTATGCACCAGGATGAAAGCGCTTCCAGGTATAAAAAAAGCATTGTTGTCACTCTCGTGGATTTACGGTTTGATCACCGACATCCGTAATCTGTTGTTTGATAAAAATCTCCTTCATTCAGAAAAAGTACCTCAGACGGTCATCTCCGTGGGGAACCTCACCGTAGGCGGAACAGGGAAAACGCCTGTGATCGAATACCTTACCCGAATGTTCTCCGGCGACATTCCGACGGCGATCCTGAGCCGGGGTTACGGGCGGGAAACGCAGGGATTTATCGAAGCCGGCCCTTCGGCTACTGCGCAATCCATCGGCGACGAGCCCTTCCAATTTTATACCAAGTTCAATCCGGCGGTGACGGTGGCCGTGTGCGAAAAACGCGTTACGGGCGCCCGTAAAATCCATGAGCTTCACCCCCGCGTGCGTTTGCTGCTGCTCGACGATGCATTCCAGCACCGCGCCATTCGCAGGGATGTCAATATCCTGTTAAACGACTACAACCGGCCGTTCTACCACGACGCCCCTTTCCCGGCAGGCCGTCTTCGGGAACGTCGGCGCGGAGCGCTCCGCGCCGATGCGGTGATCGTTACCAAATGTCCCGCTTTTTTGAGCCCTGCGGAAAAAGAAAACATCGTTTCCGGCATACGGCATTACACCCGGAACGGCACCCCTGTTTTCTTTGCTTCGACCCGCTATGGGGCGCCGCTGGATTACCTGGGCAACGCTGTTCCGTTAAAGAATGTTAAAATGGTGGCCGGAATCGCAAATCCCGCCCCCTTCGCTGCATATCTGGACGGGCATTTCAACGTTGTAGGCCAAGGGGTGTTCCCGGATCATCACAATTACTCCCCGACTGAGGTCGAAGACCTGATTAAGAACTTAAAAAACGATACTTTTGTGGTCACGACTGAAAAGGATATGGTCAAATTAAAACCATTGGTTGCATCGAAAGGGTATGCGGAACGTTTTGCATACATCTCCGTATCCGTTGATTTCGGAAATGAAACCGAAGCCTTTACACAATGGATCACTTCAAAGATCGGCGACCGGTTTTAAAATGGCAGAACGTTAGTTTCCTCTATGAGAATTGTCTTTTATAGCTTACTGTGTGTTTTATGCAGCTTCATTGTAACCATACCGACAGCCCGGGGCCAGGTGAGGCTCCCTGGTGGTATGCAAATGCCCGGTGGCGGAGGCGGGTCACGCGGAGGAGGAGGAGGCCAGGGAGGCCAGTCCATTCTCGACGATAGTACCAAAACCATTTACGGCCCGCAGACCACACTCCATTTTTACGAACACGACATTTTCAATAACCGCGATTCCGTCAGATACCGCGTGGATACCGGGCTGACCAACTTTCATCGCTGGATGCCCATGGATAAGGCATGGGGTAAGCTCACCGACCTCGGCAACCATGTCACGGCAACCCGCCCGCTCTTCTTCCAGCCCCGCGAGGACATCGGCACACAGCTGGGGCTTCGCGTTTACGATGCCTATGCGATCAAACAGGAGGATGTGGCCTATGTAGATACCAAGTCCCAGCACACCGAACTCGATTTCATGTCGGGCCCCAAGAAAACTTCCCTCGGGACATTCGCCTATACCCAGAACGTGCATTCCAGGTTCAACTTTGGAATACGGGCACAACGACTGACCTCCACCAAAATCTATGGTTTTGCCAATACGATCAATTCCGGCGCATTACTAGGCCAAAACTGGACGTTTCTGGCACATACCAGCTTTTTTTCAAAGAATAAAAAATACCTGATCCTTGCGCATTACCGCCATATGAACCAGAAGGTACGCGAGCAGGGGGGCGTTATTCCGAACGTAGGTACCGATGGTGTGGTCGAACGGTATTCCTACGACGGCGCAGCCAAAATCAGCGACGATGCCAATTCCTGGGAGCGACGGCATGTATTCCATATTTACCAGCAGTACCGGCTGGCCAATGGCTTCCAGGTTTTCCAGCAGGCCGACTACCAGAGTGTCATCGACCGGTTCACGGATCTTGAGCTCCAAAGGGGCATAGAAAAGGGCGTTTATCCCAAAGCCAGGTTCGATACCACCCTGACCCGCCAGGACATTTATTACAAACTGTTTGACAATAAGGTAGGTATCAAGGGTTTTTACGAGGGATTCAACTACCGGGCCTATGTCCGGCAAAGGCTTTATGGGATGCGCAGTGCGGGCCAGGCACCTAATGAAATAGGTGACCCGTATGTCAAATACCGCACTGGCCTGCAATTCGACAACATCATCGGTGCATGGCTGGGCTATTACCTTAAGGATTCCGTGCAATACCTGACTGCCGAAGCGGATCTGAACCTGGCTAAAAACGTGGAGTACCGGCTCAAAGGCGAGCTGAACACGCGCTGGGGCAAGGCCGGGTTCCAGAGTATACAAACGGCCCCCGATCTCATGGTCGGCCGATATCTGGGTAACCATTTCGATTGGCGCAATAATTTTGACCCGACGAAAATTCAGACGATCTATGCGTCGCTGGTGTTAAAAGCCAAAAAGATCGAATTTGTTCCGGAAATCCAGGTACACCAGATCAACGACTACATTTACTACGATACTGCCGCTGTACCCCGTCAGCTGAACTCCGGTTTCCGGTTGCTGCGGATCGGCTTCAATTCGGCAATCCATTTAAACAAATGGAATTTCACAACGATGGGCTTCCTTACGCTGAATGACAATAAGGATGTGATCCGTATCCCAACGGTATTTGCGAGCGGCGAGGTCACGTATGATTTTGTGTATGCCAAAGTTCTTTTTATTCAACTCGGCCTCGCGGCGCGGTACCGATCGGCATACATGGCTGATGCTTACATGCCGGTAACGCAGCAGTTTCACCTGCAGAACGACACCCGCCTCGATCAGAATGTGGTGGTAGACGGATTTGCCAATGTACGCATCAAACGCGTCAGGCTTTTCTTTAAGATGTCTTATCTGAACCAGGGCGGACAGTTCGGGCTCTTCCCGAAAGGTTATTTCATCACGCCCGATTACCTGGGCCTGGCCAGATCATTTTCATTTGGGATCAACTGGCCGATGTTCGACTAGTTTGCCGTATATTGAGCACCATGGCTACATCACTCACTACACTCGGGCTGGAACTTCCGACCGATCCGCGCTGGACCGATATTGCCTCCATGCAGATCGGCGACATCCTCATTGACCATGCCTATTGCGAGCAGAAGGCGGCATCGAGCTGCATTTCGCTCATCGTGCATTATTCCGACAAAGCATTGCTCGTAGAAACGCTCACCCCGATCGTCGCCGAAGAATGGGGGCATTTTCAGCGGGTTCTCAAAGAACTTACGAAAAGGAATATCCCGCTGGGCAGGCAACGGAAAGACGAGTACGTGAACCAGCTCATGCAACTGACCACAAAAGGTGATCAGGAAAAGACGTTCCTCGACAGGCTGCTCATTTGCGGACTGATCGAAGCCCGAAGCTGCGAGCGGTTTAAACTGCTTTCCGAGAATCTGGAAGACAAATCCCTGCAAAAATTTTATCGTGAACTGATGATCTCCGAGGCTGGCCATTACCGCACATTCCTGGAACTGGCCGAAACCTATGTGCCGGCAACGAAGGTCAGAGCCCGATGGAAGGAACTGCTGCACGCAGAAGCTGAAATTATGAAGTCACTCACACCCCGCGGCGACCGTATCCACTGATCTCCAGTCATCCATCATTCATTATCCGGCCTTTTCGATGCAGTCGTTTCTGAACCTTGTTGCCAAACGTATCCTTGCCCACCACACATCGCTGGAACACGTCCAGATCGTGGTGCCTACGCGTAGGGCTGCGTTCTTTCTCATGCAGGAACTTGCCGGCGAAACCTGGGAGCCCGTGATGAGTCCGGGGATCATGGCGATCGATGATTTTGTAGAAAGCATAAGCGAGCTGGAAGTTGAAGACCCCGTCCACCTGCTTTTCGACCTCTATGAGACCTTCCGGGAGATCGATCCCGACGTCCAGTTCGACCGTTTTATGGGCTGGGCATCCGTATTGCTGAGTGATCTGGACAAGATCGATCAGTATCTTGTCAAAACGGACTATCTGTTTGATTACCTGTCCGAATCCCAGGCGCTTACCCGCTGGCAGGAGAGCCTGCCTGAGGGCAGATCCCTGCAAACAGAGGGCGGTTCCAGGCAATATTTCTCCCTTTTTGAGAATATCAATAAAGTATATCAGGCTTTCCGGGCACGGCTTCTTGCAAAAGGAAAGGCTTACCGCGGGATGGCTTATCGCAACCTGGCCGAAAACATCGCCGGGCTTACCTCCCAATGGCCTGAGGGTGAAAAGATCTATTTTGCAGGTTTTAACGCGTTTACTGCTTCGGAACGGCTCATCGTATCTTCGCTGATCAAAGCCCAAAAAGCCGAAGTTCTCTGGGATTCCGACCGGTATTATATGTCAGAAAACACGGTTGTGGAAGCTGGTAAGAGCCTGAGGGAATACCAGCGCAGCAGGGAATTCGGAGAATGGAACTGGACGACCGACGACCTGCTGTCCTCGGAGAAGAATATCTCGGTTTATGGTGTCCCGAATGCGACATTGCAAACCAAAGTTGCGGGCAAGTTATATCAGCGTATGCGGGATACTGATCCCTCCGATGCCCCCGTAACGACCGCTATTGTATTGGCCGATGAAAATCTTCTGCTCCCAATGCTTTATTCCCTGGACGAAGCAGTTCGCGACCTGAACGTTACCATGGGACTTTCGATGCGGAATTCGTTGCTTTACACCTTGGTCGACGGGATATTTGAGTTACAGCAGAATGTGGTTGAATTCCGCAGTAATAGCGGAAAACTGATCAGGATTCCGAAGTTTGGACATAAATCCATTGACAAGGTCCTGAACCACCCTTTCGTGCGACACTATGAATATGTGGCGCTTTCAGCTTTGGACGATGGACAGACCATCATTCAACGGGCATTGCGGGAAATTACCGAAGGCAACCAGGTCTTTCTCAGCTCGGAAGAACTGATTGCGCTGGGCGATCAGCACCCGCTTTTTCAGATCCTGTTCACCCATTGGCAAAAGAACAATCCGCAACAGGTCATCCGCACGTTCTATCAGCTGATTGAACTGCTGCGCGACGTATACAAGGATTACAAAAATGCTCTCGAAACGGAGTATTTATACCTTTTTTACACCCTTCTCAAACAATTCGAGCAAACCATCGAGGACCGCACGGAAGTCATTACACTCAGGACTTTGCGGTCTTTTATGTTCGAACTGATCCGTCAGACCCGGATACCTTTCAGCGGCGAACCGGTTAGTAACCTGCAAATCATGGGTTTGCTGGAAACACGCGCATTGGACTTCGAGCGGATCATTATTTTGTCTGTCAACGAAGGCATACTCCCCCAGGCTAAACGACAAAATTCGCTGATCCCGTTCGACGCATCACAGGCTGTGGGATTGCCTACGCATCAGCATCAGGAAGCAGTTATGTCCTACCACTTTTACCGTTTGCTGCAACGGGCCAAAGAGGTACACATTTTATACACCAGCACCAACGATGCGCCGGGCGGAGGTGAAAAAAGCCGGTTTGTACGCCAGATCGAATATGAACTGGCGCAGTATAACCCTGCTATCAAAATTGAAAACAGGACTGTCGTCTTTGAAGCCCGTCAGCAGGAAGAGCTGGAAGAAATGGTTCATAAGGACGATGCGCTGATTGCTGCAATCCGGGATTACCTCAAAAATAAGGGCATCTACCCTACCCATCTGAACGAGTTCATCCGCTGCTCCATGCAGTTTTACCTGAAACACATTGTCGGTGTAAAGGAAAAGGAAGAAGTGGAGGAAGAACTGGGAATGGACAAGATCGGAACCTGGCTGCATGCGTCGCTGGAGCGCCTCGACCTTGAATTTTTTCTAGTGGATAATGATCCTTCCGAAGCGCAGATCACCTCCATTCTCCGCGAGGAGTTCGACCGGTTATTTAAAGGATATGTAACGGATCTCGGTCTCAACCGGATTTATTATCAGATCGGAGAACAACAGATCCTGACATTTCTCCGGCACCATATGGCCCAGCAGCCCAGGAAAAAGATCCTGGCGGCCGAACAGCCACTCAACACGCAGCTTGAACTCATATTGCAGGGCAGCTTTACACCCGTGCGCATCGGCGGAAAGATCGATCGCATCGAGCTGGCTGAGGATGGCACCCTGTTTGTGATGGATTATAAGACAGGCAGCGTAGAACTGACCGGAAAACAAAAACTGGCTGACCCTGTCAGGCGTGAAGAGGTGATCCGCTTCGATCCTGACCGCAAAATGGGATATGTGCGTCAGCTTTGGATCTACGAATATCTGATGTACCGCCGGATGCAGGGCGAACAAGGCTTGAAACTGAGAGACACCACCTACAATTTCGGAGCACACGCTGTCAAATCCGGGTTCTATTCTTTCCGGGACCCCAAAAACCTGATCGCCAATCCATTGGAGCTTACCGAGGAGTTGGCACCCATTGAATTTATGGCAAAATCCGAGGTTATATTGACAGACATCCTGAACGTAATGCTCGATCCCGATGTACCATTCCGTAAAACCGAAGACCTGAACATCTGCAAGTTCTGTGACTTCACCGGCATATGCGGAAGATAGCTGGTCAGATCAAAAAATAACCCGCACAACTTACAACCAAAGCCGCAAAAAAGCGATCTTTTAAAGAAAATCGTTTACGGCATGATAGTCATAGCAAAGCTTACCCTCTTCTTCCTCTGGTGTACGGCCTTTCTGGTCACCTGCCTTGTGATGGGTGTTACGTTTCCCATCATCGTCCTTTTTGACAGGTATCAGACCGTCATGAAAGAAGTACCCATTTCATAGTTGAAATGCCTCAAAACAAAAAGGCGGGTGAGGTTATCTCATCCGCCTTTTTCATATTCCCGGTTTCTTTATTTTTTCTTGAATTCGAGGTACTGCTCGGCATCCGTGGCGCCGCTACTCGACTCCGAAAACTTCAATGTCACATTGATCTGGGGCACGCCACTTCCATTGACGATCTTCGTTGCGATCCCGCTGATACGCTGGTTCAGTGCCTCACCCGTACTTTGCTTCACAGCTACCTTCTCATCGATCTCAAAAGTGTCCTGACCAGTGGTTTTTACCGCAGCAAGCGGGTATTCCTGGGTAAGGGTGATTTTGGTACCCGAAACATTGATTTCTGTTACTTTGGTATATTTGATGCTCAGCTGGTTCTTTGATTCAGCTGTGACCTCCCAGTTATGACTGCCTACGAACCCACCATCGACAGTCATAGTCTGATAAACGCCTACAAACCCCGGCGCATAATCCACCTCCGGTTCAGGATCCTTCTTATCGTCCTTGCAGGCACCCATTAAAACAACCAGACAGCAAAAAATCAGCTTTTTCATACTTGTACTTTAAGAGTAAACAATATTTCAAATATAAACACGCATCCATTATTTCCTACTATAACGGCACTGCCCCGTGATGCGCATATCGAGACACCTAAATCTTGGTTTCAACTCGTCAAAATGGCAACTTACCAAGGTCCACGTTACCTCCGGAAATAATGATACCTACCTTTTTTCCAGCAAAAACCGACTTATTTTTCAGCACCGCCGCCACAGATACCGCACCAGACGGCTCTACTACCAATTTCATTCGTTCCCAAAGATACCGCATAGCCTGGATGATCTCTTTATCCGAAACGGTGAGGATATCCGTCACTTCCGATTTGATGATAGGGAATGTTTTGTCTCCCAGATAGGTTAGCAGACCGTCGGCGATCGTATCGATATAAGCCGCCTTCTCGATCTTATCGCTGCGGAACGAGAGTACGGCATCTGCTGCTCCTTCGGGCTCTCCGGCATAGACTTTTGTACCCGGAGAATAAAACTTCGCGGCCAATGCAGTGCCACTGAGCAAACCGCCCCCGCCCACCGGTGCTACAATCGCGTCCAGTGTAACGTCCGCGTCCTCGATTAACTCTTTGGCGGCCGTAGCCTGCCCGGCCATCACTTCATAATTATTGAATGGGTGTATAAAAGTCGCATGCGTGCGCGCAATGATCTCATCCACGGTTCGCTGCCTTTCCTCCGGCGTATTTTTGCAGAAAGTAATTTCCGCACCGTAGCCTTCCACCGCCGCAACCTTGACTTTCGGAGAATTTTCGGGCATCACAATGTAACACTTCGCGCCCACCTTCCTGGCTGAAAATGCTATTGCCTGCGCATGGTTACCCGATGAATGCGTGATGACGCCGTTCGCCAGGAGGGCAGCCGGCAATGAGAGAATCGCATTCAAGCCGCCCCTCGCCTTAAACGCACCGATCTTTTGCAGGTTTTCGCATTTGAAATACAATTCTGCGCCACAATATTCATCCAAAAACTGCGACGTGGCTATCGGTGTGCGATGAATGTATGGTTTGACAAGTGCATGGGCTGCCTCAATAATCTCCCGGGTAGGTACAGTTCCGATCATATTCATACTGGTTATGAAAATTATTCCTGTTCAGCAGGAAGGTGCAAAATACAAATCCAGGACATACGGCTCAAAATCCCGATAAATTGGATGATCGCCCGCCACTTAAAAGAAAAAGGGTCCGTCAATATGCCGACGGACCCTCTCCCAAAAAATTTTCAGTTAACCTTATTTACCTGCATTAGGTGTGTAAAGATTGAAGAACTGATCCAATTTCGGCGTAATGATGATCTCAGTACGACGGTTCAGGCTGCGGTTAGGCGCTGAATCGTTTGCCACTTTGGGTAAATATTCGCCACGGCCACCAGCAATCATACGAACCGGTTCTACACCGTATTTCTTCTGAAGGGTACGCGCAACGGCAGTAGCACGCAATACGCTGAGATCCCAGTTATCAGAAACCTTGTCGGTCGAAATGGGTACATTGTCTGTGTGTCCTTCAATCAGGATTTCGATCTCCTTATAGTCGTTCAGGATCTTGGCAACTTTGGAAAGTACAGTTTCAGCTTGTGAGTTGATCACAGAACTTCCTGAACGGAAAAGCATTTTGTCGGAAAGAGAAACATATACTACCCCTTTCTTCACTTCAATCTGAACATCTTCGTCACTAACATCTGCCAATGAGCGTTTCAGGTTCAGTACCAGCGCCATGTTCAAGGAGTCCTTGTGCTGGATGCTTCTGTTCAGGTCACGGATCTGGCTGCCTTGCGCATCCATCATCGCAAGCGATTTTTTGATGCTTTCCGATCCTTCTTTCGAAATCACAGAGAGATCAGACATGCGATCCAGCAGGTTGTTATTATTCTTTTTGAGGAACTCAACCTGCTCTTCCAGCTCTTTCATTTTAGCGTTTTTGCTGGTCAACTCGTCATTCTTTGCCTTCAAATCATTATTCAAGCTAGCAGTTCTGCTATCACAATCATTCAGGTCGGCTCTTGCTTTGTCCAGTTGGATTTGGATCTCATTGGCTTGCTTCTGTGCGGAAAGCAACTTCTTTTTGCTGGCACATGAGCCCAGTACAAAGAGCATGGCAACGGCTAAAAGCGTTTTTTTCATAATCGTCTAGGGTTGTTAAAAATAGATAAACACTGTTAAGTAAAACATTGGTACAATTACACTGATAGCTATCAATAATCGAGCCAAACGCCCGGGGTGCTTTCAAAACGCGAAGGTACGAAAAAAAGGGAAGATGTCGTAACGGCATTTTCCCTTTTTCGTAATGTGATGTAGTGCTTTATCTAATAAGGCATTGACCAGAACGGCGCACGACGCGCCTTAATACTGTCCTGAATATGAGCGGAGATCAATTGCTGGTACTGCTTTTCATCAATTTTCCGGCCTTTCAGCTTCTTGGGTATGTTAATATCCTCCCCGGCAACCGGTTTCATTTTGATATCGATTGCCGTCACAATCATATCTCCTTCGTTTACTTCGAGTTCGAGGATCATCCCGGGTAATCCCGAGTAAAGCTCCGGCCCGGCTGATACAGGCAGGTCATTGGCAAACCAGGCCGTGATCTTCTGGTTTTTAATAGTATCTTCCGTCACCGCCATCATGCACATACGTCCTGCGACTTCCTTGATCTTATTCATCACTTTCCATTTGGGTGTCCTGATCGAATCTTCCACGATATAGGTTTTCCCGAGCATACCGATAATGTCCGTTCTGGTCTCTTTCTCGAAATTCCGGTAAATCTTGTAATCCCGCTCCGACCATGACCATCCGTGCTCGTTCTCTACCACTTTCGGGTAGGTATAGTAACTCTGCTTTTCATTGAAATACAGGGTCATTTTCTGCTTGTTTTCATCGTCATTTCCCCAGGTCTGCTTGATCCGGTCTTTTTCTTCATTACTCAGGAACGTGAGGCGCGAGTAGATCGTCGTCCAACGCATTATCCGCTCGTAGGTAATTTCCCCTTCCAGTTGTTGTGCGAATAACGGCGTGGAAGAAATCGCCATCATCAATATCCATATTCTGATCGTTCTCATAATCGGGTTTATATCTTATTAAAAGAATCCATTGCGTTTTACCGAAGCCGTCATCCCCCTCATATTGTAGGTGAAACTCAGCATGAAATACCGCGACAATGTAGCCACACGGCGTTCGGAATAATAGTTCTGATTAGCATTTTGGGTAATGCCCAGATTTCGCTTGAACACGTCGTTGGCTGTCAGACGAATTTCGCCTTTTTTACTTTTCAGGACAATCTTATACACCGACAGGTTCAGGATCGGCACTTGCTGATTAAAACCGAACTGATCGTTTTTATAAGTACGGTAATTCAGTCGCCCGCTGAAATATATTTCCTTCGGCATCTTGATGTTCATCTCCGCATTATAGTTCGCATTGACGATCTTCTGGTTCTGGCTTGTATTGATCGAGTACTTCGTGTCGCTAAAATTCCAGTTGGCATAAGTGTACAATGTAAACGCGTCGCTCGGCGTCAGATCCAGCCGCGCACCGAAGTTGTACCCGTCTGTTTTCGTTTCGTTTTTGATGTTGTTAATATAAGTCAGGTTATTACTGAAATTAATACCTGTATTCACACCAAATGTCGCCTTGGTTTTTTTCAACGGGAAGCCGAAACCGATGTAACTACCGTAGTTATCACCACCACTGATGTTCATAGGCTTGGTAGTCGTCACCAGATCCTGGCTGATGGTGCGGTTATACACGATCTGGTCCTCATTGTAATTATAGAAGGCGTTGATATACAAATTGGTAAAGCTCGCCGGATTGAACATCTGGAATCCACCGTACACATTGTGCGTAGTCTGCGGGATCAAGTCGGGGTTACCCTCCACAATGTAAAGCGGGTTACTGTTGTCCACGATCGGCTGCAAGTCGGTAATCGATGGCTCACGCACATTCAGTCCGTATTCCGCATAGAGATACTTATTGTTTTTGAGGCTGTAATTCAATGACACATTCGGCACCAGCTTTTTGAAGTTACGGTCGATGCGGGTCTGGTTTTGCAGCGATTCATCCAGGGCGAACTTACCCTTCAGGTCAAACTGCACGCCTGCGAGCCCGGCCGACAGGTTCAACCCCTTGTACGAGTAGCGCAAACTCGTCCCGATGCGGTTGTAGGTAAAGTCGTTGGTATAATAGCGCGTCAGGAATGGGTTCACTTTATCTACACTCCCTTCAACATCAAAAACGTCCCGGTCGACCTTGTCCTTCCGGACACTGTAATTAAAGAATGTTTCCCAGAAAAACTTTTTTGCGAAAGGCTCGACGAACGATAAGCTGCCTTTGAAATTCCCGCGGGTACTTTCGGTTTGCTGCAGCTGATTAATCACACTGTTCTTGGTAGAATCCTGTAAGAAAAGGTTCACTGAGTTCTGGCGCCGGTCTTCGTCCGAATTATTAATGTTATAGCCTACGCTGGCCGCAAAGTTCCGCCCTTTTTTCTTGAATTTGTGACGGTAGAGCAGCAAGTTGGCCATTGCAAATGAGTTGTAGTCGCTCAGGTTATTTACATCCGACCGGTTAGTAAGCATATTTTTATTCCTGTACGAGCGTGTCTCGCTCGAGTACTCATTATCTCCGTTGTTGATCCGCGAGTTACTGATCAGGACCAGTGTGTTAAGCGAATCGATGTTATGCTCGAAACGGAATGCCGGACGATGATTGCCTGTAAACCCGAGTGTTTTGTTTTTACCATCGGTCAAATACGACTGATTGTCGGCCAGAAAGTTTTCAGAGCTGGTCTCCACGTCTGTGATCGATCTGGTCGAATTGTAAAAATAGCTGGTGCTCAGCTTTGTTTTCTTGGTATCGAAGTTATAGTTGGCTCCGCCTGCCCAGTTTTTGGTAAAACCTTCGGATCCCTGCCCACCCCAGTTTGGCTGGATTGTAATATCGTCGCCGCCATAGTAGCGTCCGCTGCTGAACCCAAAGTCACCGTCATCGCCCCAGTTGAACGATTGGCTGCCTTTGAAATCCTGGTAATCGTTCCGTGCGATACCCGACTGGTTGGTATTGTTCCCGAACCCGAGCACGGCAAACTGCTGCTTTTCATCAAAACGGTTGTAGCTCACCTTGCCTTCGAGCCGCGAGTCGGTCCCGACACCCCCGACAGCCTTACCGAAGCCTCCCTTTTTGTGGCTGTCTTTCAATTCCAGGTTCATGGTCTTTTCGCGCTTGCCGTCGTCCACGCCTGTCGCTTTGGATTGCTCTGTTTTTCCATTAAAAACCTGCACTTTATTGATTGCCTCGGCCGGCAGGTTTTTGGTGGCCATTTTCGGATCGTCGCCAAAAAAGCGCTTACCGTCCACCGTTACACGTTTGATCTCCTCGCCTTGCGCACGGATGTTTCCGTCGCCATCCACCTGCACGCCCGGAAGCTTCCGCAGCAGATCTTCCACGCTCGATCCCGGCGGTACCTTAAATGCTTTCGCATCGAACTCCACCGTATCACCCCTGATACTCAGCGGTGCCCTGGCCGTTTTGATGACCACCTCATACAATTCCTTCTGTAAAACCTTCATTTTGGCCTTGCCGATATCGACAACATCCTGATTCTTAGGGTCAATGGTTTCCTGATAAGGTACATAACCCACGTAGGATACCTTGAAGATGTATGTGATGCGTTTGAGGTTCCTCATTTCGAAAGACCCGTCTTTGCCAGTCCTTCCGAAATTGACCAGCGAAGAATCTTTCGGCAAGAGTAACATGATTGTCGCTTCGGGCAATACCGCTCCGGAAGTATCGGTGACGGTTCCCTTTAATGTAAAGCGCCCTCCGGTCTGGGCGTACGCGGCCAGCATTGGAAGACATAAACATAACAGAAGTAGGATTTTTTTCAAGGCTGGTCTGGTGGTTATAATGTAGAGGTTGTAACTGATAACTTACTTTTTTGCAATTATAGGCAAAGCCACAAAACTTTACAACTAGAAATTTAGTTAAAAAGAGGTTTTATACGGATATAAGAATTATTTAACTTTTCTTAAGATTTGAAACCCTTAAAGTAGGTATTTTAGTATATATATAAGTTACTTTAACTTTATAAAATTATAAATATTTTATTTTTGGTCAATTTCATTGACCATATTTGCCCTTTAGTTGTTATTGTTAAGTGTTGAAATGAAAAGTATCGGAGTATTATCAGACACACACGGCTATCTCGATGAACGCGTTTTCGATCATTTTGCCAACTGTGATGAAATATGGCATGCAGGGGACATTGGCTCTGTGGAAATTATCGAACAATTACAGGCATTTAAGCCTCTCCGCATTGTTTTTGGAAACATCGATACGCCGCAGGTCCGCGCCATCACGCATGAAAATCTGCATTTTGAACTGGAAGGATTCCGTGTCTGGATTACGCACATCGGCGGTGCACCCACGCGCTACAACCCGCAGGTGATGCCGGTATTGAAGTCAAATACGCCCGATATATTCCTTTGCGGCCATTCCCATATTCTCCGGGTAATCCGTGACAAATCGCTGAACAATATGCTCTATATCAACCCGGGTGCCGCCGGGCGGGAAGGATTCCACAAATTCCGGACGCTCCTGCGCTTTAATCTTCATGAAGGGTTGATCAGCCAGATGGAGGCCATTGAACTGGGTAAGCGGGGTGCAATGGTGTAAGCGGGTTCAAAAAGTGATTTTCACGGTTTTCATCTCGGCACCTCGCTGCACGACCGCCTCGACTGTCTCCCCCTTTTCGTGCTTTCCGAGAATTTCCATATAATCATAAATGGTGCCGATCGGCTCTCCGGCGAGACTGGTAATGATATCTCCTGCCTGAATCCCCGCCTTCTCAGCTGGCCGCGCCTTGGAAACGCCATCGATTTTCAAACCTTTCCCCGAATAGCTGTAATCGGGCATTATACCCAGCGTCACTTTGAAATTGCTGGTGGTAGCGCCGGAATGCGGATTACCCGCAGTTAGAAACTCCGGTTCTGTATTTTCCTTATCCAAATCGGTCAGCAGGTCCGCTATCAGAGACAGAATCCTGGCCTCTCCCTCATAGTTAATCTTATCCGCATCGTCGGATATTTTATGATAGTCGCCGTGACCGCCGGTAAAGAACTGCACAACCGGGATATTTTTCAGGTAGAATGAGGTATGATCGGAAGCGCCTACACCCGAAGAGTCCACCGTGTATTTCAGGCTCTGGCGCTTTGCCAGTTCGGGGATCAGTTTGCCCCACACCTTGCTCGTTCCCCAGCCCGATACGATGACTCCCTTCTGCTCATCCAGCCTGCCGATCATATCCATATTGATCATGGCCGAAACGGCATTCAGAGGCAACGTCGGCTTTTCAACGAAATGTTTGGAACCCAGTAATCCCAATTCCTCACCGGAAAATGTGATAAATAAGTAGTTGTGTTTTTCCTTCACATGGTTAGCCGCAAAGTAGCGGGCCAGTTCGAGCACGCCGGTCGTACCCGAGGCATTGTCGTCGGCGCCGTTATGGATCTGGTTCTTGCTATCGGGTGAAAGCGAGCTTCCCTGAAACCCTTTGCCGAGGTGATCATAATGCGCACCGACTACGACGGTTTTGGCAGCACCATTGTCCAGGAAGCCCACTACATTCCGGCCCGTGAGCTGATGACTTTGGCCCTCGATGGCGAATGAAACTTCAAAAGGCTGAAAGTAACTTCCGTTAGTACCGGCTGGTTTCAGGCCTAATTCTTTAAAAACAGAGGCAATATAATTGGCCGCACGGATCTCCCCCAGACTGGCCGTCCCCCGCCCCTCCAGATCATCCGAAGCCAGGAATGTGATGTGTTTGCGAATTGCAGCCGCCTGAAAATGCTGGCCAAAAGTATTTGAGCCCCAGGACAGGACCAGGATAATGCTAAGTATATATCTCATTGGAATGTATCGGAAGCCCTCACAGCTAACACTATTAGAGTATTTCGTGAATATCTGTTAAAAACTTCCTCACCCGCACAAGTCGTTGGATCAGCAGCTGTGCCTCTTCTTTGCGGCGCAGCTGCTCACGGGTCCCCTTGATGGTGCGCCCCTGCTTGTCACGCTGGTGCATAATCTTCCGGATCACCTCGATATCACGTTCTGTGTAGCGGCGCCGGTTGCGGGAGTCGCGTTTGGGGTTGAGCTGGGGAAACTTTTTCTCCCAAAATCTCAGTGCCGATGGTTCGCAGCCAACCATTTCTGCAACCTCGTTGGTGTCGTAGTATAGTTTTGTATTAGATTCCATGTGCCGGGAAGTGATTATCGCAAAGATAATCAGCCCCTTTATTAAACACGGTTTTCGGCTAATTTTTTGATTTTTTCCAGCGCGGTCCTGGCAAATTCCAGCGATGACCCGTAATAATCCTGACCGTCCGGCAAAACCGAAAAATCCCCGATGTCCAGACGCAATATTGTTCCGCCGTCCATCTCCGTAAGTCGGTAGGTGTAGGAGATATTATAAGATGATGGCGGCAACTCCCATTTGGAAACATACAGCGAAAAAACCAACAGCTCGTTAGGCTCGTATTCAGTCACCGTTAGCCGCGTCATGCCCGACCAGTCAATTACTTTTCCGTGCTCCAGATAATAATCGTCGAAATCCTGGGGCAGGTCGTCCCATTGCCTGATGTATTTCGGAGCAATCAGAACCTCCCATACTTTGGCTAAAGGTGCCTCGATCAATATTTCCTTGCTGACAATGAGTTCCTGTGCCATGGATCTGAGTTTGAAACAAAATGAAAACCTCCCTATAAAACTATGCCTCTATTTTTTTAGAGTAAAATTATTATTACAAAACACTAGATTTTTTTGTAAACTTTAATTTACTTGAATACAGATCGTCACACTCCTGTTCGGCAAAACAAGCTGTAAGTCAGCAAATTGTCCCGCACCCGCTTCATTCCATCCTGTATTTTATAACCCTTGAAACGAATTATGTGCCTTCCGGTGTCATTCATCGCGAAAGGATCATTCACTATCTACTTTGGTCAGTATGATAAAGCAGCCGGATCTGGGACTTGGCATTCATGAATCAAAGATCGCCAGCATACAAGTACTGCGCGGTATTGCAGCGCTGATTGTCACAATTTATCACTTAAAAGAGGTAATGGCGGAGGGCGCCCCCTTCCACCGGGAGATCAGTTTTCTTTTTAATTCCGGGCCCGCAGGCGTAAGCCTTTTCTTTGTTATCAGCGGGTTCATTATGGTACATATCACCCGGGCACTCAAACCATCGGGACAAAATATCCTGAGATTTTTCACCAAGCGGTTGATTCGCATCTGGCCTGCTTATGCCATTATCACACTGGGCTACTGTTTCCTGCAAAGCCGGCTTGCCCCGGATGCCGACTACCTGCACCAGCTCGTGCTTAGCCTTCTTTTCATCCCGACTTCAACTGCCCCGGGGCCTTTTTACGGCTATGCCACTCTAAACGTCGGATGGAGTCTTAACTATGAAATCTACTTCTATTTACTGATCGCCATTTCCCTGTTTTTCAAACGGTTCCGCTGGTATGCATTCTTCGGGTTCATCGCACTCACATTGCTCGGCATACCCGCATACTATGGTTTCATTACTTTTAAGGCTGACAGATCGATTGATCTGGGGATTCCCTACCTCAACATGGTTACCAATCCGATCGTCTGGAACTTTGTGTACGGCGTGGTAGCAGGCCTGGCTTACGCGAACCCCACGATGAACGACCACCTGAGTAAGCTATTCTCCCATCAATGGATCGCATATGGAATGGTCACCGTGGTAATCTGGCAATTTCTGTCAGGCTTTCTCGGTGGATTCGGCCCACTTGAATGGGGAGCAGGTTCAGCCGTACTCTTTACAACATTTGTATTCCACTACCAGAAACAGTCACCAAAATTCCCCGCCTGGCTGGTCCAAATGGGCGATATGTCTTTTTCTATCTACCTGCTTCACCTGCCCGTTGTGGTAGGGATCGCATTCTTGTTCAGAAAAATGGGCTATCCGGTGTATGGACACGGCACTGCCATGTTTCTGTTGTCGATAGCGGTTACGCTGATCGCTTCGAAGGTGTCGTACAAATACCTGGAATTAAAATTCTCCGCATGGATCCGGAAGTGGCTGGGTCTCCACAAATCCTCCCAAATGAAGGCGGCCGATCCGTCGGTTAAGGTGCTAGCCTGACATCTTCCACCGTGGTGTAAGCGTCATTAGTGATTTGTCGAAGATCCTGAGACCATAACCGCTTCATAAACTGCGCATAATGACTTACAATATGCTCTTCCAGGTAGCTCAGATGGTGCCCGGACTGGTTCTCATAATTCAATTCGAAAGGAACTTTAAACTTCTTTAGTTGATCCGAGGCCGGTTTAGCCCCTTCCATCCCCAAATAGGCCGGGCATGACAGAAAGGTTCCCTGATAGTAAGGCAACACATTGTCCCCGGTTCTTTGGAAAAACACAGTGGGCGTTGCATTGGCCTGTGTCACGTAGCTGCTCCTGAACAGCCCATAGCCCATTGTAGTGAGTATTGCCCTCACCCGGAATTGCCCCTCACCGGCACGGGGATCAAGGCGGCCCAGCACTTTGGTGATTCCGGGTTGCAGGCCTTCAAAGTCCGCCTCCTTCATGTAAACCAATGCCGAAACCGTAATGGCTCCGGCGCTGCTCCCTGCCAGGACAATCTGGCGGGTGTCGATTCCGAATTCCTCCGCCTTGCCGACAAAATAGTGGATGGCGGTATAAGTATCCTGCACCGAACGGTAAACGGCCCGCACTACCTCCTGACTATTGCCTCCGCAGGCATTCTGTTCGCTTCCGCCGTTAAAACCCAGCCGATAGTCGATGGACGCCGCGGCGTATCCCCGACGTGCCATTAACCTGGCCTTCCCCATTTCGTTGCCCAAGTCACCAAACAGAAAAGCGCCTTCATGTACCATCAGGACCAACGGGCGGTACTTCATAGTGTCCCTGCCCGGCGCTACGAACTCGAAATTCAGTGGGATATCCTGCCCGCGATAATCTTTCGCATCGGTAAACACACCCTTCCTGATTTCGAGGGCAGATTCTTCGATAATTTTTTCCGGTCCAAACCGGGCTGTTTTAGCCAGTGATGAGTCAGGGTTCTTGGGTGGAATAGTATCGACAATGACCGTATCAGGTCTGGATGAGCCGGATGTGTCCTTCCCGTCATCCCTTACTTCAGCAGCAGGAAAATCACAACTTGTGCAAAGCCGGATCAAGATCGCCAAAGCGCATTTCCAGAGCAAGTTCTTCCACATTCGTCAGGATCAATGATACTTGTCTTTGATTACTTTATCTGGGTGATCGGGTACCGCAAAGCCCGGTTTTCACGAAACCAGGCTTTGCGGTACCCGATCCGGGGGCTCCTTGTTATTTTAGACTGTGAAAATAACCGGTTTTTATTTCTTATATAACCGGAACAAGCGGAAAATTAGCTAGTTATCTTTCTTCAGGGCGCTGGAATCTGTATTGGAAGGTTGCTGGGGCTGATAGTAAAAATAACCTTCTGTCTTGTTTTTTCGCGCTACATCCGGATTCTCCTGATTGCGTCGCGCTTCCATCCGTCTGGCGCAACCAGTTATAAACAGGAACAGGACGATCCCGGTGATAACGCCTGTGGCTATGATCTTTTTCATGATTTCTACCTTTTGTTTGTTGATCTGTTTTAAAGACCAACCTGCCACAAAAAGGATACCAGCGACACCCATCAGGCAGAGTACTGGTCTCGCTGATCACGAAGCTGGTATGATTTTTACAAAACACCGTCCAATCACCCACTATATAAAAGTCATGGATATCATCATTTTTCTCAAAGCCATTGGCAACCTTCTTTTCGCAGCCATACTACTGCTGGCCGTGGCGTTCTCATGTGCCTTTTCTATTCTGACCTATATGCTTCGCGGTGCGCGGCCGTCCTTACCCGGAATAAGAGGATTAGTCCGAAGGCTTTATCCCACCCGCCAGTCACACAGGCTATGAAAGCAGGTTCTGCCGTAGAAGAAATTCGAGCTGCCCGTTAACATCTATCAGCTTTTCGATCAACTCTTTGTTTTCTTCCCGCAGATGGAAAATTTCGTAAGCGTTTTTGATGATGATCCGCAGTTGCTGCTCGTCCCAGGGCTTGTTGAGGTAATAATAAATGTGCCCTTTATTCACCGCATCGATAACCGCCGTGATATCCGTGTAGCCAGTCAGCAGGATACGAACCGGATCCGAATAGTCTTTCAAGACCTCGATCAGAAAGTCGACGCCAGTCATTTCAGGCATCCGCTGGTCGGTGATGATTACGTGCACCACGTTATGTTTCAGGAGTTCAAGCCCCTCCCTCCCCGATGTGGCGATTAAAATATTGAAATCTCTTCTGAAAGCGGCCTTGAACGAGTTGAGGTTGTTTATTTCGTCATCTACATACAGTACGCTTATTTTTCCCTTTTCCATTCTGAATTCTTGGTGCTTTTGGGGCCCTGGTATGCCATACCCCCAACTAATTGATAATATTATGATATTAATTCTAATTCGCATTAACAGCCACAGCACTTTTGACAAAATTTTGTAGCGCGCATCGGCACAAGCCCCTGCTAATAAGGGAAATTTAGGTACAAACGTCCAAATATTTTGTCCTCCATTGAACCAGAGGTTAGTTTTACAAAAATAAATTCAGCAATTTGTGTAATTATTGAAGCAAGTAAAATGCGTGAATATACGAGATTCACGGACGCGCTAGCTGGTCCGTTGAATTTTATATGAAGATCGACAACAATTTTGTGATTTGTTAAATCAGAGCAAGCCCCGTTGAAAGATAGCCTTCACAATTATTCTAAAATGTACCACGACACAGAGATTAACTATATCTACAAACCGGTTTTCATCTCCAGAGAGCGCTACGCAGATAAAGAAAAGTTTCTTTCGTTCATCGAAGACCACCGCGGCAAAACCATCCTGGATTTATTTGCTTCCCAGAAAAAAGAACTCATCCGCATCCGGAACCCCAGAAAGCGGCTCACCACCGTAGAAGTAGAAAAGCAGTTCAACACATGGGCTGTGGGTAAGGATATTGAAACTGAAGGCCATTGGATATATTATCCCTGGTCCGAACGCCTTTTGCACGTCGTGGCAGAAGACGAATTTATCGAACTCAGAACCAGCCGGAACCAATACAAAATTACCCCCGCGGAGCAACAGGACCTCTCGGCGCGGGCAATCGGGATTATCGGTTTGTCGGTTGGCCACTCGGTTGCTCTGAGTATTGCCAGCGAGCGGACATGCGGCAAGCTGAAACTGGCTGATTTTGACACCATAGAATTAAGCAACCTTAATCGTATACGCACGGGGCTTCACAACATCGGTATCAACAAATGCATTGTTACCGCCCGTGAAATTGCCGAGATCGATCCATTCCTGACAATCGAATGCTTCCCGGAGGGCATTAACAAAGAAAACCTGGACGGATTTCTGCTCGACGGCGGCAAACTGGATATCCTCGTCGACGAATGCGACGATATCGCGCTGAAAATCAGCTGCCGGATCCGCGCTGCCCAGCTGGCGATACCGGTCGTCATGGAAACGAGCGACCGGGGAATGCTCGACGTCGAACGGTTTGATAATGAACCGGAACGACCAATTTTCCATGGACTCCTGAAAGGCATCCCATTGGAAAAATTCGAACAAGCCTCAGAAGAAGACCGGCTTCCGCTCGTACTCCGGATCGTGAATGTGATCAATGCATCGACCAGAGGCAAGGCTTCGCTGGTGGAAATTGGACAGAGCATCAGTACATGGCCGCAACTTGCAAGCGCAGTGAATTTAGGGGGTGGTGTCGTCACGGACGTATGCCGTCGCATCCTGCTCAATCAGTTTGGCGAATCGGGCAGGTATTATGTCGATCTTGAAGAGCTTGTTGGCAATAAACTACCGAAGGCGGAAATAACGGTTCCGGGCAATCCTTTTGAACCATTCGATGTAAATGAGGCTATTCATATAGCTGATTCGTTACCTGTCGGGCACCCTTCCAAACTAATCAATGAAGCTATTTTAAAAGAGATTGTAAACGCGGCATGTTATGCCCCTTCAACCGGGAACGACCAGCCGTGGAAATGGCTTTACCGGAACGGCAGGCTGCATTTGTTCCATGATCGCTACCGCTCCTATTCCTTCGGTGATTTTGACCAGATCGCTTCAAACATCTCATTTGGTGCCGCCTACGAAAACCTGGTCCTGAAAAGCAATGAAGCGGGTTTACATATCCATGCAGAATTGTTCCCGCTGGGGCAGGAATCTACGCTGATCGCCGTCATCACTTTTGCCGACAACGGTGCAGCCACGAATACCCGGCCGGTATTTTCACCGCAATCGGCAGCGGTGATATTCGAGCGTAACACCAACAGGAACCCTTCTACTCCCGTACCGGTCTCCGCGGGGGAATTTGAAGCATTGCGGGCAGCCGCTGAAAGTGTGGAAGGTGCCCGGTTTCATTATTTTGACAACAGGGAACAAATGATGGCAATCGCAGAAGTTATCGGAGAATGTGACAGGATAAGACTTTTGAACCCTGTTGGCCATCGGGATTTTGCTCAAAGAGAGATGAAATGGTCCCCGGCCGACGCTGAAAATTCCAGGGATGGGATCGATATCCGGACGCTGGGGATGACTAAGGGGCAAATGACGGCGCTTTCAATTATCCGAGACGAAGAAATTGTCAAAGCATTAAAAAGCATCCAGGGAGGTGAGGCACTGATAGACGTTGCCCGAAATACGGTGAGTACAGCATCGGCTCTGGGTATGATCACAATGCCAAGATATGATTATAAGGATTTTTTTTGGGGCGGGGTATCCATGCAACGGTTTTGGCTGAAAGCAGAAGAATTGCAATTTGCGATCCATCCGTTAATTTCCCCGTTTTATTTATTCCCGAGGGTAACCAGGGCCAATGGGGCCGGTCTGGATGAAACAGAAAGCTCAAAATTGCGGGATTTGCGGAAAAAATTCATGAGACTCGTTCCGTTTGAAGATAATATTGCAGAAGTGTTTCTGTTCAAAATTGCCAGTGCGCCAAAATCGGAGATAAAAAGTTACCGATTGCCACTGGAAGAAACACTTTTTATCGTAAACCTTCAATAATAAATGGTAGCTCGCATTAAAGGATACCGCGCGTCGGACGACATCGAGACCAGTCTTAGATACGCGGATGGTCACCGAAAAGTGTTAGAGGCTTACGGGATAAAGCAGGTTACTTCGGCTGTACATAACTGGCTTGAAGATCCTAACACGTATGTGCTGATCGTTGAATCGGAAGATGGCAGCAAGATTTACGGTGGTACCCGTGTACAGGTCCGCTCCCCAAATCTCAAAATGCCGATGGAAGATGCTATCGCAAAAATCGACAAAAAGATTTACAGCTACGTGGACGCCATTGGCGATTACAATGTAGCCGAATTTTGTGGCCTTTTTAATTCAAGGGAAGTAGCCGGATATGGAATAGGCAGTTTATACCTGTGCAGAATCGCAATGGCTGTTTCCGGCCTCGTGGGGATTAAACAACTTCTTGCATTATGTTCACCGATTACATTATTGATGAGTGAGCGAATTGGTTTCGAAATCCTCAAAGACCTGGGAAACAATGGAACGTTCTACTACCCCAAAGAAGGACTTATCGCGACCTCACTCATCGCCAGAGATCTGGTGAACTTGCCTGTCGCAACGGATGAGGAAAGGGAAAAAATTTTTAGCCTGAGAGAAAATCCAAAACAAACGGTGACTGAAAATGGACGCAGGGGAGAATTGACAATCATTTATGATATCGCCACATGGTTATAAAATTTTACATAAGATTGTTTCTGCTATTTACTTTGCTGGTTTTCAGCAGAGCATCCCACGCCGGCGAAGTTGTCTTTTCGGGTAGCGATATCTCCATTGGTCAGAGCGTTGATATCCTTGAAGACTCACTGGGGACCATGACTTTTCAGCAGGTCAGATCTTCCGCCTACTTTGTTCCCAATGATGAGCAGACACCCAATTTCGGCCTCAGTAATTCCGCTTTCTGGATCAGATTCACACTCAGGAATGAAACGAAAGACCCCAATATCTTTTTCGAGCTTGCCAATCCGCGTATTGATTTTTGCACGATTTACAATGAAGAAAATGGTGAAATCTGGGAGGAAAGAATCTCACTGAACGAACCTTTCACCGCCAGGGAAGTACAGCACCAGAATACGGTATTCAAACTGAATATCCCACCGGGGCAATCGAAAACATACTATCTCAAGATCGTTGGAAGTGAGCAGATGATACTTCCGCTGATAGTGCGAAGTGAAATGGGCTTTTTTCAATTTGCATTGAAGAACGAGGTTATCGCAGGTATACAGATGGGCATCCTCACTGTGATGCTGCTGTACAACTTCTTTCTGTATTTTTCGATCAGGGAAAAGAGCTATTTGTACTATGTTCTGTATATCCTCTTCATCGGGTTGACACAAACGACCATAACGGGCTACACATTCAAATACGTCTGGCCCGACTTCCCGATGTTCAACGTCTATGCCATTCACATTTTCCCGTCCCTGGCAGGGAGTTTTGCCGTGCTATTTATGCAGAATTTCCTGCATAGCAGGGAAAATTCACCAGCTATCCATAAAGTACTGACCCTTGTTTTCATCTCCTACGGATTTGCCATACTCTTTAACTTGTTGGGAATGCAAAGGCTTAGCTACCGGGTTATTGACGTAACAGGAGTAGCTGCCTGCCTGCTTGTTCTGGCTGTTGCGATCCAGCTTTCAATCAGAGGTTACCGTCCGGCTAAATTTTATCTTGTAGCGTGGATAATGTTCCTGATCGGCATCGTGTTGTACACCCTCCGTAATCTCAATATCCTGCCTTACAATACATTCACAAATTACACACAGCAGGTAGGGGCAACCATAGAAGTTATTTTGCTATCTTTTGCGCTTGCAGACAAAATCAACATTCTGAAAAAAGAAAAAGAAGCTTCACAGGCTCAGGCACTACGAATTTCCATGGAGAACGAAAAAATCATTTTGGAACAGAATGCTTTCCTGGAAAAAAGCGTGAACGAACGCACCGCCGAGTTACAATTTGCGAATACAGAGCTCAATCTGACATTGACCAAATTGAAGGATGCACAGACTCAGCTGATCGACTCCGAGAAAATGGCATCACTCGGTCAGCTTACTGCGGGTATTGCGCACGAGATCAATAATCCCATCAACTTCGTAAGCTCCAATATCAGGCCGCTCAGGCGGGATATAGACGATGTCCTGGAAATCCTGGATTCTTACGACGAAATCCAGCATGTAGATTCGCTAGAAGTGCTTCAGAGCAGGATCAAGGGCATCCAGCAGCTAAAAGTAGACCTGGATCTCGATTACATTAAAACCGAGTTGGGGACATTGCTGAAAGGTATGGAAGACGGCGCCCATCGTACAGTAGAGATCGTGAAAGGCCTGAAAATATTTTCCCGCGTGGATGAAACAGATCTTAACCTGGTCAATATCAATGAAGGTATAGAATCTACCCTCATTATTCTCAACTACCAGATGGGAAATTCGATCACACTGGTAAAAGACCTGGGGAATATTCCAAGCATCGAGTGTTACGCGGGTAAGCTCAACCAGGTGTTCATGAATATCCTGACGAACTCCATTTATGCCCTTCAAAAAGACAGGCACGATGACAAGAGCCCGACCATATGGGTGAAATCCTGGCTGAAAGACCCAGAAACAGTTGCTATTTCAATCCGGGACAACGGACCGGGTATGACACCCGAAGTCCGTGCGAAGATTTTTGAGCCATTCTTTACCACCAAGCAAGTGGGCGACGGAACCGGGCTCGGACTTTCAATTGTCTTTAAAATTATTGAAGTTCACAGCGGTAATATTCAAGTAAACACGGAGGTGGGAGAAGGAACAGAATTTTTAATCACGCTTCCCGTTAAAAGAAAAGTACGCCCAATCCCCGATTCTCAATGAGTGAAAAAGCGATAACCATTCTGTACATTGACGATGAGGAACATAATCTGCATTCGTTCAAGGCTTCATTTCGCAAGCAGTACGACATCACGATTACTTCCTCGGTGATAGAAGCAGAGCAAATGCTGGATGATAAGGATTTTTGCATCATCCTTGCCGATCAGCGGATGCCGGTAATGACGGGCGTACAATTCTTCGAAAAAATACGGGTCAAATACCCTAAGCCGATCCGTATACTCATTACAGGACACACCGACATGAGCGCGGCGATCGACGCAATCAACAAGGGGGAGGTTTTCAGGTTTATTGACAAACCCTGGGACTACAAATATGTCGAGAACGCGATTTCCAACGCCTACGACATTTATAAAACGCGTGAAGACCTAAAGCTGCGAAACATCGAGCTGCAAAAGGCAAACGAAGAACTCGACAAGTTTGTGTACAGCGCTTCGCACGACCTGCGTGCACCTCTCATGTCAGTGCTGGGGATCGTCAATCTTGCATTGCTGGAAGAAGATATCAAGTCGCAGAACGAATACCTGGAACTGATCAGACAATCGGTCAAAAAACTGGATACGTTCATTATCAATATTATCGACTACTATAAGAATGCCCGTGGAGTACCTGTAGTGACCGACATCAGTTTTGAGGAATTGGTAACGGAGGTACAGGCTACGATCCAGTACCTTCCCGAGTACGGGAATCTGAAGATGACGACAGACATTCAGCAGGGAGGCATCTTCAAGTCGGATGTAATGAAGCTGCGGATCATTTTTAACAACCTCATCAACAACGCCATCAAGTTTCAGGACAAAGCCAAGCCGCGTCCTTTCGTACATCTCACCGTGCAGTCGACACCGTCCGAGGCCAGGATCATCGTGGAAGATAACGGAACAGGGATCAGAGAATCGGATCAGGACAAGATTTTTAAAATGTTTTACCGGGCTGGCGCAACCAATAGCGGTTCAGGAATAGGGCTCTACATCGTTCACGAAGCGATATCGAAATTAGGAGGAGAAATCAGCGTAACGTCAAAAATCGGTCAGGGTAGTATTTTTGAAATTAACATTCCCTCTATTAACCAATAACCCGTCATGGAGCCACTGCTTAACTTCTTTTTGATAGATGACAGCGCATTCGACCTCTTTATTTACGAAAAGCTTCTCATCAAAAGCGGGATAACCAACTCGGTAAGGACATTCAATTCGGCGCGTGATGCGTTGAAACACCTCATAGGCGAGGCAAGGGTCCTCCCGGATACCATCATTCTGCTGGACCTGCAGATGCCGGATATGAACGGCTTTGAATTCATCGACGAATTCGATCAGCTCCCGGACGAACTCAGGCAAAAGGTCAGGATTTTCATGCTTTCGTCTACAATCGATACCCGCGATATCGAAAAGGCAAAAGCCAGCCCACACATCATTGATCTTCTGCCCAAACCACTCGAGATTCCCTTCCTTAAAAAGAAACTGGCGATCTGAAAGCGGTATAGTGCAATTTCACAACCTGATGCATGTAACCGATGAGTTCTTTGATAAAAAACTGATTCTCTTTAAAAACCTGTTTTGAAAGAGAATCAGGTAGATGTTAACCAACACTACCAGCACTACCTTTTGAGCGTCAGCCTCGTAGTCACTGATCGCTCAAAAGCACACCTCCACAATTTGTCCTATTATGTAACAATCCGGCGAGTTCCGGCAGGGTTGTAATCTACTCCAAATAGTAGCCACACAGGGGTGGTTATAAGATTTCTAAGCACTAATATAATTTTTTAAACATCCAAGACGCTAGGGGGCAGTCGGGTACATGTTTATTGTACAATTTTCAACAACCAGTGTAAACCTTAACGACAATTTAATGAAAACTGACAGCACAACCCTGGCCGAGATTTTGAAATTGCACGCACAGTACGTTAAAGAAGTTGAATTCAGTGGTATCAAGCCGTTATCAATGGAAATCTACAAGACTAACTCCCACAATTTTGTACGCTGGATTCAAGACGAATTTCACCCGGGAAAGAAGTTGCGCAAAGAAGCAGTTTCCTGACCCGCATAAAGCACTCATTATACTCAACGTTAAGATACAGCTGCCGGTGAATGGGAATCACCGGCAGCTTTTTTTATACGCCGTTCTTTATTAAGTTTGGGTATGCAAGGCTTTTGAAACGCCCGCAGAAACCCAACCATTTATGATTTTTACGCTTTTCAACCTTCTCAAAGGTCGTTTTACCAAAGAGGCCATCCAGGAAGCCAAGTCCAATGAAAAGGCCATATCGCGCCAGGAAGCACTTCAGCGAATGCGCAATATTGCCAGCAAGCGCATTAAGAAAAGTTAATCAACATCCCTGGCCGTAGTAGGCATCTTTTCCATGTTTCCGGAAGTAATGCTTGTCAATCAGGCTTTGCTTGATCGTCGTCGCATTCGGATTGATCTGCAGAGTCAGATAGGCCATTTTTGCGATCTCTTCCAATACAATCGCGTTGTAGACCGCTTTGGCAGGATCTTTACCCCAGGTGAAGGGCCCATGACATGCTACCAGTACCATTTCCACCTCTTCATAGCTGAGCCCTTCTTTCAGAAACAGATCCAGGATCTGAATGCCGGTCTCATGTTCATAATCGCGCTGGATCATGTCATCGGACATGACTTCCGTTACCGGGATCGGCGCCGTCAGATGGTCGGCATGCGTGGTGCCCAGGTTCGGGATCGGCATGATCGCCTGCGCCCAAGCCACCGCATAGGTGGAATGGGTATGGCAAACACCCCCGATCAAAGGGAAGCTTTTGTATAACAATGTATGCGTCTTGGTGTCGGACGACGGCCGCATACTCCCCTCCACCAATGCATTGTCGAGGTCGACGATCACGATATCGTCCACCTTTAACCGGTGATAGGGGACGCCGCTCGGCTTGATAGCCACTACACCGGCCGCGCGGTCGACCCCGCTCACGTTGCCGAAAGTCACGATCGCCAACTCCTCTTTCGGAATTTCCATATTGGCTTCGTAGACCTGTTCTTTCAGGTATGTATACTTCGACATATTTCTATCTGTAATAAGCCTCGCTCCATCTCAACTCATTTTTGAGCTGCCGCAGCCTGGTATCTTTATCAATCACCACGAGTTCGACACCCACCATTTCGGCAAATGTTTCGATATGTTCTACCGTCAGATTCTGGCTAAAAACAGTATGATGAGCACCTCCTGCGTAAATCCAGGCCGCACAGCCCGTTTGCATATCCGGCATCGGCTTCCATAAAACGCGGGCTACCGGCAGCTTCGGTAGTTTCTCAGCTACTTCGGTAGCCTCTACCTCATGCACCAGTAACCGGAAGCGATTACCCATATCCACCAGCGACACATTCAATGCCGGCCCGGCAGGGGCATCGAAAACCAATCGTACAGGATCTTCCTTCCCGCCTATTCCCAGCGAATGGATTTCACAGGAAGGCTTTCCCGCCGCAATGCTGGGACAGATTTCCAGCATATGTGAGCCCAGCACCAGGTTGTTCGAAGGGTTAAAATGATAGGTATAATCTTCCATAAACGAATTCCCTCCGCTCAGGCCACTACCCATTACTTTCAATGCACGTACCATGGCGGAAGTTTTCCAGTCGCCCTCTCCCGCGTAGCCATAGCCCGCAGCCATCATGCGCTGCGAGCCGATACCCGGCAGCTGTTTCATACCGTGCAAGTCTTCGAAAGTATTCGTATAACCTTTAAAATTGCCGTCTTTCAAGAAATACTTCATACCCAGTTCGATCCGGGCTGCATCCCGCAATGCGGCATGCCGCGTCCCTCCTTTTTCAAGACCCGATGCCAGTCGATAAGCGGAAGCATACTCGTCGGTCAACGTGGTCACTTCGGCATCGGAAACCTCATTGATTACCGCCACAAGATCCCCCACCGCATATGTGTTGACCGAAAAACCAAAAACCATTTCGGCTGCAACCTTATCCCCGTCGGTAACGGCAACTTCACGCATATTATCTCCAAAACGAACAAATTTTGCCCCTTTCAGATCATGTCGCCCGGCCGCAACCCGCGCCCATTGGCCCAGGCCTTCGGCTACATGTCTCTCTTGCCAATGCCCGACGATCACCTTACGGTTCAGGCGCATGCGGGTCATCATGAAGCCAAATTCCCGGTCACCGTGCGCCGACTGGTTCAGGTTCATGAAGTCCATATCGATTTCAGCCCACGGGATATCCCGGTTATATTGGGTATGTAAATGCAGCAACGGCTTTTGCAGGATTTGCAACCCGCGAATCCACATTTTAGCGGGGGAAAAAGTGTGCATCCAGGCCACGATGCCGATACATGCGGGCGCGCTGTTGGCTTCCTGGATCACATTGTAAATCTCATCGGGTGTCTTCACAACCGGTTTGAAAACCACGCGGACAGGCACTTGCGGTGACTGGTCAAGATAGCGGCTGATGATCCCGGAATGCTCATCGACCTGCCGGAGCGTATCCTCTCCGTACAAATGCTGGCTGCCGGTGATAAACCAGACTTCAAATTGTTTTAAATCAAGCATCAGCTGAGTAAATAGAAATATTGCTAAATGGCGTCTGCTGTTACAGGCGCTTTTTGTAAAAACTGATTTTCAATGAATGCACCGGCAAGCAGGTATTTCTGATAGAGCTGCTGATAAACCTGTGATTGCGCTTCACGCGGATGGTAAACCGTGTCAAAACCGGAGCTCATCGCCTCCTGTGCCTGTTGCAGGCTCGCATGTACGCCCGACGCAACTGCCGCGAACATAGCCGCGCCCAGAGCACAGGCCTGCTCCGAAGCAGCCACCTTAATGGGCATATTCAATACGTCGGCCAATGTCTGCATGACAAAAGCGGATTTTTTAGCAACGCCGCCAATCGCAATCACCTGATGAATAGGGACCCCTTCTTCGCGAAACCGCTCTACAATGGCTTTTGAGCCATAAGCAGTGGCCTCCACCAGCGCCTTGAAAATCCGGGCATTATCGCTGGCCAGGTTCAGACCCAGCAATGCGCCTTTGAGCGTATGCATGGCATCTGGTGTCCGGCGGCCGTTCAGCCAGTCCACTGCGATAATATCATTCGGGGTGATGGGTATCCTGGCTGCCTGCTCGGCCAGGTGGGGGATCAGCTCCCTGGAAAGTTTCGCGGCTTGTTCTTTCCCGATGAGGGCACGCACTGGCTCGATAACCAGTTTGGCAAACCAGGCATAAATATCGCCAAACGCCGATTGCCCGGCCTCCATCCCCAGCATTCCGGGGATAATGGAGCCATCGACCTGGCCGCAAATACCTCTGATCAGCAGGTGCCCCACCTCGTCGTTGGGTGCCACCAGCATATCGCAGGTCGATGTCCCGATTACTTTACACAGGGAATAAGGCTCAATCAACGCACCTACCGCACCCATATGCGCATCAAATGCACCTACTCCAATAATGACACTTTCCGGAATGCCCAGCCGGGCTGCCCACTCCTTCGAAATAACTCCCATCGGTTTGTCGGAAGTACCAGTGTCGGCAAATAGCCGGTCGCGGAGACCGTCGAGCAATGGGTCCAGTTCCTTGAAAAAAGCGTTGGAAGGCAGTCCGTCGAAATCCTGGTGCCAAAGGGCCTTATGCCCTGCTGCACATCTCGATCGCTTCAGCCGGAGCGGGTCGGTCATGCCGGTTAACTCGGCAGAGATCCAGTCGCAATGCTCCACCCAGGAGTAAGCACTGTGCCGCACGCGCTCATCCACCCGCAAAGTGCGGAGTATTTTGGCCCAAAACCATTCGGAAGAATAGATCCCCCCTACATATCTGGTGAAATCGACATCGTTCTGATGGGCAAGTTTGTTGATTTCCTCTGCTTCCGCGTTCGCGGTATGGTCCTTCCAGAGAATAAACATCCCATTGGGATTCTCGGCAAATTCGGGAAGCATGGCCAATGGCGTACCGTTCCGGTCCACGGCCACGGGTGTCGAGCCGGTAGTGTCCACCGAAATCCCTTTTACCCGCTGTCTTACCGCCATGGGAACCTGGGCCAGCGCATTCAAAACGGCCTGTTCCAGACTTTCCAGATAGTCGAGCGGATGCTGGCGGAATTGCGAAATGCTCGCATCGCAATATTTCCCCTGCTTCCAGCGCGGATACTCCTGCACGGCCGTTCCCGCCTGTACGCCTGTGTGGGCATTGACGATCAAGGCCCTGACAGAATCTGTCCCGAAGTCGATACCAATGACGTAATTCTCTTCCATAAATGTCGGTTTAGGATGTTCTCAGATCAATTTGACGCATTTATTTAACTTATCACCTAACAAATATAAATAAATTTGTTTTTAGTGTATTATTGACACAATTTAATTTTAAATGATTCACTCTTTGACCCGTTCCGCGACTAATCACTGACTCTTCATCGAGTCCGGCATAAAGTTCCAGAATGAATGGAATTTGGCTTTGTAGCGTTCCTCGTCGAGCTTATAGAGAGTTGCTTTTTTGGTAGTACTGTTACTGTTTTTATAGCCCGTGTCGATCAGGAGGCCTGTGGAAAGGAGCTTTCGGCTGAAATTCCGGCGGTCGATGGGAATATTGTAGATGGCTTCGTAAAGCTTCTGCAACTGAGGGATCGTAAAGCGTTCGGGCAGAAGCTCGAAACCAATCGGGTGCAAGGCTGCATTGTACTTAAGATGTTCAATCGCCCGGGATACCATTTGCTCATGGTCGAAAATGAGCTTCGGGCGTGCGTCGAGCGTGATCCAGGAAGCATTGTGGCTTTTCACTGCTTCAGAATCGTGGTCATCGATTTTGATCAGTGCAAAAAACACAACCGAAACCGTACGCTCTCCCGGATCACGGTCTGCCTTGCCAAATGTTTCGAGCTGCTCCACATAAATGTCTTTCAGCCCGGTAAGGTTATAGAGGATCCGTACGGCACCGTCGGCCAGGTCCTCATCGGCATTCATAAAACCTCCCATCAGGGACCACTTCCCTTTCTCGGGTTCAAAATTTCTTTTGATCAGCAACAATTTGATATCCTTGCCATCGAAACCAAAAATAATGCAGTCGATGGCCACAAGAATGCGGGAGGCCTGGGGATAATTATTCATTAACGTAGTATCGTAGAGGCGCTATGCAATATAAATACATTATGAAACTCCTAGTTACAAAATATTTTACCGTCGTAGTCCGGGAAATGTTAAATTTATATTAAGAAAGTAAAAAAAAGAGTGAGATTACTTAATCTGGTTAAATACTCACGTCACAAATTTAAGTACGAATTTTGCACTGCTTTCCAGCAATCATAATCTGATTATTAAAAGGCTATCTTCATGATGAACAATATTTACGCAACCTGTTCCGATGAAAATATCCTTACACTGATTGGTGAACAGGACGATGAGCTGGCGTTTGAAGAACTCTACAACAGGTATTTCAAATCGTTGTTCAACTACACCTATTCCAAAGTCAACGACCGCTTTACGGCACAGGAGATTGTGCAGGAACTTTTTGTGAGTCTATGGCAGCAAAGAGGCCGCCAGCAGGTGGTTTCATGCAGTTCATTTCTTTTTACGATTGCCAAACGGCTTATCATTTCCTTTTACCGGAAAGAATATACCCGCCAGCACCATTACGGGCAATGGGAAATCCACCGGCCCGCTAACTCCGATTTCGCCGACCAGCCTACCCTCGCTTCCGATCTCCAGACACGCTATGAGGAAGGCTTGCACCTGCTTTCCCCCAAATGCCAGGAAGTTTTTGTCCTCAGCCGCAAAGGGCTTTCCAATAAACAGATTGGCGAGCAACTCGACATCTCCGAAAAGACGGTCGAGCAACACATTACCAAGGCGCTCCGCATTCTGAAAGAGCATTTGAAGGAGCACATGATCTGCGTTTTGCTTCTTTTCCCTTTCTGTTAATTTTTTTTTCAAAAACTACTAAGGGTTACCCTTCCGCCGCGCGACTTCTGGGTTGTTACTATCCCCGATCTCATGAAGCCAAACGGTATTCCGCCCGCATTGCTCGAAAAGTACCTGTCCGGTCAATGCACCGAGGCAGAAAAAGAACTTGTTGAAGCCTGGTATGCGTCCCTGCAGGGCGAAATGCGGTACCTCGACCATCTTCCGGACGATGAACAGGATGAAATACGAAAGGAGACATTCGGGAATATCCGGCGGGACTTGAATGTCGGGGAAAAGGAAGGACCGGCGCAGGCTGTTCGGTGGCGGGCATTCCCGTGGCGGGCACTCCCGTGGCGGGCACTCCCGTGGCGCTTGCTGACGGGTATTGCGGCTTCCATCGCTTTTGTATGGGGCGTTTACCTGGCCGTCAATTTAAGGACCGTCTCACTGCCCGAGGTTACAGTAAAAGGCAAAAAAGATACAACCCAAGCTTTGCCGCTGACCACATTTGAAAACACCGGCAATCAGCTAGTCCGGCACAAGCTTCCGGACGGCAGCATCGTTACCATGCGCCCGAAGGCCACTATTACCTATCGCGCCGCATTTGCCAACAATAAGCGGATGGTCGTCTTTTCGGGTGAAGGTTTCTTTGACGTCAAAAAGGATAAAACACGGCCGTTCCATATCACAAGCGGCGAAATGGTCATTCGCGTGCTCGGCACCAGTTTCAATGTCAAGGCAATTGAAAGCCAGAAAAGATTTCAGGTAGATGTACTGACGGGCAGCGTACAGGTAACTGCGCCGGACGAGAAATCAGACCGGCAGCAGGTGGTCTTGAAACCGCAGCAACAGGCATTGTTCGAACTGGGATCCAAGCGATTGACTTACAAAGCATTGCCTCCTCAGGCCAAAAAGGAGATTTACGAGCCTGTTACCATTGTATTTGAAGAAACGCCGCTGAACAGGGTAATCGAACAGCTCGAAAAACGCTTCAACGTCTCGATCACGCTAACCAATCCGGCCCTGGCCAAATGCGGCCTGACGGCAAACTTCGAGTCTCAATCATTTACGAGCATTATGGAAGTCCTTTGCGCTTCACTGGAAGTCACCTACACCATCTCGGATAACACCATTTCTATAACCGGAGAACCATGTGAATAACCTTTTAACCCATTAAATTTTATGAACTGCCCATCTGTCCCGCCATAAAAAAGGCCGGAAGTGTACCACCACTACCCGGCCCAAAATACCATCCTTTTTCATCGTACCACCGTTTCAAAAGGATGTTTTATCCAATAGTGCCTAACCATCAGACAATCAAAATTATGCAAAAAACAGTACGTAACAAGCCGGTCGACTGGCGAAAAATTATGCGCATTGGACTGCTTCAATGGATTCTTGCCGTCTCGCTCGCAGCCGGCAGCTATGCGAAGGAAACTGCGGCCCAGTCTGTCCTGACCAGAGACATGACGATCAGTCTCCGCAATGTTTCACTGAAACAGGCCCTGAACGAGATCCAGGCCAAAGTGAATACCCGCTTTGTGTACAGTAGCCGGGTTTCCGTGAAGGAAAATGTCAGCATCGAGGTCAAGAACCAGAAATTGTCCAGTGTGCTCGACCAGCTCCTGACCCCTCGCGGGATCAATTACCGGGTGATCAACAACCAGATTATACTGGCGAAGAACCGGATGAGCAAGGAAGAATCGATCATTCCGGACCTGGAAGAGAAATTACAGCAATACATACTGCCCACTGAAATACAGGTAAAAGGCACCGTAACGTCGTCGGACGGGCAGGGTACGCTACCAGGCGTCAGCATTGTCCTGAAAGGCAGTTCACAAGGTACGACCACGGATAGTGACGGAAAGTTTGAAATCACCGTTCCGAATGTAGAATCAGCATTGGTTTTCAGCTTCGTAGGTTATACATCACAGGAAGTCGTGGTCGGCACCCGTACCAATATCAATGTGACTTTGCAGGCCGATAACAAAGCACTATCAGAACTTGTGGTCGTCGGTTACGGAACCCAGAAACGGGTCAACCTCACCGGCGCGGTTTCGCAGGTCCAGTCCAAAGACCTGGAAAACAGACCCTTGAACAATATGTCTCAGATCCTGCAAGGCATGGTACCTAACCTGAACATCACATTCAGCACGGGCCAGCCGGGAAAAGGAGGGGCATTGAACGTCCGCGGAGAAACTTCGATCAGCGGCAGCGCCCCTCCATTGGTTCTGATAGATGGTATCCCGGGCGACATCAACCGCATTAATCCCGGCGACGTCGAATCGGTATCGGTGCTGAAAGACGCAGCCGCATCGGCCATTTACGGCGCGAGGGGTGCATTCGGGGTGATTCTGGTTACTACCAAAACCGCGAAGAACGGTAAGACTACCGTTTCTTACAGCAACAACTTCGGCTGGTCGAAACCAACGATCCATACCAACTTCATGACCAATGGTTATGAATATGTAAAAATTAACGACGAGGCTTTCACCCGTGCCACCGGCAACAGCTACACCCGTTATTCAGAAGAAGATTATAAGGAAATCGAAGCACGTCGCTACGACAAAACCGAAAATCCGGCCCGCCCCTGGGTGGTGGTGAAAAATGTGAATGGCAAGGACATTTACAACTATTATGGTAATTACGACTGGTGGAACACAATCTTCGACATGAAGCAGCCGTCGCAGCAACACAATGTGAACCTTTCGGGAGGTACCGACAAAGTCAATTACTTTCTATCCGGTTCGCTGTTTTCGAAGGACGGTATTATGCGCATCAATACCGACAACTTCAAGTCGTATACGCTGCGCAGCAAGGTCAATGCACAACTCACCCCATGGCTGAAAGTGAGCAACAATACCCAGTACTTCGATTCGAGATACAAATATCCGGGTCTGGAAAACGGGGCCAATGCCAACTTCGTAGCCATTACCGTGCACGCATTGCCAATTTACGCGCCACGCAACCCCGACGGCACACCGACTTACAATACACTGAAAAATAACTATTCCATTGGCGATGGTTTGTTTGCCAATCTTTTGAAAGGTGTTGCAGGCGGTGAGCAAAAAGTGCATGAGCTGACGACCATCAACACGGTGGAACTGAATCTGGCTAAAAACTGGAATTTGACGGCAAACCACTCCTATTCATTTTACATTACCGACGATTGGTACCGCTCCGCCGTTGCGACCTATTCCATCCAGCCGGGCGTCATGACCACTGTTCCGAACTACAACACCGACCAGCTCAAGAAGACATTCTGGTTCGATCCTCAGAATGTAGTCAACGTCTTTTCATCGTTCAATCACACTTTCGGCAAGCATTATGTCGGCGCGACGGCGGGTATCAACTATGAATCGCGCAAACACCAGGTACTGGCCGGTTCACGCAAGAACCTGCTTTCGGAAAACATCAGCGACCTGAACCTTGGAACCGGCGAACAGCTCGTAAGTGGCGGCGCTTACGAGTACGAGCTTTTTGGTGCATTTTTCCGCGCGAACTACGATTACGTGGGTAAATACCTGCTCGAAGTCAACGGTCGCCTGGACGGAACTTCACGTTTCGGTGGCGGCCGCCGCAACGGTTTCTTCCCGTCGGTGTCTGCGGGGTGGCGGATAAGCGAGGAAGACTTCTTCGAATCGGCGCGCAATGCGGTCAGCAACCTGAAAATCCGCGCATCTTACGGGACATTGGGTAATCAGTTACCTCCGAAGTTCAACGACAATCCAACCTCAGCGAGCTTCTATCCGTATATCTCGATGATGCCGACGGCGCAATCGACCTGGATTACCAACGGTCAGAAGCTGCAATATGTGGGCAGCCCGGCGCCTATTTCGGCCGGACTGACCTGGGAATCTGCTACGACTACCAACCTCGGCCTGGACGCTACCTTGCTAAAAAACCGCCTGAACATTTCCTTCGACGGATATATCCGCAATACCACCGGTATTCTTGTTCCCGGCCAGGTATTGCCGTCGGTTTATGGTGCCAATGTCCCTACCCAGAATGCGGGCGATATTCAGACCAAGGGCTTCGAACTGTCGCTCAGCTGGGCCGACCGGTTTAATGTGGCCGGTCAGCCACTCTCCTACAATGTGTCCTTTGTTGTATCGGACTCCAAATCAGAGGTGACCAAATATGACAATCCCAACAAGACACTGTCGAATCCCTACGTGGGCCAGGAGATCGGTGAGGTCTGGGGCTACCAGATCGATGGGATGTTCCAGAGCAACGAGGAGGCAAAAGCTTACAAAGTGGACCAGACCATTGTGAACAAGCAGCGCCTGAGCGCCCCCGGTGATTGGAGCAAATTGCAGGCGGGTGACCTGAAATTCGCGGATCTGAACAACGATGGCAAGATCGACCAGGGAGCCAACACATTGGCCGACCATGGCGACATGAAAAAGATCGGCAACAACCGCGCTCGCTACCGGTACGGAATCAATGTGGGCGCATCCTGGAATGGCTTTGACATCTCTGCACTGGCGCAGGGGATCCTCCGCAAGAACTGGTATCCGGGGAACAACGCCGACAAGTTCTGGGGTCCTTATTCACGGCCATACTATTCTTTCATTCCGGAAGATTTCGGCAGCGACATCTGGACGCCCGAAAACCCGAACGCCTACTTCCCTGTATTGCGTGGTTACACCGCCCTGAACGCCGGCGGGGACCTGAATTCCCCCAACGACCGATACATTCAGAATGTGGGCTACCTGCGCCTGAAAAATGTCGTGATCGGCTATACGGTTCCTGAAAAGATCAGCAAACTCGTTCGCATTCCGCGAGCCCGTGTGTACATCAGCGGCGAGAACCTGCTGACCTATACGCCACTCCGCTCGAAGTACATCGATCCCGAGGCATTCGATGGCGATGCTACCAACGGTCGCACCTACCCCATGTCTAAAACCATTTCTGCCGGTTTAAACATCACATTCTAAAAGGCATCCATACTGATGAAAAAAATACTTAGCATAATAGCCATTTCCATGGGCCTCGTGGCCTGTGATCTGGATCAGCTCCCACAGGACGCTATCTCGCCGGAGACGTTCTTCAATACGGAAAACGATCTTTTGCTTTATACCAACTCCTTTTACAGCGCGCTGCCCACCGCAGAAGATGTGTATAATGAGGACGTAGACAATATCGTTAAAACCAGTTTGCGCGATGAATTGCAGGGAACCCGGATCGTCCCCGTGACCGACACCGACGTAAACGGCTGGAAATGGACCGATTTGCGGAACATCAATTATTTTCTCGCCAATTCCGGTAAATGCCCGGACAAAAAGGCGGTCGCCAAATACAATGGCCTTGCCCGCTTTTTCCGCGCTTATTTCTATTTCAAAAAAGTAAAGCGCTTTGGCGACGTGCCCTGGTATTCGACCACCATCGAGCTCGAAGATCAGCAACTGCTTACCAAAGCCCGCGACCCGCGCACGCTCGTGATGGATTCCGTAATGGCCGACATCGACTATGCCATCGCCAACCTCGATGCCAGCCGGCAGATCACGACCATTACCAAATGGACCGCGTTGGCATTGAAATCCCGCATCGCCCTGTTTGAAGGAACTTTCCGCAAATACCATCCGGAATACAACCTGCCGAATGCCGACAAATTCCTCGACGAATGTATCTCCGCTTCGGAGGATCTGATGAAGAACAGCGGCTACACGATTTACAAAGCCACACCGGGCACAGCTTACTTGAAGCTCTTCTCTTCCGACAATGCGATCCCCGACGAGGTGATCCTTGCCCGCGATTTCAGCGACGAATTACAGGTTTACCACAACCTGAACTACTACACCATGACGGCGTCATATGGCCGCCCCGGCCTGGAAAAGAAGCTCGTAAACAGTTATCTGATGGCCGACGGCACCCGTTTCACCGACAAGAAAGGGTATGACACGATGCAGTTTTACGATGAAGTCCAGAACCGGGACCCACGCCTGGCACAGACCATCCGTACACCTGGATACACCCGTATCGGTGAAACTGCGCAGCTCGTACCGGAATTCGGGGCCACAGTTACCGGTTACCAGCTCATCAAGTTCGTGTCGGCCCCCAAGTGGGATACGTTCTCGAAAGACATCACCGATATGCCCGTGTTCCGTTACGCCGAAGTGTTGCTGAACTATGCCGAAGCCAAAGCCGAAAAAGGCACATTGACACAAGCCGACCTGGACATTTCCACCAAGCCTATCCGTGACCGCGTGGGCATGCCGAATATCAGCTTGGAGCAGGCTAATACCAAACCAGATCCCTACCAGGCTGCGCAATACACCCAGATTACCGGTAAAAACCTGGGCGTGATCCTCGAAATCCGCCGCGAAAGACGTATCGAGCTGGTGATGGAAAACTTCTTCCGCTGGGACGATGTCGTTCGGTGGAAAGAGGGCCAGATTTTGACCAAACAATACAAAGGCATGTACTTCCCGGGCCCGGGCGAATACGACCTCGACCGCAACGGCAAGGTAGACCTCGTGATTTACGAAGGTACCAAACCCGATATCAAAGGTGCTCAGCTTCTGAAACTCGGCAGTGAAATCTTACTGGAAAACGGTGCGAAGGGCGGCAACATGGTCATCAATGGCCATATCACCAAGAAATTCATCGAAAACAGGGATTATCTTTACCCGATCCCCAAGCAGGAGCGTCTGCTGAATACCAACCTGACGCAAAATCCGAACTGGGAATAATAAGCTGATTTGACTGTTCCTAACCCTTAATTTTATGCTTTCAGACAGAAGGTCGTTTCTTGAAAAGATGTCCCGGATCGGGGCGCTGAGTTTATTACCCCTGGCCGGTGCGCAAGCCGCGGTAGTATCGACTACCGAAGAAAAGAATCATTTCGTGGCAGGGCCCTATTTGCAAAATATGGGTACCGATGAGGTCACGATCATGTGGATCACCCATAAAAACTGTTTCAGCTGGGTGGAGTATGGTGCAGGTACCTACACCAGCAAGCGGGAGTTTGGTTATAACAATGGACTAATCGAGGCGAACAACCGGATCAATAAGGTCACATTGACCAACCTTACACCAGGCACGGAGCACAAATACAAGATCGTGTCCACCGAAGTACTGGGTTACAAAGGTTCCAAAGTCGAGTTCGGGGAAACGATTGCCAGCCCGATGTTCGGTTTCAAAACCTGGGGACAAAATGAAGACGAATTCAAAATGGTGGTGTTCAACGACATTCACGACCGTCCGCAGATCATCCCGCAGCTACTGTACCGCCATGGCTACACCGGCAATACCCGTGACTACGATTTCGTGGTCTTTAACGGCGATTGCTTCGATTGGGTGACCGAGGAACAGCAGATGGTCGACCACCTGATCAAGCCATCGGTGGACATTTTTGCCAGCGAATTCCCCTTCCTGCTCACACAGGGCAATCACGAATGCAGGGGAAGCTTTTCCCGTCATATCCCTGAGTACTATGCCTATCCTGAAAACAAATATTATTTCGCATTCACCCGCGGGCCGGTGCGCTTTGTAGTGCTGGATTCGGGGGAGGACAAGACAGACGACAGCGTCGAATACGGCGGACTGTCGGCATTCGACCGGTACCGGGAGGTACAAAAGAAATGGCTGGAAAAAGAAGTGGAATCTCCGGAATTCAAAAAGGCGGATTTCCGCGTGCTGCTGATCCACATATCCCCCTACCACTCGGGCGACTGGCATGGGACCCTGCATTGCCGCACCCAATTCGGACCGGTCCTGAACAAGGCGAAAATCGATTTGCAGATCTCCGGCCACACGCACCGGTACATGACGCACGAACCCGATGCCGACCACAACTGGCCCATCGTGATCGGAGGAGGCCCGCTGGAAGGCAAAAGGACGCTGATCAAGCTCCACGCCACCCGAAAACAGCTCGATCTGAAAATGATCCGCGATGACGGGGAGCTTGTCGGCAAATTCCTGATTCCTAAAAAGAACAAGTAACGCTTCAGAGGGCAGCAGGCATCCGCTTGCCGCCCCCTGTCTTTTTATCCGTTAGGGGCTCAAAATATTATCTCAACATTAAATAATTTGCCTTGTGCCTGCCAGATTTTTGCCAACAAAGAAAAATGGTACATTTGCTTTTGCACCATAACCCATTTTTCGTTGGAAGAGGATTCGGTACTTTGGCAAAAGTTCAGGGAAGGCGATCCTATTGCCTTTGAGAGCCTGTTGCGGAATTACTACCGGCCCCTTTTCGACTATGGCCGGCGATTTGTCAGCGACCGGGATATGCTGAAAGACATGGTGCACGACCTTTTCCTGCATTTATGGGAAAGAAGGGCGTTCCTCGGTAAAACCGATCATATCAAACCTTACCTGCTGACCAGCCTTCGTAACCGCATCCTCAAAAACAGCAACCGCTCCGAAATTTTTCTGGCCATGGAACATACCCCGGAAGATTTTCACGAAACGGCCAATTCCATCGAAAGCGAACTGATCCTGACCGAGTTTGCTGCGGAAAAGCTTTCACGCATTCAGCATATTATCCAGTCCCTGACGCCCCGCCAGCAGGAGATCATCCATTTAAAATTCTACCAGGATCTGTCTAACGAGCGCATTGCAGAGATCCTGAACATCTCCCGCCCCGCCACCGCCAACCTTCTGTACGAAACACTCAAAATGTTCCGCGAGAAATGGCTTCTTCTGGCCGGCCTGCTCCTTCTGATGCTCGTGAAAGGGCATTGATGTAAATTTTTAAAAAATTTTCTTCATTCTTCCATGATCCTGACCCCCTCGGCGGATTATACTTATAGAACACATTTCATTTGAAGCAATGCACCCATTTCATCATTACAATCTGGAAGATTTTCTGACCGACGATGATTTCCGGTTGTGGGTGAAAAGCGGTCAACCCCGTACGGATTTTTTCTGGGGCAAACTCAAAGCCGAGTTTCCCGAGAAGCGCGCATTAATGGATCAGGCGGCGGAATTGATCCTCACCTGGGAGAAGCAACCCAGCGAGCTGACGCATGAGGAGCTCGATCATGAGGTAAACAGGATCCTGGGCGAATCGGTAAGAGCATTGCCCACCCGTAAGTCCCCATTCGTTCAGCTCCGGTGGTGGTATGCCGCCGCCGCGGTGCTGGTGTTAGTGGGCATCGGATGGCTGCTTTCCGGTAACAATGCATTCGAGCGAAGCCCTTATACGTATACCCGTTACGTTTCCGGCTCCGCAGTTCCATTGAAAGAAGTAAAGAACCACAGCCAGAAACCGCTTACCGTTGCCCTGCCCGACGGCAGTACCATACAGCTGATGCCGGAAGCTGCCGTCAGCTATGCCCCTGCCTTTGTCCGGAATCATCGCAGAGAAGTTTTCCTGACCGGCGAAGCGTTCTTTGAAGTCCGGAAAGATAAGTCCAATCCTTTTTTTGTATATGCCAATGACCTCATTACAAGGGTAGTCGGCACAAGCTTCACCATCAAATCATCATCGAAACGGGTGGAGGTGATCGTGCGGACGGGTAAAGTGGCGGTGATGCAGGCCAAAGACCTTGACGGAAGGGAATCCGCACCGGAAATAATGCTCACGCCCAACCAGCAGGCCGTATTTACAACAGAGCGGCCCGTGATATCCAAAACCATTACCGAAAACCCGGTAGCCATCGCGCACCCCGAAATAAAACCGAATTTTACTTTTGAAAATCAGCCCGTTGCGGAAGTATTCCAGTTATTACAGGAAACCTACGGAATACCAGTGGTTTATGATTCCACACGCATGGCCAATTGCTACCTGCGCGTGACGCTGCGGGATGAGCCCTTTTTCGAAAAGTTGGGAATTATCTGTTCTACCATCGAAGCCAGCTACCAGATCACCGACGGACAGGTCGTGATCTCGGGACAAGGCTGCGAATAACCACGTTCCTCTCACCAAACCAACCCTTCGACGCTATGGCTAAACTTTGACAGAAATTCATTAAAAAGCCGGCAATGATTACAGCATTACCGGCTTGATTCTCCCGGTTCATTTCAACAAAAGGACAGTTCCGCCAAAATCGGAGCACGGGAGGGCTTTGTCCAGAAATCATCAAAACCATTGGAAATTTATGAAAAAATGTAGTCTACCACTAACATACCTGGTGACTGTGATGAAAATTACATGCATACCATTTATCCTGACCCTGCTCTTCAGCAGTCTCTCGATCGCCAGCAACGGACTGGCGCAGGAGTTGTTGCAGCGCCCCGTAACCCTCAAAGCCGAGCGACAGGAATTACGCCAGGTCCTCGCCACGCTGGAAAAATCCACCGGCGTTCGCTTTTCCTATGTCCCGTCGCTCGTACGGAACCAGCGGGTAAGCCTCGCAGTGGAAAATCAACGACTTTCAGCAGTGCTCGAACAGTTGCTGACACCCCTCAACATCCGCTATTCGGTTTCGAAAGATTACATTATCCTCAACAAAAAACAGGCAACCAAGCCTGCTACCAATGACCCGACCAGCCTTTTCGATGTATTGGGTAATGAAGAAGAAACCGACAGGCTCATCAGGGGGAAGGTCATCGCATCGGACACCCGGGAGGCTCTTCCCGGTGTGAGTGTTGTGGTCAAAGGAACACAGCTCGGAACCTCCACCGATGCGACGGGGGCATTTGAAATTGAAATCCCAGGTTCGGAAGCTCAGTTGATTTTCAGCTTCGTGGGCTACATTGCGCAGGAAGTAAATGTGGCTAATCAATCCGAAATCGATGTAACGCTCCTCACGGATACCAAATCGCTGGAAGAAGTGGTCGTGATCGGTTATGGTACCACGAAAAAAGCAGACCTCTCGGCCGCCGTTTCCACTGTACCCGACATGGACCAGATCAAAAACCGTCCGGTTTTGAATGTGGGAAGTATGATCCAGGGGAAAGTGGCCGGTGTAACCGCGATCAGCAACGGCGGTCACCCGGACCAGTCGCCCAACATTACGATTCGCGGAACTGGCTCGCGTGGGGGTGAAAGCGTTCTTTACGTCGTGGATGGCGTTCCCAATGCGCCCTACAACCCGGCCGACATCGAATCGATCACCGTTTTGAAGGATGCCGCATCCGCGGCCATTTATGGTGCATTCTCGGGTTCGGCAGGTGTAATCCTCATCACGACGCGCCAGGCGGCCCAGGGCAAGCCCAGTATCGAGTACAGTGGTTTTATGGGCATAAAAAATGCCTGGAAACTACCGCAGTCATTGAATGCGCAGGATGAAGCCAGAGTATCCAACCTGGCTTACACCAATGCAGGCCTTGCTCCGTTGGATGGCTGGGATGCCACCAAGAACCCATACGCGCAGGTGACGCGTACCGACTGGATCGACGAAATTTTCAGAACGGGTGTGATCCAGCGCCATAACCTGAGCTTCAATGCAGGTACCGATAAATTCTCGACTCTTTTGCAAGGACGCTATGAGCGCGACGAGGGTACACTGATCAACACCTATGCGCAAAACCTATCTGTGCGCTTCAATGCGGTGTACAAATTCACGGATAAGATCAAACTGCGTCAGGAGCTTTTTTACAATAACAACGACAACCGCGGCACCGGAACCACCAGCGGCTACAGTGGGACCGTCCTGTCGGCCATTTACATGCCACGTTCGGCCGCCGCTTACTATGACGACGGCAGTTTTGGAGGTGTTGGCCCCCGCGATTCGCAATACCTGGGTATCCATGGTGACGCCATCAGTCCGGTAGGAACGCTGCTCCGCAACCGTCCCTTCAACAAAAGCAACGATATGCAATCCGTGACCGAGCTCGGTATTTCTGAAATCATCCCGGGCCTCAGTTACACAAGCCGTTTCAGCTACCGCCAGAACAGCGCGCTCTGGAAAAGCTTTGAACCCAAAAGGACGGAGCCCGGCAAGCCGAACAATCAGAATACGCTCTCCTATTCCACCCGACGCGGTTATCACTGGATCTGGGAAAATACGGCCAATTACGCCCGCGTTTTCGGCCGTCATAATGTAGGCGCGATGGTGTCGATGACCGCACAGGAAAATGGCGAGCGCAATTTCAGCATTGCAGCCCGTGGCTTTGAAAACGAGGCGGATTGGGCGCAGTTCTTTGTCAATGCATCGGTTTTTGACCAAAACAGACCCACTGACGACGAATGGAAAGACCGTAACGCATCTTACGTGGGACGTCTTTCTTACAGCTGGGCCGACCGTTATTTCGTGACTGCCAGCTACCGTTACGACATCGCCGGACGCCTTGCCGACGGATACCGCGCCAAAGGCTACCCGGGCTTCACTGGCGCCTGGAAACTGAGTTCCGAACCGTTTTTTAATGTAAAAGGGATTGATTTGTTCAAATTCAGAGCCAGCTGGGGACGCATCGGCAACATCGGTTCTATCGGAAGATATTACGGTTACCCGGTGCTGACGCCGAACACGACCTACCAGGTTGGCAACGGCGCTCCGATCAGCAATGGGTCCTATGTGAATGCGAGGTTCAATCCGGAGCTGTCCTGGGAAACTTCCCAACAAACCGATTTCGGGATCGACCTGAGCTTCTTAAAGGAAAAACTGACGATTACCGCCGACTATTTCAATAAGGTAACCTATGACCTGATCAAACAACAGGATACCGAATGGACCAACACCAACGGTTACGGTGCTCCTTTCATTAACCAGGGAAAGATCCGGAATACAGGATTTGAATTTGCCGCCAGCTGGCGCGACAATTTGGGCGACTTCGGATACGAAATCGGCGGAAATTTTGCTACGCTCAAAAACCGAGTGGATTACATCGACACCAATCCTAACTCCGTCTGGACGCACGGCGACGCATGGCGCAGCATTCTGGTTCCCTTCCGTTCGACCGTCGGACAGCCGTATTTTTCTTACTGGCTAATCAAAAATGCAGGTATTTTCCAGTCTGACGAAGAAGCTGCGGCGTATGTGGGTTCTGCCGGAGATCGAATCCAACCCAATGCCAAAGCGGGTGATCTCAAATTCGTGGACGAGAACAAGGACGGCAAGATCGACGACAGCGACCGCGTGTACATGGGTAATGCATTTCCGAAAATCACCTATGGGATTACTGCCAATGCCAACTGGAAGAACTTCGATCTCAGTTTGTTTTTTCAGGGAGTCGGTGGCGTAAAAATCTTCAATGCATTCAAGCAGTCGACCTTGAACGGCGCCGAGCAGGGATATAACCGTTGGGACAAAATCCTGGATGCCTGGTCGGAAACAAACCGCGATTCCGACATTCCGAAAATCCGTGCGAATGACCCTAACAGGAATTTCTCGACCAATTCCGACTGGTACCTGGAAAACGGCAACTACCTGCGTCTGAAAAACCTCATCATCGGCTATACTTTCAAGAATCTGCCGGGTAAAGCGAATCTGCGGGTCTACCTGAGCGGTGATAACCTGCTAACGTTCACCAAATATTCGGGAATGGATCCTGAAATCGGCAGCCAGCTGATCGACAACCGCTACACCGCACCGGGCCTCGATGGCGGACAGTATCCCGTAGCGAGAGTTTATTCGGCTGGGGTAAAGCTTAAATTCTAACTGGAAGATTCGACCAACAAAGATTTCAACATATGAAAAATATCATTAAAAATGCAGGTCTTGCCATTGTCCTGGCTGTAAGTGCATCCGCCTGTTCGGAAAGCTGGGTAGATACCAAACCCAACGGATCGCCCACCACCGCATTCTTCTGGAAAAGCGACGAAGACCTCAACAAGGCCGTAGCGGCGATGTATGCGCCCATGGGCTATGAAAATACCTGGGGCCGGAACCTCTTCTGGATGCAAAATGCGAGCGACGACGTAGTAACCGGCCGCGTGCGCGCCGAAAGCGACAACATCAAAAATTTCAACATCACCGGCCGTGAAGGTTCCATTGCCAATTGCTGGAACGATGTGTACTGGATGCTCAACAAGGCCAACCAGGTGATCCAGGGCGTTCCTACGGCGACAGGCGTATCGGAAGCCGTCAAAAACCGGGCTTTGGGCGAAGCTTATTTTATTCGCGGATTCGCGCATTTCTGGCTGGCTTACTCCTGGGGCCACAAAGACCTGGGCGTACCTTTTGATGGGCCTGAAAACGCTGAATTCGGAAAACGCATCCCGCCACAGCTGCCTTCAGTAACCAATAACTACGCACAGATCGTCAGCGACCTTCAAAAAGCGGCTGACCTGCTGCCTTTGTTCCAATCCTACGCTCCGGCTGACCAGGGACGCGCCCACAAAGCGGCGGCCTGGGGCTATATGGTCAAAACGTACGCTTACTGGGCACAATATGACGCTTCCAAATGGGCATTAATCCCGGAGCTGGCGGACAGGATCAAGAATGAGGGAGCCCGCGCCCTCATTACCGGCAAAGCTACTCCGGCAGCAAATTACCAGGCTGTTTTTACCATCGAGAACAACTGGACCAGCGAATACATCTGGTCGGTCAACTCAGGTATACAAGGTGGATCGATCTTCCCCGGTGTATCGCTGGAAAACAAGGGATGGGGTATTTTCAACGGCTGGGGCTACTTCCAACCTACGGAAGAATTGTACGAGGAATATGAAGCAAAGGACCCCAGAAGGGAAGTAACCATCCTGAAATTCGGCGACAAATTCACCTATTTTGGAAAAGAGCGCGCCTACTTTTCTACCAACAGTCTCTCAGGCTTCCAGATCCGGAAATATATGGAACCGTACAGCTATGGCAGCAACGAAAACGCGGGAAGCAACACGATGATCAACCAGAATGGGGATGGCCCTTCGACCCGTCTGAACCTGCCGCTGATGCGCTACGCCGAAATATTGCTCTTCAAAGCGGAGGCATTGATCAAGCAGGGCAAGAATGCGGAAGCTGCCGCACCGATCAACGAGATACGCGCCCGCGTGGGACTCGCTCCTATTGCAACGCCTACGCTCGCAGACCTCAAACATGAACGCCGCGTCGAACTCGCCTGCGAATGGACCGACCGCCTGGCCGATCTGAAACGCTGGGGCGATATCGACAAGATCAATATGCCATTGCACGGCCGGATCCACGACAACAAAACGGATCCTAATTCGACATACAAAATCCAGGAAATATGGCCGGCACGGAAATTCGACGCTGCCAAGCACATGGCATGGCCGATGAACCCGGATGAGATTTCACGCAGCAACGGTGCCTACAAGCAGACTCCCGGCTGGTAGATGTGCCATAACCTGTGAATATTCATCATGGGTTAACATGGAAACACATATTTTTGGATTTAAAACAGGAGACCTCCCGGGGTCTCTTGTTTTATAATTAATCAATCATCATCCATACCCAATGAAAAAAATTGCCCTTTACCTGCTGGTGTTCCTCGCATTCGCCGATGCGTCGTTTGCCCAGAAAACAGCTATTATCAACGTAGGATCCTACAACCTGCGCTACAACACCCCCAATGACGGTGTAAATGCCTGGCCCAACCGCAAGGAGAATGTCAAGGGACTGGTACGCTTTCACGAGTTCGATATTTTTGGCGTTCAGGAAGCACTCGTCGGACAGTTGAAAGACGTCGCCGAACTTCCCGGATTTACTTACTACGGCAAAGGCCGTGACGATGGCAAGGAAGGCGGAGAACATTCTGCCATTTTTTACAAAAAAAATCGTTTCAAATTACTCAAATCGGGTGACTTCTGGTTGAGCGAAACACCCGATCAACCTGGGAAAGGCTGGGACGCTACCTGCTGCAACCGCATTTGCTCATGGGGGCAATTTGAGGATTTGAATACCAAAAAGAAATTCTTCTTCTTCAACGTGCATTTCGACCACCAGGGTGTGGAAGCGCGCAGGCAGTCGGGTCATTTGATGGTGAAGAAAATGAAGGAAATCGCAGGAAACGCCACTACCATCCTGACCGGCGATTTTAACTCCACACCTGAAACCGAGCAGATCAAAACCATCAGCAGCTTCCTCGGCGACGCACACGACGTAACCAAAGAAGCACCTTACGGACCGGAAGGCACATTCAACAGTTTCAAGTTTGATGCACCGATGAAAAACCGCATCGACTATATCTTTGTCAGCAAGAATATCGATGTGTTGAAATACGGTGTACTCACCGACGCAAAAGACCAGCGGTACCCTTCTGACCACCAGCCTGTTTTGGTGAAGGTGGAGATAAAATAGGTCTTCGTCTTCTGATGACCGGCTGTCGGATTTTTGTTATATTCGGCAGCCGGTTACTTGTTTACCTCCGTTTCGATCCGCCATGAGCAAAATTTACGCTGCATTACTATTGGGTCTGCTCATGACAGGATTCACCGCTTCGCAAAACGTCAAAATCAAAATCGTTGCTCCCAAAGCCTGGAATGACCGCAAAGCCATTCTGCTGACGCGTGAAAAAGGTTTCGCTGCCATAGTGCATTCGATTAAACTGGGGTTTGATACCACACATCTGCGGATGGATCCCGACCTGCTGCCTGATCTCTACCAGTTTCAGGTATCTCAGAAGAAAGGCGCATTGACCTTCTTCTTTGAACCGGGGACCGAAATCAGAATTGACACGACTGACCTCTCGAAATCGCGGGTAACCCGCTCCCGGAGCAATATGGAATGGGTGACTTTCCGAAACACGATCCAGGCACCCTCCGACAAAAGACTCGATACTTTCGTTCTGGCCGAGGCTCGTGCGCGCAAAAAAAGCCAAGCCGACAGCGCTCAATACTGGGTCGCGCGGCAGGCACAGGAGCGCGATCAATTGATGAGCGAGACTGCTGCGTTTATCGGCAATCACCCGCAATCCTACGTAAGCCTTTACCTGCTGAAGGGCTATTGGTATGCCTTCAAAGGTAAAGGGCTGCTCGAAAAGCTGGACCATTCGCTGGCGCATCACCGAAACTACCGTTTTCTTAAGGAACGCAGCAAGGACGTCGTGAGAAAGTAACACCCGCGGATTCCAGGCATGGCTTTTTAAACAATGGCGTGAAAACCTTTAAATGGCTGGCTATGGTACTCAACGAACTTCATGGCAACCCCGTTATCCGACATTTCTACACCGCCGACCCCACCGTGTTGGTGGTCGACGATACGCTCTACCTGTACACCGGGCATGACGAGGCTCCCCCGGGAGTGAATCAATACATGATGAACAACTGGCTCGCGTTCTCGACGCAGGATATGATCCATTGGCGAGACCACTCGCTTCTTCTCAATGCGACCGACTTCCTCTGGGCCAAGGGCGATGCCTATGCATCCAGGGTGATCAGGGCCGGCGACAAATTCTATTGGTACGTAGCGGTTTCACACGCCTCCGTCCCGGGCAAGGCAATCGGTGTCGCGATGGCCGAAAGTCCGCTTGGCCCCTTCGTGGATGCCCGCGGTTCTGCATTGGTCACCCATGATATGCTGGCGGCCCCACCGAACGAAAAAGCGAACCTGGACCCGACGGTTATTGTAGATCGTGACGGTGACGCGTATATGTTTTGGGGAAATGGCCAATGCTATTTTGTAAAGCTGAAAAAGAACATGGTCGAGTTGGACGGAGAAATCCAATCCATTAACCTGCCTGGCTTCCAGGAAGGCGCACATATTCATGAGCGAAATGGCTGGTACTATCTGTGCTATGGTTACCAGACTCCGGAAAAGGTCGCTTATGTGATGAGCAGAAGCATTATGGGCCCATGGGAATTCAAGGGGGTGATCAACGAAGTACCGTTCCGTTGTGAAACGAACCGCCCGGCGATCGTCGAATTCAAAGGAAGGGACTATTTTTTCTACCACAATGGCGCGTTACCCGACGGGGACAGCCACCATCGCTCAGTTTGCCTCGAATTTTTATACTACCATGAAGATGAAACGATCCGGCCTGTTGTGATGACCTCGGCGGGCATTCACTCTCTATCAAACACGTTCGTATCCCAACCCCGGAATTCGTAATACTTCCGCTTGGGCTCGCCTGTCCAGCCATTGATACCCTTCTTTTTGGGCAGATAGTAACCGTGGATATATGCAAACGGTACTGCAAACGCAGCGAGAAACGTCATGGCAACCGTCCTTCCAAGGTAAGTGGAAAGGACTAAAACTACGGCGATGGTCAGCAAATATTTGGCTATTCTCCGCCACTTGGGTGTTTGCTCCTCAAAATGCCCGAACAGAATATTCCCGACCGCATAGATGACGCTGACGACGGCGACTTCGAACCAAAGTGTTTGCATGGACCACATCCCTCTTAGGTTTTTGCGAAATAACATTCAGACTCATCCCATTCATCCCTTATGAATGGACCTGCCTAATAAAAGTAGCGGTTCCTTCTGAATACATCAAAAGGAACCGCTATGTGAGGACTTACAAGAGATATTAAATCCCTGTTACAGTCCTCATCAGCGCATTATTCGCGGCGTTGATTTCTCCCCCTCCGCCTTGTTGCGGAATTGTCACCGTAATGTTCTGAGCCGAGTTGGCGGGTGTGTTTGCCTTACGTGTAATCTTGAAACCGATAGCAGAATAGCCATTGGCGGCAATGCCATTCTTTGATGTTACTGTGATGAAACTGGGATCCTCCGAGAAAGTCCATAAATCGTTATTATTTAACACACCGCCGTTCACGTTGGATGTGCCTGCCTGCGTGTTATATGAAATTGTAAAGCCAGGTGATTTCAAAATTTTGAAAAATACAGAGCAGTTGCTATTGCCCGCGCTGTTATAGATCGTCACAACAAAGTCTTTGCTCCCGTTCGCAGGAAAAATTAGTGAGTTGATATCTAAAGTAGGACCTAGATCAGGCGTACCGGGCATGACCTTTACCTGTGCAATAGACACCTGATTCGAAGGAAGAGAGTACCCTCCCTTTGTACTACTGTAATAGAATGCATAGTAATCTCCTACCGGAACAGCTTGGGGATTCTGTACCATGCTTCCCGCATGTGCGTTTGTAGTAAACCATACTACGCCCCCTTTCGGATTATCGAGCAATGCCGTTAGATCGGCAGTTGGTTCCGTACATGAAATAAACGCGGAATTACTTTTTAACGCCACCTGAGTAGGCACATACGTGAAATTCAGTTGTGCTTGGGAAACAGCTGGATTGTAGCAGTTTAAGCCTGGAGCATAGTAAAACGCATAGTATGGCTTCAAATTGGCAGGATCCAGGTTTGATGTAGGAGCACTATACAAAAGCGATCCAGTCAATGTGGGGTCAGTTGAATTAGAACTCGACTTCCAGGCAACTACATTGTTTACCGGTGTGGCTCCTTTAATCTGGACAGTGGATAAGTCTAGTTTATCGCCTTTGAAAGGAGTTTCGATAATCGACTGTTCCAATTCAACCTGAACATTCGATGGCTGACAATCCAACGGATATTTGTCGATACTGAAATGCACATAGCCAGGCGTTTGACCGGGTGTTTTACCTGAAAGTCTAAACCGGAGTGTTGAGGTCGCTGGTTTGAAAGTAATAACTCTTTTGGTCCAATGCTGTATATTGTTTACGTCAAAAGCGGTAGTTTGTGAGGCTATCGTTTCGATTGGATATTGCCCAACAGTGACAATTTCCATCGTTGCAGATTCTGCATAAGGTGACACGGGGCCAGGATAGTCATACATACCAAGTGCGCAAACACTATACCTAAATGTGTAAGTCTTATTAACATCAAATCCACTTACATCCAAATACAGTTTGTCGTTCAGCGCTCCCTCTGATGTCTTCAATGACACGAAAGAATTCTGACCTTGTCCGGCCGGCAATTGCTGTGAATAGAGTGATGGAGGAGTGTCTGCGAGACTATCATAAATATCCCAAAAATAATTTGGAGAGTTAGCATTAAGGCCAGGCCTATGTATGTCCGATATAAACGGCGTACCGATAGCTTTGTAATTCGCTGGGACGCAATTTGCGCACCGCACGCCCGTCGTAGGAGAAAATTGCTGCGCATATACCAGCTGCGAACAAAGAAGGAGAAGACTTGTAAATAAAGATAAAATCGCTTTCATGGATTAACCGATAATGTGTGAAATGGATGGATTGTTTTACTCTCGTAGTTTCTACTCATTGCGCGAAAGGATATGAATAGCGGTTCCTTTTAATGTATTGAAAAGAACCACTATTCAAACCACTTGCGAAAAAACTAAATGCCTGTTACAGTTCGCATAACCGCATTATTCGTGGTATTAATTTCCCCGCCTCCGCCTTGCTGGGGAATCGTCACCGTAATGTTCTGAGCCGAGTTAGCGGGTGTATTTGCCTTACGGGTAATCTTGAAACCAATTGCAGAATAGCCATTGGCGGCAATCCCGTATTTTGACGTTACAGTGATAAAGCTGGGATCCTCCGAAAAAGTCCAGAAGTCGTTATTATTGAATACTCCTCCGTTCACGTTGGATGTGCCTGCCTCGGTGCTATATGAAATTGTAAAGCCAGGTGATTTCAAAATTTTGAAAAATACTGAGCAGTTGCTATTGCCAGCGGTGTTGAAAATGTTCACAACAAAATCTTTGTTCCCGTTCGCAGGAAAAATCAGGGAGTTGATATCCAAAGTAGGACCTAAATCGGGCGTACCGGGCATGATCGGGTTCTCGACCTTTACGTATGCAGTGGAGAGGCTTTTGCCATATAGACCATTCAAAGAAAATCCTCCTTTACCAATATTGTAGTAAAATGCATAATAATCTCCCGGTGGAGCCGCTTGCGGATTGAATACACCAGTACCCTGTTGATGGTTATTAGTGGTGTACCAGACAACCGGGGCTACTGGATTGTCTATCAGTTTGGTTAAGTCCGCGGTGGGCTCTGTACATGACACTGCGGTATATGCACTTTTTAGTGATACCTGCGTTGGAACGTGCATAAACTGGACCCCAAGTTGCGACACTGGTACGTTGTAACAATTAAAGTCCTTGGCATAATAAAATGGAAAGTAGTACTGATTACCTGCGTTTACTGGATTTGAAATAGGAACATGAGAAGCTTCGTCCGCCGTCAAAGTTGGCTCTGTTGACAGAGAGCCTAACTTCCAGACCAATTCACCTGTTTCCGGGGTGGGACTTTTAATTTGAACAGTATACAAGTCCATCTTATCGCCTGGGAATATGGTCTCAAATGATGTTCTCCCCATTTCAACCTGTGTGTTAGGCAGCATACAATCAAACGGATATTTATCGATAGAGAAATTTACATAGCCTGCCGATGCTCCGGATGTCTCGCCGGAAAGTCTAAATTGAAGAGTCGATGCTGATGGTACAAAAGTAATTACATTATCAATCCATTTGTTTCGATTAACTGCGGGAAAATTAGTTGTGTGTGATGCCACAGGATTTTGGTTAACAGTAACAATATCCATTGTTGCAGATTCTCCGAAAGGTGAGTTGTTTCCCGCCTCGTAGTGTACACTTGCAGAAAGTACGCTATAACGGAATTCATATGTTTTACCAACAATAAAACCGGTAATGGTAATGTATAATTTATCATCATAAATACCCGTCGAGGTCTTTAATGTAACAAATGAATTTTTTCCCTGACCTGAAGGTAAGCTCTGCGAATAAGAAGATGGAGGAATTGGCAAAAGGAAACCTGGAAGATTCCATTTGTCATCTAAACTTCCCAAGGGATTCCAGACATCCGATATACTAGGCGATTTGTCCATAGTATAATTCGCTGGATGACAATTATAGCATGTCCCACCAGCGGTTGGGGAGAATTGCTGCGCATCCGCACATAGCGAGCACAAAAGGAATGTGCATATCAATAAAGGTAAAGTCGCTTTCATTTTACAAGCAGATATAAGTGAATGGATCAACTATTTAGCAATCGCAATGCGGTAACTGCTTTCCGTCCCGCCCGTCTTCCTGATTTTGACATTGTAAACACCCGGGGATAGAGAACGGATATCAATCGTGGACTCGGGCTTTGTGCTGGACTTGTATACAGCCCGTCCATTCACATTATATATCGTTACCGCTGAAACCGCTTCCCAGTCACTGCTCTCGAGGTGCAGAAAATCTGTTACCGGGTTTGGGTAAAGTTTTGTAGGGACTCCCTCGAACTTCAGGCTCCGCACGCTGCTGAATGCAGTGCTGCTGTCCTTGTCGATCATTTTCAGGCGATAGAGGTTTTCGCCCTCGAGCGGCTTTTCGTCTACTGCGCTGTAATCGCGCGTCAGGTTGCTTTCTCCTGCGGCTTGTACAGTTTGAATGGTTGCCCAGTCCTTGCCATTGACACTGCGTTGCACATCAAACCGGTCGCTGTTCACTTCATCGGTTGTTGACCAGCTCAAAAAAGCGCTGTTTTCCTTGCGCTCTGCATTAAAATCCTTCAAAGTGACGGGCAGGTTAACCTGCACCGCTATACTTGAGGTACTGTTATCGTCCCCGGTATTGTTGTTGATTGGCATCGCGAAACTCAAACTGGCCAGAATCGGGCCCGTACCTACGCCTTTACCTTTCACACGTATGCGGTATGTGACGCAGGTCAGGTTGGCGAGGGCCGGTTTGTATTGCACATTTATATCGTGTGCGCCTTCACTGTCGTCGTTGTTCGTAAAAAGGACATCAAAATCCAGCGCCTCAGTACCATCCTCGTTCGTTATCCCTTCAATAACCAGATTGGTCGGGAAACTTGCAAGCACCCGAATACGATTGGGAGGAACAGCGATATCCAGTTGGTCCGTGTTACATAAGTACACATCCAGAAAGCCCGTTTCCCCGTTCAAAATGAAAGGCTGGGCTGCATTGATGTTGAGCGTCACGTTTTGTGCCCGGAGAAATTGTGGCATCAAAACACCGGTCAGCATCGCGAGGCCGACCCAGATTTTTGTCATTTTCATAGCATGTTTATCATTTACAGTTAAAGCAAAAATCAAAAATCACCGCTTTAACTGAATAGATAGGAATTCGTTGAGTGGCAGGTTATCAGCATTGACTTATCGGTATCTAGCCTAAACGAAGCACAGGGCAACCTGCGTCGATTCGAATGTGCTCCGGCGAAGAACTCCCGGTATAGCGTACACGTCCTTTGATCGCTCTACCGAAGTCACCGGATCGTTGGATACCCCCGTATGGAAAGTTGCCGCCATACTGGTGAGTTGTATTCAGTTGGCACGTACCCCTGACAACCGGAATGTCATTAAGGCGATGTCCAACAGAGTTTGGGTTAAATAAACTAATTCGATACCTTGCTCCAAACATGCTCAACTATGAAAAACCTCATTTTCACCATACTCGCCGTTCTCCTGCTTGGCCAGGGCACCTCACGCGCACAGGCAGAAGAGGAAAAACTGGATCTTCCCGGGGATAATCTCAATTTGTATGCTGTCCTGAAGTTGTTCCAGGAGTCCGAAACACTGGAAGGTTTTGAAAGAAAACTGAATGAGGAAGACTCAGAGATCAATAATCTGGACCTGGATGGCGACGAGCAGACAGACTATATCCGGGTGGAGGACAATGTCGATGGCAACCTTCACACCATCACGCTCAAAGTTGCGGTAAGCCAAACGGAGGATCAGGATGTGGCGGCTTTCTATGTGGAGAAAAAAGAAGACGGTGAAGTGTGGATACAGCTGGTGGGCGATGAGGACCTGTATGGAAAAGACTATATTATCGAACCCAATTCCCAATCAGGCGCTGTTTCGGAAACCCCTAATCCCGGCTACTCCGGAAACCGTGAAGTGCAACGGTCCAGCGTTCAGCAGAATGTCACCTATGTCTCGGCGTGGCCTGTTGTACGGTTTATTTTCGTCCCGCAATATGTGATCTGGCATTCACCATGGAGATGGCATTACTATCCCAGCTACTGGCAACCATGGAGGCCGCGATACTGGCACTATTACTATGGCTACCATTACCACTGGCATTACTATTACAATGGCCATTTCCGTCGCTGGCCGTCGTACCGCAATCCGGTTTGGCATAACCGCTACTATGGCGGCAATTATCGCTCCCGCTCGATGATCGTGCGTACACGCTACACGCGGGGCGACTATCGCAACACCTACTCGCGCCCGTCGGCAGCACGGCAGGGATCGGCATTGTTCGTCAAAAGGTATCCCAAAGCTCCCACCACCCGGGAACGTTTGCCAAACTTTGATAAGGCTGGCAGGCCCGTGGTGATCAGACCAAGCCCCGGTCGCCCTGGCGCCAGCCGGCCGGTCACCACGCGACCGGGAAATTCCCGTCCGTCGGTCACCCGGCCCGGGAATGGCAACAGCCGCCCTGAAACCGGACGCCCTGCGGTAACAAGACCAGGTACTTCCCGTCCCGCAGTAACCCGGCCCGAGGTCTCCCGTCCTTCGCCTAACCGGCCGGCACCTGCGAGGCCCGCGCCGTCAAGGCCGGAAACATCGCGACCTGCAACCAGGCCGTCGACACGTCAGCCGCAGCAGCAGGCCACTCCCCGGTCGTCCAGGGAAAGCGCCAGGCCAGGTGAAAGGGGACGTGAGTAGTAAATCAAAATTTGATGAATGTGCACTTGCAGCGTAAGCTGGCTCAAAGGTCAGCGAGATACTTCTGCCCGCCCAGATAGCGCATTTGCCGCACGATCTGATTAGTGCGCTTATTTACATATCCGGAAGGGTTTTGTACCGAAAAACGAATAGGGTTCGGGAGAACAGCGGCTATCCGCGCTGCTTCGTAGCGGGTAAGCCGTTTAGCAGATTTATTATAGTAACGCAATGAGGCCGCCTCCACGCCAAATGTCATCTTCCCCATTTCAGCTACATTGAGATACACTTCCAGGATTCGCTCCTTACTCCACAAAACCTCTATCAGAACCGTAAAGTACGCTTCCAAGCCTTTCCGGACATAACTTCGTCCGTGCCACAGAAAAACGTTTTTGGCAACCTGCTGTGAAATGGTGCTGGCCCCGCGTGCCCGTTTCCGATCCTCGGTCATGGCATCGTAAATCTGATCGAAATCAAATCCCCAGTGCCTTGGGAAGTTCTGGTCCTCCGATGCGACCACCGCTAACGCCACTTCCTTCGAAATATTCTCATAAGGCTCCCAGTCATGGTATATCCCGGTGTCCTCATCGGCCTTGAATGCATCGATCTTCCGCGAAATCATATAGGGTGTAACCCAGATCGGCAAAAATCTTAAAATAACCACCCAAACGATCGAAATGACAAAAAAAGCAATAAGAATTCTGAGCGCAATAAATTGCAGACGGCGGAGCATAAAAATTTTCTACTTCTACAAAAAGAAACCAAGTAACAAAAACAGCGTACAAAGAACAGAAACTAATCAGGTTTAGGCAAAGAAATAAATGCCTTAATCACCAAATTTTTCGACAGCGCTGTATATGCATGAAGATTTACTCGGTTTTATCTGGAGGTTCCAGTACTTCGAAAAGACGGGGCTCGCTACCGACGAAAAACTCCCGCTTTCCGTCATCAGGCCCGGTCAGCGAAACAGCAACGCCGGCCCCGACTTCTCCGAGGCGCGCCTGGTTATCGACGGCGTGTTATGGATAGGAAGCATTGAAATCCATATCAAAAGCTCCGACTGGTTTTTGCACGCCCACGAACGGAATGCCGCCTACGACGGGGTAATATTGCATGTGGTTTGGGAAAATGACAAACCGGCGATGCGAAAGGACGGCACCCCGGTCCCTACGCTGTCATTGAATGGGTTAGTAAAAGCAGCGGTACTGGAAAGATACAGGAGTTTGCAGGATGAACAGGAAACGATCCCCTGCGCGAAACTCTTCGCCAGCGCCGACCCAATCCTGAAATATTCCATGCTCGACAGGGTTTTACTGGAGAGACTTGACCGGAAAGCCCGGGAGGTTTCCAAATTACTGGAAGTCAATCAAAATGACTGGGATCAAACTACCTACCAGTGGCTGGGCAGGCATTTGGGATTTAAACTCAATGATGCCCCTTTTCAACGGCTCACCGGCATCCTGCCCTGGAAGCTGGTCCGTAAACATGCCGACCGGCTTATTCAGATTGAGGCATTGCTGTTTGGCTGCGCGGGGTTGCTGGCCGACAATTCTCCCGATATTTATGTCAGGCAGTTGCAGAAAGAATTTCGGTTTTTGGGTGCCAAATATCAATTACACCCCCATACGATGGCACCCCACGAATGGAAATACGCAAAACTCCGGCCAGCAGGATTTCCGACTGTTCGAATGGCACAGTTTGCCAGCCTGTTGAGCAATTCGGGCGGGTTTCTCAACCGCTTCGTGACGTCCGAAAGTTTTGGAGAATTGCGAAGCTTATTCCAGATCGAACAATCGGCTTACTGGCGGGAGCATTATCTGTTTGCCAAGAAAGCGCGCGCGAAAGTTCCGGTGATGGGTTCCGGGGCGGCAGATCTGCTGATCATCAATGCCGCAGTGCCACTGCTGGTAGCCTATTCCAAGCTGAGGCAGCAACCGGAGCTGATGGACAAGGCGATCTACTGGCTTTCTGAAATACCGGCTGAAAACAATCGCATCACCCGCGCCTGGGCCTCCCTGGATATGCGTGTAAAAACTGCCGCCGACTCCCAGGCATTGATCGAATGGAGCAACGTTTACTGTTCGCAGCGCCGGTGCCTGGAATGCACCGTAGGCGGTGCACTGATACGCAGTGCTTAGCCCTTTACGAGGTTTACGCCCGTCAATAAAAAGACAGTACCCACCAGAAACGGCACCACCGACTCCCATTTAGAAACGGTCAGACCTAAAACCGGCTTATCGGACAAGAATGCGATGCAGGCAAACAACAGGACTGCAATACCTAAAATGGTAAGCAATGAACCGAAAAAACGTTTGAACTGGGCGTTTTCCATGGAATGTATCTATGAGGAGATTAAAAAGTTTGCAAAAATATCAAATTAGCGCAGGCCACAACGGGTATCAGGCAAAAAATCTGATTTACACCGGTCTGAGACCCATTTTCTCTCCCTCACTGATCATGAATGCAAATGCCGGCCCATGCTCGTTGGGAATAATCCCTTCCAGAATGGCCTCCCTTATCGCTTCTTTGATCACACCCACCTCGCGTGCAGGCTTGAGACCGAACGCCTCCATGATCATCTCCCCGGTTATCACCGGCTGAAAATTCCTCAGTTTATCCCGTTCCTCCAGGTCCTTAAGCTTCTGTTCGACCAGATTGAAATTACTGATGAACCGCCGCACTTTATCGGGGTTTTTGGAGGTAATATCAGCCCGGCAAAGATTCATCAGCGATTCGATATCCTCCCCTGCCTCTACCAGCAAACGCCGCATCGCAGAGTCGGTAATATCCTCTTTGGACAACACAATAGGGCGCAAATGCAGCCGCACCAGCTTTTTCACAAAACGCATCTTCTCGTTCAGCGGCAGCTTCATCCTCCGAAAAATCACCGGCACCATACGCGCGCCCACCTCTTCATGATTGTGAAACGACCAACCGTTCCGCTTATCGAACTTCTTGGTAGCCGGCTTCGCAATGTCGTGCAATATAGCCGCCCAGCGCAGCCAGAGGTCGTCCGACACCTGCGACACATTGTCGAGCACCTGTAATGTATGGTAGAAATTGTCCTTATGCCCTTTCCCTTCGATATGCTCTACGCCTTGCAACTCCACCATTTCCGGGAAAATGATCGATAATAGCCCTGCATGATACAGTAACTTGAACCCGTAGGAGGGTGTTTTGGAAAGAATGATCTTATTCAGTTCGTCGGAAATGCGCTCCATCGACACGATCGCAATGCGTTCCTTCATTTTGATGATCGCATCAAAGGTGTCGGGTTCTATGTCGAAATTCAGCTGGCTGGCAAACCGGATCGCGCGCATCATACGAAGCGGATCGTCGGAAAATGTAATCTCCGGATCGAGTGGCGTTCGGATAATCTTTTTGCGGAGGTCGTTTATTCCTTCAAACGGATCGACGAGCGCACCGAACGTCCTCTCATTAAGGCTGATCCCCATGGCATTGATCGTAAAATCGCGCCTGTTCTGATCGTCGGCCAGGCTGCCATCTTCTACCGCCGGCTTCCGTGATTCGGACCGATAGGATTCCTTCCTGGCCCCTACAAATTCTATTTCCAGGTCGCCCTGACGGATCTGGGCCGTGCCGAAGTTTTTATAAACACTCACAAACACATCGGGTCCCAGCCGGTTGGCCACCATCTCGGCCAGTTCAATGCCGCTTCCGATGGAAACGATATCGATGTCCTTGCTATTCCTTTTGAGTATCAGGTCCCTGACGAACCCTCCGATGATATAGGCTTCCACACCCAGCTCCCTGGCAGCCGCTGTAACAATTTCCAGAACCGGGTATGGTATCAAATGCTCTTTCAGATTCATGCCGCAAAGGTAAAGAATTCTTAATTCGACATGAAGCGGGCCGTTACATTACTGTGCCAGCTGGTAGTCTTGAATCAAGATATGTAGGGATAGATTAAGGCGTTTTGAAAGATTTCTGATCATTTCAATACTCAGCTTTCTTTTCTTATTCAAAACTTCCGATACCCGGTTTTTCCCTCCCATTTCTTCCACAAGATCGACCTGTTTAAGCTGCATTTCTTCCATACGAATTTTGATCGCTTCAATCGGGTCCGGTGGTTCTATCGGGTAATGTTCATCTTCATATGCACCGACCAGCAAGGCCAGTACATCAGCCTCGTCGCTTTCCGCCGTGCCGATTGGCGCATCAAAAAGCTCTCTCAGTCGCTTTAATGCGACGTTATACTCCTCCTCTGTTTTGATCAATTTCAGCATGGTCAAATCGAATTAGCGTCAATTTTGTCGTATTCTTCATGCGAGCCAATAAATCGGATAAATACCAGCTTCTGCTCAACTTCGGGGTGTTTTTCCCAAAAATCACGGAGCGTTCCTTTGGCAAAAATTCTTTTCATCTGGCATGGAAAACAAAAATACAATGTTCCCAAATATGGAACACTATTTAGACGAAAGAATGCTGAAAAGGTAACGTGATGTAGAAAAGATTGTTAACTATTCACCATAAAAAACGCCGTCCGCGGAAACCGGTCGAACAACTCATCCTTGAGTTCTTTGCTGATCGGTAATTCGCCAACAGCCGCGGCCATGCATTGAAGCCAGGCAACGGCATCGTCTTCGGTGATGGTATGCGGCATGTGGCGCGCACGCATCATCGGATGTCCGTACACATCGGAATATAACTGCGGACCTCCGAGGAATTGGGTGAGAAAAAGGCGCTGTTTTTCCTTGATAAGATCCTTATCGCTCTTGAAAAGTCTGGAAATGAGCTCGTGCTCAAATACCAGGTCGTAAAATTTATCGGTGAGTTGTCTCAGCGCCAGGTCACCACCAATGCGCTCATATAATGTCAGGTTTTCCATAGGTTGATCGGCCGGGATTCATGGGCCTACCGGCAGTACAACCCCGAATTTACCGGATCGGGTTCCCTGTGGCTGTATGACCAATATCAGTTCTCGAACCGCAGGTGCTTCACCGACTCTCCCGAACGGGCAAGTTCCGTAAGCGCCTCGATACCGATTTCCAGGTGTTGCTTCACATAGCTGGACGTAACTTTTTTATCGCTTTCCTCCGTTTTGACGCCCTCCGGCACCAGCGGATTGTCCGACACCAGCAGCAATGCGCCATGGGGAATGGAATTGGCGAAACCGACAATAAAAATCGTCGCCGTTTCCATATCGATCGCCATTGCGCGCACCTCTCTCAGATATTCCTTGAAGCTGTCGTCGTGTTCCCAGATCCGGCGGTTGGTCGTATAAACAGTGCCGGTCCAGTAATCCAGTTTGTGTTTTTTGATGCTGGCAGAAACGGTGCTTTGCAAGCGAAAAGAAGGCAGTGCCGGGATTTCAGAAGGCATGTAGTCATCGCTGGTACCCTCTCCCCGAATAGCGGCGATGGGTAGGATCAGATCTCCTACCTGTGTCTTCTTTAACCCGCCGCATTTGCCTAAAAACAACACCGCTTTGGGGTCGATAGCCGACAACAGGTCCATGACAGTGGCAGCCATGGGGCTTCCCATTCCAAAATTAATAATGGTAATGTCCTTCGCTGTGGCCGTTTGCATCGCCCGGCCCTGCCCTTTGATCTCCACACCAAATTTCTCGGCGAACATAGTCACATAATTCCCGAAGTTGGTCAGCAATATATAGCTTCCAAATTCCTCCACAGGCGTACCCGTATAGCGTGGGAGCCAGTTTTCGACGATTTGTTCCTTGGTGTTCATGAATTCGGCAGGTTTGTTGGCGAGGTATCCGGTGATGACTATCTTCGTTTTATGGAATCATTGAATCTTCCCGGATTTGCGTACAAAGTTAAGCAGGTAAACGGGAAACCGCATATTTTCGACATTATACGCAGGAAATTCGTCATGCTCACACCCGAAGAATGGGTACGCCAGCATTTCATCCATTTGCTGATTACGCATTACGGTTATCCGAAATCCCTCTTCGCGATCGAAACCGGCCTTCAGTACAATACGCTGGCCAAACGTACCGATATTATGGTACTTTCGAACAACGCATTGCCATTCCTGCTGGTCGAATGCAAAGCACCGTTCGTGAATGTTACCGAAGCCACATTTGCTCAGATCAGTCGCTACAATTTCACCTTACAACCTCAATACCTGGCCGTTACCAACGGAATGAGTCACTATTGCTTCCAGGCTGTGAAGGGCCGGATCCATTTCATTGACGATTTCCCCCAATACCGCGACTTCAATAGCTGATAAAAAAAGAACCTGCCCAAAACGGACAGGTTCTTTCAACATTCAGGTCATACAAAGCAGACGGTTGATACCAGGCAACCGTCCGCGGTAATTATTTACCGGCAACCAGTTTCACGTCGATAGAGAAATCGTCGTTGATCATTTTGTCGCCCAGGTTATCGAAGAATGATTTCGAGTTGTATTTGATGTCGTATTTAGAACGGTCAACGACCAGTTTACCAGTAGCTTCTGCACCGGCGGCAGTAGTTTTTACAGTTACAGGGAAAGTTACCGGCTTGGTAATGCCTTTGATCGTCAGGTCACCTGTTACATCGTAAACACCTGTTGCCTTAGGAGTTGCCTTCGTTACCACGAAAGTAGCAGTCGGGTGTTTCTCCACACCGAAGAAATCATCCGATTTCAGGTGGCCGATCAGTTTACCATTGTACTCTTTGTCGGTAAGGTCAGTACAGGTGATGCTGTTCAGGTCGGCAACGAATTTACCACCGGTTAGTTTTGCGCCATCCAGGGTGATCGTACCTTCTTTCAAAGTGATTTTACCGGTGTGCTCGCCGGTTACTTTTTTACCCAGCCAGGTCAGTTCACTTTTAGAGGTGTTCACTTTCAGGTTAGTAGCTTTTTTGTCATTATCTGCTGAAACAGAAGAAGATACAAACAAAGCTACGGCAAGAGATGCAACAAAAAATTTAACGGATTTCATTGTAGTTTTCATTTAAATTGAATTGATTTATGGATTGTGTTAATTGTGTTTTAAAGTTTAATGTTCCGCCTCCCGCAGCTTGTCCAGCAACGCGCTGATCTGGTCTGCCTCTTCCGGAGTAATGATGTTGAAACGGTTCTCCCATTCCTCAATGAACGGGTCAAGCATTTTCAGCAGGTCAAGCCCTTCTTCCGTAATCACAACGTCCACCGCCCTCCTGTCACTCGGACAAGACGTACGCTTAGCCAGGTTTTTGGCCAATAGCTTATCCACCAGTCGCGACGTATTCGAATTTTTGTCCAGCATCCGCTCGGTAATGTCACTCACCTTGATCGCATTCGACTGCTGGCCCCGCAGGATCCTCAGCACATTATATTGCTGCGCAGTGATATCATGCTCCTTGAAAAATTCAAGCTGCTTATATTCGAGCCAGTTGGTGGTATAAACCAGGTTTAATGCCAACCTTTGATATGGGCTTCGAAATTTTTTTTGCTTTATATCAGTTTCAATGGACATAGCCGGTATTAGTTCAATGTAAATAATTATGTATATACATTTAATGTAGAAACATCTATTATTGAGAGAATAGTTCAGTGGTGTGCAAAATATTTTTAGAAACTTTCCGAAAAGCCTAAAAATTAAACACAGATCACTGACAATCAATGAAAAATAAAATATGATTCAATTAACCAAGCCGCTCATCCTCGCCTCCAATTCCCCCAGGAGAAAACAGTTATTACAGGATTCCGGCTTCGAATTCACGGTCAGCGTACTCCCGACCGACGAAAGTCACCCGCCAGATCTCCCGGCCGAAGGAGTTGCAGGCTACATTTCAAGAGAGAAAGCCGAACAGTTCCGGGGATTGCACCCCGACGCACTGATACTTTCTGCGGACACCGTCGTCATCGCAGATCACCATATCCTCGCCAAGCCTGTCGATCACGAAGATGCCTTCAGGATGTTGCGAATGCTCTCCGGAAGACACCACACCGTCATCACCGCCGTAAGCCTTCTGTGGGACAATACAATTCAAACGGCATCCGACGTAGCGGAAGTTTACTTCCGGGAATTGGCAGATTGGGAAATCAACTACTATATTGAGAACTACAAACCGTTTGACAAAGCCGGCTCCTACGGTATCCAGGAGTGGATCGGGATGGTAGGGATCGAAAAAATCGAGGGGTCATTCTACACGATCATGGGCCTGCCCGCCCAGGTGGTGTACCAATTGTTGAAACCGCATTTCCGTTATGATCGCAGATAAATCAGCACATATTCCCAGGGTTTGTTATGAAATATTTGTGCGTTCGTTCTGCGATTCGAATGGCGACGGGATCGGGGATCTCAAAGGCATCATCTCCAAGCTCGACTACCTGGCTTCGCTCGGCATAGAGGCGATATGGCTCACGCCCATCCATCCCTCGCCGAGTTACCATAAATACGATGTAACCGATTTCTACGCCATCGACCCCGAATTAGGTACGATGGATGATTTTAAAAACCTGCTCACACAAGCGCACAAGCGAGGCATAGCCGTTTACCTGGATCTCATCGTCAATCACACCAGCACGCTGCACCCCTGGTTCACCGAGGCCCGCAAAAGCCCCGACAATCCTTACCGCCATTTCTACTGGTGGATGACAGAGGCACAAATCGACGAGCTCGGTATTTCGGAGCGGCAAACCTCGGATGATTCCCAGGTGGTTTGCCCGTGGCACGAAAATCCGGGAGACGACGAGAAATACTACGGGCTCTTTTACAAAGGAATGCCCGATCTCAACTATCATTCGGAAGCACTGCGGGAAGAAATTGCCAAAATAGTACGGTTCTGGCTGAACGACGTCGGTGTGGATGGTTTTCGCCTCGATGCCGCCAGGCACATTTACCCGACCTGGGAAAAGGAGATGAACGTCGGTTTCTGGGAGTTTTTTTCGCGGGTAGTGAATGAATCCAAACCGGGTGCATTTACCGTGGCCGAAGTGTGGGCAGAAACCGAAGAAGTCGCCCCCTACTTCCGGCACCTCAATGCCGCGTTCCATTTCGACCTCAGTTTTGCGTTACAGCGTATCCTGACCGGAGAGAAAAACGAAGGGCTCATTCCTAAACTTATGGCCAGTTTTGTATTGTTTCAAAAATACAATCCGCTTTTCATAGACGCCATTATGCTCACCAATCATGACCAGGAACGGATCGGCAGTGTGGTGGCGGGTAATATCGGGAAGATCAAACTGGCGGCAAGTATTCTGCTGACCCTCCCTGGCCAACCCTATATTTATTATGGTGAAGAAATCGGAATGCTAGGCAGCAAACCCGACCCATACATCCGGGAACCATTCCTCTGGTCGGAGCTCGAAAACGATCCGCAGCGTGCAAGCTGGATTCAACCCGAATTCACGACGCTTAAAACCTTACAGCCGCTTTCCGTTCAAATGACTGATCCGGGATCTGTTTTTAACCACTACAAAACATTAATCGCCCTCCGAAAAAGCGAACCGGCCCTGAGCCAGGTGCTGGCTCCCAACCTCCTGTCTCTGGATCTTGGCCATGAAGAGGTCCTTGCCTATTTGCGTCCACATGCGGAGCGGTCGCTGATTATCATTCATAATCTCGCCGCGTCACCCCTGGAAATAACATTACCAGCTGATAAGTCTGGCTTTAAACAGATTGTTTTTTCAACGGACCCGGCCCGGCAAAATGCGCTACAAAACCACACCCTTGCTCCTTACGCCACCCTGATCCTCGCAGCACCGATAAACGCCGATCAGTAGGGAATAAGGGATCCGGTTCTTTTTGGTTTAAATCTCCGTCGGTTCTTCAATGCTCCGTTTATGAAAACTGGAATTATTCCGTTTTGCCTGTTCGTCATACTGACATGTTCTGCCATGGCCCAGAAGTCCTACCCCACAATGGGAAAGATCATTTATGAAGATCCATCCTTTGAAAAACTGTTGCCCAAAAGTGCCAGGATCGAAGTGCTCGCCTCGGGCTTCGAATGGTCGGAAGGGCCTGTATGGGTCAGGGACGGCGGCTATCTCCTGTTCTCCGATGTGCCTAAAAACAAGATTTACAAATGGGATGAAAAGGAAGGACTCTCAGTTTTTCTAGAACCGTCGGGATATACAGGACGCGGCGTTTACAGCGATGAACCGGGAAGCAATGGCCTGATCATCGACAACAAGGGGCGCCTGGTTTCCTGTGAGCACGGCGATCGTCGCATTTCCGCCATGCCGCTGAATGTAGGGGGCAAGATCACATTGGCTGCTCACTTCGAAGGCAAACGCTTCAATAGCCCCAACGATGTGGTACAACATAGCAACGGCGACTATTACTTTACCGATCCTCCGTACGGCCTTGCCAAAAAACATGAAGACCCGACCCGCGAAATCCCGCAATTTGGCGTTTACCGCATCGACAAAGACGGAAAAGTGACTATGCAGGTAAGTGACCTGAGCCGCCCGAACGGTCTGGCTTTTTCACCCGACGGAAAAACATTATATGTAGCGCAATCGGACCCGGGAAAGGCGATCTGGATGGCTTACCCGATCGATGCGAACGGCAATGCAGGTAAGGGCAGGTTGATTTATGATGCCACCGCGATGGGTAAAGGCGGTCTGCCGGGATTGCCAGACGGGCTTAAAATCGATAAAGACGGTAATCTCTGGTCATCAGGCCCCGGCGGCATGATTATCCTCAGTCCCACGGGGAAACTGCTGGGAAGGATCGAAATGGGGGAACTCACCTCCAACTGCGCCTGGGGAAACGATGGCTCCACATTATACATGACCGTCGATGGCTATGTGTGCAGGGTGAAGACCAACACCCAAGGCGCAGGCTGGTAAAGTTGCTTTTTCGTTACTTCCTGACAGACCGAAGTGTGTTTTCGACATCCTTCTTCACCGTTACCCAGTCGGCTTTCCCATTCCGGTAGATATTGACGTACGCCTTGTAAAGTATAAGCCGGTCGTCGCTGATCTTGTCCAGATCCATCGACATAACCTGGCGGGCCGAAGGTTTCGCGTTCCGGTATTCGCTCAGAAGGTTGTTGTAGCGGTTGTCAAGTATGTCCAGTTCGTACAGCACTATTTCTCCCAGCTTATCCATTTCAGCATATTGGTTCAACGTACGCTGATTGTAATCTGCATTACCATGGGCCACAGGGGCGGTATTGCCTCCTGCATTACCGTCTGCAACCCGGTCATAATCCTTTCTGTAAGCGACATCCCCCGACTGGGTATCCCGGTCACTCTCGCCTGTGCGGGTAGAGCGATCGGATGCGGGCGTTGCCGACGAAGTACCATGGCGTTGGTCATACCGGCGCTGCAATGTTGCCGAGCACGAGCTACCGACGGCTACCCATGCAACCATCGCAGCCCCTATATAAAGTTTTTTCACTGGATATCCCGTTAAAAGTTATGCCTCAAACCTATGCTGAGCGCGGGATTAAAGTAAAAGAATTTGGGGATAAATTCAAGGTAACCGCCTCCTTCGATAAAAAATGACGTCGGTTTTTGGGCGAAAAAGAATTCGAGCCCGGCAGTTGCAGACGGGCCGGTCGAGATATTGGTCGTATAAACAGATCTCACATTACGGTCGGGGTAGTACCTGCGGGAGTTGATCTGCACACCCGGACCGGCGTAGGCACTCATCCGCCCGTTGAACAATGGCGCGTACCACAGATAGGTCACATTCAACATCACGCCCAACCCGCCCAGGTCGTCGTTACTGACTTTATAATTATCCTTTCCCTTGAACATTCCCAAATAGGTACCAAAACTTACATCGAGCGCATTCTTGTCACCATATTTCCTCAAACTGATGGCAATAGGCTCACCTGCCTCAAAACCCACGGCCCATTTTTGAGCCTGACCAAAAGAAATGAAGGAGGATAGCAGCAAGGGTAATAACACACACAACTTATTCATAATGACACCGATTTGGGTTATACAAAACTTTCCGGACCAACATTACCGGAAGCAGCTATAACCATCTGGTTACAAAAACAGTACCATACCACGCTGTTTCGGGTCAAAATCCATTCACTCAAATTCAGAGGCTGGTTTTGTTTCCAGATCATTTTCTTTCTAATATTGGGGCCACGTTCGATTAAACGCCTTTCTAACTAACTATCACACCAGTGGCCCAACAAAAGCAAAGCAAGATTTTCAATCCCAAAGATATCATAGCCTATTTTCTTGTTGCGGGTACCGGTGCATTGATCCAATTAGTTTCCAGCAGTCTCATTCAGGACTGGTTCAACATCTCCTGGAGTGAATCCATCGTGCCTTCTTATCTTGTAGGCTTTGTGTGGGGTTTTACACTGACGAAGCTGTTTGCATTCGACGCGCGTCGCAGCAATCAGACTCGCCGCGAAATGGTGAAGTTCCTGATGGTATCGATGGTATCCCTGTTTATTACCTGGGCATTTACCATCGGCTCATCGAAACTGCTGATCGACTATTTCGGGATGGAGGTATATAAAGTCAGGTTTCCCTTTGCCAAAAAGGAAGTGAATGTGACCGAAATGGTATGCTATGTGATCGGGATGGGTTTCAGCTTTATCAGCAACTACATTCTGCACAAAACTTTCACTTTCAAAAGCACCGGTTTTTACAACCGTCTGAAAGTCCTGATCCGCTGATTATTACAGCCGCTCCACGATTATTGCAGAAGCCCCTCCCCCGCCATTGCAAATGGTGGCAAGACCATATTTACCCTTGTTTTTTTCCAGTGCCGACAACAATGTGGTGATAATCCGGGCTCCGGACGCACCCAGCGGATGCCCCAGCGAAACTGCTCCTCCCAACACATTTACCTTTTCCGCATCCAGTTTCAAAGCGTTGATATAGGCCAGTGCCACTACTGCAAAAGCCTCATTCACTTCAAAATAGTCAATATCGGAAAGCGAGAACCCCGCTTTTTTCAACACCTTTTCCGTAGCCAGAATGGGCGTGGTCGTAAACCAGGCCGGCTCCTGCTCGGCATCGGCATAAGCAACAATACGGGCCACGGGTTTCAGATTCTTGGCATGAATTGTCTTACTCCCCGCCAATACCAGCGCAGCAGCACCATCGTTGATAGTCGACGCATTCGCGGCGGTGACTGTTCCGTCTTTTGAAAACACAGGCTTCAACAATGGGATTTTCTCAAACTTGACCCGCTTGTATTCTTCATCCTCCCCGACCGTTACGATTTCACCGCCTTTACCCGCAACATCTACCGGCACGATCTCCCGCGAGAAATAACCATTCGTGGTCGATTCGGCACTCCGCCGGTAGGACCTGATCGCGTAAGCATCCTGGTCTTCCCTGGAAATATTGTATTTCAACGCGGTATGATCCCCGCAAACACCCATGCCTATCTGATCATATACATCCGTCAGCCCGTCTTTCAGCAAGCCATCGATCACTTCGCCGTGGCCATAGCCGTATCCGTTTCTCGCTTTGGGCAGATAATAAGGGATTTGCGACATATTCTCCATTCCACCCGCCACCACGATCTCTGCATCGCCCAACTGGATGCATTGCGCCCCAAAAACAACTGCTTTCATCCCAGAAGCGCAGACCTTATTGACGGTAGTGCAGATCACAGAAGCAGGTAACCCGGCATAAATCGCTGCCTGGCGGGCCGGAGCCTGTCCCAGATTTGCGGATACGACATTCCCCATCAGCACTTCATCGACAGTGTCAACTTCAATGCCCGATCTGGAAATAGCACCCTGTATAGCCGTAGCACCCAGCCTCGCAGCGTGGACTGAAGAAAGACTTCCCCCAAAACTTCCTATCGGAGTGCGGACAGCAGATAAAATGAAAACCTCGTTCATAATGGAGTTTGAAGTCTATGAGTTGATGAGTTTAAAATTAGATGGACCTGAACTTGATTGGCCCAATTTAACTATAAACCCTTCCACTCATAAACTTTAGACTCACAAACTTTAAACTCATTCCAGCTCCGCTGAGCTTTCCGGCAAATGATCGTACTCGCCTTTCCATGCATAGTTGCCAAAGATGACAAGCCCGGTACAGATCGGAATGAAGATCAGGATGATGATCGACCATTGTAGCGTAGTATTGGTGCGGGCTATGCCTTCGGCCGCTTCCGCGATCTTGTCGGAGGCCTGCATAAACAGGAAGATAATAATGACAGGCCCCAGCAGCATCCACAAAAGACCCAGTATTTTCTTTAAACCACTCATTTTCTATTGGTTATTAAGATGACAAATTCTTTTTAAAATATTAGTCCATCACATGCTCATCCCGGCGATTGTCGATATACACTGCCCCTATCACAAACGAAAGCGCCGCAATGCCGATCGGGTACCAGAGCCCCGACAGCGGCGTAGACCCCTGGAAGGAGGCGATGAGTGTCGCGATAAAGGGCACCAGCCCTCCAAACACCCCGTTTCCGATATGATACGGCAACGACATGGAAGTATAGCGTATCTGGGTCGGGAACAGTTCTACCAGGAACGCGGCAATAGGCCCATACACCATCGTAACCAGCACAACCTGAAAGAACACCAGCAGGATCACCATAATATACGACCCTTGCGAAAGAGTCACATCTTTAATCACAATCTCGGGATCAGGCACCGGTGCAAGGACGTCTTCCGGAATGACCACCACTTTCGACTCTTTAAAAGTCATTCCGTTGGTCAGCGTTTTGGTGACTGTTGTCGTGATCAGCGAGTCCAGTTTATCTTTGACCAGCACACGCTCCACCAGCGGCTCAGATTCGTTCAGCAACATGGTCTTTTGCATTTCCTTTACATTGGTGACGTCCAGGAAATACTGGTAAATGGGCCGGTAACAAACGACACCGAGCAACATACCGGTTAGCATGATCCATTTACGCCCCACCTTATCGCTCCACGAGCCAAAAATCACGAAGAAAGGCGTCGCAAATACGATGGCCCACAGGAGAATGTAGCGCGACTCGTTAAAATCCAGCTTACAGGTATTTTCAAGGAACGACTGTGCATAAAACTGACCGGTGTACCAAACGACACCCTGTCCCATGGTAGCACCGAACAGTGCGACCAGTACCATTTTAAAATTCGCCTTTTTCTGAAAGCTCTCTTTCAACGGATTGGCCGAAACTTTACCTTCCGCTTTCAGTTTCGAGAACACCGGCGACTCGTGCATTTTCATCCGGATGTAAATTGACACGACCACCAGCAGGATCGATACCAGAAAAGGAATGCGCCATCCCCAGTCTGCGAAGGCTTTTGCACCCAACAGGTTCTTGGTCAGAACGATCACGCCCAGTGAAAGAAACAGACCCAGCGTTGCGGTGGTCTGGATCCAGCTGGTAAAAAAGCCGCGCCTGCCGACGGGTGCGTGCTCCGCTACATAGGTGGCAGCGCCTCCGTACTCGCCCCCGAGCGCGAGCCCCTGCACGAGGCGGAGGATCAGCACCAGGATCGGCGCCGCATAACCGATGCTTGAATAGGAAGGGATCAGGCCGATGAGGAACGTGGAGCCGCCCATGAGCACGAGCGTTAGCAGAAACGTGTATTTCCGGCCAATAAGATCGCCCAAACGACCGAAGACCAATGCCCCGAAAGGCCGCACAATAAACCCGGCCGCGAAAATCGCCAGGGTATTGATCAAAGCCGATGCACCGGCGTCACTTGGGAAAAGCTGCTGACCGATAATGACGGCCAGGCTACCAAAAATGTAGAAATCATACCACTCAATTAAAGTACCTAAAGAAGATGCAGCAATTACCTGCGTAATGCTTTGTGTAACATTTGGATGATTGGAACGCATGGGTTTAGGAAAGGTGAGGAATTAAACAATTTAGCTGAATAAGGCACAACCGCCTTTTCATTACTCATAGGCCCAACAAAAAGCCTCCGGGAACATTTCCCGGAGGCTGATCGGCTGCACCGAATAGATTATCAAAAATCGTCATCATCCTCTTCGAAATCGTCAAGCCGTCTGAGCAGCTCGTCTCCGTCCTCGATCACCACTTCGCGGTCATCTATATCATCATCATACTCGTCGATTACTTTCTCATCATCGATCTGATCATCGTCTTCTTCTTCATCCTCGTCATCATCTCCGTACGGATCTTGCGCTACCGGACGGGTGTTTTTCGTGCTCCCTTGGTAGTCAGGGAAAACAGCTGGTTCTAAAATTGCCTCGCTGATGTCAGCAAAGGCCAGTTCTCCACTTTCGCGTATCATGACAGTTTCTTAGTTAAAAGGTTCAATTTTAAACGTACGACCTAAAATTATTAAATTACTACTCCAACGGTTATTCTTTCCTGTCGAAAGATTTCATGAATAATTGACACTACAAAAATAATGATTTGGTAAAATGTAAAAACCTCTTGAAATTGCCGGAGAGAAAAAAAATCGGCAGAATATCTGTCGGAACGCCTTTCCGGCAGGCTACACAATGGCACATCTGACTGCAAATGAACACACTTGGTAACACCTGAGGCATTTTCCCAATCCTAACCCTTTTTGATGAATGTTTAAAAAATTTGTTCTCGTGGGGCTGCTCGCATGCGTTCTCATGAACCGGGGACACGCTGCTAACCCCGTTCCGGACTCTTCGCTCACGGTCCGGAAGACCACCGACTTCAAGGTAGATGGCGAAGGCACCGCCTCTAACTGGTCCTCCGCACAGTGGTTCAATATCACCGTCCAGAAAGGTCCCAATCAGCCGGCACCCGGCCAACAATTCCCGACGCGCGTCAAGATCATGTATTCGGACAAAGGCATGTACTTCCTTTTCGACTGCACCGATCGGAAACTGACGACGACGATCATGGAAGACTTCGGCGCATTGTTTAAAGAGGATGTAGTGGAAGTATTCCTCTGGCCCGACACATCGGTCCCTATTTACCTGGAATACGAAGTCTCCCCGCTGAATTACGAACTCGCCATCCTCGTTCCCAACATCAAAGGGAGGGCTCAGGGCTGGAAACCCTGGCATTACACCGACCGCAACCGGGTACAGCACGCCACCAGTGCCCAGGGCGGCCAGAAAAAGAGCATGGCTTCGGTTGAAGGCTGGAAGGCAGAGTTTTTTATCCCGTTCGCATTGATGAACCCCATCGCCAATGCTGCACCGAAATCCGGCGAAAAATGGAGAGGTAACTTCTACCGCATCGACTACGACAGCGAACCTACGTATTACTCCTGGCAGAAAACAGGTGGCAGCTTTCACGAATTCAACAAGTTCGGCACACTGGTGTTCGAATAGCAAGTATTATAATCTATCTCAATCTTTTCCAGAATCATGAAACGAACCATTCTTTCATTCATCCTTTTATTGTCTGCAATGATGACATTTGCACAGAAACCAAAGAAGGAAATACTTTACCTGGGTACCTATACGCAAAAAGGCGAGGGCATTTATGTCTATGAATTTGACCGCAGCGACTATTCCTTCAAAGAATTACAGGTACTGACGAGCAAAACCAGCCCCTCGTTCCTCGAATTTCACCCCAACAAAAAGTACCTGTACGCTGCCAATGAAGGCAACAGTACCGTATCGGCATTCGCTATCGACCAGGCTACCGGCAAGCTGACCGCATTGAATAGCCAGCCCGCACAGGGTCGCGGCCCCTGCCACGTCAGCGTGGACCCGAAAGGCCGGTTCATTTACCTCTCGAACTATGGCAGCGGCGACCTTGCGGTGTACAAGCTCAACCAGGACGGCAGCATCGGCGCATTGGCTGATACCATCCAGGATAAGGGCGCAGCAGGTCAGAAACCGCATATGCACTCCATTATTCCTTCTGCCGATGGCAAATATATCTATGCTTCGGACCTGGGTATCGACAAGATCATGGTATATGCGGTGGATCCGAAAACAGGTAAACTAACCCCGGGAGCAGTTCCTTATGCAGAGGTAAAAGCCGGTGACGGCCCACGCCATTTCGCCATTCATCCCAACGGAAATTTCGGCTATTCTGCCTGTGAGCTGGCGTCCGTCGTGAATTCTTTCCAAATCGTGAAAGGTTCGGGCGCGTTGGTGCCGATGGAGCGGGTAACTATGCTGCCCTCCGATTTTACAGGTAAAAGCTACGCCGCGGACATCCATTTTTCGCCCGATGGTAAATTCCTGTACGCGTCCAACCGCGGGCACGAAAGTCTGGCCATTTATGGTGTGGATGCCAAAACCGGCAAGCTCACTGTGGCAGGTCACGCCGACACCCATGGCAAACATCCGAGAAACTTCCTGATCGACGCCAAAGGCGAATTCGCGATCGTCACCAACCGCGACAATGACAATGCGGTATTCTTCAAACGTGACGTCACTACGGGCCAATTGACTTATACCGGGAAAGAGATCAGCGCGCCCACACCCGTATGTGTGAAGCAACTGTTCCTGAACTAATTGCAGTTCCTGCTCCCCCGCTGATGGAAATGGACGCCCGTCGCTGAAAACACGATATTGAATAATATTTCCAGCGATTGGCGCTTATTTCCATCAACTTTTTTAATTTTAGAAATCATAAAGTTATTCTTCGTTATTATTTAAGATATACCAAAGAAAATATTACTATTTTAATTTTCTGCGCGAGAATTGACTCCCCTTGAAAGTAAAATACTAATATTGCCGATCACTCCGGGCGCTCCATAAGATCATTGCATGAAGTTTTTGAATTACCTGATACCTAATTTAGCCACCGCAGTATGATGAACGGCCAGGACGATTTGCTTCTCATCTCCCTGATCAAACAGGGAGATAACCGGGCGCTGGATTGCCTTTTCAGAAAATACTATTACTCACTATGCCGCTTCGCAACCTATCTGAATAACCGCAAGGACCTCGCCGAAGAGATCGTCGCTGATGTTTTCCTCAGGATCTGGGAAAAACGCGACAGCCTGACCGTCGAGAAGAATGTCCGGTCGTACCTTTTCACCGCGACCCGGCACACCTGCATCAACTATATGAAGCAGGAAAAACACATCATGGAAGAGCTCAGTGACGATATGATCGGAGAAACGCCGGGTCCGGACGACGAGCTGATGTTCCACGAGCTTGAAACCCGCATTACCGACCTCATCAATTATCTCCCCCAAAAGAGAAAGGCGATATTTCAACTCAACCGCTTTGAAGGTTTCACCTACAACGAAATCGCCGAAATCCTTTCTCTTTCCTCCAAAACAGTAGAAAACCAAATGGGCAAAGCCATTAAGCAGCTGAAACTTCTGCAAAAAACTTATCAGATTTAAAAAATATTTTGAAAGGATGGGGGTATGCCCATTTTTTATTTGTCCTAACACCAGAAAGCTCTGAACTTGATGTCTGATCACACACCATGGCCCCTTATCGCCAAGTATTTGGCTGGCGAATGCAGCCCGGAAGAAAAGCTGGCGATGGAATGGTGGCTCGAAGAATATGATAACATGCTGCTATTCCGACAGATAGAATCGGCGTGGAAGCAGGAAAAAGAGCCGGAAGACGATCCGGCGTTCAATATGGAAAGCGGGCTTTCGAGGCTGCATGGCCTTATTGCCGGACAGGAAAGCGCAGCCGAAGAAGAACCGACAGAGGAGCCCCGCTATTTTAAAATCAGCTCCTGGATGGCAGCAGCAGGCATTTTACTTGTAACAGGGCTCGGCTACTTGCTGGTCAACAGGCAGCAACAGGCCCGAAACAATGCGCACATTGCGATGGAGACTAAAACCAGCGGTGCAAAAGACGTCGTGAGTATAGAACTGCCCGACGGGACGCAGGTTTGGCTCAATAAAAACAGCAGAATAGAGTACCCGAAAGTGTTCGACGGTGATGAAAGGGAGGTTTTTCTGGAAGGAGAAGCGTTTTTCGAGGTAGTACCCAATCCGGAGAAGCCGTTCATCGTGAAAAGTAACAAAGTATCCACGCGGGTTTTGGGAACGTCGTTTGATGTGAAAGCCTATGATGGAGACGAGACTGCATCAGTATCTGTTGCCACCGGAAAAGTAGAGGTAAGCAAGGAGATTGAAGAAGGCGAACCCATCCGGATTACACAACTGACGCCCGAGCAGGAACTCGTGATCAACACAGAAAAGGACGAAACGTATATTAATATCGTTAGCGTCGCGGATATTGCGCCCTGGCACCAAGGCCAGCTTATTTTCAGGGACAATACTTATGACGAAGTGATGAACGCTTTGCAGGAACGCTTCGGTAAAAAAATTGTATTTAACAGCAAAATTGGCAAATGCCGTGTAATGGCCAGTTTCAATCAGAATGCATCATTGAATGATGTACTAAAATTGTTGAGCATGTCCAATTCTTTCGATTACGTGATCGGTAAAGACATTGTTACCGTCACGGGAGGCACTTGCCATTAGGCATTTATTTCCATCCTCTTTAAAACATCCCTAACTGAGTCCTTGATGCTGCTAGCCGCACGCAAGGTGTTTTGACTATGAATTATTATGAAGTTGATATAATAATTGAATCCCTCAAATCCATTTAACCTCAACCTACTCAAAACAGTATGCGAAAAAAGTTACCCGACACCCGACTGAAAACAGGAACGGCGCTCAGGCGGAGCTTGGCCTTTGTCCTGGCATGTTTGATGTTCGCCCAACCACTGATTGCGGCCGGCCCGCGCGCATCAACCCCACGATCCATTCAGGGTATCGAGGAAGTGAAGATCTCCCTGGATCTCAAAGATGTGACATTGCAGAATGCATTTCTTGCTATTGAAAAAAGAAGCGATTTCAAGTTCATTACAAGCATCGAGCGCATCGACAAAAAACGAAAAATTTCCATACGCGCCGAGAAAAAGCCCGTCAAGGAAGTGCTGGAAACAATCCTGAACGGCACCGGACTGAGTTACACCCAGGTAAACAACAATATTGTGATCAGCAACAAACCGGCGGCTGCTAACACTGGTCAGACGGTACAACCTTCGGCGGCAGTTAATCTGGCCAAAGAAGTCCGCGGAACCGTAAAAGACGGCGCCGGTGCAGGCATCCCGGGCACAAACGTGCTGGTAAAAGGCTCCAACCAAGGCACATCTACAGGTACCGATGGTACCTATGCGATCAGTGTTCCTGATGAAAACGCCGTGCTGGTGTTTTCATCTATTGGCTACGTATCACAGGAAATCGCCGTTGGCAACAAAACTACTATCGATGTTACCCTCCTGGAAGACGTGAAACAACTTGGGGAAATAGTGGTAACCGCGTTAGGTATCGAGCGTAATGCAAAGACCCTTACGTACGCGACCCAGCAGATTGACGGCAAGAAACTGACCGACGTTCGGGACGCGAACTTTGTCAATACCTTATCGGGTAAGGTCGCCGGCGCCGTGATCACGCAGGGCTCATCCGGTCCCGGCTCGGCAACACGCGTAGTGCTCCGCGGTAACCGTTCCATTGCCGGTAACAACAATGCTTTATTCGTAGTGGACGGCGTCCCCATCGACAACACTGCGCGAAATCAGGTAGGAAGTGACTTCGGCGGTATTAACGGCAGTGACGGTGCCTCGAACATCAACCCGGACGACATCGAATCAATGAACATTCTGAAAGGTGCGGCGGCATCGGCATTGTACGGAAGCCGCGCAGCCAACGGGGTGATCATGATCACTACAAAAAAAGGAAAAGCAGGCAAAGTAACTGCCGACATTAACTCCGGCGTGGTAGTTGAAACGCCGTTTTTGCTTCCCAAACTTCAAAATACCTACGGACAAGGAAGCGGTGGCAAAGAAAGCACCAATTCGAGCCAGAGCTGGGGACCTGCCATGCAGACCTTTCCGGACAATATCCGGGATTTCTACCGCAAAGCGGTTTCAACCAACAACTCTGTCGGCATTTCGGCCGGCTCTGAAAAGATTCAGACCTACTTGTCGTATACCAATAACTACAACCAGGGTATCCTGCCGAATAACAAGCTGATGCGGCATACCTTTAACCTTCGTCTGAATACGCAAATCACCAAGCGCCTCTCGGCCGATGCCAAAATCACCTATGTTAACTCCGACATCCAGAACAAACCGCGTTCGGGTGAAGAGAGTTCGGTAACCATGAACTTGTACAAAATCCCCCGCAGTGTGGATTTGAATCAATACAAAACTTTCGAAGACGCAGCGGGCAAGCCTACCTACTGGGCAAGTTCGGGTATTTATATGAACCCCTACTGGACGATCAACCGCACCTTCGAATCAGAGAAACGTAACCGTGTGATTTCTCTGGGTTCGGTTAAATATGAACTGACAGACTGGCTGAACGTGCAAGGCCGTCTGAGCTATGACTGGTATGCTGATCGTATTAACCGCGGCTTCTACAACAACACCCTGCTTTTTGCCGGTTCAGGAGGCTCTTATGAAGATTTTACTGCGGAAACTGTCGAAAGAAACATGGATGTCATCGTTTCAGGTAACAACAAGCTCGGAAAAGATCTCCACCTGACATACAACTTCGGGGCAGGCCAAACCTATCAGAAATATTCACAGGTTGGAGGAGCGACGACGGGTTTGACCGTTCCAAACTTCTTCGATCTTTCTTTTGCAGCGGCACTAACGCAAAGGACCGCATTCAGTCAGAAAGAACTTCAATATGTATTCGGAACAGCTTCATTGTCATATCGTGATTTCATCACCATCGACGGTTCGGTGCGCAACGACTGGTCATCGACTTTGCCTAAGCCTTACTCCTATGCGTACTACTCTTTCGGCGGCAACGTAATCCTGACAGAAGCATTCAAATTGCCCGAAGTGATCAGTTTCGCCAAATTGCGCGGCTCGTGGGCCCAGGTGGGTAACGACACCGATCCGTACCGGTTGTTACAAACTTATGCCTTTACCCAAGGCGGCAATGGCGGAGGTTATATTAACCGCAACACGACCCGTCCTGCCGAAAACCTGAAACCGGAGATTTCATCCTCCACGGAATTCGGTCTCGATCTCCGCCTGTTCTCCGGAAAACTCGGTTTGGATTTTACTTACTACAATACCAACACAGTAAACCAGTTGCTCACATTGCCACAAGCAACGCCGACCGGTTTCCAGAACCAGTTTATCAATGCGGGAAAGATCAACAACAAAGGTTTCGAGATCTCATTGACGGCATCCCCGCTGAAAGGCAAAGCCCTGACCTGGGATGCAACGCTGAACTTCGCGCGTAATGTAAACAAGATTGTGGAGCTTCACCCGAACATCAAAACAGCTTCCCTAGGCGGAAACACCCGTACTACGACGGCGATTGTTCGTGAGGGCGGCTCCTATGGTGACTTGCAGGCATTCGGCTGGAAAAAAGATGCGAACGGCAACTATGTTGTAAATGCAAAAGGGCTTCCGGTACCGACCGCATTCGACAACATCGTAGGCAATTTCAACCCCAAATTCACAGTGGGTCTGAACAACTCGTTCTCTTACAAAAACTTCGTGTTCAGCTTCCTGATCGACGGCCGCGTAGGTGGCGTGATGACATCCGGAACCGATGGTAACTTGGCTTATGACGGAACGGCTGACTATACCGAGGAACACCGCCAGGGTGGCTGGGTACTACCTGCCGTTACCGAAACCGGCGAAACCAACAATGTGCCGATCGATGCGCAGACATTCTGGCAAACCGTTTCACAAGGCCGCTACACCTGGGGCGAATTCTTCACCTACTCTACTACCAATTTCCGTTTGAGAGAGGCAACGCTCGGCTATAACATCCCAACCCCTCCGGGTATGTTTATCAAATCGCTGCGCCTGTCGCTCACGGCCCGCAACCTGTTCTTTATCTACCGCGGTTATGCCAAAATGGATATTCCAGGCTTGTCAAAACGTAAACTTCCATTCGATCCTGATGTAAACCTCGGTGCAGGTAACTACCAGGGATCGGAATATGGAGCCCTCCCTTCAACACGTACTGTTGGTTTGAATTTGAAAGTTGGATTCTAATAGACAGACATTTAAAATACTGTAACATGAAATTACCATTGAACAAATATATCAGAGCAACCACTTTTGGCGTACTGACCGGCTCGGCACTAGCCCTGGCGAGCTGTACCGGCGACTTCGATGAACTGAATACCAGCCGTACGTCGCTGACTACAATTACCGACGCCGAACTCCCCTACATATTCTCCCGCGCACAACAGCAGGCATCGTACTCGGCGGGAACGTATCAGACTGCGCAAAACCTGTTTGCGGACTTGTATGCTCAGTATTTTGCAACCACCACGCCAAACTTCCAGTCAGACCGCTACTTCATGCACCCGACCTGGATTGATAACCACTGGAACCCGGTGTATACCCAGGTAGTGCCGCAGTTGCAAATCCTGTTCGCCAGGGTAGATCCGTCTACTGCACAATATGCATTGGCGAACATCTGGTGGGTATTCGCCTTCCACCGGGTGACAGACTACTATGGCCCTATTCCATACTCGGAAGCCGGAAAGGAAACAGTGCCGGTCAAGTACGACTCGCAGGAAGAGATTTATAACGATTTCTTCAAACGCTTGTCCGAAGCTACGGCGGTACTCAAAGGCAAAACATCCGATAAGCCTTACGGTACTTACGACATCGTTTACGGGGGTGATGTGAATAAATGGATCAAATTCGCCAATACGCTGCGCCTGCGCCTGGCGCTTCGTATTTCGAAAGTAAATCCTGCCAAAGCCAAAACGGAAGCCGAAGCAGCGATTGCCGGCGGCCTGCTGACCGACGTCGCCGACAATGCTTACATGGCGAAAAGCCTGCTCGGAGGCGACAATAATGGCCTTGCTACCATCTCCGGATGGGGCGAGTTCCGGATGAGCGCGGCTATGGAATCGGTGCTGAAAGGCTATGAAGATCCCCGCATTGGCATTTATTTCCAGCCTGCGTTCCTTACCAAAACTTACGAAGGTCTGCGTAACGGACTCGGCCCCACTGAGCTTGCGGTAGCTGCCAACAGCAACGACAACAACTCGAACATCGGCGAGCGCTGGATCCGCAACACGGGTGGCGGCTCGGCGTGGGATCGCCAGCTGGCTGTCAAGCAAGATGTAATGCATACGGCGGAAGCCTATTTCCTGCTTGCAGAAGCAGCATTAAATGGCTGGAATGTGGGTAGCGGAACTGCGCAGTCGTTTTATGAAAAAGGTATCCAGGCCTCCATGGAAGGCTGGGGCATCACCGGTGCTGCAGTTACTACTTATATTAACAGTACAAAAACGCCTGTCGCTCCCGGCGACCAGCAGCAATCCGCCGCGCTTTCCAACATTCCTGTAAAATGGGGTGCTACGGCAGCTGTACAAAGAGAGCAGATCGCAACCCAAAAATGGCTTGCCCTCTACCCGGACGGCATCGAAGCATGGGCAGAGTTCCGCCGCACAAGGCTTCCGAAGCTGTACTCAGTGGTTAATTCTGTGAATACCGACGTTCCTACCACAGCGGTAGTAAGACGGATCCCGTTCCTGTTGCAGGAGAAGCAAAACAATGGAGCGGCAGTGGAAGCCGCGGTAAAACTTCTCGGTGGGGCCGACAATGCAGCTACACCACTCTGGTGGGATAAGAACTAGCAATATTCTGATGGATCCAAAGTGCCTTCCGGTGATATTATTCCGGAGGGCACTTTCAAAAATCAGTCAATCGGAATAAAAAGGCTTCAAAACCAGTATTGACCAAAGTTTATTTTTTAAAATTTTAATTATTAAAAAAATAAACCTATAAAACAGAGTATTGGCATCCCTAAAACGCATCTTTCCTCTGCATACTGTCAAATCCGTTTTGTAAAGCCTTTAACCAATCTATTCAGTCCTTAACCAATATGATAAACCGTAGAGATTTAATCAAGCATCTGTCCACAGTTCCCCTCCTGGGCGGATTTTTGGGCAGTAGTACTGCCGAGGCTGCCGGTCTGATCGCCAAAACGCCGGTCCGCAACCTGGCCAAAGAATTAGGCATCCGCACGTTCATTAATGCAGCAGGAACCTACACGATGATGACCGGCTCGCTCATGCAGGACGACGTGGTCGCGACCATCCAGGGGGCAGCCAAGGAATTTATGATGCTCGATGAAGTCCAGACCAAAGTAGGCGAGAAAATCGCCGCTATTACCCACGCCGAATCGGCGGTTGTGACGGCCGGCTGCTTCTCGGCGCTCACGCTCGGGCTTGCGGGCGTGCTCACAGGCATGGACCAGAAAAAAGTAGAGGCACTTCCGCATCTGGAAGGCACGGGTATGAAATCGGAAGTGATCATTCAGAAAGGCCATAACATAGGCTATTCGCACGCATTGACCAATACCGGTTGTAAGATCGTCCAGGTTGAAACGGCGGAAGAGTTGCAGAAAGCGATCAATGAGAAGACCGCATTGATGTGGTTCCTGCACATCCAGTCCGATAAAGGGCAGATCATGCATGAACAGTGGATCGAGATCGCCAAAAAGAACGGTATCCCGACGATGATCGACATGGCTGCGGACGTGCCGCCGGTTGAAAACCTCTGGCGTTTCAACGACCTGGGCTTCGACCTCGTGTGCGTGTCGGGCGGGAAGGCCATGCGCGGACCGCAAAGCGCGGGTATCCTCATGGGCAAAAAGCAATACATCGACGCGGCACGCCTCAGCATGCCTCCCCGCGGATCGACCATCGGCCGTGGGATGAAAGTGAATAAAGAAGAGATCCTCGGCATGTATGTTGCGCTGGACAACTTCGTAAAAATGGATCACAAAAAAGAGTGGAAAGTGTGGGAGGACCGCGTAGCGACCATCGAGAATGCTGTAAAAAGCGTGAAGGGTGTAATGACGGAAGTAACGGTTCCCGAACTCGGTAACCATACACCCACATTGAAAGTCTCATGGGATGCGAGCAAGATCAGCTTGCCTGTAAAAACCTTGCAGGAAAGCCTTCGCAAAGGCAATCCCTCAATTGAGGTAATGAGCGGCGAAAACAATTCGCTGACCATTACAACCTGGATGCTCAAAGCGGGCGAGGAGAAAATCGTGGCATCCAGACTGAAAGAAGAACTGTCAAAAGCAGTTGTTTAAATATGTACAGTACCATTTAACTCTTCCTAAACCCCAACCCTTTCAAAAAGTAAAATGCAACACAGGTCTATCCTTATCATTTTCCTGGCATGTCTGCTCGGCATGGTTGCCCATGCGCAGACGTACAGCATACTGATCAAAGGCGGCACGGTGATCGACCCGAAGAACAATATCAACCAGGTAATGGATGTCGGTATTTTCGAAGGGAAGATCAGAAAAGTGGCGAAAGACATCGATCCGAAGGAGGCCCGCCAGGTGGTGGATGCCAAAGGGATGTTTGTTACACCCGGATTGATCGATATCCATGGGCACGTGTTTTTCGGTACCGAGCCAAACCATTACCTCAGTAATGGTTTGGTGGCGTTACCACCCGACGGCTTCACCTTCCGCGTAGGCGTGACAACCATCGTCGACGCGGGCGGTGCCGGCTGGGATTCATTTTCGGAATTTAAAAACAATGTGATTTTCAATTCCAAAACCCGTGTGCTCTCCCTCCTTAACATTGTAGGACAAGGCATGCGCGGTGGCAACTGGGAGCAGGACACGGCCGATATGGACCCGAACCTGGCCGCTGGTGTGGCCATCAGGAACCGCAATGATGTAGTCGGTTTTAAAGTTGCGCATTTCCAGGGCAAGGATTGGAAGCCCGTTGACAATGCGGTAAAAGCCGGCAAGCTGGCGAATATGCCGGTCATGATCGACTTTGGCGGCAGCACACCTCCCCTTCCGCTCGAAGAGCTTTTCATGAAACACCTTCGCCCCGGCGACATTTATACACACGCCTACACATTGCTCGAAGGTAATGTAAGAGAAACCATCGTGGACGAAGCGACGCAGAAAGTGAAGCCATTCGCGCTCGAAGCGCGTAAGAAAGGCATTGTGTTCGACGTCGGCTATGGCGGTGCGAGTTTCAACTATTCGCAGGCAATTCCGGCCATGAAAGCAGGTTTTTACCCCAATACCATCAGCACCGACCTTCACACGGGCAGCATGAACGGCTCGATGAAGGATATGCTCAGCATTATGTCGAAATTCTATAATATGGGCATGGACCTGCCGTCGGTCATCAAGGCCAGCACCTGGGAGCCCGCGAAGGTAATCCACCGCGAGCAGCTGGGCCACATTTCCGAAGGAGCCATCGCCGACGTAGCGGTATTTTCCATGCGAAAGGGCAATTTTGGATTTTACGACAAAACCGGTTACAAAGTCGAAGGCAAAGAAAAACTCGAATGTGAATTGACCGTCATGGGCGGAAAAATTGTCTATGATTTAAACGGCATTACAACGCCGATATATTTGAAGTAGGCAATAGGCCGTAGGCTGTAAGCTGTAAATTGAAGCCTATTGCTTAAAGCTTGTAGCTTATAGCATCAACATCCCCTAAACCCCTCTTTAATTGACCTATGTTAAAAAAACGTTTAAAATGGCCTGCTTCCCTGATGATACTGTTTGCACTGGGGTTTACGCAGCATTCTGATCAGGATTTACCGGTCGTAAATACCAAGAACGGCGGCTTGTTTTTGCCGGATGGCTTTGAAGCCACTGTGGTGGTCGACAGTCTTCCCGGCCGGGCGAGGCACATCGCAATCAATGACAATGGCGACATTTACGTAAAAGCACGCTTTGCCAATAAAGGTGAATCGGTGATCGCATTGCGTGATACGAACAACGATGGCCGTGCCGACATCATCAAGCGATTTGGCGGTGCAGCCAAAGAACGCGCCTATGGAACAGCCATGCGCATTTACAAGGGCTATCTGTATTTCAGCTCAGAGCTGGTTGTCTATCGTTACAAGCTCACTCCTGGCCAGCTCGTACCCGAAAGCCCCGAGGAAGTCATCCTGACCGACGATCACCCGCACGGCATGCACGAGCACATCGCGAAGCCCATCACATTTGATGACAAGGGTTTCATGTATGTACCCTTCGGCGCCAATTCCAACGCCTGCCAGGAGCAGAACCGCACGCCGGGCTCTAAAGGAATGGATCCCTGCCCAATCCTCGAAGACCATGGCGGTATCTGGAAATTCGATGCCAATAAGACAGGTCAGTTGCAAAAGGACGGCACCAAATTTGCTACCGGGCTCAGAAGTGTAGTGGCACTGGACTGGAATTTTGCCGATAACAACCTATATGCAGTACAACACGGCCGCGACGACCTGTTACGCCTCTGGCCACAGCTTTACAACGGCTGGCAAAGCGCAATGCTGCCTTCTGAGGAGTTTTTGAGAATTAAGGAGGGAACTCACGCCGGCTGGCCTTATTGCTATTGGGACCAGATGCAATCCAAAAAAGTCCTGAACCCCGAATATGGCGGTGACGGTAAAATCGTAGGCCAGTGCGACCAATATGAAAAGCCGTTGATTGGCTTCCCCGGTCACTGGGCGCCCAACGACATTTTATTCTACCAGGGCAACCAGCTTCCTGAGCACTATAAAAATGGCTCGTTCATTGCATTCCACGGTTCCACCAACCGGGCGCCTTACCCGCAATCCAGCTATTTCATCGGGTTTGTACCCTTTAAAAATGGCCAGGTAGCAGGTGAATATGAAGTTTTTGCCGACGGTTTCGCTGGCCTCGATCCGGTTGTGAACGTCAGCGACGCAGTTTACCGCCCGATGGGGATCGCGATGGGACCCGATGGCTCCATTTACATTGCAGAGACCGAAAAAGGCAAGATCTGGAAGGTTACCTACAAAGGCAACAAAAAGAAATTCGGAAAACCTGCGCTGGCGAAAATGGAACAGCGCAAAACGATGTCGCACATCCGCACACCCGATTTTGTGAACGATAACCTGGATAAGGACAAACCCGTTGCGGGCGGTAAAGTGTACAGCGTGTATTGCACCGCCTGCCACCAGCGAAACGGGATGGGCGATTCGCAGCGCTTCCCGCCGCTGGCAGGAGCCGAATGGGTCACCGGGGACAAAGAGCGACTCATCAAGGTATTGCTGAACGGCCTTGAAGGACCGATTGAGGTGAAAGGACAGTCCTACAACAATGTGATGCCGCAGCACAGCTTTTTGAAGGACGAAGAAATTTCAGAAGTACTGACACATATCCGGAGCAATTTCGGGAATAACGCAGGCCCTGTTACGACAGAAGAAGTAGCGAAAGTAAGAGCATCGCTCAAATAGCAAGACATTAAGCCATTCATCTTCCAACCCCGTTTGAGCGGATATTACTCTCCGGCAATTGAGTGTTCCTTTGAAGGGGTTGGAGGAAGAATGGCGATAGTAGCAATTCACCATTTCTGTATCCATGCTTAAAAATAAAATTTTAGCCGCAAGCTTCATCATTCTTTCAGGACTGGGTCTCGCCGGCTTCTCTTCTGAAAAGCATCCTTTTGAACAACACAGTCAGGAACCCTGGAAGGCACCGGCATGGGCCGATACATTGAAAAGCCCGTTTCACGAAGAACCGCTGACACTCGCTCAGGGCGAAGAACTCTTTACATTGTACTGTTCGTCCTGCCACGGCGAAACCGGTTACGGCGATGGTGCCGCGGGTGGTGCGCTGGGACAAAAACCGGCGAACTTCCACGATACCCTCGTAAAAGCACAAAGTGACGGCTCGCTGTTCTGGAAAATGTCCAATGGGCGGGGTAATATGCCGCCGTTCCAGGATGTCTTCACCGCCGAGCAGCGCTGGCAGCTCGTGGCATACATCCGGCATTTGGGCAAAACGGAGTAAGACAATTTTGAAATAATACTTCGGCTATCGGCTATCGAACTAAAAAAGCCGACAGCCGACAGCCAAAGTCACCTAAATCCCTTAAAACACAATGTTACATTACAGCCGCATCATCAAGTCCGGATTTACGTCGGTGCTCGCCCTGGGCATGACGTTTCCTATTTTCGGGCAACAACGTGAGGTCAGCACGTCCGTCCCAAAAGCACTTCGCGACGACATTACCATTGAGGAGTACATGAAGGTAGAACCGGAAGCGGTACGCCTCATCCAACATCCGGTTACCGGAGAAATGTATTATACCACGTTCTTTGGCGATGTGGTCAAAATCGTTGTCGAAGACGGGAAACCGGTAAGCAAAAAACTGCTATCCGTAGAAGACCACGGCATTCCCCGCTTGCAGGGCGCTGCATTTCACGGTAACACATTGTTCCTCGCAGGTAACGTGAGCGTGAACAACAACAAAGGCAACAAGGGCCGCATGGTCCGCTACGAAATGAAGCCCGGCGTTACCACGCCAGGCGTGGGAGCGCAGGGTGTTGAAAAACCTGAAATGACGGTGGTATTTAACACGGTGGAATATGGCGCTAACAAAACCACGTTCGATCACGGCTGGAATGCATTGGAAATCAGTCCGGACAACAAATACATTTTTGTAAATACCGGCGCACGCACCGACCATGGCGAAGTGCAGGACAATGGCGGCGAGTACCCCAATGCGCGCGACAACGCCCTCACAGCGAATATCTTCCGCATTCCGATCGGTTCCAAAGATTTGCTGCTTTCCACCGACCTGGCCAAGCTGAAAGCCGACGGCTACATTTTCGCAGAAGGTATCCGTAATGCCTACGATATGGCATTCGATGCGAAGGGTAACCTTTTTGCTGTGTCCAACTCCGGAGACTATGATCACCCCGAAGACATGTTCTGGGTGCGCAAAGGGCATCATTACGGTTTCCCCTGGGTGATGGGCGGTATCGACAACCCGCAGCAGTTTCCCGATTTTCAACCCGATCCCGAAAAAGATCCTTTCCTGAGCAAATTTGCGTTTGCCTTCCTGATGAAATACTTTCACAACGATCCGGACTTCCCGAAAAGGCCCGCCGGCGTGAAATTCAGCCCCTCGGTACAAAACCTGGGACCGGATGCCAATGAGTACCGCGACCGCAAAACCGGTGTCGTGATGGATGGCGATACCACCGGCGTAACGGTAGGCACATTCAATGCGCATTCATCTCCGCTAGGGTTATTCTTCGACACCCATAACGCCCTCGGCAAGGATCTTACCGGCGACGGTTTTGTGATCCGCTACACTGGCGGCCCCCGCAATGGCGTTGTCAACCCGAATCCGTTGCGCAGATATGGCAAAGACCTGCTCCACCTGGAAATGGTCTACGATAAGAAGTCAGATAATTACAAAACCAAGACCACCAGCATTATCAATAACTTCACCGCTCCTACCGACGCCTTGCTGATTGGCAACACACTTTACGTGATCGAGTACGGTGGCAAACAGGGCGGTAACAAAGCGGGCGGAAGTCTTTGGAAAATCACGCTTCCCGCTAACGAAAAGATAGCCAAGAAAGCGAAAAAGAAGACCTCGTAATTACATCTCGTTCTACATATAACTTTAATCATTCCATTATGAAATCTGAAAGAAGATCCATTATTAAAAAACTGTTTGCATCCGTAGCCGGAGTAGCAGGCCTGGGTGTTGCATCGAAAGCAAAAGCAGAAGTGGCGCCGGCACCTCAGAAAGAGGTAGGCGATGTGGAAATGTATCAGGATGTCCCTCTTTTTTCAGGACACACTAAATTCAACAACCTGGTGTTCGTGGCAGGTAAAGGCGCGCACTTCGACGGGGATATCACTGCGCATACCAAGCACGTACTGGACGAACTGGAAAAGGAATTGATCAAAGCAGGCTCTTCCATGGAAAAAGTACTGAAATGCAGCGTATTCCTGCATGACCTGAACGACTACAAGGCCATGAACGAAGCCTACAAAGGGCGCTTCGGCAGCAAGCCGCCATGCCGCACGACGGTAGCGGTATACGGCGGTGTTCCGGGAGATTCACTGGTTGAGATCGACTGTATTGCTTATGTGTAGCAGCCTGTAATGCTATTGCAAAGCCCTTCGGCTTCGCTCCGGATGCCAACAGTGCGCTACCCGGAATGCAGTCGAAGGGCTCACAACATGCCCATCCATTTCCTCCTTTCCTCCATCTTTCCTTTTCCCTTTGCCGGTAACCGATCCCTACCTCTCAGGCACTTACCCGAATTTTTCAAATTTATATTTCGGAATAATACAATTACCCCGCATTAAATTCGCTCACTAAAAATAAAGTCGGACTTATATTTTAGATTCCGGCGATTTAACAGTTAATTTGTTTAACTGACCCGACAAGATTTGAACAAGAGACAACGCATCGCTGAAGAGAATGAAGTTCTTTTGAATCTCTGGCAACAAAGCCAGGCAGGGGACAGTCTGGCGTTTTGCCAACTGGCCGACAAACAATACCGCACGCTTTTCAACTACGCCTGCAATTTCTCTTCCGACCGCGAGTTCATCAAAGACGCCATCCAGGACCTTTTGATCCATATCTGGGAAAGACGCCAAAATATTCAGATCCAGTTCGTAACCATTTATTTCCTGCGTGCATTGCGCAACCAGCTCATGCAGGAATTTCGCCGCCATAATGGCTCTCACCCTTTTCTGGATATCGACGAAGCCGGGCAGTTATCCGATTACCAGACCATCGAAACAGAGATCGAGCGCAATGAATTGCTCACCGAGAATCAGGTGAAAGTAAGGACTGCAATCGACGAGTTGCCGCGCCGCCAGAAAGAAGCCGTTTTCCTGAAATACTTCGAAGGCATGGACAATGAACAGATCGCCGATCTGATGCAGGTTAACCGCCAGTCGGTTGCCAACCTGCTTTTTAAAGCCATTACCTCGCTCAAACAGCATATTCATCCGATCAGTCACCTCTTATTACTTTGCTGCACACTGATCGCCTAGTCCGTAGCAACTGCCCCCTGTCTATTTTTTTTCCAAAGCCTGTATTCCATGCAACCGAAGGTATACCCAATACATCCTTTCGGTAACAAACTATAACCTATGGACCAAGCTGCCAGCAGAACCCTCTGGATCGATTACCTCCGCTCTTTCTTGACCGTTCTGGTAGTAGCCCACCACTCTTCCCTCGCCTATACCACTTTCGCCAGTTTCGACAAAGTAGCCTATATCCGCTCCACTCATCCTGTCGTAGACGCAAGCCGCTGGATCGGAATTGATATTTTCGAAAACTTCAACGACGTATTCTTCATGTCGCTGATGTTCCTGATCGCCGGCCTGTTCGTTATCAAAAGCATCCGGCACAAAGGAGCGCCGGCATTCATCCGGGACCGGTTCTTCCGGCTCTTTGTTCCGTTTATCATTTTAGGGACGCTTGTAAACCTCATTGCGCATTACCCCGCGTATCTGCTTGCACATGGGAGCGGGGACCCGTGGGAGTATGTGTACGACTTTTTTACAGTGGAGCAATGGCCCGTCGGGCCGCCGTGGTTTATCTGGGTATTATTTTTGTTCAATGTCGCATTTGCGTTGATGTACCTGGCCTTCAAACCTTACTTCGGCCTACCTGTGGACGCATCCGTAAGCAGGCCCGTACGCCCGTACAAAACTGGGCTGGTTATCTTGTTTTGGTTTCTTTTCACATTCGTACTATACGTTCCCTTCGCATTCTGGCTCGGCCCGGGTAAATGGACAGGCTTCGGGCCGTTCGACCTCCAGATCACCAGGGCCGCATTGTATTTTGGTTACTTCATGCTCGGTGCCTGGCTCGGTAAGATGCAATTCAACGAACGGCTACTGGGAATGGATTCACCGCTCGTCCGTCGTTATTCGCTATGGTTACTCCTGTGCGCCGGCGCCTATACGTTACTCACGCTCTCATCGCCACTCCTCACCAAGCTGGTGAAGCAGGGCACCTTAACCGAGCTTACCGGCTATCTCATTTACTTCTCCATTTATGTGTCATCCTGCAGCTTTAGTTGCATTGCATTTCTGACGACATTCAGGGCATTGACCCGAAAGCAAAATGCGGCCTGGAATTCGTTGTCGGACCATGCGTATCTGATCTATCTCCTCCACTACGCATTTGTGATATGGATACAGTACTTCCTGCTGGATATGCCATTGCCCGCATTTGCCAAATTTTCGTTGACTTTTTTGGCCGCACTTTCCGGAAGCTGGGCAGTCAGCATTTCATTGAAGAAAATAGGCCTGATAAAAAAATATATCTGAGAGATGATCCGGAGTCATAGTATTGATCATTCAGTTTCATTATACTATTTAGCCCGCTATTTCTCCGGGTACATATGGGCTCGTTTTGAAAAATACAATATGATTTCTAAGACATCAATCTATTGATACTTAAAAGATCAGCTATTCATCGTAGGATCGTTTCAACTATACAGACGGCGCTATCATGCGGAGCACCCGTTTCACTGCCTATTTAACCCGCCCTTTTCAAATTTCCCGGAAAATTATTTCCAGAAAAAGAGTATCAGCCTAATCTTCTCGCATCCTTATTAAAATTAGCCATATTATTATTTGCCCAATATGCTCCAATACCGCAATTTTCTTCCGGAGGAACTGGCCGCCGACCCATCATTCAGACGCTGGGTGCTTTTCAGCACTCCTGCCGACGAGGCTGTATGGACCGAATGGCTCGCGCACAATCCGGACAAACAGGAATTAGTCAACAGCGCCCGGAATTTCCTGGCAATGACAGAAGCGGCATTCGATCAGATTCCCGACGAGGAAGTGGCGAATGAAATTTACCGGCTATCCCATGCGATTGGTGAAAATCATGCCAAGAAATCATCGATACGGCTGCGTTTCAGGCCGAACTGGTACCATATGGCGGCATCTGTCCTGATCCTGATGATTGCCGGATGGTGGTATAACAAGCAAACCCTTTCGCAGCAGCAATCGGATCAATACAAGGTGATATTAAGCCAGATCAGCGAACCGCTGATCGAGGCCATCAATACCACGGATAAAGCGCAGCTGGTAATCCTGGAAGATGGTAGCTCGGTGGTGTTGCAACCTAACAGCCGCATTACGTATCCGCGCAAGTTCGAAGATCGCAAACGCGAAGTGTTCCTGAAAGGCGAGGCGTTCTTTGAAGTCGCCAAAAATCCGGATAAACCCTTTTACGTGTATGCACATACGCTGGCTACAAAAGTGTTGGGCACGAGCTTCAAAGTGAGTGCATTCGACGATCAGGAGGTGAAGGTGGTGGTCAAAACCGGGAAGGTGTCCGTTTTCCCGATGACGAAAGAGGCCATTGCGAGTCAGCATGCGGATGATAAACTGGGTGGAATGGTGCTGACACCTAATCAGCAGATCACCTTCGCACCCAAGGAGTTACGACTCACACGCAGCCTGATCCCCGATCCCAAGCTGCTGGAACTGCCGATTCAACGGCAATCATTTGAATTCAAAGGAACGCCAATCACCGAAGTGTTTGCGGCATTGGAAAAATCATATGGTGTAAAAATCGTGTTCGACGCGGAGGTGATGCAGAACTGCTATCTCACGGCCTCGCTCTCCGATGAACCGCTGTTCGAGAAGATCGATCTGATCTGCAAGACCATTGGTGCGCATTATGAGCAATTGGACGCCAGCATCATCATTAACAGTAAAGGATGCTAACGAAATTACCTTTCTCTCAATACTTTATGACAAATTCACCAGTGCCTATGACCAGAAACGACTACTAATTTCCAGTTCAAAAAAGGCCGATGATGCTGCAACATCACCGACCCGATCAATCCCCATGCTTGTGTACGCTTAACAGCATCTGAATGAGGCTGCTGTGGGAACCATTATGCCGAATTTTAACCCGACAAAAATCAAAATTATGTCAAAAGAAGTACAATTTCACCATGCTTTACAGAAAATCATGCGCATTACTCTGTATCAAGCCCTGCTCTCTATTGCATTCAGCACTTTCGTTCACGCGAGCGACGTGCGTGGACAAAGAGTGCTAGAACAAAAAGTGACTTTGCGTTTAGCCAATTCTGAGATTGACAAGGCTTTGGAGAAGATCGAGAATGTGACAAAGGTTAAGTTTATGTACAACCCTCAGATCTTCAATAACCAGAAAGCATCCTATAAATTTCAGGACGAATCCCTATCCGAAGTCCTTTCCAAAATTCTGACCCCGCATAAAGTCACTTACGAAGTCGTACAGGACCGCATTATCCTGCGTCGCGAGCAGGCTCCTGTGGAAGACAATGCATCCGGCACCAAAACTTCCCCGAAACGCAATGTAACGGGTAATGTGAAGGATGAAACGGGCGCAGGCCTGCCCGGCGTGAGCGTACTCGTAAAAGGCACCCAGAGAGGCACTTCCACGGATGCAGAAGGTAAGTTTTTTCTGGATATCCCCGACGGCGAAGTATCGGCCGCCGTACTGGTTTTTAGTTTTGTAGGTTACACCACCCAGGAAGTTACCGTGGGCAGCCAAACCAATCTTGATATCCAGCTGGCGCCTGAGGCGAAAGCACTGAACGAAGTGGTGGTAACAGCCTTGGGTATTTCCAAAGAGAAAAAAGCATTGGCCTACGCCGTGACCGAAGTAAAAGGCAGCGAGTTCACACAGGCCCGTGAAAACAATATCGCAAATGCATTGACCGGTAAAATTGCAGGGGTGAATGCAACAGGTATGTCGACCGGCCCTGGTGGTTCCAGCCGGATCATCATCCGTGGTAACGGTTCCTTGAGTGGTAACAACCAGCCATTATATGTAATCAACGGTATGCCGATGGACAACAGCGTTCCAGGCGGCGGCAATGCGTCGGACGGTAACGGTAACAACACCGACCGTGGTGACGGTATCGGTGGTATCAACCCCGATGACATCGAGTCGATCAGCGTTTTGAAAGGCGGCCCTGCTGCGGCACTTTACGGTGCCCGTGCATCCAATGGGGTGATTTTGATTACAACTAAAAAAGGCCGCGCGCAAAAAGGAATCGGCGTGGAGTACAACGGTAACTTCTCGGTGGATAACCTTTCCATCATCCCCGACTGGCAATATGAGTACGGACAAGGAGTTGATGGCGTGAAACCAACCACCCAGACGCAGGCAAAGAGCTCAGGCCGCTTGTCGTACGGTGCCAAAATGGATGGCACCCCTGTCGTGCAGTTCGACGGCGTGGAACGCCCTTATTCACCTCAGAAAGACAACCTGAAAAACTTCTACCGCGCAGGGACCAACTACATCAACTCGATCTCCTTTACAGGTGGCAACGAGTCGGTTAACTTCCGTTTTGGTCTGAACAACACCAGTTCGAAGAGCATCGTCCCCAACTCTTCTTTTAACAGAAGAATAGCAAACCTGAACCTGAATGCATTTTTGGGCAAAAAGCTGAGCATTGAAACCGTTGTCCAGTACAACATCGAAAACGGCCACAACCGTCCGAAAGTAGGTTACGCTGACTACAACCCGCACTGGGCTACTTACCTGGTAGCGAATACCGTTGATATCCGAAGCCTCTCTCCGGGTTACGACGCAACTACCGGTAAAGAAGTAGAATGGAACCCGGTACCTGCCGCTCCAAACCCTTACTTCGTGGTCAACAAGTTCGTCAATGAAGACCAGAAGAACCGTTTCCTCGGCCAGGCCAATATCAAATATGACATTTTGGACAACCTGTTCATCAAAGGAAGCGTGAGCCGGGATTACTATAACTTTAACTATGAGTTCGTAGTGCCGACTGCCAATGCGTACCAGCCACTGGGGACGTATGAAGCCAAGAAAGTTACTTCTTCCGAAACCAACGGAATGCTGACACTGAACTACTCCAAGGACTTCTCCGAGGATTTCAACTTCTCGGCATTGGTGGGTGGTAACATGCAAAAAAGCATCTACGACCAGACAGCCTTCAACGGTTCGGAATTTACCATTCCAGGCTTTTACAGCTTCACCAACCTGGCTACCTCAACTGTGGTGCCTACCTACAACAAAAGCGCGATCAATTCCTTGTTCGGTTCCGCGGATCTGGGCTATAAAGGATTGGCATATCTGACCGTTTCCGGCCGTCAGGACTGGTTCTCGGTGCTGAACAGCAAAAGCAACAGCATCTTCTATCCTGCAATCGGTGGTTCTTTGATCCTTTCGGAAGCATTCAAACTGCCAGCCGTGGTGAGCTTCGCCAAACTGCGGGGATCATGGGCACAGGTGGGTGGTGCCAATGTGGTTCCCTACCAGATCTACCAAAGCTACGCCATGGCGGTGGGTGGCCACAACGGACGTCCGGTTCAGCAATTGTCGTCGTCTATCGTACCAAACCCGGATCTGAAGCCGCTTACATCTACCACATACGAAGCCGGTCTCGAAGCTAAATTCCTTCAAAACCGTTTAGGTCTCGATGTGACGCTGTATAACCGCAAGACGACCAACGACATCGTTCAAAGCAATATCGCCTCTTCTTCGGGTTACACCGCTGCATTGTTAAACGTGGGTGAACTGAGCAACAAGGGTATCGAACTCTTGCTGACCGGAACCGCGATTAAAAACAACGACTTCATGTGGGACATCAGCTACAACATGGCCTACAACAAGAGCAAGATCATCAAGCTCGCCGACAACCTGCCTAACCTTAGTATCGGCACCGGTGTAGGCGGTGGTTTGATCAACAATGTGGAGCGTGGTACTTACGGCGAAGTCTGGGGTTACAACAAGCTCAAAGATGCTGCCGGCAACACCGTGTTTAACACGGCCAGCGGCTACGCAGTAAGGGGCAACCTCGAAAAACTGGGTAACGGGACCCCTCCGCTGACCATGGGTATCACCAACAATTTCAAGTACAAAAACTTCTCTCTAAATATCCTGATCGATGGCAAATTCGGAAGTGTCGTGTACTCAAACATGTATCAGTATGCCTACCGTTTCGGTTTACCCAAGGAAACATTGCCAGGTCGTGAAACTGGCCTGACGGTAACCGGTGTAACGCCCGAAGGTGCTCCTTTCTCGAAAACATGGGAGAAAAAAGACATTGATACCTACTATGACAATGACAAGAACTACACAGGCATTTTCACATTCAACAACGACTTTGTGAAACTGCGCCAGGTGATCCTGAGCTACAACCTGCCGGTTGGCAAATTCTCGATCCTCGGTACCAAGCTGCAGTCTGCTTCTGTTTCGATCGTCGGACGTAACCTTGCCCTGCTTTATAAGGACAAGAGAAACAAGTACTTCGATCCGGAATCGAGCTACACCAACGGCAATGCGCAGGGTCTGGAAGCATTCGGTGTACCCAGAACGAGAAACATCGGCGTGAACCTGACTGTGAAGTTTTAATCATTCAAAATTTTTGTGACGATGAACAAATTCCTGAAACTATCATATATGGCCATGATGGCCGCTTTCGTCTCCTCCTGCGACAACAATTTCGAGGAAATGAATGTAAACCCCAACGCATCCAGGGATGTTGTACCCGGCTTCCTGTTTACACGTGCGCAATTAACGACCGTAAGCAACAACTTCACCGGTGGCGCTTATCTGACGATCGGACAGTCGATGCAACATTTCGCGACCTACAAAGAGGTACCTGCGGCAGGTGACAAGTATTTCAATTATACCTATTCTACCGGCAACTGGGCATTGTTTGGCGGTGATCCGGCCACGGCAGGTGCTGTAATCGACGTCGCACAGGTGATCGACGCCCTGAAAACGTCGCCCGACAATGTGAACAAAATGTCGGTTTCCCGGATATGGCGGGCTTACTTATACCACCGCCTTACGGATCTCTATGGTGACATTCCTTACACGGATGCAGGCAAGGCACTGACTGACAAGAACTTCACACCGAAGTACGATAGCCAGGCATTCATTTACGCGGATATGCTGAAGGAAATCGAGGAGTCGCTGGCTGCGTTCGATGCCAGCAAACCCACTTTCGGCAATGCCGACCTGATTTTTGGCGGAAATGTAGCACAATGGAAAAAGTTTGGTTATTCGCTGATGCTGCGCCTGGGCATGCGTCTTACGGAAGTTGATCCTGCTATGGCTGAAGCCTGGGTAAAAAAGGCAATTGCGGGAGGAGTAATCACAGCCGACACCGATCTTGCCAAAATCGAATACGTAGACGGTTCCATTACGGCCAGCAGAAACTTTATCTCAGCGGGGCTGATGAGCACCGACTACGTCGCTGCCGGTGGTGATAACGTAGAGGGCGGTAAATTCGCAAAAACATTGATCGACCATTTAAAAGCAACGCAGGATCCGCGTCTGAATGTGATCTCGGTGGTTTGGACCAAAGCTTCGAAGGATGCACCTTATGTTGCCGATACAGCCACTGCATTGCAAACAGGAATGCCCAATGCTGCATTCAACGGGCTGCCGGCCAATTTTGACCAGTATTCGGAGCCAAACCCGGCCACGATCCTGAAATACAGCGCTCCGTTGCTGGTAATGACTCCCGCGGAAATGCACCTCCTGCTCGCGGAAGCGAACCTGAGAGGATGGTACAGCGGCGCTACCGCAGAGGCGTCGTATAATGCGGCTGTTACTTCCGGCCTGAAGCAATGGGCGACATTCGGAACGGCGGGTGTGATCTCTGATGCGAAAATCGCGGCTTACCTTAAAGCCAATCCATTCAACGCAGCCGGAACGCTGGCGCAAAAAATGGAGCAGATCGGTACACAGAAATGGGTGTCCCTTTTCCTGGAAGACGAGTACGAGATCTTCTCGAACTGGAGACGTACCGGCTATCCTAAGCTGACTCCGACCAATTATCCCGGTAATCTTACCGGCGGCAAAATCCCCACCCGCTTCGTGATCCCTGATTCGGAGGAGCTTTACAACAAAGTTAATTTTTACGAAGCGCGTACACGCCAGGGCGGTACAAATACGCTTTCGAGTGTAGTTTGGTGGGATAAATAAGCAGGGCCATGCGCTGCCTGTCCATCAAGTAAATGACCGATACGGATTGCTGACCAAAATCGGCAATCCGTATCGCTTTTTTATATCCCAAAAAATTTCGTCCCTGAATGAGGAATTTCAACCCGTTTTTTGTCTTATCAATAATAGCATAATCCTAACCCCAACCCCATGATCAAAAAAGTATTGTTTGCCGCCGCCCTGTTCTGCTGCGCCGGTATCGTGAATGCACAGAAGTATTCGGTCGTCATCAAAGGCGGCCACGTGATTGACCCAAAAAACAACGTCAACAGCATCATGGACGTCGCCCTGAAAGGTGATACCGTTATGCTGGTTGCGAAGAACATCGACGCCAAGGAAGGTGTGCAGGTGGTGAACGCCAAAGGTCTTTTTGTCACGCCCGGCCTGATCGACATTCACTCGCACAATTTCTACGGCACCAAAATGGACCAGACTTACAGCAATGGTCCCAATGCGCTCCCGCCAGACGGTTTTACCTTCCGTACCGGTGTGACTACCGTGGTGGATGCAGGCTGCGCAGGCTGGAAGTCCTTCCCCGATTTCAAGAAACAAACCATCGACATTTCCAGAACAAGGGTACTCTCATTCCTCAATATTGTAGGAGAGGGCATGCGCGGGGGAACTTACGAGCAGAATGTGGAGGACATGGACGCTGCTGCCACTGCCAAAGTCGCAAAGGAGTATCCCGAATACATCGTCGGCATCAAGCTGGCCCACTTCAATGGCTACAACTGGACCCCGACCGACCGCGCCGTGGAAGCGGGCAAGCTGGCCAACATTCCGGTCATGATCGATTTCGGTGGCAGCCAGCCCGTGCTGCCTATCGAAGAGCTATTCATGAAGCACCTCCGCCCCGGCGACATTTTCACGCACTGCTTCGGACAGCTCAGCAGCCGCGAACCGATCGTGGATGTAGCGGCAGGCAAAGTGAAGCCATTTGTTTACGAGGCACGTAAGAAGGGTATCATCTTCGACGTGGGCTACGGCGGCATCAGCTTCGCATTCTCGCAGGCGATCCCGGCCGTGAAAACCGGTTTTTACCCCAACACCATCAGCACCGATATCCACACCGGCAGTATGAACAACGCCATGAAGGATATGCTCAACGTCATGTCTAAGTTCCTTGCGATGGGAATGGACTTGCCGAGCGTCATCAAAGCCAGCACTTGGGCACCCGCACAGGCCATTCACCGCGAAGAGTTGGGCAACCTTTCGGTAGGCTCACGAGCCGATGTTTCAGTACTGCGTGTACTCGACGGTAAGTTCCAGATGAACGACACCGGTACATTCGGCTTCTTCGATTACACCGGCTCCAAAGTACAGGGCAAACAGAAACTCGAAGCCGAAGTTACCATTCGCGCCGGCAGGGTCGTGTATGACCTGAATGGGCTGACCAACCCGATCGTCGTTTCCAGAAGATAGTGTTTCAAAAAACCTCTAAAAGTGTAATGCGATGATGCTGTCCCCCCTTCGTACCCTGCTGACTGTCCTTATCATTCTTTCGTCCGTTCCATCCCTAATGGCGGCGTTTGCACTGAACGAGATCCGCATTGAGCGGCATAGGCCCGTACGTATGCGTGACGGCGTGATCCTGTATGCGGACGTGTACCTCCCGGCAGCACCGGGCAAGTACCCGACGATCGTTACCCGCACGCCCTACGGCTCGCAGCGCGACGGAGTTCATCAGACGATGATCAGGTTTGCCCAGCGGGGTTATGCGGTGGTGGTGCAGGACGTGCGCGGACGCTACGAAAGCGATGGTAAATGGGAGCCATTTCGGGATGAGGCCAAGGACGGCTATGACACCATCGAATGGGCTGCCGCTCAGCCGTTTTCCAATGGAAAAGTCGCCACGCAGGGAGGAAGCTACCTCGGGCATAACCAGTGGCAGGCCGCGAGCCTGAACCCGCCGCACCTGGTAGCAGCATTCCCGTCGCTGGCCTCCACGAATATCTATGCCAACTGGATCACCATGGGCGGCGCTTTCCGCCTGAGTTTTAACTACGGCTGGGGCGTCGTGAGAATGCCCAACCGCATCATGCTGCCCCAGTATTGGCATACCGAAAATTACACTCCCGAAGAACTCAAATATGCCAATGTGCTCATGCATTTACCGCTGCAAAGCGGCGACCTGAAGAGTGCAGGTTCAGTCGTGCAGCATTACCGCGACTGGATCAGGCACGAGAGCTACGACGATTATTGGAAAGCCATCAGCGATGAAGAGCGCTTCGATAAGATCAAAGTACCCACTTATGTATCCGGTGGCTGGTTTGATATTTTCGTCATGGGGACGATCAATGGATATGTCGGGATGAGAAATAAGGGAGCGACGCCAGAAGCCCGTAAAGGAGCCCGCATGATCATCGGGCCCTGGGGACATGGCCCCTCACAGAAATTCGGCGATGTTGATTTTACGTCTGCCGCCTTCGTTGAGCAGTTCGAAACCGAGCTCGCGTTCTTCGACTACCACTTGAAAGGCATTAAAAATGCCGTAGAAACCGACAAACCGGTGCGCCTTTTTTATATGGGTGTGAACCAATGGCGCGCCGAAACGGACTGGCCTATTCCCGCGACGCAGTTCAGGGAAGTGTACCTCGACGGCGACGCAGCGGCCAATTCGGTGCGTGGCAATGGGAAGCTATCATTCAGCAAACCTGCCAAAGCCGGGACCAACCAGTACACCTACGATCCGCGGAGTCCGGTACCCACCACCGGCGGGAACAACTGCTGCGGTACACCAACCTTATCCGGCCCGCGCGACCAGCGCCCGCTCGAACAGCGCGAGGATGTGCTCGTATATACGAGCGAATTTCTGGATAAGGCCCTGACCATCGCCGGACCGGTCAAAATGAAGCTATACGCCGCTACCGACGGGCCTGATACCGACTGGATGATCAAACTGGTCGACGTATATCCCGACGGCTTCGCAATGCCGGTTTCCGAAGGTATTATCCGTGCCAAATTCCGGGAAGGGCTGGATAAGATGAAATTGCTCACGCCCGGCCAGGTTTACGAATACGATATCGAAATGACGGGAACTGCCAACGTGTTCCAGCCCGGCCACCGCATCCGGGTTGACATTACATCGAGCAATTTCCCGCAGTTTGACAGAAACCCCAACACGGGAGAGCCGCTGGGCACGAGTACCAAAACCCGGGTTGCCAGCCAAGCCGTCCATCACGGCGGTGCCAGGATGAGCCATATCGTGCTACCCGTTGTCGGCGACCTTAGCCGTAACTGATTTTTCCCTAATTTTATCCACTCACATTCTAGCTGAACTCTTTTTTCTTATCTCATGAAATTACCGATTCTCTCTTTAACAACGATCCTAACCCTGACCCTGGGAGTCCTGCAAACCGCAAAATCCCAAACTATTCCCAAGGAAGAACTCATTTTCCTGACCTCCGAATGGAAAGGGGAGCGTTTCCCCGATGGCCGTCCCAAGATCTCCGACGACCTCGTTCGCCGTGCCAAGGAAATCAACACCGAAGAAGCCTGGGTTGTACTCAAAAACGAGGGATACAACTGCCAATTCGAAGGCAACTGGAAGATCGTGCACGACGATGTCGTAATCGCCGGACGTGCAGTAACGGCGCAGTTCATGCCTTCACGCCCCGATATTGAGAAAAACATCAAGGATCGCGGCGCCAAAAACGGCCGGATCGGCAATACCAATTCCTGGCCGATCGATGTGCTGACCAAAGGAGACGTATATGTGGCCGACGGTATGGGCAAGATCGTGGAAGGAACGCTGATCGGCGACAACCTGGCGAACTCTATTTTTGCAAAAACCGGTAACGGTGTCGTGTTCGACGCCTCGGTGCGTGATTTGGATGGCTTATCCAAGATCCCCGGTTTCAATGCATTTGTACGCGATTTCGATCCGTCCTACCTGAAAGACGAAGTTTTGACAGGCCTCAACACACCCATCCGAATCGGCAGGGCCATCGTTCTGCCGGGCGACCTCGTACTGGCGAAAAAAGAAGGCGTGATTTTCATCCCTGCACATATGGTCGAAAAAGTGGTGCAAACTGCTGAATTCATCGCATTGCGTGACAAGTTTGGCATTCAAATGCTGAAAGAAGGCAAATACACGCCAGGCCAGATCGACAGCCAATGGAGCGATACGTTAAAAAACGACTTTCTGAAATGGCTTGATAAAAATCCGAACGAAATCCCGATGAAGCGTTCGGAGCTCGACGAATACATGAAAAAAAGAACCTGGTAAGAGAGTAACCCGGCCTGGTTTTCAGCATTTCCTGTTTGGTAAAGCGAACAGGAAATTTTCTTCCCTTTTTTCAAATAGCATTTTAAATACATTTATATGAATATTTACAAGCTCCTGTCCGGCGTTGCTGCGGTTTGTCTGCTGATAGCACTCTATCTGGCATTCAGCGGAAACCTGCCTTCGGCCGGTCCCTTTTTTATCGCGTTTTTCCTTTCGCTTGCCATCAGTTTCCGCGGCTACGAAAAACTGAAAGGTTTTACCTACACCACCGTCATTTTCGCCGCAGTAACCACTGCCTTGTATTACCCGCAACACTTCCTCTCGGTGGGTGACTTTAAATTGGCCGCGCTCATCACCCCGTTGATCCAGATCATCATGTTCGGAATGGGTACTTCCATGAGCTTCGGTGATTTTGTAGGAGTTGTCAAGATGCCCAAAGGTGTGCTGATCGGCGTTGTAAGCCATTTTATTATTATGCCAACCATCGGTTATACGCTGGCTAACCTCAGCGGTTTCCCGCCGGAGATCGCAGCAGGAATCATCCTCATCGGCTGCTCGCCCAACGGTATGGCTTCCAATGTGATCTCCTATCTCGCAAAAGCAAATCTTGCTTTGTCGATCACCATTACTGCCATTTCAACCATGCTTGCGCCCATTGTAACACCCGTCCTGATGAGCATGCTCGCTGGCGCTTTCGTAAAGATCGATACCCTGCACATGATGTGGGACATTATCAAAATGGTGATCATCCCGATCGGCGCTGGTTTGGTATTCAACAAGCTTTTCAGCGGTAAGGTAAAATGGCTCGATGCCGCCATGCCGCTGGTTTCCATGGGCGGGATCGCATTCATTATCGTGATTATCACTGCCGCTGGCCGGGACAGCCTGTTGTCTATCGGTCCGGCATTGCTGCTGCTCGTACTGATCCACAACCTGTCGGGCTACACGCTGGGTTACTGGTCGGGTCGTCTGTTCAGGATGAGCGAACGCGACTGCCGTACCATTGCTATCGAGGTAGGTATGCAGAACGGCGGTCTGGCTTCGGGGATCGCGAAAGAAATGGGTAAAATGGCAACTGTTGGTCTGGCACCTGCAATTTTTGGTCCATTGATGAACATTACCGGTTCCATTCTCGCCTCCTGGTGGCAGAGCAAGCCTACCGGCGATGAAGATACTTATGTAGAAACAGGCAGGGCCCATTAAACAAGCGAGGCGCAGTTTCAGCTGCGCCTCGTTTTGTTATTATATTGTGATGCTGAAGCGACCGGGCCGCTCAGACTGACATCTCTGCTTTTCCCTCTCCTCCCTTCTCCTTTCCTCCCTCCTTCATCAATCTTCTTCCAGCAAAAGCTGCATATAGATCAGGTCAAGCCACTGGTCAAATTTATAAGCCACTTCTTTGAGATAACCTTTTTCCACAAAACCGTATTTCTTGTGAAATTCGATGCTGGCGCGGTTGGAAGCGTCTATGCAGCCGATCATGGTGTGCAGTCCCGATTCCTTCGCGCGCTGGATGAGACTCCCCAGCAATTTGCCGCCAACGCCCATTCCCCGCGATTTTTCATCGAGGTAAATAGAATGCTCCACACTGAATTTGTACCCGATTTTGGGACGGAAAATATTGTAGGAACCATAACCGATCACTTCGCCTTCCAGCTCTGCAACAATCACCGGCATACCGTCATTGAACATCTGTTCAAACCAGGCCTTTTGCTGTTCAATGGTCCTGGGTTCGTAATCATAAATAGCCGTGGTGTTCAGAATAGCGTGGTTAATAATTTCTAACAGCGAAGGCAGATCCTTAGGAGCGGCACTTCTGATGATCAGATCCATCAAAATAAAAGAGGTCGTTATCTAGGTTTATTATTAAGGTCAAAAATACCTTATAATTTTAGAAAATTTCACGTCCTTCCCTCCATCCGCTGTACGTTTTTTTATAATTCTTTTGAAAATCGGGTTTTTAGAATAGCTTTGCTTCAACTTTAGGGGTGTCCCGACATGCGGACTGAGATCATACCCTTTGAACCTGATGCAGCTAGTACTGCCGAAGGGAAAAGCAGGAGATACTGTTATTAATGTATCTCTGTTATTCTTTCCAATAGGTCCATTCCTAAGGTTTTACGCAAAACTGAATTTGGAATGGAAATCACAATCAACGGTCAGTCCAGAGAAGTCGCCGCGCCATGCTCGGTAGGGGCACTCTTGTCCGAACTGTTTCCGACCTCTGCCAAAGGCATCGCCATCGCCATCAACCAATCGGTCGTTCCCAGATCCGATTGGCCCGCCCGCCTACTCCGGCCTCACGACCAGGTTACACTCATTACCGCCACCCAGGGCGGCTAGCCCCGGCATGCCCACGCATTTCAAACATTAAACAGAACATTTATGAAAACTGAAAAAACACCGGAAACCATTACCCGGGCTCCATTTCCCAATTCCAGAAAAATATACATCAAAGGTCAGCTGCACGACATCGCAGTGGCCATGCGCGAGATCGCGCTGACGGACACCCGCATCCACGGCAAACCGGGCGCATTGGAAAAGAACCCATCCGTCACGGTTTACGATACCAGCGGCCCGTTTACCGACCCTGATATTCAAATCGATGTAAAAAAAGGCCTTCCTGCATTACGCGCAGCCTGGATTCGCAGACGTAACGACGTGGAGGAACTGGATACCATCAGCTCCGAATATGGCCGTCTCCGCCTGGCCGATGCCAAACTCGACCACCTGCGTTTTGCCCATAACAGCAAACCGCTGCGCGCCAAAACCGGCCGGAATGTATCTCAACTGCATTACGCGAAAAAAGGCATCATTACCCCTGAGATGGAATACATCGCCATTCGCGAAAACCAGCGGATTGACCAGCAAATGCAGGAATTGAATGGGAAAGCAGCCGTACTCGGACAACAGCATCCTGGCCACAGCTTCGGTGCCAATACGCCTAAAAGCCACATTACTCCGGAATTTGTACGCGAGGAAGTAGCGGCAGGCCGGGCTGTGATCCCTTCGAACATCAACCACCCTGAAAGTGAACCCATGATCATCGGCCGCAACTTTTTGGTGAAGATCAATGCCAACATCGGTAATTCGGCGGTTTCCTCCACGATCGAAGAGGAAGTGGAAAAGGCAGTCTGGGCATGCCGCTGGGGCGCGGATACCATTATGGACTTGTCCACAGGCAAGAACATCCACGAAACCCGCGAATGGATCATCCGCAACTCCCCGGTTCCCATTGGTACAGTCCCCATTTACCAGGCACTGGAAAAAGTGAATGGCAAGGCAGAAGATCTGACCTGGGAATTATTCCGCGATACGCTGATCGAGCAGGCAGAGCAGGGTGTGGACTATTTTACGATCCATGCCGGTGTGCTGCTGCGCTACATCCCGTTGACCGCCAAACGCATTACCGGCATCGTGTCCCGCGGGGGCTCCATTATGGCAAAATGGTGCCTGGCCCATCACAAGGAAAACTTTCTTTACACCCATTTCGAAGAGATCTGCGAGATCATGAAGGCCTATGACGTAGCCTTCTCGCTGGGCGACGGGCTTCGTCCGGGCAGCATTGCCGATGCCAATGACGCTGCGCAATTTGCAGAGCTGGAAACGCTGGGCGAACTCACCAAAATTGCCTGGAAGCATGATGTACAGACGATCATCGAAGGCCCCGGCCATGTTCCAATGCACCTGATCAAGGAGAATATGGAAAAGCAGTTGCAACATTGCCACGAAGCCCCATTCTATACGCTCGGACCATTGACAACCGACATTGCACCGGGCTATGATCACATCACCTCGGCTATCGGCGCGGCGATGATCGGCTGGTTCGGAACGGCAATGCTTTGTTATGTGACACCCAAAGAGCATTTGGGCTTACCCAACAAAAAGGATGTCAAAGACGGTGTAATCACCTACAAGATCGCCGCCCATGCTGCCGACCTTGCCAAGGGACATCCCGGCGCACAATACCGCGACAATGCATTGAGCAAGGCCCGGTTCGAATTCCGTTGGGAAGATCAGTTTAATCTTTCCCTCGACCCGGATACGGCGCGGGAATTCCACGACGAAACACTGCCTGCCGAAGGAGCAAAAATCGCTCATTTCTGCTCCATGTGCGGCCCTAACTTCTGCTCGATGAAGATCACCCAGGACGTCCGCGAATACGCCGAGGAGAACGGACTGGTCACCGAGGAAGCCGTTTCGGAAGGAATGCAGCAAAAGGCGCGTGAATTTGCCGAGAAGGGGAGCGAGATCTATTTATAGGATGGAACTCATTGTTATATCACATCCCGAAAAATTGGAGGGCGAAGCGGATGTTATCAATACGCTTTTTACAGAAGGTCTGTCATGTCTGCATTTGAGAAAACCCGGCTATTCGGAAGAACAGCTGGCAGACTTACTTTCAGAGATCGAACCTGCCTGGCGGGAGCATATTTCTTTGCATCAGCACCACACCCTGGCCGGGCGGTTTGGAATCCGGAGGCTGCATTTTACGGAGACTGCCCGGAATGCGGTTTCTTCTCAACACCTGGCCGCATTGTATGCTTCCGGATTCATACTGAGCACATCCACCCATGACCCGGAAACGTTGCGGACATTGCCGGAGTGTTTCAGTTACATTTTTCTCGGGCCGGTCTTTGATAGCATTTCAAAAGAGGGCTACCGGGCCGCGATGCCAAAGGATTTTAAATTAGAACGATCAGGGTTTCCAGGAAAAGTGATCGCGCTCGGAGGCATTGATCACGCCAACCTCGCGCTGGTGCGGGACATGGGTTTCGATGGCGCGGCCGCGCTCGGCACGATCTGGCAGAAGCCGAAGGACGCTCTGGCACAGCTCCGGCGCCTCTACGCCGGGTTGAAACCTGGCGGTTGGGACTTGGTGGGTACCGGCCCCGGATTAAAACCTGGAGTTGGGGAGCTGAGCGCAGGGAGTGATGGTATGGTCGAGCCAGACGGCGGCTCAGCGAGCGCGCAGGACACATCGCAGCGCTATCCAACTACGATCGATCGGCTGCACTTCATTTCCAACGAGACCGAAACGATGTCGCACATCGACAGCGTCCGCCTCGCACTGGAAGCAGGCTGCCGGTGGATACAGCTGCGGGTAAAAAACCGGACGGAAGAAGAAGTACTTCCATTGGCCTGGGAAGCCACGCGCCTATGCGACAGCTATGCCGCCAAACTCATTATCAACGACTTCCCGCGCATAGCCCAGGCCGTGGAAGCCTACGGGTTACATCTGGGCCTCACAGACACGCCTGTACCCGAGGCGCGCGCGCTCGTAGGCGACGATATGATCATCGGCGGTACCGCCAACACCTGGGAAGACATTGCATTACGGATTGGGGAAGGAGCTGACTACATCGGTCTGGGCCCTTTCCGGTTTACCAGTACCAAGCAAAACCTGAGTCCCGTTGTCGGCGAAGCGGGTTATCATGCATTGCTGACCCAAATGGCAAACAAGGGACAATCCATACCCATTATCGCCATTGGCGGCATTCTGCCCGACGACATCCCTATCCTTCGCTCGGCCGGTGTGTATGGCGTAGCAATGTCCGCGGCGATCATCAGTGCGGACGACCCAAAAGAAACTGTTCATCAAATCCAGCAAGCATTATGTTGACCATTGCAGATCAGACATTCCAATCCAGGCTCTTTACAGGCACTGGCAAATTCAGTTCGGCGCAGGTGATGGAAGAGGCGTTGCTAGCTTCGGGCTCCGAGCTGGTAACTGTGGCTTTGCGCCGCGTTGATGTACACGACGACACCGACGCTATCCTGAGCCATCTGACCCATCCACGCATCAAGCTGTTGCCCAATACCTCCGGCGTCCGTACCGCGAAGGAAGCCGTTTTCGCGGCGCAGCTCGCCCGGGAGGCATTGGAAACCAACTGGCTCAAACTCGAAATTCACCCGGACCCCAAGTACCTGCTCCCCGACCCGATCGAAACATTGAAAGCGACGGAAGAGCTGGCCCGGCTGGGTTTCGTCATATTCCCCTACATCCACGCCGACCCGGTACTGTGTAAAAGACTGGAAGAAGCCGGCGCATCCGCAGTAATGCCGCTCGGCTCGCCGATTGGGAGCAACAAAGGGCTCAAAACCATTGATTTCCTGGAAATCATTATCGAACAGAGCAGGGTTCCTGTGGTGATCGACGCGGGTATCGGCGCTCCATCCGATGCAGCAAAGGCAATGGAAATCGGCGCGGATGCGGTGCTGGTGAACACGGCGATCGCGGTGGCCGGCGATCCGGTGGCGATGGCCGAAGCATTCAGGCTGGCCGTACAAGCGGGCAGAATGGCTTACGAGGCAAGATTAGGAGCAAAAGGAAATATGGCGAGCGCCAGCAGCCCATTAACAGCATTTCTGGATGAGCTTTAAAGACGAGTTCGAAAAACACCATTGGGACACGGTGAAAGCAAGTATTTATGCTAAAACCGCGGCAGACGTGGAAAGGGCATTAATGGCTCCCAAAAGGACACTGGAAGATTTCAAAGCGCTGGTTTCTCCGGCCGCTGCCCCCTATCTGGAACCCATGGCAAGGCTTAGCCGGCAACTGACGCAGAAGCGTTTCGGCAAAACCATTCAGATGTATGTGCCGCTGTACCTTTCCAATGAATGTACTAATATATGCACCTATTGCGGGTTCAGCCTGGATAACAAAGTCAGGCGTAGGACATTGACCTCCCGCGAGATCCTGCAGGAAGTGGAGGTGATCAAGGCAATGGGCTATGACCATGTACTTCTGGTCACCGGTGAAGCCAACCAGACCGTTCATGTCGATTATTTCAAAATGGTGCTGGACCTGATTCGTCCGCATTTCGCTCAGGTATCGATGGAAGTACAGCCATTAGACCAAAATGAATATGAGGAGCTGATTCCGCTGGGGCTGCATTCCGTACTCGTGTACCAGGAAACCTATCACCGGGACGACTACCGGAAGCATCATCCCAAAGGCAAGAAATCAAATTTCAACTATCGGCTCGAAACACCGGACCGGCTGGGCAAGGCCCGTATACACAAAATGGGCCTCGGTGTACTTATTGGCCTGGAAGATTGGCGTGCCGACAGTTTTTTCACCGCATTGCATTTGAACTACCTCGAAAGAACCTACTGGCAGACGCGATACAGCCTGTCGTTTCCTCGCCTCCGCCCTTTTTCCGGCGGCCTCGAACCGAAGGTCGAAATGTCGGACCGGGAACTGGTACAGCTGATCTGCGCTTATCGGATTTTCAACGGGGAAGTGGAAATATCGCTTTCCACGCGTGAATCCGAGGAATTCAGGAACCATTGCATTCAACTCGGTGTAACATCCATCAGCGCAGGCTCCAAGACCAATCCCGGAGGCTATGCCGTAGAGCCCGGATCGCTGGAACAATTCGAAATCTCCGACGAACGGAGCCCTTCAGACGTCGCGGCGATGATCCGTACGACGGGTTATGAACCGGTATGGAAAGACTGGGATGCCGTGCTGGTTTGAAAACAAATTGATAGTTTCGTATTCTGAAACGATATAGTGATGCTGGAACCGATCGAAAGAAAAAGATATAGCCGACAGATTCTATTACCGGAAATGGGCCTTGCCGGGCAGGAGAAGCTGCGGGCTGCCAAGGTGGTAGTCGTGGGGGCGGGTGGACTGGGTTGTCCGGTGTTGCAATATCTCGTTGCCGCGGGTGTCGGAGAGATCGGTATTATCGATGACGATGCCGTAGATCTCACGAACCTGCACCGGCAAATCCTCTACTCAGCGCACGATGTAGGCCAGAACAAAGCCATCACGGCAGTTGAAAAACTGGCGATACTCAATCCGTTTGTACAACTGACCGCTTATCCCGACCGGCTCTATGCCGAAAACGCAACCGACTTGCTGAGTGGCTACGATCTGGTGATCGACGGCTCCGACAATTTCGAAACACGTTATCTGGTCAATGATTTTTGTGTATTATTGAACAAACCCTTTGTTTTCGGATCGATATTACGCTTCGAAGGACAGGTATCGGTTTTCAATTATCAGCGAGGGCCTACCTACCGTTGTCTCTTCCCGGATGCCGAGGAGGGCGACAATTGTGCCGAAGCAGGTGTAATAGGGATATTGCCGGGGATCATCGGTACCTATATGGCCAATGAAGCTATCAAGATCATTGTCGGCATTGGCGAGCCTTTGTCAGGTCAATTGCTGGTCATCAATACACTAACGAACAGCACTTCTGTTTTTAAATTTTCGCGATCCGCAGACGCTTTACTGCCCCATCCTCCTAAAAAAGAGTTGCGAAAGGCCGAAGAAAACGCCGGGCTGCCGAAGGAGATGTCTTTTGAAACATTTGAAGCGTTAAAAGAATCTGATCCCGAAAGCGTCTTCCTGGTAGATGTCCGGGAATACAACGAATTCGAAGCGGACAATTTTGGAGGTGAAAACATCCCGTTGTCAGATATTCCGGAAAGCATTCCGGGTTTCCCCGCCGGCAGAATCGTGGTATTCTACTGCCAGAGTGGAAAACGAAGTATGCAGGCTGCCACGTTACTCATGCAGAGCGGGTACGGAGGATCGGCCTACTGGGCCCAGCATTGGTAGAATTTGTTCAATAAAGGCGAAGTGTATGCAGATCAAACCGTCACCTGCGCTTTCCGGCATGGTAAGGCATTTTCTGATCCTGGAAACCGACCAGGCAGCTACGATGCGTATTTTTTCAGACGGGAACACCGGACTGGCCTTCAATTATGGTGACCCGCTTTTTCATCACACGGCACAAACCTTTACACCGGAACCCCTGCCCGCCCATTTTCTCTATGGCCAGCTGGATAACTACCAAAACCTGATCGCCACGGGCCGAATACGGCTCCTGATCGCCGTCCTTCACCCGTTTGCCGCCAGCCTACTGTTGAAAATACCTGCTAACAAGCTCAAAAATCAGATTTTGAGCCTGGACACCTTTCGGAGCACTGATGTACATTCTTTACCTGAACAGCTGGAAGGCATTTCTACATTTGCAGGAAAAATCAGTCTTATTGAAAACTGGCTGCTTGGAATATCCGGAGCCGATTTCCGGGGTGTTTCTCTCGTGGCAGAGGCAGTGGGTCTCATCCATTCTGCGCACGGCCTGCTTACCGTCGCGCAAATGGCTTCCATTCTCCGGGTTCATGAAAGACAGGTCCAGCGCGTTTTCGAACATCAGGTAGGTATTTCACCCAAACGCTACGCCGGCATCACCCGCATTCAATACTTTTTGAAATTGCTCCGGACCAAAGAGCACGATACTCCCCTTGCCGGGCTCGCGTATGAAGGCGGTTTTTATGACCAGGCCCACCTGATACGGGAGTTGAAGAACGTATCCGGCCTTACTCCCACCCAATACATTCACAGCCAGAACCTCCTGGCTGCAAACCTGATACATATTCCGGCATAACTGTCGGGTTTGTACAATACAAGACCGATCCCGTCGCTTACTTTTGGTAAAAAACAGGAAAAGCTATGGAACCTATCAAAATCGCGACCGCTCAGTTCGAAAACAAGAGCAACGATAAAGCCTATAACCTTGACGTAATCCGGCAAATGAGCGCTCAGGCAGCTCAGGAGGGCGCAAAAGTGATTGCATTTCATGAATGCTCGGTAACAGGTTATTCATTTGCCAGGCACTTGTCCCGCGAACAGTTACTCGACGTCGCCGAGCCGATCCCCGATGGCCCGAGCATCCGGTTACTGCAAAATATCGCCACTGAAAATGACATCGCCATTCTGGCCGGTTTGTTTGAAAAAGATGCCGACGGCAACATGTACAAGGCCTATGTCTGTGTAGATCGCAACGGCCTGATTGCGAAATACAGAAAACTCCACCCGTTTATCAATCCGCATCTTACGCCCGGCGACCAGTATGTCATTTTTGATCTGTACGGCTGGAAATGCAGCATTCTGATCTGCTATGACAACAACATCATCGAGAATGTCCGGGCGACAAAGCTGCTTGGTGCCGACATCATCTTCATGCCACATGTAACGATGTGTACGCCTTCTACCCGCCCGGGCGCGGGATTCGTGGATCCGGCACAATGGCAAAACCGCGAAGCAGACCCCACCTCGCTGCGTCAGGAATTCGACGGACTGAAAGGCCGCGCATGGCTCATGAAATGGCTTCCCGCACGTGCTTACGACAACGCAGTGTACGCGATCTTCTCCAACCCTATCGGAATGGACGATGACCAGTTGAAAAACGGCTGTTCCATGATCCTGGATCCCTATGGCGACATCATCGCCGAATGCCGCAAACTGGACAACGACCTGGCGATTGCCACCATTACCCCAGAAAAACTACAACGCGCGGGCGGCTACCGTTACCTGCAAGCGCGCAGACCGGAACTTTACGGGAACATTATCGGGCAGGAACACCGTTCGGAGCAACGGGTAATATGGCTATAAAACCTAATTTCGTCGGTCATACCCTATGAATTTAGCTAAATTTATAGGGTCTATTCGATAAATTCAGCTAAATTTGTCGAATAGATTAATAGCACCCCATGAGCTTCCCCAGATATATCTTCAATGAAATGCTGCGGCAAATCCGTTCTAACAAGGTGCTAACGCTGTACGGAGCCCGGCGGGTAGGAAAAACGTTTCTCCTTCGGAACATTCAGGAGCGCTTTGATGGAAAATCTCTTTTCCTGAATGGGGAAGATCTGGACACGGCCGCTTTGCTGTCCGATCGCCGTGTAACTTCCTTTCAGCGCTGGGTTGCCGACATCGAATTGCTGCTGATCGATGAGGCGCAAGTCGTGCCTGAAATCGGAAAATCGCTCAAACTGCTGATCGACTCGTTCCCTAAACTGACGATCATCGCCAGCGGCTCCTCCGCTTTCGAGCTGTCCAACAGAACGGGAGAGCCGCTGGTAGGAAGGCAAATCAATTACCAGTTGTTTCCAATAGCTCAGCTTGAATTATCTGAGAAGGAAAACTACATTGAGACCCGGCAGCAACTCGAAAACCGCCTGATCTTTGGCAGCTACCCCGACGTCCTGCTTGCAGAAACTGCCGAAGCCAAAACCGACTATCTCAAAGGCCTGACAAACTCCTATCTTCTGAAAGACATCCTCACATTCGAACAGGTAAGGCACTCCCATAAAATGCTGCAGTTATTACAGCTGGTTGCTTATCAAACCGGCCAGGAAGTGTCTTACGACGAATTATCGAAAACCCTGCAAATTGACCGCAGCACGGTGGAACGATACCTCGATCTGTTCTCGAAAGTCTTCATCATATTCCGGCTGGGCGGGTATAGTCGTAACCTGCGCAAGGAAGTAACCAAATCATCCAAATGGTACTTCTTGGACAACGGAATCCGTAATTCACTCATTAATAACTTTTTACCGATAAATCAACGACAAGACACCGGTGCATTGTGGGAAAATTATCTGATCGCAGAACGCATCAAATATAACTTCTATTCCAGAAAAAATCCGCTTTGCTATTTTTGGCGAACCTACGATCAACAGGAACTCGACTGGCTCGAATTGGCAGACGAAAAACTGGCAGGATATGAATTTAAATGGAATGACAGTAAGGTCAAATTTCCGAAGGCATTTGTTGAAGCGTACCCCGATGCCGCTACGCATTGGATCAACCGGGATAACTTCATCGATTTCGTACAAGGAATTGTATAAACTACAATGACCTCGGGTACTTTAAGTAAAAATTTAATAATCTATCAATTACGTAGATTAAATAGTTTTGCTATTTTTGTAATCTCAAAAATTCCAAAATTCTAAAATTTACGGTAATGCTTGCAAAAGTCCTCGCCCTCAGGCTCCCTTCATCAGCAACCTGGTACCTCATTCCTGCCGCGATTATTGTGCTGCTTGTGGGTGTGCTGCTGACAAGCGGAGTGATCGCTGTCAGCGCCGAAGAGGTTACCTCATTCCTGACTGGAGACTTTGCATTATACGTACTCGTGGGATTGGGTGCGCAGCTGGTGGACGGCGCGCTGGGTATGGCCTACGGTGTTACCTCGAACTCTTTCCTCCTCAGTTTGGGCGTTACTCCGGCAGTTAGCAGCGCAAGCGTCCATTTCGCCGAAATGTTTACGACCGGCGCATCGGCAATATCCCACTTCCGGTTCAAGAATATCAATAAGAAGCTGTTCAAAAGTCTGCTGATCCCCGGGGTTGCGGGCTCCATCGTGGGTGCCTACCTGCTTTCCGACGTCATCGACGGCAACGCTATTAAACCCTTCATCGCCTTCTATATGCTGATACTTGGGGTCATTATCATCCGCAAGGCAATCCAAAAGAACATTGTTAAAAATAAAACCAAACGCATCAGCGTACTCGCTGCGACCGGTGGCTTCCTCGATTCGATCGGTGGAGGCGGGTGGGGTCCTATCGTCACCTCCACACTGTTGGGGCAAGGACGCGATCCACGTTACACCATCGGGTCTGTAAACGCGGCGGAATTTGCGGTGGCATTCGCCAGCGGAATTACGTTCATGCTTTTCACGGGTGTAGACAGCTGGAAAGTGGTTTTGGGACTGATCGTCGGTGGTGTTATGGCTGCACCGTTCGGGGCGATGCTCGTGGGCAAGATCAAACGTAAACCGTTGATGCTGCTAGTCGGCACATTGGTAATCGGCCTGAGCATCCGCACGATACTCCTCAGCATTTAATGATGTCATTCCGCCGTATTCCGGTGCATTTTGCCTAATTTTACGGGAAACAGGCACATTTTATGCTCTCCGACTTCGGTTATATTCTCCTATTCATCATTGCCGCACTCATCCTTCTGGGTGTGATGCTCACCATTGCCAGGTTCTTACGTCCGGACAAACCCAATGAAGAGAAGCTAACCACCTACGAATCCGGAGAAGCCCCCCTCGGCAATGCGAATATCCAGTTCAATGTGCGTTTTTATGTAGTCGCATTGATTTTCGTGCTCTTCGAAGTTGAGTTGTTGTTTCTCTTCCCCTGGTCTGTCGTTTTTGGGAGTGAGGAGCTTATTGCGCAAACCAATGGGCAATGGGGCTGGTTCGCCATGGCGGAGATGACAGTGTTCATCGGTATCCTGATTTTAGGGCTCGCATATGCATGGGCGAAGGGTTACCTGGATTGGGTATTGCCGAAACCACTGATCCCTGAAGTGAAGTCTCATGTCCCGGCCGACCTCTATGCCAGGGTGAACGAACGCTACCAAAAGCAGGGCTAATTCCAATAACCTGATAACCAGTATTATAAATTATTGGATTCGTGCAGGGTTTTGCTGGATTATATTGACAGTTACTTAAAAATTGCCGATTTTGGCCGGGTAGTATACTGATCAATCATCAACAAAAACATCTCATGGAAGCTTTTGCGATCAACCTGCGCAGGTTCCGGGCGGAAAGGGGCTTTTCCCAAAGTTACATGGCACTCCTGCTGGAAATGAACGAAGAGTCCTATTCCGGACTGGAAGACGGTTCATCTCTTCCGTCAGTGCCTGTTCTCAAACTTTTATCCCAGATCTTCAAAACGCCCATCCCCGAACTGATTTCCGATCTGCCGTTACGAAAAACAGCTCAAAAAGCCCCCGGGGCGCACTTTACGCCCGAATTACTGAGCGAAGCCGACAAAGATACTTACATCCGGATACTCGAAAATCAGCTTCGGATTTTACTCGCTGAAAAAAACGGGGCCGACTGACCTCAGTGCATTCCTCGCCACTTTTTCGCATGCGGTTTCGGGAAGAAAACCAGTCCGATCTGCGTGTAGATCTGGTTCGTTTTAAGTCTGGATAAGTCGTCGACCGTCACATTATCTCCTTTCCATTTTCTGCGGCCTAAAATAGGTTGATGATAGGTGACTTTGCCGCTCAGATGTACTTTGTCGTGAATTTTGGGTAGAAAATTCATTTTATAATCGACCCCTATTCCGCCATGCAGGTTAATATTTCCGGTAAAAAGCTTCACGGACTGGTAAGCCGACGGATTGTTGAGCAATTGTTGCATGGTGGCCGAAGCGTTGCTTTTAATGCTCATCCTGTACAGCATGAAATCGGCACCGAGCGGAATGGTCACATTCCAGCGGGACGTGTTCACGAGCTTGGGGCCGCCATCGGTACCGATCCCAATCCCGTTGAAGTATGCTTTTCTTTCATCGCGGTCGGTCGTATAATTGGTGCTGTTCATGATGATGATCCTGGCCTCCGAAAACCATTTATCCGACTCCGTGCGCCTGGCAAGGACCAGGTTTCCCATGAATGAAGTAAACGGCTTGACTTGTAATCTGGCCAGCTCATCGCGGATGGCCTTGTTATTGGGCAGCAGACCGAATTCGGCATAGATCGCCATTCCTGTCTTGAAAATTCTCACGGTAGAATCAGTCTGCGCATGGGAATTCCGCGCGATAACAGTCAGGAAGAGAAAGCAGAAGAGTAATTGGTGTTTCATACAGCTGAAGTGTTGTGTTTGTTTTGTAACGCAGTCCTAAACCTATTCTTGCCAAATATGGTTACTTTTGCAAGATGGTGAAAGCTCTTTTAAAGCAATATCCGTACCAACTCCCGACTTCCCGAAATATTCATGAGTGAACGAATCAAAACCGGCGATGGCGGCATTATCCTGACGAATGCCGAGGACCTGATGAACTGGGCCCGCTTATCGTCATTATGGCCCATGGGTTTCGGGCTGGCCTGCTGCGCTATCGAAATGATGGCAACGTACGCAGCCAATTATGACCTGGAGCGATTCGGAATCATGCCAAGGCCTTCGCCCCGGCAATCGGATGTGATGATCGTCGCAGGTACCGTTACATTCAGGATGGCCGACCGTATACGCAGATTGTACGAACAAATGCCGGAACCGAGATATGTCATTTCAATGGGTAGTTGCTCCAACTGCGGAGGACCGTACTGGGAGCATGGCTACCATGTGGTCAAAGGTGTCGACCGGATTATTCCTGTGGATGTGTATGTACCCGGGTGCCCGCCCCGCCCCGAAGCACTCATTGGCGGCTTTATGAAATTGCAGGAAAAAATCCGCGGAAAACAGGAGGTCGTACCCGAGCTCTTTCTGGAAATGGAAGCTGCCGGCAAAGAAGCCGCCTTAAATTAATACTACCTCATGACTTTTCAGGAAATTACCGACAGCATTATTACCCGCTTTCCGGAATACGATATCGTTACGGACACCAAAAGCCCCCAGCCTGCATTAGTTGTCGCGACGCAGGGAATCGCTGACATCTGCCGGTTACTGCACGAAGATGAAAGGTTTTATTTTGACTACCTGGCCTGCATTACAGCCATCGATAACGGGCCGGCTGCGGAAACAATGGAGCTGATTTACCACCTGACGTCGATCCCATACGGCGTGGACCTGATCCTGAAAACCATTTTCCCGAGAAATGCCCCTGACGCCCCACTGCCTCGCGTACCCACGGTAAGCAACATATGGCGTACAGCCGACTGGCACGAACGGGAAGCCCATGATCTGATGGGCATTCATTTCGAGGGCCATCCCGACCTCCGGCGAATCCTTCTTCCCGAAGACTGGGAGGGATATCCCTTGCGCAAAGATTACACGGCACAAGAGCGTTATCACGGAATTTACGTTCGTTACGAGGACGGAAAATCCGAAGAACCGGTCGCGGATCCTGACAGAGTTTAGGAAACCGCTTTGTGAGCGCATAGCAAATAATCACCGAGATTTGGTAGCATGGAAAAGCCTCGTTATTTTTCGTTACCAAATTTTAATGATCACCCGCATGCGCTTCATCGTACTGACCGCCCTCTTTCTAGGTTTTTTGCATTCTGCATCCGCCACCACCGACTCACTCATTATTAAAGGCAGGATCCAGAACCTGAACGGAAGACTTTACAGGCAAGCACCTTTCATTACATTTTCACGCAATAACATACTGCAACCGCAGTCGGAGCTCAGCAAGCAGGCCTCTCTCGAAGCGGATGGCAGCTTTCGGGTCTCACTCCCCATTCTTTTCCCACAGGAGGAAATTTATATGGATTACGGCGGGAAGGCCTTCACGACCTTTCTGGGCTCACCGGGCACTGTCGAAGTTACGTTCAATGGAGATTCTATCGGGAAGGCTAAAAAGTTATTTTTCTTTGCGGGCGTCAATGCAGACGCCAATAACCAATACCCGCTTTACCTGGCAGCCGAAGGCCAACGCCTGAATAGCAGCATTACGCTCGGGACCAGCTTTTTTAAGAATTTTTGGGATAAAAGCCCTTCCGACGCGAGATTCGCCGCAGAACAAAGAGGGGAGTTGCGCCTTGGGTCGATACAAACTGCCACACAGCATACCGTTGCTTCCCCCGCATTGTATCAGTGGGTCAAGTCCATCACCGATGAGGAGCAGTTGCAGCTGCTCTACGAACACGCCCTGGGCAACCAGTATACCATCAGCAAGAGCCTGCTCGACAGCCTCAAAAGGCTGGACAAGGCACCGCTCACCGGGCAGCGGGTGATCTGGGCCAACCGCTTCGGCAATTATGCAGATCTAATGGTGGAAGGAAAGAAATTCGATAACCCGAGCCGCACCAATTCCCTTCCCGTAAAACTGATGGCCTCTCTGATCCGCAATAATGCGGCGAACCTTTCGGCAGAAGACCGGCAACGTCTTAACCAGATTATCGACAATGGACTGGCGGAAAAAAGCGAATTGGATTTCATGAACAAAATATTCGCACGCAATGAGTTGATATTGAACCTGTTGTTCAATTACGAGCGAGAAAGCAGGATCTATGGGGATCTTTACGACAGTACGGCCACCGAATTCCTGAAAGTAAGATATCTCACAAAAAACCTGTATAAATATACCTACAAACAGCAGGAACTGCTGAGCAAACATATCCAATCCCGGACCGGCATTCCGCAGTTCAGACAGTCATTAGACGAGATCATCAGACTGGAAACCAAGGACAGCAGTGATATCAAAAAACTGGTTGAATTTAAAAATGTCCGGACAGAGCCTGTCGAGGCTTTACCCGGCTATTACCTGACTGCTTCGAATGACCGGGGAAATGCCTGGTTCAACCGCATAGTGGATGGCTTAAACGGGAAAACCATTTATCTTGTAAAATGGAACATCGAAGATCCCAAAAGCCGGGAGGAACTGGATTTTATTCCAGCATTGCAAGCACGCTTACCAGAGGATATCATATTTCTTTATGTTCATCTTTCGGCCGATGACTACTCCGTTTCCGATGCCCTTTTGAAACAATACATCGTCAGACATAAATTGAAAGGTGTTCACATGTCGGTTAACGACACCCAGATGATGGATTTGCTGTTCAGGCTCAATCCGCTGGATCCGGGTACATTCTCCATTATCAGGCCTAACGGGAAATTTGCACTCAAAAATGCCTCTGCGCCAAGTGCACAGGAAAAGACCGCTCAGGCGCTTATCGAGGCCAATCGCCCTTAGTTTTGGTTTACCGGCTATACCTGGCACAGGTGCGTTTACGTTAAGTCTGTTGGTCTGGAATCTGGATAGTCCATGTGTAAATATCTGTTGCTGTTTTTAATGCTCTCCTTTTTTGCTTCGGCTCAAAATACCGACAGCCTGGAAACGCACAGCCGCGACAGTATCCGTTACACCAACCTCAAAGCGAGGATGTCCAAAACAAAGTTTTCCCGGGCTGTTTACCGCTTATTGTTCAGAGATGTCTATAACCAGGGAAAAATTACGGAGGTAAAGGAGATCGAAACCAACCCATTCACTCCTTACGAAGGAATGGTGATCCGGAAAATTTACATCCGGCAGCTAAATATCCTCGGCGAATCGGTATATGATACAACGCGTAAGGGGAACCAATTGGAGAGGTTTCTGAGTAAAAGCGTTCATACCAACACCCGGGAGGGCATTATCCGGCGTTCCTTCCTGTTGTTTTCAGAAGGAGATGATATTCAGGCACATGTATTAAAAGATACCGAGCGGCTGCTACGTGCAAACCGGATGTTCGTCGATGCGCGGATCATCGTCATTCCCCGCAAGGACGTCACCTGGATGGCCGATGTGATGGTGCTGATACAAGATTCGTGGTCGCTCAACTTCTCCGGGAGTTTCAGTTCTTTTAAAAAATTCAGGGTCGGGCTTGAAAATATCAATGTGCGCGGGACTACGCATTCGCAGCGAACCGCCATTAAATGGGATTCCACGTTTCAGTTCAGGACCATTTACACGGTTCCTTACATCGGCAAAACCTTCATTACGGCACAGGCAAGCTTCATTTTGGAACGTGAGTTGAAAGAACAATCCATACGAATGTACCGTCGCTTCATCACCATTGAAACCAAGTATGCGGGTGCATTGGAATTCGGACATTATAATACGAGGCAATTTAAACGGGAAGTGGAAACCACCGACTCGCTGCGACTTTTACTAACCGATTACAAATACTACGATTTCTGGATCGGACGCTCATTCAAATTTCCATTTCGCAACAGTAAACTCGCCCAGAACTCACGGATTGTGACCGCTTTCAGGCATAATAAATATGATTACGACAAGCGCCCGGAGGTATCGCCCATCCTCAACAAAAATTACTGGAACCGTACTGCCACGCTCGTCAGCCTCGGGTTTTCCAACCGTAACTATAAACGCGACGTATTGATCTACGGCTTCGGACGGACGGAGGACGTACCGGTTGGCAGCCTTTTCGCATTGACGATCGGCCGTGAGAATACGGAATTTGGAACGCGTGGTTATGGCGGGATCCAGTTTGCAAGCGGTAAATACCTGCCACATAACCTTGGTTACCTATACACCCTCGCCAACCTGGGTACTTATTCCAAAAACGGGAAAGCACAACAGGGCGTAATTAACGGGGAGATCAACTATATCAGCAATCTCATCCCGTTCCGACACAGCTTTTTCCGGCAATTTGTCAATATCAAATTTGCCAAAGGAATCAACAGGGACCCGCTCGACTACCTCAATATCAGCGGTGACCGTGGCATAAGGGGTATCAACAACGACAGGCTGATTGGAACCAAAAAATTCACGATCGGTACCGAAACGGTTTTCTTTTCGGATAAAAGCCTTTTAGGATTCCGGATCGCGTATTTTGTTTTCGCGGATCTTGGGCTGGTGAATGGTGTGCCGCATCTCTGGGAAAGCCCGCTTTACCAGGGTTACGGCCTCGGGTTACGCCTCCGGAACGAAAATCTGGCATTCAACACACTGCAATTGCGCTTCGGGTACTACGTCAATATACCCGAACTTTCCTCTCCTACCCGCTTTGCAACTTCCGGCAATGTGCCACTGCGTCTTCGCGACTTCGACATCTCCGCTCCGGCAATAGCGCCTTTCCAGTAACTCGAAAATCACACCAAATACATACTGGTTATCAAGCACTTAAACCTTCATTTTTAAAATTTTACAGTTATTTCAAGTGGCAACCCCTCCTTTTTCGGATATGAGGATTAACTTTGTGGAATTTTTGGACGTACCCCTGCTCAAAATCGCCAGGCAACACCAAAAGTTGTTAAAGTATTTCCTTCAATTCTACAAATTTCCATTTACTGTGCCCAAAAATACGAATATCAATTCCGTTCTGATTATCGGTTCAGGTCCCATTGTCATCGGTCAGGCGTGCGAGTTTGACTACTCAGGCTCTCAGGCAGCCCGTTCACTACGCGAAGAAGGGATTGAGGTAGTTCTGATCAACTCCAATCCTGCAACAATCATGACTGACCCTATCAGTGCAGATCATGTGTACCTGTTGCCACTGGAAAAGAAGTACATCGTTGAAATTCTGGAAAAACACAAGGCGATGGGTAAGCCCATCGATGCGGTACTTCCCACTATGGGAGGCCAAACGGCGCTAAACCTGGCAATTGATTGCGATAAGGCAGGTATCTGGAAAAAGTATGACATTGAGATTATCGGTGTGGACATCAAGGCGATCGAAACTACCGAAGACCGGGAGAAATTCCGTCTGAAAATGCTGGAACTCGGCGTGAACGTCTGCGAAGGACGTACCGCACGTTCCTTCCTGGAAGGGAAAGAGATAGCCCAGGAAATCGGCTTCCCTTTGGTAATCCGCCCTTCATTTACACTGGGTGGTACAGGGGGTGGTTTTGTGGAAAAAGAAGAAGACTTCGACAAAGCCCTCAACAATGGCCTGCATGCATCTCCTGTACACGAAGTACTGGTGGAGCAAAGTGTAATGGGCTGGAAGGAATATGAGCTCGAACTGCTCCGCGACAGCAAGGGAAACTTCATCATCATCTGTTCGATCGAGAACTTTGACCCGATGGGTGTACACACCGGTGACAGCATTACGGTAGCCCCGGCAATGACCCTTCCTGATACATTATACCAGCAAATGCGTGATCTCTCGATCAAAATGATGAACGGGATCGGGAAGTTTGCGGGTGGATGTAACGTGCAGTTTTCGGTGAATCCGGCTGACGACAAGATCATTGCGATCGAGATCAATCCGCGTGTTTCCCGCTCATCGGCACTCGCATCGAAGGCAACCGGTTACCCTATTGCCAAAATCGCTGCGAAAATGGCGATCGGTTACAACCTCGACGAATTGATCAATCCGATCACCGGCAGCACTTCCGCATTCTTCGAGCCTACAATCGACTACGTAATCGTAAAGGTACCACGCTGGAACTTCGACAAATTCAAAGGTGCCGACCGCACCTTAGGTCTGCAAATGAAGTCGGTTGGTGAAGCAATGGGTATAGGACGTAACTTCCAGGAAGCATTGCAAAAGGCTTGTCAATCGCTGGAAATACGCAGAAACGGCCTCGGCGCCGACGGCCGCGAGCTACGTGACCAGGAGGCAATCAAACACAGCTTGCAACATCCGAGCTGGGACCGCCTGTTCCATATATATGACGCGTTCAAAATAGGCCTGTCGTTCAAAACGATTCAGAACCTAACCAAAATAGATGCCTGGTTCCTACGCCAGATCGAAGAACTGATCGAACTGGAACACGAAATTGAGAAATTCGACCTCGAAGACCTGCCAAAGGACCTGCTCCTGACAGCGAAACAAAAAGGCTACGCCGACCGTCAGATCGCCCACTTGCTGAACACCAAGGAAAGCAAGGTGTACGATCGCCGCAAGACATTAGGTATCAAGCGTGTTTACAAGTGCGTTGACACCTGCGCGGCTGAGTTCGAAGCCAAAACACCTTACTATTACTCTACTTTCAATACTTCGCAGGAATTTCCTGATAACGAATCGATTGTCAGCGACCGTAAGAAAGTGGTAGTATTGGGTTCAGGTCCTAACCGCATTGGCCAGGGTATCGAATTCGATTACTCCTGTGTACACGGCGTACTGGCGGCCAAAGAGGCTGGTTATGAAACAATCATGGTAAACTGTAACCCTGAAACCGTTTCGACCGACCCGGATATTTCTGATAAGCTCTATTTTGAACCTGTTTTCTGGGAGCATGTTTTCGATATCATCGAGCACGAAAAACCCGAGGGCGTAATCGTGCAGCTGGGCGGGCAAACCGCTTTGAAGATGGCTGAAAAGCTCGAAAAATACGGTGTGAAGATCATCGGTACCGACTACCACTCGCTCGACTGGGCAGAAGATCGCGGACGTTTCTCTTCACTGCTTGAAGATCTGGGTATCCCCTTCCCGAAATTCGGAACGGTAAGAACTTCGGATGCTGCTGTTGAGCTTTCGCGTACACTGGGCTTCCCCTTGCTTGTACGCCCCAGCTACGTATTGGGTGGTCAGAGCATGAAGATCGTGATCAACGAGAAGGAACTGGAACAACATGTAGTAAAAATCCTGCAAGACATTCCCGACAACAACATCCTCCTTGACCACTTCCTCGAAGGCGCACTGGAAGCGGAGGCAGATGCCATCTGTGACGGTGAAGACGCTTACATCATCGGTGTCATGGAACATATCGAGCCGGCAGGTATCCACTCCGGTGACTCACACGCTGCATTGCCTCCATTTGACCTTACAGAGGACGAAATCCGCCAGATCGAAGAGCACACCCGCAAAATTGCGCTGGCAATGAATGTAAAAGGACTTATCAACGTACAGTTCGCGATAAAAGAAGGCGTAGTGTATGTGATTGAAGCCAATCCGCGTGCATCACGTACCGTACCGTTTATTTGCAAGGCTTATCAAGAGCCGTACGTAAACTACGCTACCAAACTGATGCTGGGTGTTAAAAAAGTGAAGGATTTCGATTTCAAACCAAAGAAAAACGGCTGGGCGATCAAAATTCCGGTATTCTCGTTCAACAAATTCCCTAATGTGAATAAGGAACTGGGACCTGAAATGAAGTCTACCGGTGAGGCGATCTATTTCATCAAGGATCTTGAAGACGAATTCTTCCAGAAGATCTACGGTGAAAGGAACCTTTACCTGAGCCGCTAAGATTCAGCATATAAACAGAACGAGCCCGGAATTGATCCGGGCTCGTTCTGTTTATAGCTTCAAGAGCTTCTATTTCACTTCCTCATAATCGACATAATCTCCGCCTTTGAACCGGGAGGAATCATTTCCGTTGGGTGGTGTGGTGTCCACCCGGATACCACCCGGCTTGGTGCGGGCTCTCTCCTGCTGCTGTTGTGCACGGTATGCTCTTTCCTGTTGCTTGACCAGCTGCCTGCCCACCAGCAGGTGGAAAAGAAATCGCCGGAAAAACGGGACGAAGGCGATCAGAAGCAGAAATATGAAAATTATTTTAAACACCATATTCATCTTTCAACATTTTTTTACCTCAATCAATAACGTAAACGTAGCATAAATAGCACACGAATATAAGTAAAACCTCATGAAAGACGAAACCGGACACTGAGCGGCGTTATCGGATTACGGGCGGCATGGCATCAAATCTCAATGGCCTTGCTGCTTTCCACGACCCGCTCATAATAGGCCTCGTAATGGGGCAGGATCTTGGCAACATCAAACTCCCTCGCCCTTGCCAGCGCATTCGTCTTGAAAGTCGGCAGGTTGGCGTCGTCTAGGATATAGGCAGCATGTTTTACCATATCCTCCACATCTCCTACGTCGCTGAGAAAACCTGTTACACCGTGTACGTTGAGCTCAGGCAGTCCGCCTGCATTAGATGTGATAATAGGCACTTCGCAAGCAAGTGCCTCAAGAGCAGCCAATCCAAAACTTTCCGACTCGGAAGGCATCAGAAACAGATCAGCAACAGACAACACTTCCTCGATCGCATCCAGTTTGCCTAAAAATCTGACATCCGAAAGCATATCCAGATCCTTGCAGAGTCGCTCGATGCGCATGCGATCCGGACCGTCCCCAACCAGCAACAACTTGCTGGGAAGCAGTTTTCTGAGCTTTTCGAAGATCATAATCACATCGTCGATCCTTTTGACCTTCCGGAAATTGGAGGTATGAACGATCAGCTTCTCATTATTCGGGCAGATCGCCAGCTTGAAATGATCTTTCTTTTGTCTGTTGAAACGATCGAGGTCGATGAAGTTAGGGATCACTTCAATGTCTTTGGTGATGTTGAAGTGGTCATAGGTGTCCCTTTTCAATGATTCGGACACTGCTGTAATGCCATCCGATTGATTGATACTAAAAGTAACCACCGGCTCATAAGAAGGGTCTTTCCCTACCAGCGTAATGTCCGTTCCGTGCAAGGTCGTGATCACGGGGATATTAATTCCCTGTGCTGCCAGGATCTGTTTTGCCAAATAAGCCGAAGAAGCATGTGGAATGGCATAATGCACGTGCAGGAGATCCAGCCCGGCGTTAGCTACCACATGTACCATTTCACTCGAAAGCGCCGATTCATAAGGTGGGTACTGGAACAACGGATAGGCGGGTATATTTACTTCATGGTAGTAAAGATTCTCATTAAAAAAATCCAGCCGCTGAGGCTGGGAATAGGTAATGAAATGAACCTGGTGGCCCGCTTTGGCAAGCGCTTTTCCAAGTTCGGTAGCTACCACTCCGCTTCCTCCGAAGGTAGGATAGCATACGATACCAATTTTCATAATAGGTCAGCAAATGGTTGAATGTCCGGTCTTGACAGCCGCCCTACGGCGGCCTCCAATAGCTAACAACAAATGACTGTTTTTTATCCCCCAAATGGATAAAGATGTGAATAATTGTCGTTAATGGGATAAAATGAATAATTTTAGTGTCTAAACCTTCTTTTTCCAGCGTCAAACTTCATGAATGTGTCGGCGAGACCCAAGATCACAACATGGGATTATGTCACCGGTAGTGCGCGGCTTGTGCGCATGACGAACCTGGTTATTGTGGCGCTCACCCAGTACCTCACCCGCATTTTACTGATCGGGCCAAGGCATGAGTGGCGGGCTATTGTGGGCGATGTCGACCTGTTTGTTCTTTCGCTTTCGACAGTCTGCATAGCGGCAGCAGGCTATATCATCAACGATTATTTCGATATCAAGATCGACATCGTCAATAAACCGGAGCGGGTTGTGGTGGGCCGTTATCTGAAACGCCGCTGGGCAATTGGGGCGCATCAGGTATTGAATGTCCTGGGAGCCATTCTCGGGCTGGCCGTCAGCCCCTATATCTTTATTATCAATGTTTTTTCGATCACACTGCTCTGGTTTTATTCCGAGCGATACAAACGGCTGCCGTTTATCGGAAATTTTATTGTTTCATTGCTGACAGGGCTCACCCTGCTGATCCTGACGGTGCATTACCCGGCCAACCGCCATCTCGTCTTCATTTACGCCGTATTTTCTTTCTTCATTTCACTGATTCGTGAAGTTGTCAAGGATATGGAAGACATTCGCGGTGACGAGGCCCACGGTTGCCGTACATTGCCCATCATCTGGGGTATCCGGCGCACCAAAACTTTCCTTTACTCGGTCATCGTCGTATTTGTAGTCGCACTATTCGTGATGGCACGTGCGCTACATAACAATCTTCTTACTTTGCTGTTCCTGCTGCTGCTGATCCCGATTGCGCTACTGCTGCTCAGACTCTATCAGGCTGATACACGCCGGGATTTCAGACAGATCAGCAGTCTGTGCAAAATCATTATGCTCCTGGGACTGATTACCATGATCTGGACCTGATCCGCCTTATATTCAGCTGGGTCTCCGGCAGGTATAAACCGGGATGAAAAGGTTTATATTTACCACACCAAAACTAAATCTCAGTTACGATCATGAAAAAGTTAATCGTGTGGAGCCTCGTCTGCATTATCACGCTCAGTTCGAAAGTATATGCACAGGAATGTGCCGGGTTTGCCTTTAAAGAAGGGGGCGGATTTGAAATGAATAATTATGATGGTAAAGGAAAGGCAATCGGAAAACTGATTTATAAAATTGCCAAAGTCAGTAAGGAAGGCAGCAATACCGTTGTGACGATCGATATGGAGTCTTTGAACAACAAGGGCAAATCCGAGCTGAAAAACACTTATCAGATGAAATGTGACGGAAATACCCTGACACTCGACGCCGCATCCCTGATCAGCCAGGAACAACTTAAATCATTTCAGAACATGGAAATGAAGTTCACCTATGACAATATCGAATATCCATCGAAATATAATGTGGGCGACAAATGGAAAGACGCTTCAGTCAAAGGGGAAGGCAAATCGGGACCTATGCCGGTCACTTTCAATATGTTTATCCGGAACCGTACCGTGACAGGCCAGGAAAAGCTAACTATTCCCGCAGGCAGCTATGATGCATTCAAAGTCAATTCCGATATGATCATGGACATGGTCATGGGCTTTCCTGTAAAAATGGAAATGCAAACCGTCTCTTACCGCGCACCAGGAATCATCTGGGACCTGAAAACCGAAACTTATCGCAAAGGAAAACTGATGGCATACAGCGAACTGGCAAAAATCTATTGATTTTTTAAACCAGCGTATTAACATTTACCTAAAGAACGGCTTCCCACACACGGGCAAGCCGTTCTTTTTATAGCTTTGCCCAGAGAATCTCAACGATATTCCTTATCCATCAACTATTAACTACACTTACATGAAGAGAATTGCCATTTTTGCCTCCGGCTCAGGGTCTAACGCCCAGAAGATCTGCGAACATTTTTCTGACAGGGAAGACGTGGACGTTTCGCTGATTTTCACTAACAATCCCATGGCCGGAGTAATCAAAAGGGCACTTAAATTGCAGATACCTGTCGTTTTTTTTGATAGAAAGACCTTCTATCACACCGGGAAAATCCCACAGATCCTGCAAAATGAAGGCATAGACCTGGTAGTTCTGGCGGGCTTCATGATGCTTGTGCCTCCGGTGCTCGTCGACCTGTTTCCGAACAAAATGGTCAACATTCATCCGGCCCTGCTTCCCAAGTACGGCGGAAAAGGGATGTATGGCCATTTTGTACATGAAGCTGTGGTCAACGCAGGTGACACGCAATCGGGCATCACGATCCATTATGTAAATGAGCATTATGATGAGGGCGATGTGATATTTCAGGCTAGCTGCGATATAGCTCCAACCGATTCGCCCGAAGATGTAGCACGAAAAGTCCACGCACTGGAGTACGAACATTACCCCCGCGTGATTGAAGAAATCCTCGCTAACCGGTAAATATCGCCCCGCATGCTGTTTTTCCTGCTGGCTGTTGTTTTTACGGTGACGCTCTACCTGATCATGCGGGCGTACCCGCGCTATCGCGTAGACTCGTTTCAGGCCGTGGTTTTCAACTATTACGCTTGCGTCCTCACCGGGCTGGTACTGACCCCGGAACTCAGCGTGTTTGAAAAGGTCGCGTGGACATCCGAGGGAACGCTCCTGACCATGGCCCTGGGGGCGATGTTCGTAACTGCATTTATGCTGATCGGTCTTACAGCTCAAAAAGTGAGCGTTACAGCAACTTCACTGGCCGGCAACATGTCATTGGTCATTCCCGTGCTGTTCGGATTGTTTGTTTTCAGGAACAACAACAAAGACTTTACCACTCTGAACTATCTCGGTCTGACCATTGCCCTCCTCGCGCTGGCACTGGGCGCAATCCAAAGAACATCCGGATCTGCCGGGGCGGAGAAAACAAGTGCAGGCCAGCCGAATGCCTCCCAGGCGTTATGGATCCTTCCCATTCTGACATTTCTTGCTTCCGGAACAAACAATACACTGATCAACTACCTTTCATCCAGATACTATCAGCCAGATCAGATCACGGTCTTTATGATGATCGCCTGCTTCGGAGCGGTTGTAATCGGCACGTTTATACTCATTTACAGAATGATCGTACACGGTCATCGCTTACAATTCAGAAGCATTGCAGGCGGATTCCTGCTTGGCGTGCCAAACTTCCTGTCGCTCTACTTCCTGCTGCTTGCTCTTGCTGCATTCGGAAATAGTGCTGCTTATGTTTTTCCGATCTACAACATTCTAACCATGCTGGTCTCTGCGCTGGCAGCCTGGGTTACTTATAAGGAGCGTCTGAATACGCTCAATAAATGGGGACTCGTTCTTGCGGTCGTTGCCATCATCCTGATCTCTTATCAGGAGCTTAATATTTAAACACTTCCGGGTTTTCATACCCAACATTATGACTGACACTGCCATTCTGCATATAGCCGAAAGCGACAAGCCGCTTAACAAAAAGCAAAAGGAATTCAACCAGCTTTCTGAAACCATCGAGACCCTCCACCACCAGCTGGCCGAACTTCGCGACGCTTATGACGAAATGTTCCGGAGAATGCCTTCCGAGTTGGATCCGTTGGTACGGGAATATCAGGGATATCGCGCCGAAATGGTAAAATTGTGGGATCGCAACCATGAAGCCGAACATTTCCGTAAAGCCTATCAAACCAAGCTGGAATACCTCATCATCGAGGCCGCTTATGAGCTGATAAGTCATTATGGGTTCACGGATCTCAAACCCTTATTCAACAAATACAGCGCTGTCGATATCGAGATTCTGTTGGAAGAAGAAAGACTCCGGGAAACTTCGATCATCCAGGATCCCGCATTCCTGCTGGAAAGCGCAAATGAGCCAATTGCTGAGGTGTCGTTCCATGACCTATCCGAGGCCGACCAGCAGCGGATCAAAGCAGAGAGACGTGAACAAAGGGCCGAGCAACGCATTCGTGAAGCGAGCGAGGCAAGAACGACGCGATCGGTGAGAAGCGTGTATATGGAACTCGTGAAATCGTTTCATCCCGACCGGGAAAGTGACGAGGCTCAAAAACTGCACAAAACCGAAATCATGCAGCGCATCACAGAGGCCTATCAGGAAAATAATCTGCTTGGCTTGCTCAAACTTCAAATGGAACTGGAGCAAATCGACAGGAGCCAGCTCGGAACACTGGGAAAGAATCAATTGGGCTACTACAACAAAATACTCCGGGAGCAGGTAGAAGAACTGGATCAGCAAAAAACAGCGGTCCAGAAACAGATATCAGGAATATGTGGCCTACCCTATCAACACGCCAATTCGAAAGTTACTGTGATCGCCAGGTTCAATGGCAATATCAATGAGCTTAAAGTGAGTATCAAGGATATCCGTCAAATATTGAAACACTGGGCCGTCCCATCGCAGTTGAAAGCCTATCTCAAAACCTACCAGATTCCCAGACAACCCGGCGATGGCTCCGATGACTAAGGATTTAAGCGCCCAGATTTTGCGGGAAACGTATACAATACGTAGAGGTTTTTCCACGAAATTCGTCACTCTTTCAAATATAAATATATAAATATCACTACCCAGGCTTCTATACGCTAGCTGGTTACATTAAATCTGGCGATACGAGCTAATTGGCACATACTTTGCTTTCGCGAACTACAACGCACCCAAACTTATACCCTAATGAAAAATTGTATTATTTTGCTGCTCGTAGTCACGTTTTGTATCTCACGGGCACAAGCACAGGAAAATGTTTCCATCGGCCCGATCGCTGGGGTATCTATTGCAAACTTCAGAGGCGATGTATCCAATACCGATTGGAAACCCGGATTGACCGTAGGCGGCTTTTACAATTACAGTTCCAGATCAGGATTCGGATTCAGCGGCCAGTTACTTTTTACTCAGCTAGGGGCCCAAATCAAAAACAAGACTGATAAAGTAACGCTGAACTACATTCAGGCCCCATTGCTGGCCACGTTCTTTTTTGGGCGCTACGGAGATAGGTTAAGGCCGAAAATCTTCCTGGGGCCCAACCTCAACTTCCTCATTGGAGCAAGAGACAAAAACGGCAACAATATAAACGGGGACTCTAACAACCGGTTTTACAGCCCGTTCGATCTGGGCCTCACATTCGGCGGAGGACTCAATTACCGCCTGCAGAACAAAGTATGGCTGAACTTTGATGCCCGTTACGGGTTGGGGCTGATCGATGTAACCCGACTGGACAATTCCAATATCAAGAACAATAACTGGGGTATCAATGTAGGCCTGAGTTTCCCTTTGGGAACCTACGACAAGAACACCGGAAGACTACGTACGCGCTGACACACTATAACCTGAACAGAAGGGCATCCAATTTTGAGTGCCCTTCTTTTACTTTGATGTTCGGTTGATTCTTAATGCATTCCGATCATGCTTCAAAAGGATTTTCTAAGGATTGCCAAATGGGCGCTGCCAGCCACGATATTGATCTGGTTTGCGGGATGGCTTACATTGATTCCGGAAGGAGTACCCGCCCAGATTGCGGCCCTGGCTGCCGATATGCTCAAAAACAACTCCGAAACCAATCATTCTGAGCTATCGGAACCCATTATCAGACTTTCCGCCGACGCCATGCGGTTACTTGGAAAAAACGGCGTTGCATTACACCTGCCAGGATTTATAGCCATTCTGGTCGCGCTCTACAGCACATACCGGGTGGCCAGGTCATGCTTTACCGCCGAATCCGGACTGCTCGCGGTATTGATTCTCGCGACCAGCCAGGCCACCTTTTTTGTAAATAATGACATCGGTGATTCAACTTACCTGGCTGCGTGTTACATTTTCACGTTGTGGCAAATTCTGGCATTCATTGACGCAAAAAAAATAATCAACCTTGTTCTTGCCGTCGCGGGTGCTGCTTGTGTGGCAACGATCAAAAACAGCTCGCCTGATATCTCTTTCCCACGGGTTACCACGGATCCTGTACTTACATTACTGATCACTTTTACCCCCTGGACCATTTTTCTTATTCTGGCCTTGCTGGACTTTTTCAGACGACTTCTCCGGCACGGGCAAGAAGCCACACAAAAGCAGGAAGTAGCTAGCATGCTGGCATTCATCATGCCATTCATTTTCAGCTATCTCAACCCGCTCCGATCCACATTTGACATCTACATGGCATTCCCGGTGGGTGCCGTCCTCACTGCCGCGTACATTGTGCGCATTGCCGATCCTGCCTCACGCAGTCTTTCGGCATTGCTCGGATATCTCCATGCAGTTGCCGCTTATGCCTGGGTCGCATTACTATTTTGTCTGGTCTGGTTCTCCTTCCCGGCCAACAACTATTTCGGCTTGATCCACTTCATGGCCTTACTCAGCATTCTAACATGGCTGGTGTTCTTTTCCGCGTTAAGGCAGAAACTGATCATCGGGTGCGTCATTTTTGCAATCGGGTCAAATCTCGTGCTCACTACCTATTTCTATCCTAACATCGCCGAATACAGGGCAGGTGCAAAACTGGGCATTCTGGCAAGATCAAATGGGGCGAGAGAAGGGAATTTGTTCAGTTACCAGGCCGGAGCGCCTTACAGCCTACGGTTTTACGCCGGTGTCAATGTTATAGAAAACAGCGATTTCGGCCAACTTGTCGCAACCAAAGGTTGCCTGGTTTATACACACCAAAATTTTCTGGATGAATTCCGCGCCATCCGCCCCGACCTGAAGATATTGGGCAGCAGTTATGATTACCCGGGTCGAATTTGGGATATGCGGTTTCTGGACCCTGCTGAAAGAAACACGGTCATCAATTCAAAGGTTCTTATCCGGCTCTGAAAATGAGGCAGTTGGCAAACATACAACCGGACCTAAGAGAATAAGCGGTACATTTGCTGTTCTTTTACAGCTTGAATTATGACTTTTGAAGATTTTAACCTCACCAAGCCGCTCCTGAAAGCACTCTCGGAAGCGGGATATACAAGCCCCACAACAATCCAGCAAAAGGTTTTCTCGGTGATGATGTCGGGGAAAGACGTCTGCGGCATTGCGCAAACCGGGACCGGGAAGACATTCGCATACCTGCTTCCAACCCTGAGACAACTGGAATATAACAAAGATCGCCTGCCGCAACTGCTTATCCTCGTTCCTACCCGTGAACTTGTGGTACAAGTTGTTGAGGAGGTGCGGAAGCTGGCAGCCTATCTCACACTGGAAGTAGTGGGAGTATACGGAGGGGGGAATATTAAAGTGCAGATGGCAGAACTGAGAAGCGGTGCCGATGTAGTGGTCGCCACCCCCGGACGGCTGTTCGACCTCGCTATGAATGGGTCCCTGAAGACGAAATCGATCAGGAAGCTGGTAATCGACGAGGTCGATGAAATGCTGAACCTGGGTTTCAGGACACAGCTCAAAAACATATTGGATCTCTTGCCGCAAAGACGCCAGAATCTTCTTTTTTCGGCTACCATTACGCAGGAGGTGGAAGCTTTGATGAAAAACTATTTCAACGATCCGGTCCGGATTGAAGCTGCTCCTGTGGGTACTCCGCTGGAAAACATCGAGCAGCAGGCTTACAATGTTCCCAACTTCTACACAAAAGTGAACCTGCTGGACCTGCTCCTCGATCAAAACGAGGATATGAGCAAGGTACTGATCTTCGTCGCGACGAAGAAGCTCGCAGACCAGTTGTACGGACAGCTCGAACTGGGTTATCTGAACAAAATCGGGGTGATCCATTCCAATAAAGATCAGAATCACCGGTTTAATACGATCCGGCAGTTTCATGCCGGGAACTACCGCATTCTGATCGCCACCGATATTATTGCCCGGGGACTCGACGTCGCGGAAGTGTCCCATGTCTTCAATTTCGACATTCCCGAAGTGCCCGAAAATTATATTCACAGGATCGGACGCACCGGGCGGGCAGATCGGAAGGGTATTGCCATTTCCTTCATTACAGAGAGGGAAAAACCATTTCAGGAGCAGATTGAAGAACTGATGGATTTCCAGATCCCTATTCTTCCCTTGCCCGAAAGCCTGAAGATTTCAGAGATCCTGACGCCGGATGAGGAACCAAAGTTCGATATGAAGAACATTGAAATGAAGCGTCCCAAACGAGAGGATGTAGGACCCGCATTTCACGAAAAAATTGCCAAGAATAAAAAAGTGAACGTCCGCAGAGATTATGCGCAGGAGAAAATGATCAAATATGGGCGGCCTATCAAAAGATCAGGAAAAAAATAAAACTTACGCGTCGTCAATCGCAAAATGAAAATTCACAATCATTTCATTATCAAATCATTAAAAAAATAACCCTTACACTCCCAAGACGGAAAGTACAATACGCGGCTCGTTCGCTAAAAAAATTGCAACAGGATCGATCTAAAATGGTCTTCCCGTCGTATGTGCAAGCACAAGGTGTAGACTGACTAATCCAAAACCGGATTCGGTGCGGATTGGAGGATACAACTAATTATTGTGGAGGGTAAGGTAATACATAGAGAGGGGGCAAATGCCTCCCTCTCTTTTTTTGGGCCAGCCCAATAAAAAACTCCCGGAAAAATTCCGGGAGCCATGATATTGGAAGAGGTTTATGTTCTGTTAATGACTTTCCTTTTCTTTTTCAAGGTTGAACAAATCGTTCAAAACATCGATCAGCGTTTCTGCCTCACCCCGTTTACAGGCGGCTTTCAACTGAAGTACCGGCAGTTTAAGAATCTTCTGCATCATACTGGTAGTAATGCGTTCTACTTTTTCAAGTTCCGATTCGCTCAGGTTCTTGGTAAAACGGGTCAGTTCCTCTTTGCGAATCTGCTCCAGCGCTCCTTTCAGCTTCTGAATGGTAGGCGACACGATCATCTCCCTCGACCAGTCATTGAACTCGACAACCGCCTCGTTGATAATCTCTTCTACGTGCGGCACGGCGTCCATACGGCGTTGAAGCGCCTCGTCAGCCTTGGAGCGGATAGAATCAATGGTATAGAGCATTACGCCCGGCACCTCCTCCACTTCGGGAGAAACGCTGCGGGGAACTGAGAGGTCAATGAAATATTTGAAAGACATCCCACGCAGGCGAACCATCATTTCCTTCGTGAAGAAAGGTTCGTCGCGCTGGATAGATGATACGATAATATCGGCACGTGAAATTTCGGCTTCGATGTCTGCAAAATCGGCCACCCGGAAACCCAGCTCTGCACCCAGGTTTTCTGCCTTGCTGTGCGTTCTGTTTATCAGGGTTACTTCTGTATCCGTGTTCTGCGAAAGATTGCGGCACACATCCGTACCAATCTCCCCGAGGCCTACGACAAGAATTTTAGGATTCGGCATCAGGCCTTCGAGCAATTCAACTGCCGCGTAAGACACAGATGCAGCGCCGTCCCGAAAGAAGGTTTCCTGCGCAACCCTTTTATTGGCAAAAAAGATAGTGTGTAACAACCGGTGTAAAAACGGCCCGGCCATGTTCATGTCCGCCGACCATTGATAGGCATGTTTGATCTGATTGGGAATCTGCATGTCCCCTACTACCTGGGACTGAAGACCTGTCGCAACATGGAAGAGGTGTTGTACCGCCGCTTCTCCTTCCGCAAATTGTTCAAAATACTGGTGAAAAGAATCTCCGTCCGTAATTCCCTTTTCGATCAGCAGGAGCTTGATAATCTCTTCATTAAGATCGCTGGCGGAGGAATAATATATTTCGGTACGGTTGCAGGTAGAGACTGTGAGGACGTCGGCGATATCGAAAAAATCCTTAAGACGAAGCATCATGCTCTTTGCTTCCGCCTCATTCAATGCAAGCTTTTCTCTGATAGCAAGAGGAGCATTCCGATGTGATAAACTTACTGATTTGAACTGGTTATACATCACTTAGTCTAATTCGATTCACAAAAATACAGCACAAAAATCATAATAGAAACGTGGAACAATGACCGTTCAGTTATTTAGAAAGCATTTAAATAACTTGCACTTTACCAGCACAAATTAACCGGTCACAAAGCCTCAAAAACATGACTTTTGTCATATTGTAAAATGACCGTTCACGCCAACTAAAAGGGCCTCGAAGCCACTAACCTTAAATTATTTACGTTATTTGTAGACTATAACATTAACATCGTGCATAATGTGCCCGACTCGGAATGATTAGCGAAACCCCAAAGGAAAAACCACGTTTCAGACTTCATCCGGTAGCCATCCTGAATAGCCAGCGTTTACGCCGTTCTCTGATGGACACCTATGACCAGAAGAGCTTTTACAAATACATGATCGGTATCATTCTGCTGATCCTGAGTATTGGTTCCCTGTTTTATACGGACAAACTCGTGGAGGAGCTGGAAGAGCGCGAGGAGCGCGAGGTGCAATTGTATGCAGAAGGGCTGCGCTACGTGGTAAACAGTCCGTTAGATGAAAATTTCAATGTCATCTATCAGGTGATCGAAGATGCTGTGAATTTCTACCAGATCCCCGCAATCTACGTGGATGAAAATAATCTTCCAAACCCCAACAAGAATATCAAGTTCCCCGAAAAAGTCAGTCGTCAGGAACGAGAACGAATCATTCAGGAGAAGCTGGAAGAAATGAAGCTCGAACATCCGCCCATTCCCGTTGAACTTGGAAAAGGGCGCACAGGACGCATTTATTACAGCAACTCTTTCTTGCTAACCCAGCTTCGTTACTACCCTTTCTTGCAATTATCGGTGATGCTCCTGATCGGCTACCTGGCCTATCTGGCATTCAGCTCTGCACGCAAAGCCGAGCAGAACCGCGTTTGGGTAGGACTGGCAAAAGAAACAGCACACCAACTGGGCACACCACTTTCGTCCCTGATGGCATGGGTTGAGTATTTCCGAAGCGATCCCGCGTTCGACCCATCTATTGCCGAAGAAATAGAGAAGGATGTCATCAGGCTGGAAATGATTACCACCAGGTTCTCAAATATCGGTTCCGTCCCTACACTGAAAGAGGAACCGATTGCCGCCATCGTAACGCATTTTGTGAACTACCTCGAAAAACGCGTATCGTCCAAAGTGAAGTTTACGATACACAACCAACTGGCAGAGGAACAGACCGCGCTTTTAAATAAGAACCTGTTTGAATGGGTCATCGAGAATATCTGCAAAAATGCTGTGGACGCCATGAGTGGCATAGGAGAAATTCACGTCACCCTTCAGGCGCCGCCCCGGGCTAAGGAAATCTGGATCGACATTGCTGACACAGGTAAGGGTATGAGCAAAGCTCAGATCAGCAAAATATTCAATCCGGGGTTCAGTACCAAAAAGCGGGGTTGGGGATTGGGATTAACGCTCGCTAAAAGAATAATTGAAAATTACCACGCCGGGAAGCTTTTCGTAAAAAGCTCTGAAGTGACAAAAGGGACAACATTCAGAATCATCCTCAATGCGAATATCATTGAATAGATAATTTTAAGAAGGCTAGCGGTAGCCGGGCAGTGAAATGAAGTCCGTCTCGATCTGGTTACTATAATGTAATGCACGATCGCGAATACGCACCTTGAATTTCTGTTCGATCATCACCATTGAATTACCATGGCGACGATCAAAATTAAGGTCTAATTTACCTTTGATAGCACCCGTCCCCTTGTCGGTCTTCATAATGGGAAACCATTTTGGTTTATCTCCGGTAAAAGCGATTTCGGTCAAGTCCCCGTTCAGCTCCTTGATCACGGTCACCAGTTCGTAGTTGCCCCAGTCCTCGTATCGTGAAGTAAATGCAGGATCGTTGTATTCTTCCACCGCAGCGCCCAGGTCACCCTCCTTATCTTCAAATGAAACGGTAACAGTCACTCTGTCACTTTTTTTCCCGGAAACGGGATCTGTCTGCTCAGTTTTTGAAATTCCTACATACTCGATCTTCGGGATTGAATCAAAATCTGGTGTAGGCTGACATCCTATAAACGCAATCGCTAAGGAAAGGGCGGTCATGTAAACGAACTTCATGGCATAGCTAAGGATTAGAGTGGAACTGCGCAGCTGCGACGACGATGTCAACGATAGCCTGGTACCTGGATGCTATCAGTTTGGATCTGGTTACTCACCCGCAATGCACGGTCACGGATACGAACTTTGAATCTGACCCAAATAGGTACGGTACTGTTTCCGTACAAGAAGCTGGTGTTAAGATCGAGCTTACCTTTGATCGGCCCTGGTTTGCCATCCGGTTTCAGAATCGGCATCCATTTGAACTGATCTTCCGCCAGAATGGATTCCGTCCATTTCCCATTGGCTTCCCGGCGCGCCGTCACCAGTTCATAATTCCCCCAGTTCCCGTATGGGCGCAGGAAGCTGGAATCCGAACGTTCCTGTGCCGAAGCTCCCAGATCGCCGTCGCCGTCCTCAAAATCAACGGTAATGACCACATTCTCCCGCACCTTTTTACCGGTGGAATCGTTGACCTCGGTTGACTGAGAAACCCCGTTATAATCGATTCGCGGCGTGTCACTGAAATCGGGAATATCCACACATCCCGCCGCAGCAACGGCCAACATCATGAACAGGGAAACTTTCACCTTCATATTACTTCTATTTTTAACTTTGCTTTTTTACTACCTACGAAAGTAACAGGATTGGAACTTCAAAACAACAAAACAATTGCTGAAATACGGGGTGCTCTCAGAGAGCAGATCGTAACTGTCGAACCGGCCGATTTCGAAGCGCTTGCACTGCGCATTTTTCGTTATCAGGCGCAGTATAACGACGTGTACCGATCTTACATTCAACACCTCGGCATCGTCCCGGCAAACATCTCCGCATTAACCGAAGTCCCCTTTCTACCTATCCAATTCTTCAAAAGTCATCGGATAGCCACTGGTCATTCAACAGACGCACCTGTTATTTTTCAAAGCAGCGGAACTACCGGGCAGACAACCAGCAGCCACCATCTTTACGATGAGCCGCTTTACAAAGCAGTTTCCTATCGTATTTTTCAACAAAGCTATGGTGATCTGAACCGTTTCCATATTCTGGCTCTGCTACCGTCATACCTTGAACGAAACAACTCTTCGCTCGTGTATATGATGCAACATTTTATTGAGGAGAGCGGCTCCGAGTTTTCGGGGTTCTATCTGAACGACACAGATGAGATGCTGCATAACCTCAGATATATTATCAATAAGCCTGATGGCAAAGGTATACTGCTGTTGGGTGTCACGTTCGCATTGCTTGACCTTGCCGAAGGCAGGCATGATATGTCTTTTCTGCACGATGTTGAGCATTTGACCATCATGGACACTGGTGGTATGAAAGGCCGCCGGAAGGAGCTTCTCCGCGAGGAAGTGCACGATATTCTTACCAACAGTCTCGGAGTACCCGTTGTCCATTCTGAATATGGGATGACTGAGCTGTTATCTCAGGGCTACTCACATGGTTCCGGGCTGTTCACCCCGGGTTACTCCATGCGCATTCTGCTCAGGGACATTAACGATCCCTTCACCCTCAGTGAATACCACGCCGGTTCATCGAAAACCGGCGGTATCAATGTAGTCGATCTGGCAAACCTGGACACCTGCTCATTCATTGAAACCCAGGACCTGGGGCGATTTGGAGAGAAGCCGGGGACATTCTACGTAATGGGGCGCTTTGATAATTCGGATATCCGTGGCTGCAATTTAATGGTTCTGTAAAGCGTTGGCTAACGGATAATCGGTTCTCTCTACGGATCAGCCGGTGACATTTAATGAAAATTTAATCCCTCCGACCATACTCTGACATAGCCGAATACAGTTTTTGAGCCTATATAGAATCATTCTAACAATTCAAAAACTGAGAATATTTCATAAATTAGCAGGCTATTCAAAATTGCACTAATCAAATGTATTATTACACTTTGGATTGTTAACCTATATTAAGTATATCAGATGAAAAGACGTGATGCCCTTGGTCGTGTGGCACTGTTAATGGGTGGCACACTCTCTGCGCCCACCATGCTGGCTTTTCTGGAAGGCTGTAAGTCGTCAACAGAAAGCTCCTCAGCAATGACTTTCCCGTTCCCGGCTGACCGTAAGGCACTGGTTTCGGAAGTAGCAGAGATCATTATTCCTAAAACCGATACTCCCGGGGCCAAGGATGCAAAAGTAGGCGAGTTCATTGAAATGATGCTGAAAGATTGCTACGCAGCCAAGGATCAGGAAAGCTTCAATAAAGGCTTATCGGAACTCGAGAAAAAGGACTTTCTCAAAGCGAAGCCAGAAGAACAAACCGCCATCCTGAAAGAGATGGAAACAGCAGCCAAAGACGAGCTTGCCAAAGCGGGGGAAGAAAAGAAAAAATATACGGAAGCAGGCAAGGAATACACAGATGCTGGTGTCCCATTCTTCCGGTTGATGAAAGAATTGACATTGCTGGGCTACTTCACTTCCGAACCGGGTGCTACCCAGTCTTTGGAATACGTGGCCGTTCCGGGCCGGTATGATGGCTGCATTGATCTTAAACCAGGCCAGAAAGCCTGGGCAATGTAATCCGGGAGATCTATAATCGGCCAACAGCGGCCCTATTCAAAAATATTGACGAATATTCATCATGAATCTGAACTTAAAAGCAACAAAACAGGCCACTTATGATGCCATAGTGGTCGGTTCGGGAATCAGCGGCGGATGGGCTGCAAAGGAATTGACGGAAAAAGGATTGAAAGTCCTGATGCTGGAAAGAGGAAGAGACATCAAGCATATTGTTGACTATAAAACAGCGACACTAGCCCCCTGGGAACTTGAACACCGCGGGCGTGTAACCACCCAGGCCAAGGAAGAATACTGGGCCGGCATGCGCACTGGCTACACCGCCAATGAGGAACACCGTTACCTTTTCGAAAACGACAATGAAAACCCCTACGACGAAACCCGTAAGTTCGACTGGATCCGCGCTTACCACGTCGGTGGCCGCTCCCTGCTCTGGGGCCGGCAGAGTTACCGCCTGAATGCGCTCGACTTCGAAGCCAATGCAAAAGATGGTGTGGGCGTCGACTGGCCAATCCGGTACGCTGAAATTGCCCCATGGTACGACTATGTGGAGAAATTTGCCGGGATCAGCGGTGCCAAAGACGGCCTGGACGTCCTGCCCGATGGGAACTACCTGCCCCCGATGCAAATGAACTGCGTTGAAAAACATGTGAAGGGGGAAGTTGAAAAGAAATTCGCCGGCCGCCATGTCATCATGGGCCGCGCAGCGCACCTCACGCAACCACAACCATTTCATACCGAATTGGGGCGTGCCGCATGCCAGTTTCGTAACATGTGTATGCGCGGATGTCCATACGGAGGCTATTTCAGCACCCAGGCTGCCACTCTACCTGCTGCACAAAGAACCGGCAACCTGACGCTCTTACCGGATACAATCGTATCGGAAGTAATCTTTGACGATAAACTCAACAAAGCAACCGGTGTTAGGGTAATTAACCAGAACACGCTGGAAACAAAGGAATATTTTGCCAAGATTATTTTCCTGAACGCTTCTGCCATCGCTTCGTCGTCTATCCTGATGAATTCTAAGTCGAAACGTTTCCCGAACGGCCTTGGAAATGACAGCGATCAGCTCGGACGCAATATCATGGACCACCATCTGGCAGTGGGTGCAAGGGGCGACATGGAAGGTTTTGAGGATAAATACTATTTCGGACGTCGCGCCAATGGTATATATGTACCGCGCTATCGCAACTGGGGCACCGACAAACGCGATTATATCCGCGGATTCGGCTACCAGGGAGGGGCAAGTCGCGAGAGCTGGGGCCGCGGGGTCGGAACAGATGGCTTCGGAGCAGATTTCAAAAAATCGATATCTCAGCCAGGCGGCTGGAGTATGAACCTGGGCGGTTTCGGAGAGATGATCCCGGACGAAAAAAACAGGTTTACGCTGCACCCCACCAAAAAAGACAAATGGGGTCTTCCAATCGTCGTTTTTGACGCTGCTTACGGCGATAATGAGAAAAAAATGCGTCAGGACATGATGAACGACGCTGCGGAAATGCTTGAAGCAGCCGGTCTGAAAAATGTCACTCCATACAACGACGAATCCAAGCACCCCGGCATCGGTATCCACGAAATGGGCACCGCCCGGATGGGTAACGACGCTAAGACTTCGGTGTTGAACAAACACAACCAGGTTTGGGGCGCGGAAAACGTTTACGTGACGGATGGATCGTTCATGACGTCGGCGTCATGCGTCAACCCGTCATTGACCTACATGGCCATGACCGCGCGTGCAGCGGACCATGCTGTGAAAGAACTCAAAAAGATGAACGTATAATCTTATCCCGATTCTTTGCTAAAACCCCGCATGGTAGAACCTGCGGGGTTTTTTCTTTGGCGTATGTAACCCTTTTGGATGTATTTGCCGTACTAACAAAAACCACTGACCTTAACCCAAGAATTTTGAAAGACTCTCCTACTCTGGTTCCTCAGCGTGTGTCATCCGTTGACGCCTACCGCGGATTTGTGATGTTCCTTATGATGGCCGAAGTTTTACGATTCGGCAAAGTGTCCGAAGCGTTCCCAGACAGCCCATTCTGGGCTTTTATGGATTTTCATCAAAGCCATGTTCCCTGGGTAGGGTGCTCACTCCATGACCTTATTCAGCCATCATTTTCGTTTTTGGTCGGAGTTGCCTTACCCTACTCAATGGCCAGCAGGGCCAGCAAAAATCAAACCACATCGGTCATGTGGATGCATACCTTTCGCCGTTCCCTGATTCTCGTCCTGCTCGGGATATTTCTACGCTCCATGCATTCTTCCCAAACCAATTTTACTTTTGAAGATACATTGACCCAGATAGGGCTCGGTTATCCCATTCTGTTTGGATTAGGTTTTGCTTCCGAAAGAGTGCGATGGATTGCACTGAGCGTCATTCTTGTCGGTTATGCGGCTGCTTTCGCGATGTACCCGCTTCCAGGGCCGGGATTCGACTGGTCCGCAACCGGCACCACTGCTGACTGGGAACACAATCTGAAAGGGTTCGCCGCGCATTGGAATAAAAACACCAACATGGCATGGGCTTTCGACCGTTGGTTTATGAACCTCTTCCCCCGCGAGAAACCATTTCTTTTCAACGGAGGCGGATACAGCACATTGAGTTTCATTCCTACCCTGGGAACCATGATACTGGGATTAATCGCCGGTCAATGGCTTAAATCCGCTTCTGCTTCGGGTTGGCTCCTCAAACGGTTCGCGATCACAGCCGCGACACTGTTCGTGCTGGCGCTTATATTAAATATTTCCGGCCTCAACCCGATCGTAAAACGCATTTGGACACCCTCGTGGGCACTTTTTAGCGGCGGTTGGTGCTTTGTACTGCTGAGTCTGTTCTACTTTCTGGCTGATGTAAAAAATGGCAGGTCCTGGTTTTTCCCGTTGATTGTGATCGGCACCAATTCCATTGCTGCTTATGTTATCGCCGATGGATTTGGCAGTTTCATACGGGAATCATTCCAAATCCATCTGGGCCAAAATTATAACACTATTTTCGGAGAGGGGTACAGTTCACTCGTAAGCGGCACCCTGATCTTACTGATCGAATGGCTCATCCTGCATTGGATGTACAAAAAGAAGATTTTTATCAAGATCTGATCTGCTGTTCTATATTTGGGGATAATTGAAATTATCCCCAAATATGCTGCATTTACAGGCCATACACCACATCGCTATTATCTGCTCCGACTACGAAAAGTCAAAACGGTTTTACACCGAAATCTTAGGATTTAAAATAGATCATGAAGTTTATCGGGAAGCACGCAGCTCTTACAAACTTGATCTTTCGCTGAACGGCCATTACTGCATTGAGCTTTTTTCGTTTCCTGCCCCACCTGCGCGCGTATCCCGCCCGGAAGCGTGTGGATTGAGACACATTGCATTCAGCGTCTCCGACATAGCAGCGGCTATTTCCGATTTGAATGGAAAGGGTATTTTCCCGGAACCGGTTCGGGTGGATGAATTTACAGGCAAGAAGTTTACTTTTTTCTCAGACCCGGACGATCTGCCGATTGAATTGTATGAAGTTTGATCAGGCTGCGGCGGTAAAACCGAAGCTACGTCGGCCACCGGCTTCCAGCTTGCACAGCATGTCATAAAACTCCGAGGTACGTCTGAGATGTTCGTCCATCAGGCGCTGGGCTTCAGGCTCTCTTTCAAGATAGTTCCTGACACCCTTATAAAGCTGGATTGCAGCAGCCTCAATCTTCTTCAGACAAGAAGCTACTTCCTCCTTTTCCTTAGCGCTTTCAAGCAGTTGCAGCGAAGCATGGGCAGAAATATGATTGTAATCGGCAAGCTCGCGATCATTCAAAAAGCATTTGAAATAATCATAAACCGCCCTTATTTCTTTCTGGAACAAAACGGCACTCACATGCCCCTGGCTCAATACGCGACGGAATGGCCCCATTTCGTCTTTTTTCAAGGCTTCCAGATATAGGATCTCTCTCGTTTTCTGCTCATTCCACAATGAGCGTATCATCTGAATGAACTCATTTCCATTGCTCGCTTCCATATATCGTCGAAGTTAATCTTTGTAGAATAAGTTCTTAAAAAACTATTCCTGAATCCGGCCCCGGCAGCTGCTTTATAACAATTGAAATACTTATTCCTTTTTAAATCACAAATTATTGTTAGTAAGCCTTTCTCTCCGATTCAGTCACAAAAAAACGGACTGTTTACTGGGGTGAATACGCCCTAGCCGCGCGACTGGAAATGGGGAAATTGACAAAGGCAAATCACATACCTGTCCGCATTTTTTTGTCCTGACCAGAAAGCGGCTAACTTTGCTGGCTTTACAATATTTGAGCGCTATTGCGGGTTAACTAAGACAGCACCCATAGCCTAATACAATTTCTGAATATGTCCAAATTCCAGTCCCATATTGGTTTCATTACGATTTTCATTGTCACCGCATGCAAAACCTCGGCTCCGCCCGTGCAAACGGTAGCCGCTCCCCAGCCTCTCATCGAAATCGGCGGCGAACAATTCTCCGTTGACGAATATCAGGACTCTTATAACAAGAATAAATTTGCTTCCGACTCCTCCAAACCTCTGACACCGGAGGAATATTTACCGATATATGCAGATCAGAAGGTAAAAGTGCTGCAAGCGAAAGCAGAAGGTAAAGACACCACGCTCGATTACCGGGAGGAAATTTTCTCGTATCGCGATCAACTGGCCAAAAACCACCTCGTCGACAAAGCGCTGGTTGAGAAACTGACCAACGAAGCTTATAATCGCCTGAAATATGAAGTCCGGGCGTCTCATATACTGATCGGCGTTTCCGAAGATGCTTCTCCGGCAGACACGCTGGAGGCCCACAGAGCTGCCATCTCGCTCCGGGGGAGGCTGGAAGAAGGGACTGATTTCGGGGACATGGCCGCCAGATTCTCGAAAGATCCGGCGGCTAAGACCACCAACGGTGACCTGGGTTACTTCACGGCCTTTCAAACACTTTATCCGATAGAGTCGTCCGCTTATACATTACCCGTGGGCAAAGTATCTCAGCCCGTGCGTACCAAAACCGGCTATCATCTCATCAAGGTAACTGACCGCCGCCCTAACAGGGGAATGGTGCGGGTCGCACATATCATGATAAAAGTGGATACTACTGCCACAGCTGCACAAAAAGAATCTGCAAAAAACAGGATTGAAGAGGCCTATAACCATTTACAGAACGGAGGCGACTGGAACCTGGTGGCAGCAAACTATTCGGATGACACCGAGTCGAGAAAGAATGGCGGGCTGTTGCCGATCTTTGGCACGGGCCAGATGGTACCTGAAATCGAGGAGGCCGCATTTGCGCTAACGCGCGCGAATGCATATTCAAAACCCGTTCTGACGATGTACGGATGGCATATCATCCGGCTGGTTGAGAAGAAACCCCTGGAAACTTTCGCCAATATGGCCCCGTCGCTCCGGAAAAAAGTCGTGAACGATTCCCGCGCAAAAGTGATCGAGCAGGCGAACGCTAAAAGATTGAGAGAAAAATATCCGGTGCAAGAAGTCGCGGACCAATGGAACCTGGTTGCTCCATTAGCCGACAGCACTTTGCGAACAGGCAAATGGGATTATCAACGTGCCGTCACGGCAGATTGGGCAAACGTTATCCTCTTCCGGATCGGACAAAGACCCTATGACGCCCTGTCATTTCTGAATTACATCAAAAGAAGACAGCAACCCAGGCCGAAGGACACCTCTCCCGCCGTACTGTTCAGGCATTACTATGACGATTACATAACGGAGAGCCTTTCTGCCTATGAACGTGAGCATCTGGAAGAGAGCAGCCCCGAATTCCGCAGTTTAATGAACGAGATCCGCGAAGGAGTATTACTTTCGCAGGTAATGGAAGAACAGGTATGGCAGCGCTCACTTTCGGATTCTACCGGGCAGCGGAACTTTTATGAACGAAACAAAGGCCGTTATAACTTCCCCGAACGCGCCATGGCGACGATCGTAGCCGCTAAGGACACACAACTCTTGAACTCGGTCAGGAAAACATTAGCCACCAGTCCATACAAACTGGAAAGGCGGTCTAAAGAAATCCTTTTCCCAGCCAATTCCTCCGAGATCGGAAACCCGCAACTTGACGTGCTGAACGATCTTTACATCATCATGGAAAAGAATGCGGAATACGTGGTTGAAATAGCCGGGTACCGCGCCGGGGATGAACCTGAAACCACCTCTTCCGCACGCGTCAGGAATGTCGTGAAATATTTAAATGCACGAAACATCCCGATTTTGCGTATCATAGAAAAAGACTACGGCTCTTTCCGGCAAACCGCTGAATCAGAACGTAACAGAAGGGTCAGCTTTCAGTTTTACAGCTCGTCCAAAAAGGATGTGGAAAAGGTTTACAATTCAGAAAATCCCGAGGCCGTAACAATCAGGGAGGGATACTTCACAAAAAACGACCCGTTATTGACTGAATTCAAATGGCAAACTGGTGAACAAACGCTCAGCGAAAGTAGCGCTGTGAAATGGATGAACATCACCAAAATAGACGCACCACGCCCGAAAACGTTCCTGGAAGCACGTGGAAGCGTGATCAACGAATATCAAAAAGAACTGGAAAAACAATGGCTCGCCCGGTTGCAGCAAAAATTCCCGGTCAAAGTCAATGCACAGGAATTAGAAAAAATTAAGCGTTAGCCTTATTTTAGCATTTAGAAACCGAATCTGTTTCATTTTTAGGAATTTAATTCAGTAAAACCCGCAGTAATCCAAATCAGAATCCAAGGAGTTATATGAAAGTAAATAAATTGATCACGGCTCATTTAATAGCAATTCTGTCGCTGTTCGTCAGCGCAATAAGCTACGGACAAGGTCAGCAGGGAGTGAGCCTGGATAAGATTATCGCCAGAGTCGATAACCACTACATCCTGAATTCTGAGCTGGAAGAAATGTACAATCAGTACAAGGCCGAAGGAAGGACCGCTCCTGAGAAATGCCAGCTGCTCGAATCGCTTATCATTAATAAAATGTTGCTGGCCAAAGCCGAGATCGACTCAGTGACCGTAGAAGACAAGGAAGTTGACGGAGAGCTGAATGCGAAAATGAACTACATGATCCAGCGCTTCGGCTCAGAAAAGAACATTGTTGAAGCCTACGGCAAAAGCATCGAAAATCTTAAAAACGAGCTGCGTCAACAGGTTAAGGACCAAAAAATCGTAGAAAAGATGCAGCGTACGATTTCGGGCAATGTTAAAATCACGCCATCCGAGGTTCGCAAGTTCTTCAACTCCATTCCCAAAGACAGCTTGCCCTATATCCCGTCCGAGGTTGAGGTCGGGCACATTGTCAAAAAAGGAACAGTTACTCGGGAGCAGAAAGACAAATTGCGGCAGCAATTACAGGACCTTCGGCAGCGGGCTGAAAAGGGTGAAGATTTTGCCACATTGGCGCAGATCTACTCTGAAGACCTTGGTTCCGCAAAAATTGGCGGTGACCTGGGCTTCGCAAAACGGGGTGCGATGGTACCTGAATTTGAGGGTGCCGCCCTTGCACTTAAGCCTGGCGAAATGTCCGGCATTATTGAGTCCCAATTTGGCTTCCACCTTATCAAAATGCTGGAAACAAGGGGAGCTGAATACCACACCCGCCACATCCTCCTCCGCCCCGACTATAACAAGGGTACCGACATGACATTGGCGACCCGCGCACTCGACAGCTTGCGGATCCTGATCAAAAGCGACTCCTTGAAATTTGCCAAAGCGGCCCTGAATAACTCGGACGACAAGGAGACCGCAGAATCGGGTGGGCTGATTCAGGACAGAAGCACTGGTCTGGCGAAGCTTACCCTGGATGCGTCCATGGATCCGGCATTGTACTTCGCGATTGACACGATGAAAGTCGGAGACCTAAGCATGCCCGTATCTTATCGTCTGGAAGACGGCAGCAGCGCCATGCGGATACTTTGGTATAAGAGCAAGTCGGAGCCGCATACTGCCAATCTCCACGACGACTACGAAAAACTGGCGCAGATCGTGTTGAGCAACAAACGCAACAATGCATTGGAAGAGTGGTTCAAAAAAGCCCAGGGTGACGTATTTATCAGCATCGAACCTGAGTACAAAAACTGTAAGGTACTTGGCCTGGCCGCCAAAGGGGACGATATATAGCGTTCACGGACGACAATCTTTGCATTAAACGAGTTGAAAATCTAATCCAAAATAACGTGAAGTATTCATCGGACGTAGAAGCTGCCGAAGCTATGAAAGTAGCTTATGATAAAATCCGTAGTGAAATCGGGAATGTGATTATAGGCCAGGATGATGTAGTGAAAAGGTTGCTCACCGCTATTTTTTGCCAGGGGCACTGCCTGCTGGTGGGCGTTCCGGGCCTCGCCAAAACGTTACTCATTCAAACAATCGCCTCCTCCCTCGATTTAAATTTCAACCGGATACAGTTTACGCCCGACCTGATGCCTTCCGATATCCTGGGCTCGGAAACCCTGGACCAGAACCGCAATTTCAAATTCATCAAGGGTCCTATCTTCGCCAATATTATCCTGGCTGACGAAATCAACCGGACACCACCCAAGACTCAATCGGCATTGCTGGAAGCGATGCAGGAATATTCGGTCACTATTGCTGGTGTAAAACACTCGCTGGACAGACCATTCTTTGTGCTGGCCACGCAAAACCCGATCGAGCAGGAAGGTACTTATCCCCTGCCCGAAGCACAGCTCGACCGGTTTATGTTTATGATCCAGCTCGATTATCCTTCGTACACTGAGGAAGTCAATATCGTTAAGAGCACCACTACCGACAACCGCTATGAGGTCAAAAAGGTAATCAGTGCCGAGGAGATCACCGATTTCCAACACCTGGTACGTCGTGTTCCCGTGACCGATCACGTGATCGAATACGCCGTCAAACTCGTCCATAAAACACGGCCAACCGGCGGATTGGCAGTGAAGGATACCAACGATTACCTGGAATGGGGCGCCGGGCCGCGTGCGTCGCAGGCCCTGATTCTCGCTGCGAAATGTAATGCTTTGCTATCAGGAAAATACTCCCCGGACATCGAAGATGTGAAGGCAGTGGCATTGCCGGTATTGCGTCACCGCATCATCCGAAATTTCAAAGCGGAGGCAGAAGGCATTTCGGTGGACGATATTATCGGCAGACTGGTCTGACCGACGTTCCGGACACAGTAGGTTTTACGAATACAGCATTTATAAGTTTGTGTGATCCCCGGATGGCACAAACTTTTTTGTTTTATACCCATCATCAATCCGCTTGATATCGCATGACATCCATTCAAGGAAAAAACTATATCGGATTCGCACGCTCTGCCGTCGGAAACCGAAAACTGAAAGCCTATGTCCCCGCATCAGACACTTTTCTCCCGGAAGACTTCTATAGTGCCACAATCGACGAAGTAAACCGCACGATGCAGCTTGCCGAAAAGGCCTTTGACAGCTATTCACAGGTGTCGGCCGCCCGACGTGCCGATTTTCTGATCGCAATCACGGAAGAGCTACTCGCATTGGGTGACCAGCTCCTGGAAAGGGCAAATCTTGAAACAGGATTACCTTTAGCCCGCTTGCAAGGAGAGCGTACCCGGACGATCAACCAGCTCTCCCAGTTTGCAGATCTGCTCCGCGAAGGCTCGTGGGTAGAAGCGTCGATCGATACTGCTCGTCCTGACCGGGCACCGGTCCCTAAACCTGACATCCGAAAAATGCTTGTGCCCATCGGCCCGGTTATCGTGTTCGGTTCGAGCAATTTCCCATTTGCGTATTCCGTCGCAGGTGTTGATACAGCGCCGGCATTGGCCGCCGGAAATCCGGTCATTGTCAAGGCGCATGCCGCACATCCTGGAGTAAGCGATCTGACTGCTCAGGCAGTTGTGCGTGCGGCTACACGCACAGGTATGCCCGACGGCACTTTTTCGATGCTTTACGATGATGGTTTCGAAGTCGGTACAGCCTTAGTAAAACATCCGGCCAGTAAAGCGGTTGGGTTTACAGGATCTTACAAGGGCGGAATGGCCCTGTACCGACTTGCACAACAACGCGATGAACCAATTCCTGTCTATGCTGAAATGGGCAGCGTCAATCCGATCGTGGTTTTGCCACAATACCTGAAAAACAATGCGTCGGAATTGGGTAAAGTCCTCGCATCCTCCGTCAGTTTGGGTGCGGGACAATTCTGTACTAATCCAGGGCTTGTTTTTGTAACTCAATCCGAAGGGTTCGAGGTATTCCGGGACTCATATAAAGCTGAGATCCTGAATACTACATCGGCAACTATGCTGACGGCCGGTATCTGTAAAAATTATTATAAACTTCGCGGAGAGGCATTGGAGCAGCCCCAGGTTTCCGCCCTGGCTGTTTCAAACAATCATGGCGATGGGAAAAACCAGGCAGAGTCGTCCATCGCAATGGTATCGGGAAAGAATTTCATTGCTAACCCAAAATTACATGAGGAAGTGTTCGGTCCATTCTCGCTGCTGATCGTGTGTGATGATACCGCAGAGCTCTTCGAAGCGATATCGCATTTAAAGGGCCAACTCACCGCCACGCTCATGGCGGAAGAGCCGGAAGTCAGCGCATATCCTGCTATTGTGCGCCAGCTAGCCAAAATTGCCGGGCGTTTTATCATGAACGGTGTGCCAACCGGTGTCGAGGTTTGCCCCTCAATTCATCATGGCGGGCCATTTCCAGCCACAGCTGATCCCAAATTCACGTCGGTAGGCAGGAATTCTATTTTGCGTTTTGTCAGACCGCAGTCTTACCAGAATTGGCCTGATGCGCTGCTACCCGAAGAACTTAAAAACGATAATCCGCTGGGGATTTTCAGGCTCGTCGATAATGTGCAGACCCAAGATGCTATCTGAGCATTGCGGTCCGGGTTATGAAAAAAGGTTATCCGAGTAACCTACTTCCACCAGAAATAAGCCTGCCGCCGGGGCCTGTGCCCCGGCGTTTTTTCTGTTCCGCGACAGGATGATTTGCTCAAAATCTTCGACTGTCAACTTCCCCCGTCCTACTTCCAGCATTGTTCCCACCAGGGCCCTAACCATTCCTCTCAAAAACCGGTTGGCTTTAACGTGAAACGTCAGCATTTCTCCCGAGTCGACCCATTCCGCCTGCGTAATGCTGCAACGGAAATTATTGACATTTGTATGGATCTTGCTAAAACTTTCGAAATCGTTGTGCACAAGCAGCAGTTTAGCGGCACTGTTCATCAAACCAACATCGAGGTCACCCCTGAGCTGATAGGCAAGATCTGTCAGAAAGGCATTTTTGTGTCGGATGATCCTGTATTCATACTTTCTGTGCGTGGCGGCAAAGCGGGAATGAACGTCGTCGGCCACTTGAACAAACCTGCGCACCGCCACATCCCTGGGAATCAGCGCATTCACTTTATAGGCCAGCAAATCGGGATTATCGATGGCAGTGGGTAAATCAAAATGCGCAAATTGTTGTTCTGCATGAACCCCGGTATCCGTACGGCTGCTCCCCGTCAGATCAACGGACATTCTAAGGACTTTCGAGAGTGCTTCTTCCAGCACTTCCTGAATGCCCAATGCGTTGTTCTGTTTTTGCCAGCCATTGTAGGCGGTTCCGCGGTAACTGAATTCTAGGAAATAGCGCATTTTGCAAAATTAAACCAAAGCACCGGGATTTACGATTTAGGGGAGCTGATTGCGGAATTTGCGGGAAGAAGGTTAACTTTGAGAATTGGACAATTTCATTTTAGTATGATTACGGAAGAGAAAAAAGAAGAGAAAAGCCTGAATTTTATCGAGGAGATTATCGACACTGACCTTCAATCAGGAAAATATACCCGGATTATTACACGCTTTCCACCCGAACCCAATGGTTATCTGCACATTGGGCATGCTACCAGCATTTGCCTGAATTTCGGACTCACCAAGAAGTTTCCGGGTTATACCAATCTGCGATTTGACGATACCAACCCGGTGACGGAAGACACCGAATATGTCGAGAATATCAAGAATGACATTCGCTGGCTGGGTTTTGAGTGGGAAAATGAACATTACGCATCCGACTATTTCGACACCCTTTACGGCTACGCGATCAAGCTGATCAACGAAGGTCTTGCCTATGTAGACGATTCTACTTCGGAAGAAATCGCCGCTTTGAAAGGAACACCCACGGAGCCGGGGAAAGACAGTCCTTACCGCAACCGTACGGCGGAGGAGAATCTTGCACTTTTCGAACAAATGAAAAATGGTGCATTCCCTGACGGCAGCCGCACATTGCGCGCCAGGATCGGCATGGGTCACATCAATATGCTCATGCGCGACCCGATCCTGTACCGTATCAAACATGCGCATCACCACCGCACCGGCGACAAGTGGTGCATTTACCCTATGTACGACTTCGCACACGGACAAAGCGATTCCATCGAAACCGTAACTCATTCAATCTGTACACTCGAATTCGCACCGCACCGTGAATTGTACGACTGGCTGATTGAAAAACTGGGCATCTATACCTCTCATCAATATGAATTTGCCCGCCGCAATCTCAACTATACCGTCACCAGCAAGCGCAAATTGCTCCAACTGGTACAGGAGGGACACGTAAACGGGTGGGACGACCCGCGCATGCCGACGATCAGCGGAATGCGGAGAAGAGGCTATACACCGGAAAGCATCCGGGACTTCTGCGACCGGATCGGTATTGCCAAGCGCGAAAATATAGTGGACGTAGGCCTGTTGGAATTCTGTGTACGGGAAGACCTCAACAAAAAAGCACTCCGCAGAATGGTCGTGCTTGATCCATTAAAGATTGTGATTACCAACTTCCCGGAGGGTGTTACTGAAATGTGTCATAGCGAAAACAATCCGGAGGATATCTCGGCAGGTATTCGTGATATTCCTTTCACGAGAGAGCTTTTCATCGAGAAAGAGGACTTCATGGAGGTTCCATCCAAGAAATACTTCCGCCTCGCACCAGGCAAAATGGTCCGCTTGAAGGGCGCCTACATTATTCAGTGCGATGACTTTGTGAAGGACGAAAATGGCGAGATCACCGAAGTTCGCTGCGCCTATATCGAAAACAGCAAAAGCGGGCAGGATACTACGGGTATCAATGTAAAGGGAACCCTGCACTGGGTGTCAGCCGTGCATGGCGTGGAAGTCGAAGTCCGCTTGTATGACCGCCTCTTCTCCGTTGAAGACGTTTCTTCCGAAGATGGCGACTTCAAGGAATATCTCAACCGCGACTCCCTGCATATCATTACCGGTCATGCAGAACCAGCACTGCTTGAAGCGAGCGAAGGGGAATCATTCCAGTTCCTGCGCAAGGGGTATTTTGCCAAAGACCCTGACAGTACACCAGAAAAACCTGTTTTCAACCGTACGGCGACATTGCGCGATAACTGGGCAAAGACCAGCAGCTAATCAACCATTCAACATTAGTAAATGCCGCAGGTTAAAAGCCTGCGGCATTTAATTAGATTGCTTACAAATAACTTGCGTGGCAAAAAGTTTGAATCTATCTTTGTGTAACAATTTCCACGATTCAAATTCTTTGCCGTCAGTGAATACCCAGAATGAATTGTTTAGTACCGCCAAAGGGTACAGCCTGCAGTGTGATCTAACTTCCCGGATTGTCCTTCATTTTGGTGAAATCCAAGCTTCTTTTAAAATCCTCGATTTCCTGAATTTTCGTCGGCTCATTAATGGCATCGATATCCATAGCAAGATTTTCGATCTGTCGGACGAGTCTGACTATGAGTTTGTTGAAGCCCCTCAGCTCAATCTTCATCATAAAATGACGCTCTGCGAGGTGATCCAGTTAAGGGAACTTGTCAACGGCACCCACTTCGCAATCGAGCTGAATTCAATGCTCCATCAAATTCTCTTTACTGAGCAAGAATTAGTCTAAATTACTCATACAGACTATATTAGACCGGTTCCAAATTTCGAAAAGGATTTGGAATGCTGAACTTTCGCATGATATTTGCACTTACTAAGACACGTAAAACAAGCAAAATCATGAAAGACTTACTGAGACAACGTACTTCCCTCAAAGAGGAGATAGAGATACTTTTGAACAACCAGGTAAAAATGGAAGCTGAGGCTTCTGCTAAATATCTGGCCATGGCCTCGTGGTGCGACCGTAACGGTTTCAAGCACAGCGCAGCGTACTTCCTTAAACAGTCAGACGAAGAGCGCGGCCATATGCTAAAAATCTTCAACTACCTGATGACAGTTGGTGGTACGGCGATCTCTCCCGAAATTTCAGGGGTGAAGCAGGAGTACCCTACTTTCAAAAGTGTATTTGAAACTGCGCTTCAAAGCGAAATCGCAGTTACACAATCTATCAACCGCATCATCACTCAAAGCCGCAAAGAAGAAGATTATGCAACTGAAAACTTCCTGCAATGGTTCGTAAGCGAGCAGATCGAGGAAGAAGACAATGCGCGCCGGGCGATCGAGCTGTTTGATGTAATTGGCGAAGACGGTACCGGTCTGTATGTGATCGACAAAGCGATCGCTAAAATCGGCCACGACGAATAATATAGTTTCTGATAAACAAAAATAGCTGCCCGGAAGAGCAGCTATTTTTGTTTATACTCTCGTAAAATACTTTCGTTCCCAAACCCGGTACCAGTTTTTATTGGCAGGATATCTGCGATGCGCTGCAAACCGGTTCACCATCACAGCCACAAAAAGAAGGATCAATACACCGCTCAACACGGGGCTCACGACATACATGTAGCCAAGTGCTTTGATTTTCTCCGATCCGATGTTAGCGATCAACGCGGTAGCACCGCCCGGCGGATGCAGCGTTTTGGTCACCTGCATCAGTACAATCGAAACAGAAACTGCAAAGGCGGATGACAGCCACATCTGATCCGGAATAATTTTATGGATCGTCACCCCAACGAGCGCGCACACAAGGTGCCCGCCGATCAGGTTGCGCGGCTGCGCGAGCGGACTGTTGACAATGCCATAAATGAGCACCGACGACGCTCCGAAAGAACCTATTAAAAACAAGTGGTCAGCGTCCGTAAATTTTTGGTCGTTAAGCAGTCCGATGAGGCCTATACCGAGGAACGAGCCCAGGAAAGTCCAGAAATGATCTTTAAAATCGATGAGTGTCTCTTTGTAAACTACGTAACGGACCAATCTTGCGTTACGTCTGATCCTTTTTCTCAAAATAGTAGAACTTTTGTTTGAAGTAGCCTTGAAAATAGAACTATAACGGGATGTGAATGGTTCGTAAAATGTCGGGAGCATTCTTAACTCCCTCCCAATAACAGCTACTATTCCCTTCCAAATATACAAAAAACGGCTCAGGTCAGACAGATCCGCGCCCGAAACTGACATCAAAATTTGGCACCTCTTTTGTTGGGTTGCGAAATTAAAAATAGTAGTATTGCAATAGCACCGTTGATTTGCCTGCATGAATTACCTCGACGAATTCAAAAAGTTTATTTCCAGCCATTACCTGTCAACCGGTGTACGTTTAACCCTGGGCACAATCATTCCGAGCCTTATTTTTCAGCACTATGGTATGCTGAGTGAGATGATTGCGTTTCCGCTCGGCACCCTGCTCATCGGCGGAACCGATAACCCCGGCCCTTACCACAGAAGACGGAATGCATTGCTCGTCGCGATCGCGACCTGTTTCGTAGTGGCGTGCATCACAGGCTATCTCCGGCATATCCACTTTGTCATCTTTGTCGAAATCATCATTTTCGGAATGTTTTTCTCTTTGGTGGGTGTTTATGGCAACCGCGTGAACAGCATTGGTCTGATCTCCCTGCTCGTTTTTGTATTTAACATTGACGACCACCTTAGCGGCGACATGGTACTGCGCACCGCGGTTATCTTCTCGGCCGGCGGGATATGGTACTTCATGCTTTTCATGATTCTCCAAAAACTCCTGCCCTACAAGCTTATCCAGCAGTTGCTGGGAGAAAATTTTGTGGAGCTGGGAAAGCTGCTTTATATCAAGGCGGACTACTATTTTGCCAAACCCGATTATGATGAACTGTTCAACCGCATGGTGCACCAGCAGGTGATCCTTCGCGAAAACCACGAAAACCTGCGCGAAATCCTTTTCAGGACCCGCGAGATCGTCACCGAATCCACCACCAAAAGCCGGATCCTGATGTTGATGTTTCTCGACAGCATCGACCTATTTGAAAGAATCCTGAATTCGCAGCAAAACTACGCCAACCTGCATCGCGCATTCGACCATACCAAAGTGCTAAGGCTGTTTGGGACCTACATCACTTGGCTGGCGGCCGAAATCCAGCAGATTGGTCTTGCTGTGCAAAGCGGCTTTGCGTCCCATCCGAAACACGATCTTGATGAAGCGTTCAACAAATGTCAGCGTGCATTCGAGCGCATGCGTGAACACAAGATGAACCATGACAACATGGAAGATTTCATCATGCTTCGTCAGATTCTCAATAGTTTGCAGGACGTCACCGAACGGGTCAAAAAGCTGCACCGGGCCACCAAATACGAGGCTGACGCAAGTGCCGACTATCAGGTGACTGTCGAGGCCGACGATTTCACTCCCAAGCAAGATTATCATCCCCGTATTCTGCTTGACAATCTGTCCCTTAAATCCAGCCATTTCCGGCACGCGGTGCGGGTAACATTAGGCCTGCTGGCGGGTTACACCGCCTCATTATTCTTCGATGTAGGGCACGGTTACTGGATATTGCTCACGATTGCAGTTATCCTGAAACCCGCATTCAGCATTACCAAGCAACGTAACATTCACCGGATCGGCGGGACCATTCTCGGCGTAATCACCGGTTTCCTTTTTTTATATCTGATCGATGACGGCACAGTATTGTTCATTCTGATGATGGTAGCCATGATACTGGCTTATAGTTTTCTCAAAATCAACTATTTCGTCGCTTCTACCAGCATTACTTTGTATGTGATATTGTCATTCGACTTTCTCAGTCCGCAGCACGTGACTTCGGTATTGCAAGACCGCGTGATCGATACCGTGATCGGGTCAGTGATCGCATATATTATTTCGTCTTATGTACTACCGGTGTGGGAGCATTCGCAGATCAAACAATACATGAAAGAGGCATTGAATGCCAACCGAAAATATTTTGATCTCGTTGCAGCCAAATTCACCGGAAAACAATTGGATATCAGCGAATTGAAAGTACTTCGAAAAGATGCCATCATTGCTATGGCCAATCTTTCGGACAACTTTCAGAAAATGCTTTCCGAGCCGAAACGGCAACAACTGAATATGGAAGAGTACCATCAGTTTGTAGCTACAAGCCATATGCTAACGTCGTACATCGCGTCGCTCTCCACCTATGCGCAGACACTCGAGTACTCCGAGTTTTCAGTTGAATTTGAAATGATGATACGACAGATCGACCGCCAGCTGCAGGCCGCTATGGACGTGATCGACGGCAAGACCAGCAATAGCCTGGAAATAGTCCGGGAATCATTGCCACAAAACCAGCGACTGGTTGAGCTTCTTGCGCAACGAAAAAAGGAAATTAAGGAATTGGGAATTGAAAAGGCTGATCAATCGCCGGCCCGGAAAATGTTGTCGGATCTTAAAACCATCAACGGACTTTTTGAGCTGATCAGCACAATCTCCATTGACGAAATCAAAATATTGCAGAAGATCAAAACTGCACAAATTCATTAAAATCATGTCTTCGTTGTCAGGAACAGAAAGAAGGAACATCGCGCCGGGATTGGCCGTATCCATTGTATTAAAAAAAGACCAGCGCTCCGGGAAATTGACTCAGGGCATCGTTAAAGATATACTGACCAAAGCGCCGGTTCACACGCATGGCATTAAAGTCAGGTTGGAATCCGGAGAAATCGGTCGTGTTAAGACCATTGAAAATGCAGCGGAGCAATCATAAAAGCCCAATGGCCGCCGTCAGCACCTCATCCAGATCCTGCACCGGCAGATCTTCCTGAGACTCAATGAGCATGATTTTCATCCGCGAACGTTTTTCCGCGATCAGTGCAGGATGATCTATCCGAAAGCCATCCACGACACCCAGATAGGGCTTTCCGCTCTTCTTCACTGTCCACAGATAGCAAAAGCGCTTGCCATGATGTGTGTAGAATGGCATGCTGTACCGCCATATTTCGGTTACCTCGGGCGCAAATCTGAGGACATGGGAGCGTAATGCGAGCAGGCAGCTCCTGGTGGGTTCAGCATGTCCGTCGAAGTAACGGTCGATCTCTTTCATACCGGTGGCATTTGAATGAATCCTTATCTTTACCCTGAATTTATCCGATTTATGTCAAATCCCCGCATTAACCTGATTATCGGGATCATCAGCATCAGCATTTTCCCCGTACTTGTCAAATGGGCCCCGGTGTCAGGCATTACCTCCGCGTTTTATCGCATGCTTTTCGGTTTGCTTTTTTTACTGCCGTATGTGGTCCTGTGCAGAAAATTCAGAATCCCACCGAAGGCACTTTGGATCCCTATCGCCATTTGTGGGATTATTTTCGCGACCGACATTGCGGTCTGGAACCTGTCTATACACTACTCGAATGCCACGCAGGCGACGCTGCTCACCAACCTGTCGCCCGTGTGGGTAGGCGTTGGCACATTTCTCTTCCTGCCCGACAAACCCGGCTCACGGTTTTGGATCGGAACGCTCATCGCGTTACTTGGAATGATTGTATTGATTGGTTTTGAAGCATTTACATCCATGCAGCTGGATAAGGGTTTTGGATTGGCCGTGCTGTCCGGCATGCTCTACGCCACTTACATGCTGATCAGCAAAACAGTCCTGAATCGCACCGACATCGTAAGTTTCATGACGGTCAGCATGGCGGTGTCCAGCATTTATCTGCTGGCGGTTTGTTTGTTTTTCGAACAGCCGGTCTGGCATTTCACCTCGGATATCTGGATTGTATTTCTGGTCCAGGGATTGGTCTGTCAACTGATCGGATGGTTGACGATCAGTGCTGCGGTGAAACAAATGGATGCGAAGCGTGTTTCGCTGAGCCTGCTAAGCCAGGCAGTTGTCACCGGACTTTTTGCATGGATGTTTATTGGAGAAAAAATCACCCCACAGATGATCGTCGGCGGTGTCATTATCCTCCTCGGCATCGCCATCACTTATACGGGCGGCCGGAAAAGATTGCCTGCGAGCTAGCACCTATGCCTCCATGGGCAGATAAATAATGAAGGTAGAGCCGACGCCAGGCTTTCCCACCGCGTCGATCAGCCCTTTGTGGTTCTCGACAATCTTTTTACAGATTGCAAGTCCAATGCCCGTACCCTCGTAAGCCGACCGGTTGTGCAACCGCTGAAACACCTGAAAGATCCTGTCCTTGTACTGCGGGTCGAACCCTATTCCATTATCTGCAAAGGCAATGTACTGGTATTGCTGACCACGTTGCGCTTCGGGTAAAGGAATAGCGGCCCCGGCTACCTCCCCGGCGTGCACCTCGATTATCGGGGCTCTGCCCGGACTAACGAATTTGAGCGCATTGGTGATCAGGTTCGTAAAAAGCTGCTCAAACTGATACACGATCACATTCCGCACCGGCAAATCGTCGCTGGTGATGACCGCATTTTCAGCTTGAATTACGTCACTCAGTTGCTCCCGCACATTTTGCAGCAGCTGATTCAGATTTGCACTTTCCAGATGCTTCTCAGCCACATTGGCGCGGGAGAACGCAAGCAGGTCGATGATCAGCCGCTGCATCCGTATAGATGAAGCCTGCATCCGGTGAAAGTAATCCCTGCCCCTTTCCGACAGGTTCTGCATTTCTGTTTCAAGAATACGGATCGCAAAAGTTTGAATTTTCCGTAACGGCTCCTGTAAGTCGTGGCTGGCTACATAGGCAAACTGCGCCAGCTCCATGTTCGTCCTGACTAACTCATTGTTCGCGACGATGAGCTCCTGGGTCCTTTGCTGTACTTTGGATTCAAGCTGATCGATAAACAAACGGCTGTCGTGTATGTCGGAGCTCGTCCCTACCCACATCTGAATACTCCCCGGAGTGTTCTGCGGTATTGCACGGCTCTGGTACCACCGGTATTCGCCGTCGAAACGTTTGAGACGATGTTCAAATACAAATTCCGTCCCTTCCTGCACCGATTGTTGCCACAGCCGCAGGTGGTCCGTCTGATCGTCGGGATGCACCATTTGCAGCCATCCGTCCCGGTCAATTTGCGTGGCGGCCAGGCCTGAATAATCAGTCATCGAACGGTTGAAATAGGTCAGGTTACCCTGCGCGTCGCTCGTCCATACAAACTGCGGCATCGAATCGGCCAGCGTCCTGAACTTGCCTTCGCTGGTTTTCAAGGCAAGCTCCGATTCCTTGCGGTCGGTGATGTCCATCATGGTACCGAGCATACGCTGCGGCACATTGCTTTCCGAAAACAGGATCTTTCCATGCGTTCTGATCCAGCGTATGGAACCATCCCGATGGATAATCCTTGCCTCATAGTAGTAGGTCCCGGTAACCAGGGCGGCTTCGAATGCTTTCTCGACAATGCTTTGTTTATCGTCCGGATGAACATGGTTTCTCAGTTCCTGATGACTGACGATAGCCGTTTCGTCATAGCCGAATATCGTCGCCAGCCTTCCCGAATAGATAATTTCCCCGGTTTGAAGGTTCAGGTCCCAGGTAGCAAGCCGGGTTCCGTCCGTTGCAAGCGACAGCCGGTCGGCGGCTTCGGCGATCTGCTGCCGCAGCCTGACCTTGTCCGTCACATCATTCACGGAAACCATAATTCCGGATACCGTCCCATCCAGTTCGAACATCGGGGCATACTGAAAATCAAGATAGTGTTCCCGGATCCCACCAGGGCCGTCGACAAAAACAATGGCCTCGTTTTCCCTATAAACAGTTCCGCTCTCATATACCTTCCGTAGCAGGGCTGGGAACTTCTGATTGTTTAACTCAGGAAAAACCTCAAAAAGCGGTCTTCCCACGACTTCCTCCAGGCTCCGACGCCAGATATTGAGCATACTCTCATTCGCAATGCTGATGATGAGATCCTGCCCCTTAAATATGGCTTTTGCAAATTGGGATTGTGTTACGAGGTTGCGAAACTGCGTCTCGCTCCTTTGCAGCGCTTGTTTAGACAAAACCTGCTGCGTAACCTCCGTCGCAACGACCATGATCCCGGAAGCTTGGTCCGAGTCTTCAAAAAGCGGTTGATAAACGAAGTTGAAATAGCACAACTGGGGCTTGCCGAAGCGGCGGAGCGTCACTTCAAATTCGTATCCGTGGTAGGCTATGCCGGTTTTCAGGACATTCAGCAAGATGGGTTCCACATAAGTCCGCACCTCAGGTAAACCCGTAAATAAAGACTTCCCGACAAACTCTTCTTCTTCCCGGTCAACAATAGAAAGATAAGTATCATTTGCCATTTCCACGACGAAATCCTCTCCGCGCAGGATAGCCATCCCCACCGGGGCCTGTTTTACCGTATTTCTGAATTTGCTTTCGTGATCAGTGCGATTGGACTGATTTTCGGTGTAGCTGGCTGTGTGCTGGCCTGTTTTCTCTGACTTGTTCACCTGGATTGCCTCATGAGAAGATATATCCAAAAATAAACAGCAAACGAGTCATCAAATCAAAATTGGTAATAAAAGTTTTCGGGCACAGGCTTCCAGTTGTGGCTGGTCCAGTCGATGTCGAGAACCTGCTTGATCGCCTGTTTCAGTTTGGGGAAAGAGCCCGGTTTACGAATAAAAAAATTGGCTCCTTTCTCATGTACTTTCCTAACCATTTCTTCCTGCCCTGTCGTCGAAAATATAACTACGGGAATGTGTTCCCAGGCTTTGGTCTTACGGATCTGGTCCAGACACTCGAAACCGTTTTTACGGGGCATATTCAAATCCAGAAAAATGACGTCCGGCGGAGGTGGAACTGTTTTTTCCATCAGATCGATCAGCTCAACCCCGTCATTCGCTGTCAGTAGCTCTGCGGACGTACTTACTTCCCTCAGTGCGTCTTCAAACAGCATGCAATCGTCCTCATCGTCATCCGCCAGGTATATGGATTTATTCGGTTTTGTGCTCATAACCTAAACATTGAGTTTTCAAGGTAGAAATAACATAACGTTGCTCAAATACATTTAACCTGATGAGGTACAGTAGCAATCAAACCCTGCTAAGAATATACAAGGTAGGCAATAAAACTGTCACCGTAAACCAAAACGGATTAAAATTCTCCTTCCAAAGACTCTTTCGGCTTCTTTTTCGCCTGATGTAAACGGTAGTTTAAGGTGAGGTTAATCTGCCGCAAACGCCCCTGTGAGCTGTTGCGTGCGTAGAAATTAGCACCTTCCGTAATCGAACGGAATTTGCGGGAATTGAAGACATCCACGATGCTCAATGTGAGCGTTCCATTGTTTTTCAGGATGTCACGCGTTGCAGAGAGGTCCAGCGTCGCCAAAGCCTTTCTGCGGCCCTGAGGTGTCTGTTGCGGGGCTTCATAATTGCCTCTCAGCTGCACGTCAGCAGATTTCCAAAGGGTAAAGCGCGACATCATCCGCACAAACCAGCTGTATGTATCGCTCTTGAACTCTTCGTCCAGGCCGGTCCCGTCGGTAATCGCCCTGAAAAAGTTCGCACTCCCGTCGAGTTTCCACCACTGGTAAGGAGTAAATGAACCGGCGAATTCAGCACCATAAGCATCTTCGGTCCCCAGATTTTCCGGGCGCGTGTAAGAACTGCCATCGTCCTGCACGCGTCGGATGCTTGTGATCTTGCCATTGGTGTGCCGATAGTAGATCGAGGATGTCAACGATCCCTTGGACATATACTTAATATGCCCCAGTTCGAAGGCATGGGTAAATTCAGGGTTCAGATCGGGATTCCCGCTCCAATAGTTCCGGTTATCGCTGTAAGTCGCAAATGGGGTCAGGTCGTTGTATTGCGGCCTGCGAACGCGTCGGCTGTAACTGAGCTGCAGCGCATTTTGTTTGGCAAAATCATAAGTCGCGTGAACGCTCGGGAACAAATTGGCATATTTCCGGTCATTGACCTCATTCGTTTGTCGGAGCGTAGTCGTGACGCCTGTCCATTCTGCCCGTAATCCGGCCTGGTAGGAAAACTTCCCGGTTTTGTTACCGATAATCCCGTAGGCCGCATTGATATTCTCTTCATACAGAAAGTCGTTGGTAAGTCCCGGTAGCGTCACCCATCCCCCGTCGCTTGTCTGCTGGGTAACCGTGTAGTCGTTGGTCATATCCCGAGAACTGCTTCTCGCCCCCATTTCAAGCTTCCCGTCTTTTGCAAAAGGGTGTATATAATCGACCTGAAAAAGCAGTTGTTTTTCCGTTTCATAGTTTACTGCACGCTGCAACAACGGCGGAATACCCGATGGGCTGCCATCCGGTTTGTAAACATTCTCATGATAATATTGGTCCGAATCCTCCCAATTGTCGAGATACCGTACATCGGCGGTAAATTCCTGTCCTTTGCGGTTAAATGTCTTTTTGTAGGTCAATGCATACTCCGAATTCGGTTCCGTCTCCGTTTCGTCCTGGGTGCGGCGGGTGTAGGTGGTCATGTTGCCCAGATCGGAGAGATAATCCCGGTAATCGAGTGTCGAGAAACGCTTGCCCTTGCTCGTCCGCCAGGTATATGCGCCCGTCAGCACATTCTTGGCATTGAAATAATAATCGATCCCTCCACGTGCACTGTTGGCCATCCCTTTCAGATTGCTGCGCATATCCCGTTCCATGATGAATGTGGAATCGTTGCGGTAAAGCTCCTGATACACATAGTTTTTACCCGGCGTATTCCGGTAGGACATCGTGTAGTTGATGAAGAAATTGAGGTTCTTCTTCCGGTAATTCACATTGGCCGCACCGCCAAAGTTAGTCGGATGTCCCGTGATGACATCGAAAGAACCGTTAATGCCCTCCTTGCGCTCCTTTTTGAGGACAATATTAATCACACCGCCCATCCCCTCGGCTTCATAGCGCGCCGAAGGATTGGTGATGATCTCTACCCGATCAATCATACTTCCCTGCAACTGGGCCAGTCCGCTCGCACCTTTAATACTCACCAGACCAGACGGTTTGCCATCGATCAGGATACGTACATTACCACTTCCCCTCAGGCTTACGTTGCCTTCCACATCCACTGCGACGGATGGGACATTGGTAAGAATATCTACCGCCGTACCGCCGGCATTGGCCAAATCTTTGCCCACATTGAAAACCCGCTTGTCCAGCGACAATTCCATCGAACTCTTTTCCGCCTGTACCGTCACCTCATCCAGCGTACGTGCGGAAGCCGTCACTTTAATGGAACCAAGGTTAAGTGGGGAATTCGCGGCGGTCAGTTTAATGCCGGGCGTATACTGCGGTTTGTAACCGATAAATTCAGACAATGCATAATAGGAACCTGCCGTAATATCGACGATAAAGCCCCCCGTTTCATCCGTAATGGCCCCCGATACGAACGAGCTGTCGGCGGTTTTGAAGAGCCTGATGCTCGCGTAACCCAATGGTGCGTTGCTGGCCCCATCGATAATTTTTCCCGTAACTTTCAGTTTCGCTCCACTTTGGGCAAAAGAAGCCCCGGACATGGTTCCCGATATAAAAAAAACCAACCCCAGCCACGCACACACCTGTAATTTTCCCTGGGGGATGCTCTGCTTCAACCTGCTCTGAATCGCCATTATTTCCTTGTAGTATTTTCTCAAATCCTTAAAAAGTAGTTACTCTTACAAACCGCTTTGTCGCCCTGTTTTACTCTACTGCAATGATATATTAATAAGAAACTTTCCCTCCCTGCGTCGGTTTTACGTACCTTTGCAGACTTTTTGCACTTCCAGACAAAACCATGAAAAACGAAGCATCACAAACTCTTAAACTTGCATTCCCCATTATCATCGGTGAGCTGGCCCAAATGGCCCTTCACCTGATCGACAGCGCGATGGTAGGCGCCATCAGCTACAAACAGCTCGCCGCAGCGGCACTGGTGATCAATGCGATGAACATTCCATTCGTAATCGGGATCGGCATGACGATCTCGGTTTCCCAAATGGTCTCCCTGGCCAACGGCCGCCGCGATGCCCAACAGGTTTCGCATTACCTGTTCAACGGGTTCTGCCTTTGCACACTTACGGCACTGGCGATTTCAATGACGTTGGTTTTTGGAAAAGACTACCTGCATAACCTGGGCCAGGACCCCGAGGTAGTAGAACTCGCCATTCCTTTCATGCAGCTGATGGGGCTCTCCATTATCCCGATGCTCCTGTTTATGACCCTGAAGCAATTTGCCGACGGCCTGGAACACACACGCACCGCGATGATCTTTTCACTGGCCGGTATGCCGCTGAATATCCTTCTCAATTGGCTGCTGATTTACGGTAACTGGGGTTTTCCCCGTCTCGAACTCGCAGGGGCCGGTTGGGCAACGCTCATCACACGTACCTGTATGTTCCTGGCATTGCTCTTCGTAATCCTGAAACACCGCACCTTCAAAAAGTACATTGCGGTAAGTCGCAGCCAATGGCACCTGAAAGCGCATACCTGGCGTGAACTGTTGCACATAGGTGTGCCGAGCAGCCTGCAGATCGGCATGGAAGCAGGTGCGTTCGCGGTATCGGGCATTATCATCGGTACGCTGGGCGCTGTTGCGCAGGCGGCCCACCAGATTGCATTGAGCAGTGCTTCCTTCACTTTCATGGTTTCGATGGGCCTCGCTCAGGCCGGCTCCATCCGTGTGAGCAATGCCTTGGGAAGGAACGACTGGGCGAAGATTTTTGTCATCGGCAAAAGCACCCTGCTCACCGCGCTGATTTATGGTACCATCTGCGCCATTACGTTTGGTATATTCCGCAACCAGCTTCCCAAAGCGTTCAACGACAATGCGGAAGTACTCGGACTGGCGGCTTTGCTACTGCTTTTTGCCGCTGTGTTCCAGATCTCGGACAGCACACAGGCCATCGGAGCGGGTTTGTTGCGGGGAATCAAGGATGTCAAAACGCCCACGGTGCTCATCGGGATCGCCTATTGGGTGATCGGCATTCCGGTAGGTTATGCACTTGCCTTCCGTTTCGAGATGGGTGCATCAGGTATGTGGCTGGGACTGATCCTCGGGCTTACGCTTGCGTCTGTTTTCCTGATGACCCGTTTCTTTAAAATGACGCGAAGAAATCAGGTTTAGACAAAAACTTCTGTGAAATTTGAGTTGTTGATAAGGATATAATTGCGAAACTTCGTCATTATCCCAGTGCGCTTTTTTAATCAATCTTTATCCACAAAAATCTCACTCAATGGATTTCAATTCCACGTTAAGGAACATCTTTGTTGAAGAAAAAGACATCCCGGCAGAATTCAGCCTGCCATCCCTGATCCACCAGCGCGAGTACCTGTGCAATGGCGAAATGAAAACCTGGGACGGACCGTTTCACGAGGTGTTTTCGCCTGTTTGTGTGAATACCTCCAACGGCCTCGAACGCAAACTCATCGGAAGCTATCCGGTGTGTACTGCCGCCGAAGCCGCGGAAGCGCTCGATGCCGCCGTAGTTGCCTACAATAACGGGCGCGGCGAATGGCCTACGATGGGCGTCGCCGAAAGAATTCATTGCGTTGAGCAGTTCACAGGCAAGATGATCGAGCAAAAGGACATCATCGTCAAGCTCATCATGTGGGAGATCGGCAAGTCGTTTGCCGATTCAGTCAAAGAATTCGACCGCACCGTTGAATATATCTATGCCACCATCGACTCGCTCAAAAACCTCGACCGGGTTTCGTCCGGGTTTGATATCGTCGACGGCATTGCGGCACAGGTAAGACGCTCGCCGTTGGGTGTGGTGCTTTGTATGGGACCGTTCAACTATCCGCTGAATGAGACATTCACCACCCTGATCCCTGCGCTGATCATGGGCAACACCATTTTGTTCAAGCCGCCAAAATTTGGTACGTTATTACATTATCCACTACAGGAAGCGTTCCGGGATTGCTTCCCTAAGGGTGTGGTAAATATTATCTATGGACGCGGCAACGCGATTGTTCCGGGATTGATGCACTCAGGCAAGATCAACGTCCTGACACTCATAGGTTCCAGCAAGGTGGCCAATGAGCTAAAAAAATCCCACCCGAAAGTAAACCGGCTCCGCGCAGTGCTCGGTCTGGATGCCAAAAATGCAGCTATCGTCACTCCGAATGCAGATCTCAGCCTGGCGGTAAAAGAAATCATCACCGGGTCACTTTCGTTCAATGGTCAGCGTTGTACGGCGTTGAAGATCGTGTGGGTGCACCGCAGTGTCGCAGACGAATTCCTCGAAAAATTCAATGCGGCTGTCGGCGAACTGAAATTCGGAATGCCCTGGGAAAAAGGCGTATCGCTTACACCGCTTCCGGAAACCAATAAGATCGAGTATCTCAACGATTGCATTGCCGACGCGGAAGCACACGGGGCTAAGGTTGTTAACGAAAACGGCGGCAAATCGGAAGGTTCATTCTTCTATCCCGCTGTTGTGTACCCGGTGAATGACAAGATGAAGCTGTACCATGAAGAGCAATTCGGACCAATCGTACCGGTAGTACCTTTCGACGACCTGGAAGAAACGATCGAATTCCTCATCGAATCGACCCACGGCCAGCAGGTCAGCATTTTCAGTAACAATGCCGACGAAGTCGCTGCACTGATCGACCCACTCGTAAACCAGGTCAGCCGGGTGAACATCAACACGCAATGCCAGCGCGGCCCGGATGTATTCCCCTTCACCGGCCGCAAAGACAGCGCCGAGGGCACCCTGTCCGTTCCGGACGCCATCCGCGCCTTCTCGATCCGCTCACTCGTGGCATTCAAAATGAACGACGCCAACAAGCAGCTGATCAACGAAATCGTACATGAGGATACCTCGAACTTTTTGAGTACGAAGTTTATATTCTGATTTTAGTTAATTATTAAATGGCAAAACGCTCATCCAGGAAACTGAATGAGCGTTTTGCCATTTGGTAATTGGTGATCAATGCTAGGTATCACAAATTCGCCTCCGCCAGCACCCGTTCAATTTCTCCTTTCGGCGTCACACCGGTTTTTTTCCAGACTACCTGGTTTCCGCGGTACAGGATCAGCGTCGGCAATGCGGTTACCCCCAGTTCTTTAGTGAGGGCTTTATTTTCGTATGCCTCAATGTTGATCACCTTTAAGGTGCTGGCCTGCTCGTGTTTCAGAGAGTCTACAATTGGAGCCAGCCGTTTGCAGGAGCCGCAATAGCGTGAGCCGAAGTCCACCAGCACCAGTTTGTCCGATTTCAGGGATGCCTGGTAATCGTTGAGAGACAGACCCGCCCCGACGGTTGAAACGACAGGCTTGCCCAGACCGATCCATTTGCTCAATCCGCCCGGCAGCTCGGTAACTTCCCGGAAGCCATTCTCGCGGAGGTCTTTGGCCAATTTACCACTCCGGCCATTTCCAATGGAATAAATAAAGGTCGGTTTGGTTTTGTCGAGTTTGGCGATGCTTTTCGTAAAATCAGCTTCATTGGCGACGCTGAAACTGACGGCCCCGTCCAGGTGGTTCTGCGCATATTCTTCGGGGAGGCGTGCATCCAGGATCTGCGCATTCTTTCCGGCTTTGGTCAGCCGGGCCTCAAATTCCTCAAATGAAACAAGATCCCGTTTCGGGGCAGTCTGGGCGAACGATGCGGTATAGGCAAAGAGCACCCATACCAATGTGAGCATTGGTTTCAAAGTTTTCATCGTAACTGGTTTAAAAGTGATGGTTTGCTTCCGGCGGTTGGCGTTAGCTATCTACTTTCTGGTTTATTTCGTATTCCTGAAATGATCGAGCAGCACCTTTGCTGCCCTGATATCGTAGTCAAACATGGCTGCTTGCCGGCTTGCGATTTTCTCGGCATCGGCCATGGCCGGTGCGGCGTCTTTACCGGTCAGATCGAGGACATTTAGCGCCTGCAACCGCGCATAAGGGTTGTCGCTTTTCAACGTTTCAACGAGCATGGCAACCGCTCCCGGCTTATCTGCGCCGGTGACGTAAAGCGCTTCGGCCGCAGCAATACGGACGGCTGGCTCCCTGTCCTGGAGCGCCTTCTGCAATGCCGCTTTACCGGTCGGCGCTTTCAGTACCGTCAGCCCGGTGGCTGCCCAATAGCGCACAACCGGATCGGCATCCGACAATGCCTGGATTAATTCCTTTGTGTGGGCCGCATTGCGTGATGAAGCGATGTCTGCCGTTGTGATCACCTTTTCAATGGCATACTTTCCGCTTCTGGCGTAATCATACAGAGGCGTGGTCTTCGCAATTTCATAGATAATCGCTTCGGGAATGAAACCAATATCCTTATAGCTGCGAATCCATTCCACATTGGCCTTGCGAAGCCTTTCCAGCTCCTTTCTATACTTGGGATCATTGGCCAGATTGTGGATGTTATGCGGGTCGGCTACCACATCAAAAAGCTCCTCGGACGGCTTCGGCTCCCAGAATTTCGACTGGACCACATTCAGTTTACCTGCTTTGTAGAGATCTTCCCACGACTTCACCGACGGTGCGCGCCACAAGTATTCCAGATATTGCCCGTAAATTTTGTTAGGCAGATAATTTCGGATGTACCGGAATTTCTTGTCCCGGACCGACCGCGACATATCGATCCTTTCGTCCATTCGTCCCCTGAAACCATAGGCATATTCCGGTTCCGGCTTTTGCTGTTTGCCAAGGAATGCGCCTCCCTGCATGTAATCGGGCACCCGGATATCGGTCAGACTCAAAACTGTCGGCGCGAAATCGAGGAAGGTCACCAGTCTGTCGGACACACTACCCTGTTTTTCCTTTGCCAAATGCGCGTACTTCAGCGGAAAATGTATGATCAACGGTACATGAAGCCCCGATTCGTACATAAATCGCTTGCTTCGCGCCAGGACACCGCCGTTGTCCGCATAGTAAAAAACAATGGTATTTTCAGCCAGCCCCTCATCCTTCAATCCTTTAAGCAATGCGCCGAACTGGCGGTCCATTTCTTCCAGCTTGTCATAGTATTGCGCCCAGTCGTGTTTCAGCTCGGTGGTAACCGGGTGATAGGGCGGCAACGGCACTTTTTCAGGATCGTGACGGAGCGATGCCAATGGCTCATGCAAGGAACTTTCGTGCGACACGTTCAGATTGAAAACCGCAAAGAAGGGCTGTCCCGGCTTGCGGTTATTATAAGTGGCCTTGCTACTCGACTCGTCCCAGGCATCGGCCTGATCCGTCGTATTGTAATCCTTCTTAGCATTGTTGGTCGTATAGTAGCCCGCTTCCCGCAGGTATTTCGGGAAAAACTTCACGAAGGCGGGCGATGGATACACGCTCCGCATGTGCTCGGTCCCGAGCGAGGGCGGGTACATGCCTGTAATGAGTGTGTTACGCGAGGGTGCACACACGGGAGCGGTCGAGAACGCATTCACGTACCGGATGCTTTCCGAAGCGAATTCATCAAGATTAGGTGTCGTCGCAAACTTGTCACCATAACTGCCCAGCAACGTAGTGTTGTCTTCGCTTACGATCCAGAGAATGTTCGGGCGGTCCTGGGCATGAACGGCGGGGCATAATGCGATGACCAGGATTGCCCAAAGGATTTTATGGATTGGTTTGTTCATTTAAGTTGTCGTTACATCATTTCGCCCCCAAATGCGCTTGCTGCGCCGGTGCAAGATCGATAGTCACCCTGTTAATCTTTCCAGTGAATGCAAAAGGCACTTTATAGGTATCCCCTACCGGTGTCAGATCATCGAAGCCGACATTAACACCTTCGTGGAGATACAATGCATCCGAAGTTTTGGCAAGCACTCCTTCCCCTACCTTTGTATTGTTGACATACAGAGTGATCACGCCACCACCGTTCTCATCATATTGAACACTAGCCTTCAGCTCCGCTTTACCGCTTGGCAATGTTGCATTCGCCGAACTGACCAGGTATTTATTCCCGTCGCCAACGGCGTACACGAATTGCAATTTCTGGTTCTGGATAAAAAAGCTCAATCCGCCGGCTGCTCCGCCCCTCGACAACAGCACGCCTTCTGTTTCCACACCCGGCAATTCGACGTCTGCCACGATCGAAAAGGACCGTTTCAGCGCAAACGGGCTTGCGACGTCGATGATTGTCGATTGCCCGGGATATAAAACAACTCTATCGACATTGTTGTAGGCCGTCGGTAAGGTAAATGGTTCGGTACCGTCTTTCAGCGGATAAACATTGTACTTCAATGCCTCACTATCGAACAGTGCTTTAAGCTCTTTCAGTTTTGCAGGCTGAGACGCTGACAAGTCGTTCGTCTCGTTGAAATCGTCGTTGAGATTGTACAGCTCCCATTTATCCTTTTCAAAATCCTGGCCCTTAACGTGCAGGGAACCTGCTTTCCAGCCGTCTTTATAGATCGAGCGGGAACCACGGATTTCGTAATACTGCACCGTGTGGCGGCTTTTTGCACTAGCATCATTCAGGCTATAAGCGAGACTCGTCCCTTCGATGGGATCCTGCTTGATACCATTCAGCACAGTGGGTGCTTTGATATTCAGCAATTCGAGTGTGGTAGGTAAAATATCCGAAACATGCCCGTATTGATTGCGTATCCCTCCTTTTTCTTTGATGCCTTTGGGGTAAAAAACAATCAGCGGATTATGTGTTCCTCCCTCCGAGTTCGCATCCTGCTTCCAATGCCGGAATGGCACGTTCGTGGCTGCTGCCCAGCCAAGCGGATAATTCACTTTGGAGAATTCCGTCCCGATCAGGTCGATCTGTTCGATGTTCTTTTTCAGTCGCTCCTCTTCCGCAATACCGGCCCCAAAGTTGTTGACGGTTCCTACAAAAGTACCTTCCTTGCTTGCCCCGTTGTCCCCTACCGATATGATCACAATGGTATTATCCAACTCTCCCGATTCACGAATATGGTCGATCACCCGCCCGATCTCATAGTCGGTATATTCCAGGAAGCCCGCATAGGTTTCCATAAAACGGGCATACAATTTCTTTTCGTCGGCACCCAGCGTGTTCCAATCCTTCACCCCAGGATTACGGGGTGCGAGTTTGGCACTCTTCGGCACCACGCCCAGTTTGATCTGGTTCGCCAGCACTTGTTCGCGGTAGACATCCCAGCCCGCATCGAACCTGCCTTTGTATTTATCCGACCATTGCTTTGCCACCTGGTGCGGCGCATGGCCCGCTCCTGTGGCCACATACAGGAAAAAGGGCTTATCGGGATTTCCTGACTTCTGGCTAGCCAGGTAGCTAATCGCACGATCAGCGATCAGTTCGTTGAAATGTTTTCCATCCTGCCGGTCCGGCTCACGGTGTGTCCCTTCCCATAATTCGGGATGCCATTGGTCGATGCTTCCTCTTGACGGAAAACCATAAAACTGCTCAAAGCCACGCCCGGTCGGCCAGCGATTGAATGGGCCGGCGGGTGTAAGATCGGCCAATGGAGTGATATGCCATTTCCCCAATGCAAATGTGTTGTAACCGTTGTCTTTCAGGATTTCAGCGACGGTTCCCTTTTCAAAAGGAATGATTGCATCATAACCGGGTGTGCCAATGGCGGTTTCGGGGAAAAGCCCCATATGCGCCGAATGTTGATTACGCCCCGTCAGCAGCGATGCCCGGGTAGGTGCGCAAATAGCCGTTGTATGAAAATTGGTGTAACGCAACCCGTTGTTGGCCAGGCTATCCAGTGTAGGTGTATGGATCAGCCCGCCGAATGTACTGATGGCACCATAACCGATGTCATCCAGCAGGATCCAGACTACATTGGGTGCACCAGCTACGGCTTTTTTCTTTTCCGGCCATGCTTGTTGCGTTTCCGCGACGGTTTTACCGATTTTTCCCCGGTAAGCAGGCGCCGGTGCGTATTGCGCATGCGCTCCCCCCTGCAATGCCAGTGCAACGAGCGCACTCATCCCCAGGTGATTCCATTTACGATATACTTTTTCCATATCCTTTTATTCTTTTGAATGTTGTATGTCAACCGTTGATGCTATTTGATGGTATTCCAGTCTACTACCCCGACTTTTTGAGCCCATTCAAAGTACTCTGTTTCGAGCTCCTTTACTTTTTCAGGATAGCGGCTGGCGAGATTGGTACGTTCTGTCCGGTCCGCGCTCAGATCGTACAACTCCCAAGGCTGCCCGATCTCCGCAACCAGTTTCCAATCCAACTTACGGACGGCTCGACTGCCTTCGTGTTCCCAAAAAATGGTTTTCTGCTCTGTTTGTTCGGGATTTCGGAACAGTCGGGTCAATGTATTGCCCGCAAGCGGAGTAAGTTTTTCGTTTCCAAATACTTCGGGATAACCGATACCCGCGACTTCCAGCAGCGTCGGCATGATATCGGTAATGTGGCTCACCTGCCTGCTTAATGCATCAGCCTTTATTTTTCGCGGAAACCATGCGATGAACGGGGATGCAATACCTCCTTCATGGGTATTTTTCTTGAAAAGTCTGAACGGCGTATTGCTTGCATTGCCCCAGGGCGGGTCATAACTGTCAATTGAGTTTACGGAACCTGGCTCGCCTGTTTTTTGGGTTACATAACTCCATTCGCGGACCGTATCACCGCTCCCCCCATTATCCGAAACAAAAAGCACCAGCGTATTCCGGTCACGCCCGATGGCCTTCAGTTTGTCAAGCACCTGTCCGATGCAATGGTCCATCCGGTCGATCATGGCCGCGTAAATGGCCATTCGGGTGTCCCATTGATCCTTTTGAGCCGCCGATAATGCATTCCATTCCGGCGCTTTTTCGTATCGGGGTGATAGCTTCCATTCTTTTTGAATAATCCCCAATGAGACAAGCTTCCGGTAACGGGCATCGCGCAGAACATCCCAGCCTTGCATATACTTGCCCTTATACCGGGCAATATCCTCTGGCAGTGCCTGAATAGGCCAGTGCGGTGCGTTGTAGGCCAGGTACAAAAAGAAGGGATTGTCCTGGTCTTTAATGCGGTCGATCGACTGGAGCGCAAAATCTGTAATGGCTTGTGTGAGATAGCGTGAAGTGTCGTACCGCTGTACCGGGCGGCCATTCAACTGGAAGGTAACCGTCCGACCGTCGTTGTAAAGCGGTTCCGAGTCGAAATAACTACTTCCGTTATTTTGCAATGTAAACGATTGGTCGAAGCCCCGGTTCACGGCCCAGGCAGACGGTACCAGCCCGACATGCCATTTCCCGGAAACAATCGTATTGTAACCCGCTGTTTTCAGCAGTTGCGCGATCGTCACGCTGTTTTTACTCAGATACCCCTGGTAAGCCGGCGTGCCCTTGTCCTGCACCATATCCCCCACGCCCGCCTGATGCGGATACAGGCCCGTGAGCAGCGCTGCACGCGAAGGGCAGCAACGGCCGCCATTGTAAAATTGCGTAATGCGTAAACCTTCGTGAGCGAGCCGGTCGAGATGCGGTGTCCGGATTTCAGAGCCAAAGCTTCCGAGATCCGAAAAACCCATATCATCCGCCAATATCAGCACGATATTGGGCTTTTCGGATCGCAGTTGTGCCAAGGCGGGCGCCGGCGTGGTAACCGCCAGTGCCCATACCATGCCCATCCAAAAGGAAGCTTTTCTATTCATCAATATTCAATAACACAGATTACAAACTTGGCGCAGCATTACTCCCAGAGCGGATTCTGTTTCAGCAATGCATTGTTGTCGATCTCGGATTGCGGGATCGGATAATAGACATGCTTAGGTGCCGCGTTAGTCTTACCTACTTTCTGCTGGTTTGCCACAAATGTGCTATTGTAGGCCGCGTCACGCTGACGGATCAGGTCGAACCAGCGCTGGTATTCGTAGGTCAGTTCCAAACGGCGATCGAGATACACCGAGTCACGGAACTGGTCTTTGGTCAGCCCGGCGGTCAGATCGGGCAATCCTGCACGTTTACGAACTCTGTTCAGCGATTTATAAGCCTTTTGCGTCGGCCCGTTGGCCTCATTTTCAGCCTCGGCATGGATCAGTAACAGTTCCGCATAGCGTATGATGGGTACATTCGCAGCCGACTGGTTGGTCACGGCAGTCGAGGCAGGGTCGGCCCATTTATTCCAGAATGGCGTCGAATCACCGGGCACAGCTGCGTTAGTGATGGGAAGCGAATACTTACGGCCGTTCGACGGGCTGGTGAAGCTTCTGACGAATGTGACGTCCCGCCGTTTATCCCCCGGTTTAAACAATTTGTAAATGCTGAAAAACTTGTCGTTGCCCTGCGTGTAAAACCGTACCATATGCGCATAGTTGCCATTCAGACCGGGAACACCCGACAAAATCGCCCGGGGCCATTCATTGTTACCCTGCGCCAGCGAATTGGATTTGAACTGGGCGGAGAAAATATGCTCTTTGTTGTTTTTGGAGGCAGGTAAAAAAACGTCTGCATAGTTACTCACCAGGTCATACCCGTAAGTACCGGTTCCCCCATCGGCCGACGACAACGCCTCTTCCGCCTTATTCACCGCATCCTGATAGTGCGCGCTCACTTTTAATGGAAACGAAGCTTGCGTCAGATACACTTTTGCGAGCAACGCCTTCGCGGCTCCCGCTGTCGCGCGCCCTACGTTGGGTGACGCATACGTGGCAGGAAGCACCGCTGCGGCTTCGGTGAGGTCTTTCTCAATCTGCGTGTAAATATCCGCGGCGGGAGATTTGGCAATCGCATAGTCCGATGCGTTGACAAATTTCTGATATTCCAGGATCAGCGGAATGTCGCCGTACAAACGCACCAGGTTGAAGTAATACAATGCGCGCAGGAACTTGGTCTCGCCCAGCAAACGTGTTTTCAATGCATTGTCAAAACTGATGGCCGGGACCTTTTCCAGTACCACGTTTGCCTTTTTTATCGCGGCATAATGCTGTTGCCAGATTTCATAGATCCGCAGGTTAGTGGACGAATGCGCCAGTACCGACAGTGAGCGTACGTCCGGGTTGGTCGCTCCCGGTCCCGGATCCTCATCGTCACCGGCCATGTTCATCCCGGTATTGAAAAGCGTATTATAGGGTGTCTGGATTGACGACCCTCCTGAATTCAGGAAGAAATACACCGAATTCACGGCGTTGACTGCATCAGCCTGCGTTTTGTAATATTGATCTTCGGACAAAAATGCCTCCGGTTCTTCTTTCAGGAATTCCTCGCAGGACAGCGATACAAATGCCGTGAAACCCAACAGAATATATTTAAATGCTTTCATTTCAATCGTTTTTGGAGTGGTGGTTATCAGAAAGTGAGGGACAAACCTACCTGGTAAGATTTGTTGTTCGGATATACACCCTGATCAACCCCCTTATTGATCAGCGACTGGCCATTCAGACTGACCTCGGGATCGAAGCCGGTGTATTTGGTCCATGTTTTCGGGTTTTGGGCTGACACATACAACCGCAGATTCTCGATACGCAGTTTCGAAAGCAGCTCTTTCGGGAACGTGTAGCCGAATGAGAGGTTTTTCAAACGATAGTAGGTCGCGTCTTCGATAAACCGGTCCGAAATCGTGATCGCAGGATCCTGGAATGCCGCTTTTACGTCGGTATTTGTGTTGGCAGGTGTCCAGCGGTTCACGAGCAAGTCCGATCCGTTGGTATAACCCGTTCCCAGTTCAAGGTTGGCGCGGTTGGCATTATACAGTTTGCCACCAATCGATGCCTGGAAGAATACAGTCAGATCAAACCCTTTGTAATTGAGTGTGTTGGTAATACCGCCAGTAAATGCGGGCTGGTTTTTAACTACTACACGGTCGCCTGCCTGTGTAATCACACCGTCTCCATCTATGTCTTTATACTTCTGGCCGCCGGGACTTTTGTTTTGCTGTGGGGTCAATGGAGCCTCACCCTCCTGGATAATGCCGTCGGTTTTGTACACGATAAAAGAACCCAGCGGATAGCCAACTTTGGCAATGGATGGTGCCGAAATCACCGGGATGATCTGGTTCACACCATCACCGAGGCTCAGGATCTTATTGGTATTTTTCGAAAAGATAAAGATCGTGTTCCACTTCAGAGGACCTTCTAGGTTCCGTGAGTTAATGAACAATTCAACACCCTGGTTGGAAACCGCACCGATGTTCTGATACACGACAGAAGCTTGTCCGTTGTAAAAGTCGGACAGACCGGAAGTACCTGGTACCGTGCGTGTCAGAAGCAGATCGGTGGTTTTCTTATAATAGTAGTCGGCGATAATGTTAATCCGGTTTTTGAACAAACCAATATCCACACCCGCATCCACCTGGAAGGTTTTTTCCCAGCCAAGGTTGGGGTTAGGTACGGTATTAGGCGCGTAGCCAGATACGGTGGTGTTCGAGAAGTTGTAGCGGAAATAGCTCAGCTGGGACAGTGACTGGTAAGCCGGAATATTCTGGTTACCCGTCTGCCCTGCGCTTAGCCTCAGTTTCAGCAGGCTGATCTTTTTGAAACGCTGAAAGAATTTCTCTTCATTTACATTCCAGCCAATTGCCGCGGAAGGGAAATAGCCCCATTTGTTGCCACTACCGAACTTCGACGAACCATCCGCACGCAATGTAACCGTAAACAGGTAGCGCTCATCAAAAATGTAGTTGATACGTCCCAGATAGGAGGCCAGCGACCATTTGGAAGCCAGAGACCGGGGAGCGATGTTGGTGATACCGGTGGCCAGGTTGTTATATTCAAAAGCATCCGTGGCAAAGCCCGCCGCTTCGGCGATAGCCCCCTTGGTTTCCGATACCTGGGCTGTGAAACCGGCTACCGCGTTAATCTTGTTCTTTTCGTCAAACTCCTTGTCGTAGCTGATCGTGTTCTCGTTCAACCAGTTAGTCGTAAATACAGACCCTACAATGGCGTCGCCGCTCAATGCCTGGCCCTCTGCCGTGGTACTTGGCAAATAGCGGTTTTGCTTGTTGCCCACCACATCGGCACCGATCAGGATTTTGGCTTTCAAACCATCCGCGATCGTGTATTCTCCCGAAACATTACCCAGAAAACGGTTGGTAATCGTCTCGTTCAACTGGTTGTAAAGCGAGTTGATCGGGTTTTGCAACGCCGATTCAAATGGGCTGTTGATCACGAACGTGCCATTATCCTGGTAAATAGGCAATGCGGGAGGCGTTAGCAGAAGGTTACCGACGATCGCGTTGGGTGCTACGTTGGCTTTGGTATTGCTGGCATTCAGGCTGGTGAAAATGCGGAAGCGGTCGTTGTACTGGTGGTCCAGATTGATCCGCGCAGAGAAACGGCGGAAGTCGGTATTTTGCAGGATACCATTCTGTTTGAAATAGTTACCTGAAATCGCAAGCTTGGTTTTGTCCGAACCCGAAAGAATGGAAAGGTTATGACTTTGAATGGAAGCACTGCGGAATGCGGCGTCCTGCCAGTCGGTACCAGCCCCGGTAGTATCAAGCGAATAACCTGCAATGTTCGGGACCGAAGCGGTTTTGCCCGAGTTGGCCGCAGCATCTTTTCTCAGTTGCCACCATTGCGCCGCATTCAGCAAAGGCAATGTGCGCAATACTTTCTGAGAACCGTAATAGGCGTCGTAGTTAATGGAAGACTTGTTTTTGCTACCGCTTTTGGTCGTAATGATCACCACCCCGTTCGCACCGCGCGAACCGTAAATCGCTGTGGCGGAAGCATCTTTCAAAACATCGATATTCTCGATATCAGCCGTGTTAATGGAAGATAATGGGTTAATTTTCGATCCGTCGGTCACACCGGCGTCGGTCAGGCCGTAGTCGTTATTGATCGGGAAACCGTCGATTACATACAATGGGTCACTACCGGCGGTAATGGAGTTGTTCCCGCGTATCTGCACGCTCACGCCCCCGCCCGGCTGCCCGGATGTCTGCGTCACAACTGCCCCCGCGACGGAACCTTGCAAAAGGCGCTCTACCGAAGCTACCGGCTGACTTTTGATTTCAATGGGTACGGAAGCCACAGAACCGGTGATATCCTTTCTTTTTTGCTCGCCATAACCTACCACAACCACCTCATCGAGGAGGTTGGCGGTTTTCAAAACGATCTCCACGGCCTCCGCAGGCTGTTCGTAAATCTCGATTTCCTGCTGCTGGAAGCCGGTAATGCTGATTTGCAATGTAAAAGGGAATTCTTTGGCCGGAGGAATGCTGAATTTCCCGTCCACGTCCGTCAGAGCGTATTTGGTGGACCCTTTTTCGACCACCGTCGCGCCGGGAAGTCCTTGCCCCGATTCATCTTTGACCACACCCGTAATGGCATCCTGGGCCAGGGCGTGAAAAGAGCCTGTAAGCATTGCACCTGTCAGTATGAGCAGGTAATAAAGTTTCTTAATCATTTATTTGTGGTTGATAAGATGAATAATCCGGACGGACAATAGCACACCATTATGTATATACGTCTACCCGACCAATCTGTGCGAAGCCGGGAAAAGTATGCACGTAATCGATGCCCGTCGCATTTTGGGGCGCATGGGGCAGTAATGATCAGACAGATGGGATTAACCCCTGGAGGTCAACAACAGGAACAGCTCAATGCTGTGGAACGGGGACAATCAGAAACCACCATCCTCCCGGCGCGAGGCCGTTGGATAAGAAGTAAATCTTTCGCTTTCATAGGTACGATAAGAATTTTGGATGAATAGTTGCCCGACTGGTGGTTAATCCGGCAAATCACTTTATATAGTCTATAAATATGATAGACAAAGTAAACTTCTTAAAAATTAAAACGCAAGGATTTTCACCGGAACTTTTCAAAAAGACCGCTTTTACAAAAACATTACCGGATTTTTACAATCGCAACACCGACATATGCAAAGTCTTGCCGCTTAACAACTAAGTCCGCGGCTCCCCTGCGGGAATAAACACATGGAATACCGATCCTACGCCGGGAGTTCCTTCTGCGACAATGTATCCATGGTGGTTCTGGGCGATCTTCTTGCAGATCGCCAGCCCAATGCCGGTACCTTCATACTCGTTTCTACCGTGAAGCCTTTGGAACAAGTCAAAAATACGGTTTTCGTAACGCTGGTCAAAGCCGATCCCATTGTCTGCCACGCTGATCTGCCAGAATTCGCCGTCCTCGCTGGCTTCGGTCATTTGAGACGTCACCCGTACGACCGGCGCGCGTTCCGGGCTGCTGTATTTGATACCGTTGCTAATGAGGTTCTGCATCAGTTGATGGAACTGCACGGGAATTACATTCAATGACGGAAGCTTGTCAACTTCGACGACCGCGCCCTTTTCGCTGATCAATTCTTCCAGGTCGCTCTTGACCTCGTCCATAATCAGATTCAGGTCCGTATACACCAATTTGAAGTTAACACCGCTTGTCCCGGAATAGCTCAGCAAGGCCTCGATCAGCTTTTGCATACGCGCGGAGGCGGCAATGATCCTCGAAAAGTAGTCCCTGGTATTTTCTGAAAAATACTGAGATTCCTTTTCCATGATCCGGCTGCTGAACGCGCGGATCTTGCGCAATGGCTCCTGTAAATCGTGCGAAGCCACGTAGCTGAAAGAAGCAAGCTCCTCGTTGTTACGGCGCAGTTCCATATTTTTTTGATGCAACGTGTCGTTCAGCTCGATATCCTTGGTCACATCCTGCAATGCGCCGATCATCAGTTGGTTATCATCCTCCCTTATAAAATTGCCGCTCAGCCTGAAATGCCTGACACTTCCGTTTTTGGTGATAACCCGATAGGTATTCTGCACGATAACCTTTGTTTCATACGCCCTGATCCCGTCCCGGATAGCCTGGTGGCGGTCATCGGGGTGCAGAAAAGACAAAATTTGCTCAAACGACGGGGTAAACTCCCGGGGCGCATAACCGACCAGCCGGAAAAGGTTATCCGAACATTCCAGCTCGTTGGTAGCCACATTCCACGCGTAACTGCCCATGCCGGCATTCTCTTCCGAATGTTTGAAGATGGAGTTCTGGATTTTAAGCTGACGGTTAAGATCTTTCAGTTTCAGATCCGCTTTTAGCTCATCGGATATATTCCGGGCCGTCACGGTCACGCTGTCGCCCAGCTTCTCAATGGAAGCGTCGAACCAGAAAATCTGGCCGTCGCGGCGTAGATCAATCTGATAAGTATCCGGCTCCCCCGTCTCGATACATCGAACCAGTTTTTCAAAAACGCCATTGCGAAAAATGCCTGGATAAACCTCCCGGCAAGTTCGTCCGACGATCTCCGCTCCACTCTTCCCGACCTGCGAGAATGTATCTTCATTGGAGTAAGCAATTCTGAAATCCATAATCTTACCTGCCTCATTCCGGACTGCCTCATACGATGCAATGCTATCACCGGCCGTGTTCAGGATCGCCTGCAGAAACTGTTCCGACCTTTTCAGCTGCTGTGTACGCTCCTCCACCTTCCTTTCCAGTTGCTCCGAGAAGGTTTTCTGATCGTGAATGTCCATACAGCCTCCCACGTACCCAATAAAAGTGCCATTACCGGTAAATCTTGGCACTCCTTTATCCCAGATCCAGCGGTACTCACCGTCATGCCTTCTAAGACGATAATCCATACTGAACTCTTTGCGGGCGTCGAAATGAGAAGTATAAATGGCAATACAACGGTCGAAGTCATCCGGATGCACACCTTCCGCCCAACCATTTCCCTGCTCTTGCTCGAAAGTCCTTCCCGTAAAATCCAGCCATCCTTTGTTAAAAAAATAGCAAAGCTTATCGGGTCCGGAGAGCCATATGAGCACAGGGGCCGTATCGGCGATAGCCCGGAAACGGTCTTCTGTTTCCTGTATACGCGCCTGCATATCCGTACCGGCCGCTTGCATCAGCCGCACGGCATCCAGTTCTGCTTTCAGTTCTTCAATGCGCTTCTGCAACGCATCCGCTTCTGGATTCATATAGGGGTTCGCCAGTTCAACACCTACCAATTTACGCCGACCGCCACGAAATAGCAAAGCAGGGGAGTTGAATAAGCGTAAGATCCTTCGTACATTGAAAAATCGACCGGCACAACCGGTTCACAGAACCCACTCGTTTTTAGAACATTCACATATTTTCTGGCAATAATGGCCCCGTTTTTTGAGTAAAAAAACCAGAAACTGCCTTACATTTAAGCGAATTAATTCTACGGTTCACGATATGGGATCCAAGTTTTCCACAGAGTCTCTCGAGATGGTGATTGCAGGCGTCAACGCCGGGATCTGGGACTGGGTATTCGAAACAAACCACCAGGTTTGGTCCGACCGCTTCTTTGAACTGCTCGAATACGACCCGGGAGAGATTCCGACCGGTTATGAATCGTTTACGGAGTTACTTGTACATCCCGACGACAAGCAGATCGTTGCAGAGGCGATCCGGGAACAACTGGAGAACAATATACCTTACCTGGTACATGTCCGGTTGAAAACCAAAAAGAGCGGTTATCGCTATTTTGAATGCCGGGGCAATGTACGGTTCGAAAACGGACGGCCCGAACGGATGGTGGGATCGGTCGCGGATATTCATGAAAATGTAATGCAAAAAGAGCAACCCGGGAAGCTCGACGGTGTTTTACAGGATCTGACCCAACGTAAGCTGGTGGAAGAAAAGCTGAGCGTTATCTTCCAATATTCCACTGATGCGCATTTGCTGCTGGATAAGACAGGGATCATGGATTGTAATGAGGCCGCTGTCAAAATGTTGCGTTGCACAAACAAAAGCGAGTTGCTTTCAATCCATCCAGCCCGCTTTTCACCGGAGTTCCAGCCTGATGGCAGACTGTCATCCGAAAAATCCGTGGAAATGGACCGGCTGGCATACGAAAATGGCTATAACCGTTTTGAATGGATTCACAAAAGAATGGATGGTGAGGAATTTCCGGTGGAAGTCACCCTCAACCCGGTCATGATCAATAACAAGAAGGTCCTGTTGGTGGTATGGCATGATATTACCCACCGGAAGCGTGCCGAGGAAGTAATTCGCCGCAATGAAGCGATGCTGTCTGAATCCCAGCAACTCACCCATAGTGGCAGTTGGGAGGCAGATCTGCTGACCGGGCAGAATTTTTGGTCCGACGAGGCATTCCGCATATTCGGCTTTGAACCTGGCCAGGCGGGGCCGGAAACGGAGTTATTCTCCCGCATGATCCATCCGGACGACCTGCCAAAATACAAATCCCATATTCGTGACGCAATCAACGACCTCCAACCTGCCAGTTTCGACCTCCGCATTGTATTGCCCAACGGCCGGGTAAAATTCATTCACGCGATCGGCAAACCATTCATTGACGCCAGTGGCAGGGTCACCAAGCTCTATGGCGCGATTATGGACATCGACGATCAGAAGAAAACCGAACGGGAACTCATCAAGGCGAAGGAACTGGCAGAAGCCGCTGCCATTGCCAAATCGCAGTTTCTTTCGACCATGAGCCACGAGATACGAACCCCTATGAACGCGGTGATCGGTTTCACCCATTTGCTCTTACAGCAGAACCCGAAACCTGAGCAGATGGAGTACCTGAACATCCTGAAGTTCTCCGCAGAAAACCTCCTGGTACTGATCAACGACATTCTGGATTTCAGCAAAATAGAAGCGGGAAAGATCGAATTTGAAGAGGTCGATTTCAATGTTCTTTCATTGCTGGAAAACATTCGCTCCGGCATTCTGCAAAAGGCCAATGAAAAAGGGATTATGCTGAGACTGAAAGTCGCGAATGATGTCAACATTACGGTGATTGGCGACCCTGTACGACTGGGACAGATTTTGACCAACCTGGTCAGCAATGCTGTTAAATTCACAGAAACGGGGAAAGTGACCCTCTCGGCAGCTGTTTCAGACCGTAAAGACGAGCAGGTCACCATCAACTTCCGCGTGGAAGATACCGGTATCGGTATTCCACATGATAAAATCGAAAACATTTTCGACAGCTTTACGCAGGCTACTTCCGACACCACCCGCAAATATGGTGGCTCCGGTCTCGGTCTCACCATTACCAAGCGGCTCCTCGAACTGCAGCAGAGCAGCATCCATGTGGAAAGCGAACCAGGCAAAGGTTCTGCTTTCTATTTCAGTCTCACATTCCGTGTTAGCGAAAAGCATCTGGCCAAACACGTTAACGGACCTGCCACCAACCATTTCAACCTCAACGGAATGAAAGTCCTCATCGTGGAGGACAATAATATCAATGTCCTGCTGATGAAGAATTTTATGAAGCAGTGGGAGGTACAATACGACCTGGCTGAAAACGGACTCATTGCCCTGGAAAAGGTGCAGGCTAATGACTATGACCTTGTACTGATGGACCTTCAGATGCCAGAAATGGATGGTTATGAAGCTACCTCCCGCATTCGGCAACTTCCGGAAGAAAAGTACCGGCAACTACCTATTATCGCCCTTACTGCCTCCGCCATGATGGATATCAAAGACATTGCATTTACAGTAGGCATGAATGATTATATCAGCAAACCATTTTCTCCCGCTGAGCTGTATGCCAAGATTGCTTCCTACCGAAAGAAGTGACGTGATTCGCTGACCGAGTCGGTCGGTGCCTTCCCGGAGGTGGCAGTCGAAACTTCTCCTTTTTGCACTCTCCAGATACCCTTCCGACTTAAATTTCCTACCCTGACCGCTTTACCAACTTCTGCCCCGAAAAGCCATGGGTCGCAAAACCTCAGGACTACGCAAATAGCGAGCAGAACCATTGCCCAGACAGGCGATTTTACATCATATTTCATGGGCAATAATTCAGGAGATGGCTTTTAAAATGATAGCCTAATTTCCATTCTCCGTCGTGACATCCAAACAAATATTGATTAATCGAAATATGTCACTTATTCAAAGGATAAAAAGAGAGCCCGTGGTGATGGCACAGGCTCTCTTTTCTGATTAAATTCAATTCACAGGTCGTGGTTGATAATCACTTTCTGCGACTCATGTGTACCGTCTTTATATTCAGTCAAAAGAATATAGATGCCGGTTGGTAGCTTTTCTACATTGATTTCTTCGGAGAAATTGGGAATCTCTGCCGCAACTTGACCAGAAGAATTCAAAAGCCGCATTACGTTAATCCCTTCGAACTGACCGTGCAGCAGTATTTTAGTCGAGGCAGGATTGGGATAAATGCTGATCAAATTCCGTAACGACTGTGCATCGAAGGCCACTGCCCGAATATTGCTGTAAGCATAGGTATCGTCAATGTCAATCATTTTCAACCGGTACAGGTTTTTGCCAGCCAAGGGCTTCCAGTCGCTAAAATCATAACGATTTTCCTGGCCCGACGTCCCCCGGGTTGCTATCTCGCCTATAACCTCCCAGTTCTTACCATCTGCACTTCTATGGATCTCAAAAGTTTTGCTATCGATTTCCTCAGCGGTTGACCATTCCATATATGTGTGCTCCTCGACACGTTTTGCTGAAAAGCTGGTGAGCGTCACAGGCAAAGGCGTGCTTTCATTCAGGCTCCAACCTGCTGAGAATGCACTGACATAACGCCATGGGCTATATACCTGTCCGGTTATAGCCGTCACCGGATCAAACTTGGTCCTGGCTCTCACTTTTGTTGCCTTACCCAATTTTGCGACGACGTCTTTCAATTCAAGGGTAAACGTTCCCAAATCAGTGTAAGCCCCCTGCTGGGCAGTCGACTGCGTGCTGTTCGTGATGGGTGAGTTGGAGAAGCCTTCCCCTTCTTTCCTGGACTCCCAGACCAACTTCCCTTTCGTGCGACCCAGAAAAGACTTTTCCTGCAACCCGATTCCAAAATCGGTTTTGGAAATGCTGCTGTGTTCTATCAGTGTACTCAGATCGGAGTTGTAAAGCACGAGATTATTCCTTGTTCCCGCGGCGCTACCCAGGTTCCCCAGATACACAAACGCGCCCCCTTCATTATTTTGAACGTTAGTATAATGGTCCGCGCCGACGATTACATCACTGTATCCGTCACCATTGATATCCCCGGCACTGCCCACCGAGAGACCAAAATCTGCTCCAACCTGACCTAAATTGATGGTACCTGCTGCCACAGAAGCGATTCCCGAACCAGAACCATGATATATAAAAACGGCTCCTTCGTTTCCTGCTCCCAGGTTATAGTTACGCGCTCCAACGATCACATCGCTATAACCATCCCCATTCACATCCCCCGCACTGGCAGAAGCGCTCCCCATCCATGAACCACTCTGGTTACTATCCAATATTCTAACCGAAGCCAGATCCAGGCCGGTTGATTTCCCCTGGTAAACCAGCGCAGCCCCTTCTTCGAGCTCTCCGTTAAAGTATCGATAGGCACCGATCACAACATCTCCATAACCATCTCCATTGATGTCGCCTGCACTCGATACCGACGATCCCAGGCCGGCTCCCAGCTGGTCTCCCCAAAACGTTTGAGGCGAATCATAAATCAACCCGTTTTTTGAGCCGTAGTAGATGCTTACCATTCCTTCTTCCGTCTGCGTTTTGGTATAAAGAACTGCACTCACCACGATATCACTAAAGCCGTCCCCATTGATGTCACCCGCACCGTTCACCGCGTAGCCCATCACTGCAAGAGATTGGTCCGCCTCGATCATCTTCTCGGGTACCAAACTGACTCCCTGTTCGGATCCGTGATAAACAAATGCGGCTCCCTCATCTATCTGATCATTGTCATAAAGTAAAGCACCTACAATTACATCACCATACCCATCTCCGTTCACATCACCTGCACCGGCAACCGAATTCCCATAAGCCCCGTCGGCCTGATCGGCATCCAATATCAGTTGCCACCAACCAAAACTAACGCCGGTGGAAGAACCCTTGAGAACGAATGCTGCTCCTTCTTTTGCTTCACCATTGTCATAACCAGGCGCACCGATGATCACATCACTGTATCCATCCCCATTCATATCTCCCGCGCAACTTACGGAGTAACCCATCTGAGCGTCTTTAAAATCCCCCTCAATACTTCCTCCCGGGAACAACAATCCTGAGATGCTGCCATGAAAGACAAAAGCTGCACCCTCGTTTTCTTCCCCCTGATCAAAGTAGGGCGCTCCGACGATCACATCACTGAAACCATCCCCATTCACATCTCCCGCACTCGACACGGAATACCCGAAAGATGCCTCTGCCTGATTCATTTCTTTTGTGATCTTGAATGTGGTGCTGGCACTGCTCGCCGAGCCGTGATACACAAATGCAGCCCCTTCATCTGTATTTCCATTGTCGTATGTGTAAGCACCTGTAACAATATCACTGTAACCGTCTCCGTTGACATCGCCCGCACTGGCCACGGAGAAACCCATATTGGCACTAGCCTGATCACCTTCAATAACAGATGCAGCTTCTGTTTTCACACCAGGCAGGGAACCGTGAAATACAAGTGCAGCCCCTTCATTGCTCTGTCCGTTTGTATAATTGGAAGCACCTACGATTACATCGCTAAAATTATCCCCGTTTACATCCCCGGCACAAGCAACGGAATTCCCGACCCCGGCGTCAGCATCTATCAAAGTCAGCGTTGCAGCCGCGGAGGCACTTACACCTACACCCGAACCATGAAATACAAATGCGGCGCCGTCGTCCTCCCTGAATTTGTTGGCCCCAACGATAACGTCGCTATATCCATCGCCATTCACGTCACCTGCACCGGCTACAGAGAATCCCATATTAGCCGAAGAATTAGCCCAGAGTGTGACGGAATACATCAGACCAGCAGCAGCAGAGCCATGAAACACCAGGGCTGCACCGGTAGTATTAGATGCCATGGGGTTCTTATAACCAATGGATCCAACGATCATGTCGCTAAATCCATCGCCATTGACATCCCCCGCGCAAGCTACTGAAAAGCCTAACAATGCGTCCTGCCGATTACTTTGTACAAAGTCAAAAGTGGCATTTGCCGCACCGGTAGACGACCCATAGTAAGCAAAGACTAAACCTTCATTGTCCTCTCCCAGATCATAAAACGGAGCACCAATCAGCACATCGCTATATCCGTCTCCATTAATGTCTCCTCCCGTGGAAACGGAATATCCGAGATTTGCCGACGCCTGGCCCCGCTCGATCAGTGTGGAGACGGATTGCGAGAGACCAGATAAGCCTCCATAGTAAACAAATGCTACACCTTCTTCTGCCGCTCCATGGCTGTACTTAGGTGCACCAACGATCACATCGCTGAATCCATCCTGATTAACGTCACCGGCACCACCCACAGAGAAACCAAAATTAGCCCCGGGCTGATTTCCTTCGAGCATTGTTGCCGCTGTGCTGGATATTCCTGATGAAGATCCATAATAAATAAATGCTGCCCCCTCGTTTGCCTCCCCATTGTCGTATGCATAGGCTCCGGCTACCACATCGCTGTACCCGTCCCCGTTAATATCTCCTCCACTCGTTACCGAGCAGCCAAGTCCTGCAATGTCCTGCCCGCTTTCCACTGTAGCTGCGGCATTCGTGGGATTTCCGTTTTTTACAATGGGATCTATGGTTACCGGATAAGCCGCATGCCGGACGTCGACATCCAGGTGAATTTCATTGTTTACATAAGATAAAGAGGCTTCGAGTACTTTGCCGTTGGCGTCCCAGCAATGGATATCATCATAAATCAGCTGCTGCTGCCTGCCTCCTTCATTTCGCGAATACATACGCAGCTGACTGTTTTTCATATCTTCTACGATCAACCCTTCAGCTTTCAGGTGTACTGCGAGCTGACTTGTCCCTGCCGGCGCATGATCTATCAGGAAATTCTGGCGAATCCCTTCCTTACTATTGATAAATTCTTCCTTGAAACCATGATGCTCGATGATCAGTTTATTGGCTGATTCTTGCTGAAATGCGTCTTTTTGAGGATTGTATAGTTTTCTTCCATCTGCATATATTCCGTTATTGATTAATTTAAACTGAAAGTGATTCCCATTTGACTCTCTACGCCTCTGAATACGCAAAACGCCGGGCTCATAATAAGCTCGGAGGTCTTGCTCACGGTTGGGACTTTGTAAGCGCCCTTTCACATCTGTCGAGATATGATATTCCCGCTCCGCGATCATTTCCATAATCTTCCCTTTGTCTTCAACGGCATTCTCCTGTACCGCTTTTTGAGAAATTTGCTTACTACCCTTGTGATGACTCACACTTCCTTCAAACCCGGGGTTACTTTTCGGCACCTCTTTTCCCTGTAGCAAGGCCAACAGGAAAAGCATCGGAATGACTTTAAGTCCGCTACTCTTTTTCATCTTCATAAAACGTTTGTTTGAATAAAATACCAGTCATCTTGCCATCTGGCGAGTCAAGAAAAGACAACTTGGGGTCTGGCAAACTGATTTCATAAATCAATGATCAACGGAACATGATCAATGAGCTAATGGCAAACTGTCAGACTTGAAATCAATCATTCGGGAACGGTAATATGTAGTCTGGCCTCAAAATAAGATGCTGGATGAAACGTAGTCTCAGACACCCCGACTACCGCAGGATATTTTAGCTTTTGCCGAAAGATCAGCGATTCGTTTGTTTCCTATTTGTGTCATATAGATTACAGCGATTTATTAACTCATGCATAGAAGCTGGTATCAGACTCTATGCTCGGGTGTTGAACTAACCGGTGCATACCAAAAAACAAGCAAATGAAAAAACTCTATCTGACCATCCTCACGGGCGCCTTCTCCTCTTCTTTATTTGCCCAAAGCATTTCCCCCGGCGGCATCTTCGCCGCCAGCGGCAGCAACTCTGCCAATGGCGTCAGCGTCAATTGGGTACTGGGTACCCTCAATACTTTCTCTGAGCTTTCGGCATTGCCCGTGCGGTTGGTTAGTTTCGAGGGCCATCTGACTGAAAATGGGCTGGCAGAACTCAGATGGAAAACAATAGAAGAGGTTAACAACCTGGGTTTTGAGATCCAGAAGTCCGCAGATGCCAAAACCTGGGAGCTCACAGGGTGGGTGGATGGTGCTGCCAGCTCCAAAATGGAACACAGCTACCGGTTCATCGACGAGGAATTCAATACCACCAGCTATTACCGTCTGCGCCAGGTTGATTCCGATGATTCTTACACATACAGCAAAATCGTCCGCATCATTCCGGAAAAAGAAAGCCTCGACCGCTTCTACGTTTATCCTAACCCGTCACGCGAAAATAAAGTATTGGTACAGGTGCCTGAAAAAACACAACGGCTCTTTCTCTTCGATCAAAACGGACATAAACTCGGTCAGTTCGACGCTCCAAACCCGGAAAAGATCCTCACCTTACCATACACCGGTTCATTTTTGCTTCAAATCGACACGCCGGTCGGGAGTAAAACCACCAGACTGATTTATCATTGAGGGTTAAGTGGGGTTTGACGGAGGCCGCTGTTTCAGCGGTCTTCGTTTTGTTTTAAGCCTGCAAATCAAAACCTGTCGCTGGCGCATCAATTTCTTTATCCTACCTGTCTGCCATGCAGGATGTTGTATCAAAAAGTAGTAGTAATCGTTAATCTGATCCCAATATGCAGCACAGAATCTTTACATTGTTAATACTATCAGTCCTGGTCTCTCTACCGACTACAGCCACTGCACAGGCACCCCACAAGTTTACCTTTCAGGGAATTGCTCTCGACGATGCTCTTCAGCCGGTACAGAATGCCTCTATCACCGTCAGGGTCAACATTATCCAAACCCAGCCGCTGGGTCCGGTTGTATTCGAAGAACTCCATACCGTTCAAACGGATCAGAACGGACTGTTCACAGTGATAGTCGGCACAGCCGGAGGAGATCTTTCTCAGATTGATTGGCCATATGACACCTTCTTTCTCAAAGCGGAAGTCGATGTTCAAAACAATGATAAGTTCCATTTTGTTGGCATGAGTCAGTTGCTGAGTGTGCCATATTCCCTATACTCCAATGAATCCGGCAAATGGAAAGACGGCGATCCCATTTTACAAAAGGGAGACCTGAATGCCGGTTCACCTCTTCCTCCCGTCGGCGCTGGATCGAGACTGATCTGGCATCCTGGGAAAGGGGCATTTAGAGCAGGCATAAACGTCTCCCACTGGGAAGACACTGACCTTGGTAAGGGCTCGTTGGCATCCGGTTTAAACACCAAAGCTTCCGGAAATTTTTCCGTGGCATTGGGTGATCGTTCGGCGGCGACAGGCGACTACGCTTTCTCGGTCGGCTCTATTTCCGAATCACTCGGGGAGTCGTCCGTTTCAATGGGTTATTCCGCGTCTGCACACCAAATGCATTCTATTGCCATCGGTCACACCGCGCAAGCATATAGTCCTTTTTCCATCGCCATCGGGTTCAAAACAGCAGCTATGGGTAACCACGCCGTGGCCCTTGGTCATCATACCGTTGCGAAAGCGCCCTATAGCCTCGCGGTTGGTCTTTACAATAACTCGTTCGATCAACCCAATGGAAGCTCGACCGACAGGCTCTTTCAGATCGGCAACGGCTTGGACATCAATAACCGTAACAATGCGATGACTGTCCTGCGAAACGGGAATGTCGGGATCGGCGGAAAGGCAGTCCTACCCGAATTCCTGCTCGATGTGGCATCGCGAATGCGGATTCGTCACGACGGCATGACAGCAGGGCTTTACCTCAATAATTCGCAGAACAATCCGGAGGGCTTTGTAGGTATGAAAACGGATAGCCAGATCGGCTTCTATCTCAATGGTGCCTGGCGGTTCTGGGTCGATGACAAAGGCTTTGCCTGGACGCCTTTCGGGCAACTGGGATTCTCATCCTCAGATAAAAGACTTAAAACGAACATCCGGCCGGTGCGGGGCAGCCTGGAAGCCGTCAGCCAGATAAGCGGCTACCATTATAACTGGATCGATACACGTCGCGGAACCGACCTGCAAACCGGAGTGATTGCCCAGGAAGTTGAAAAGTACTTTCCCGAGTTGATACAACATGATGAAAAGGGTTTCAAGACCGTCAACTACACCGGCTTGATCCACACCTGATTGAGTCGGTAAAGGAGCTCAAGAGCCAGACAGATGAAATTGCCAGCCTGAAAAAAGAACTGAGTGAATTAAAGAGTGTGGTCAGCCACAATTTGGACAGCAAGATGATCCCCAAAAGTACCTCGATCGGAAAATAGCGAACTGCCAGGGATGTAACCGTTATGGAGGGAAGCCGAACCGGCTTTCATTTCTCTTTTGAATTCTATTGCGGTGTTTACTACGAATGCAGCACCTCCGGCATGTCCTTCCTGAAATCTTCGCCGTAAATGCGGTTGTATTCCCGCGCAAAGTTTTCAAAAGTCGTCTTGGCCAGTGAATGCTTACCTAAATGCGCGAGTGCCTTGCATTTCAGGATCATGGCCTCTTCGTTTACAGGGTCAAAATAGAAAACATAATTTGCCAGTTTCACCAAAAATTCGGCATCGTCGGCTATTTTGATGGAAGTGGCATAGCGTAGGTAGGCATCCACAATCTCGTTCGAAATCTCGGACTTGAAGGTATCGAGCCATTCGTATTCTACATTCGAGAGAAAATTGCCGCGCTTGGTAATTCCCGCCAGTTCAACGATACTCTGTTTATCGAGTAGTTTTCTGTTACCAATCAGCGCAAGGTAATGGGTGTAATCAACCTGGATCCTCTCGTAATCTATTTTAATCCGCCAGTAGCCCGTTTCTTTCGACACCTGGCAATACTTCATTTTATCCAGAATCGCTTTGAGCTTGGCAATGTTCACCGAGCGGTTGTTACGAGCGCTTTCAGAAGGTTTATCGAACCACAGCAACTCCTTTAACTTCTCGGAACTGATGCCGTCCCACCGGATCGAATAGAGCAGGATCACCAGAAAGAGCTCTTTCACCAATGGGCTGAACTGCTTCGTGATTTCGTTCCCCTCCTCGTCATACAATTGCAGGTTACCAAAGAGCAGAATACAGCTTTTGTAAGGAATGGCCCTTTCATTTTCACCTGGCCCTTCAGGAGCAATTTCCATGGCTTGCCCGGTGTGGACCGGATCTTCAACAGTTACCGCATGCGCAGCAGGCATACCTGGGGAAGTGATCAGCGTGTTGCCGCCTCTCCCGAAAAAATATCTGTACAGCATATAGGCCGCCCCCGATGCAAGGATCAACATACCTGCAATCCACAATGCCCGGCGACCAGGACCGGACGCCGCGGCCGTCTGCGGCGGTGCTATTTCGAGCGGCGGTGCGTACAGCGAATAAATGGATACCTTCGTCTGGAGATTGGCATCGCGGAAAAGGGTCACGGCCACAAAACGGCCGTTGGCCTTGTCATAGAAAAGGTCTGCGAACGATTCAATATCGACAAACTGATAGGGTACTTTCGAGCCTACCGCTTTAAATTCCGGTCGATTGAGCGATCCTTTGATCAACTGAAGTTCGGAACTGAATTTGTGTTTGGGAAAAATCAAGGCATAATAGGAGCTATCCTGCTCATTGACAATCATGGAATTGGCAAACACAAAATCTTCTTTGGGCGTCTGAAACTCGAAAATTCTCCTGAACGTCCGCTTTTGCCGGTCGAAGTACAGCAAGTCGTACCAGTTACGCGGATTCAGCATTTGCTGCCCCGTGGAACTCCCATATCCCCCTATCACGTAGGCACCTCCATGTGTAGCCCCCAACGCCGCCAGGTATCGGGGTGTGAAAACAGAATCCTTCAGATCCAGCTGCTGCCATGTCGCAGTAGGTAAATGATAGCGTTGCACTTCCCTTTTATACGCCAGATGCCCATATCCTCCCAAGACATAAATGGACGAGTCGGAGGGAGAAAGAAACTTGTTGGCATGCAGATAGTAGGTTTTGGCCTGCGGGGGAATATTGCTTTTGTCCCAGCTCCTGTTGACCGTATCGAACGCGGACACCTGTTTTTCATTCACAAAAACATTGTAAAGCCGGTTTGTCCGGGAATCGAACAACACCTGGTTATCGACGTAAACAGGTTGCGTTCCACTCCGGTAAGGCATTGTCACCCTGCGGTTTCCGGCCAGGGAGAAACGTACCAGCGAGTCCTGCCCTACCACAAACACATTACTGCTTTTTTCATCAAAACCCACTCTGACATATCCTTTCAGCGTGACGGTTTCCAGCAGTTTCCATTCGTAATGTAATTTCTTGATCCACACCGGATTGGCAGCCAGCGCCGCTTTTCCCGTCACCTCTTCCGTGGCTTTTAGTCCGTCGGTCTCGTTGAGGGGCCAGCTGTAAATCACTTGCCCGTCTTCCCGTAACGCCACGTGCCTGATCTTCATCGGCGGTACGTCAGTAGTCCGGAACTCCTTATACTCGTTGGCGCCGAAGAGTATTTTGTAACAGCTTTTGGGTGCATACCTGACAGGCTGGGAGAAACTGCGGTTACCGTACACCACGGTGATCTGTTGTTTTTCCTTCTGAAAGCGCAGGGTAATACGGTTCCATTTCGAGAACAGGTCATCACCATGAAAATCAAATGAGACCGGGGAAAACTGCTCACCGATGATCAGCTTGAAGTGATTTTGCCCCACCGAGCTATTGTCGTAAATGAGGTCTATATTCTGCTGATCATCGGCAAGCACCCGTACGATATATCCGAAATACGTCTTTTTGTTGCGTAGGAAAGACAGTTCAAACGACAGCTCGAAATCCCCGCCAATGCAAATGGGTCCTTCGGGGCTCAGGTCCAGCCCGGTGCGCTTGTCCTGCACGACCTCGAAGCTCTCAAAGCCAATCCCATAAGATTGAGCATAGCTGTGATTGAGCAGGCCGGCAAGCAGAAACGAACACGTAAAAAACAAAATAGACCTGAATTTCATAAGAGTGGGTTGGAGAGAAAACCGGCAAAAAGTTTCCTCCTGCAATGCATTTAAGGGTTCCGTTAATCGATTGTTAAGTTTTTCTTAAGTAGCGTCCGTTTATTTAGCACTTGTTTTCCAACCTGCTCTTGGACGATACTGATTTAAAGTTAAACAATAACCAGGGTTTTTAATAACCTGCCGAACACATCCCGTTTTTCCAGGAAAGCCCGGTTCTAACAGTTAACTATACGCTTCAAAACAAAAACAACCCGAAATATAAGCGCCGAAACTGCAATTAAAATTTGATTAAGCATGATTCAATCTTTGAAAAACCTGACAACCTCCTCGTTCGTACTTGCCATTTGCTTTCACTCCTTCAACGCACCTGCACAACAGATCCCTGAAAAAGACAACCTGAAATATGTCGACCTGCGTGTCGGCAATGTAGGCCAGCTCCTGGAACCAACCCGCCCGACCATCCAACTTCCCAACCAGATGATGCGGGTGTTCCCGGTCCGCCAGGATTATCTCGACGACCAGATCGCCAGTTTTCCAGCCATTGTCGTATCGCACCGGCTGGGACAGGCGTTTGCATTGCGCCCTTCCGTCCAGCCCGTGACGGCTTCTGCATGGAAAAAGAAAATGACTTACGATCACGATCTGGAAGTTTTGAAACCCTATTACTATTCCACCTACCTGATTGACGACGAAGTCAGAGTGGAATTTGTGCCCGGAAAAAAGACCGGCATTTACCGTTTTACATTTCCTGAGAAAGGCGACAAAAGCATCCTCTTCGATCTTTACAACGGTGGTGAAGGCTCATGGAAATTCAATGAAGGCCAGGAACTCGTCGCGCAGGAAATTTATCATGACGACATTCCGGTCTATTTGTATGGCACATTCAGTCAAAAGGGCAAAACCGGCTCGCTGAGTAGCGATAAAGTGGTTTCAAGTGATGAAGCCAAAGGAAAAAGAGCGAAAGCCTGGATCGCATTCCCGGAAAATCTCTCGACCGTAGAATTCAGGTACGCAATTTCATACGTCAGTCCCGAACAGGCAAAGAAAAATTTCGAAGCTGAAGTAAAAACTTCCGGTTTTGAAGATTTGAAGCAGGCGGGTGCGCAGATTTGGGCCAAAACGATCGGCCAAATCACCGTGGAAGGCGGCACCGAAGCGCAGAAACGCAGCTTTTATTCATCGCTATACCGAACCTATGAGCGGATGGTGGATATTACCGAGGGCAATCAGTATTACAGTGGCTTCGACAAGAAAATCCACACCACTAGCCGGCCATTCTACGTGGATGACTGGACCTGGGACACTTATCTTGCACACCATCCGCTACGCGTGATCCTGAATCCTGCCCAGGAAGAGGACATACTGCAATCGTTTGTAAATATGTACGAGCAAAGCGGCTGGATGCCAACATTCCCCGTTCTCTTCGGCGACCATGCATGTATGAACGGCTTCCACTCGTCGGTAACCTTGCTGGATGGGTATCGCAAAGGCCTGAAAAATTTTGACATTGCCAGGGCCTATGAGGGCATAAAAAAGAATGCGGAACAGGCAACGATGCTCCCCTGGCGCAATGGCCCCAAATGTGAGCTTGACGATATTTATCATTCCAAAGGTTTCTTTCCTGCATTAAAACCCGGTGAGAAAGAAATGGTAAAACTCGTGGACGGATTTGAAAAGCGGCAGGCGGTAGCAGTTACCCTTGGAGGCAGTTACGACGACTGGGCCGTGGGCGAATTTGCCAAAGACCTTGGCCACCAGGCCGACCACCAGAAATTCCATGCGAGGGCTTCTAATTACAAGAACTTGTGGAACAATGACAAAAACATGTTTATTCCCAAAGACAGCCAAGGCAAATGGATTTCCATCGATCCTAAATTCGACGGCGGAATGGGAGGCCGGGACTTTTATGACGAGAATAACGGCTGGACTTACAAATGGCAGGTGCAACACGATGTGAAGGGGCTAATCGGCTTGATGGGCGGCAAAAAGCAATTCGAAAATAACCTCGACCAGCTTTACCGGGAAGATCTTGGAAGAAGCAAGTATGAGTTCTGGGGTAAATTCCCTGACGCAACGGGCCTGGTAGGGCAATATTCAATGGGTAACGAACCCAGTTTTCACATTCCTTACCTGTACAATTTCACCGACGCTCCATGGAAAACGCAAAAGCGCATTCGTTTCCTATTGGATGTGTGGTTCAAGGACAACATTTTCGGTATTCCCGGTGACGAGGACGGCGGTGGTATGACGGCATTCGTCGTGTTCTCATCCATGGGCTTCTACCCAATAACGCCCGGTTTACCGACGTACACCATCGGCAGCCCCGTGTTCGAAAAAATCGCGATCGACCTGCCCAATGGCAAGCAATTCAAAGTCATCGCCAAAAACTGCTCAGTAGTCAACAAATACATTCAAAGCGCCAAAATGAATGGCAAATCCCTGAACACACCCACTTTCTCTCATAGCGAGCTAGTGTCCGGAGGCACCCTTGAACTGGAAATGGGCCCGATGCCGAATAAGAGCTGGGGGCTTAATGAATGACCAATGATTGAATGATTGAATAAACTGCTGTGACAACAGCGAATGAGCGAATTCTGAATATCGGAACCCGCTATTTAATGAAACCTATGACTAGGATGAATTCAGTAAAAAACGATTCGCTCGCCCATTCACTCGTTCAATCATTCACTCATTCAAAACTGAACACTCCGCTGATAAAGTGCCGGCGTCGTCCCCGTCCATCTTTTAAAAGCCCTTGAAAAGGCACTTAGTTCATTGTAACCCAGCATATAAGAGATTTCCTTCACGTAATAACCCCCCGATTCCAGATAATGCAGTGCCAGTGATCTCCTGACGTCGTCTGCCAGTTCCTGATAAGTAACATCTTCATCTTTCAGCTTCCGTTGCAGGCTGCGCGGACTGACGTTGAAATTTGCGGCCATTTCATCCAGGGACACAATACCCAGGTAAGCGTTTTTCAAAAGGTACTGATGCACTCTTTTTTGCCAGGAGTCTGCCAGACCCGTTTCCACGTGCATGGCCCCGATCTTTTGTAAGAGGCTTTCTTGCAATGCATAATTAGCCGTGAGCACGGGCAAATCCCAATATTGGTTGTCGAACGTAATCGCGTACTTGTTTTCGGCATATTCAGGACGCCGCCGCAATACCCGTTCCAGTTCCCGCAAATCTCCGTCGCGGAATGGCATGACGACACGCTCTGGGCGGATGCGTGCGAAGACGAGGCCGTCGAGTTCGTGCACGGCAAATACCAGAAAAAAAGAGGTCATTTGTTCAAAAGCAGCCGGCGAGTGGGCACGTTTGGCTTCGTGCGGCGTGAGGCGAAGTGTAAACGTATGCGCGTCGCGTTCCACGCTCATCCCGAAAAGGTCAGTCATGAGTGGTGTCAGCGCAACCGCATGCCCCACCCCCTCACCTATCGTCGTGCTGCTTTTGATGATTTCCCCCACGATCCCCAGGGCTGCCAGCTGAAGTGATTCGCCCAAATGAAGACCAAAGAGCGGGTCATTACTCAGGCTGCACGCATTCATCCACAGGTCGTTCAATTGTTTAGGATTGACTTCCACCTGATTGTCCGATGTAATCGCGTTGATGTCTATGCGGGAAAGCTGGCAGAGTTTCTCCGGCGCCAGGTCACGTTGGGCTGCGTAGGCCAGAAATGCCAGTACAAATTGCTTTTGCTGTTCGTTCATGAGGGCTAAGTTAAACTTCCGCACCTGATCCTGAAAGCAATGGTCGTGTAATGGTAACTGATTGTCGCGTAAAGACTGGTATTGAAGGTTATGCCTAAAAATAAAATAGCCCTCCGACATTGCCGGAAGGATATTTATGATACTCAACGTTAATTAATGCACAAATTTACCTTGTAATAAAACACGCCCTTATAGAGTTCCAACGCGATGTTTGTAGATACATTTCTACACCTTTGCTTATCAGGAAATTTTTAGCTTTGTGAGCTACCCACTAACGCGTCGTTTGACCTTGTCCTTATGAAGATATTGATTGTCGAGGACCACCCGCTCATCCGGATGGGGCTCAAACTGCTGATTTCCGAATCCGACTCTAAGGCACTTGTCACCCAATGCGATACTTTTCCGGAAGGCCTCGCCATGCTCGACCAGGAGAGGTTTGACTTGCTGATCCTTGACATCGATATCCCTGGCGGGGAAAACATCAAAATGATGAACATGATCCGCACCCGGCAGCCCGACATCGTCATCCTTATTCACTCCGGTTACGACGAACAGGTATATGCATTACCGTACATCAAGGCAGGCGCCAACGGGTTTCTTTCCAAACAGGCTTCACACGATGAATTCAAAACCGCGCTGAAGGCGGTGATGAGCAAAGGCAAATATGTCAGCTACCACGTGCAGCAGATCCTTCTCAACACAATCAAGGAGGATAATTTCGGAAAAGTGATGAACCCCATCACAAGCCTCTCACCTAACGAAATGCGTGTCATGCAGCTTTTGACCGAAGGAAAATGGACAAAGGAAATTGCTGCCATCATGAATGTAAAGGAAAACACCGTGAGTACTTACAAGCGACGGATTTTCAACAAACTGGATGTCGTGGATTCGATAGAGCTCTCTAAAAAAGTTTCGCTCCTGAAACAATTCTAACCACTAGCTGAAACGTAATGTAAAACGGGTTTCACCATTGTCGCTCATCACATGCAGCCTGACATTGATCAGTACGGCTATTTCTTTGACAATCAACAACCCCAAACCTGTTTTACGGCTAAACGGCTTAACAACATCGTCCGTTTCCTCGAGGTCCGGCGCATTGATGATCTCGATCACATGTAGCGGGATACCTTCGCCTGTATTAGCAATGTGAAGCACGACGTTTTCATCTGCCTGCCTGGCTACCGATATGCGGATTACTCCTTTCTGCGTGAATTTGATTGCGTTATCGATCAGATTGTGCACCATGATAGCCAGCATTTGCGCGTCTGAAGACACCGACAAGCCCAACGGCACTTCATTCTCGAAGGTATTGCCTTTCTGCTCGCTTGCAATTCTGAAAATCTCGTATTTGTTCTCGACGAGTGTCCGCAGGTTAACCGGCTCAAACTGAATGCTGTTGCCATATACGTGCACCTTGATATAATCCAGCAACCCGCGCAGGAGATCGCTCATCCTGCGTGAAGAGTTTGAAATAACCTGACCAATCTCCGAAACAACTGCCAACTCGCCTTTTTCAACCATCCCGGGAATCGATCCGGAGGTAAGCATAATGTAATTCAGCGGGGACTGGATGTCGTGGGTCATCGATGTCAGCAGGCGCGACAGCATGTGCAGCTGCCGGCTCAGTTCATTTCGTGATTCTTCCACCTCATGAAGCGCTGCGTTCAGGCTTTCGGTCCTTTTGGCGACTATCTGTTCCAGTCGTACCTTCTCCCGCGATATTTTCCGGATCCTAAAACTGTTATACAGATAAAAACCATAAACAATAAAAACAACCAGCAGCACCTTGGCCCACCATGTCTGATACCACAACGGCGGCACGACCACCGAGATCTTTCGGATCGAGTAATTGTCCTTTCCAAACCCATTAACCTTGCGTACGAGCAATGTATGCCTTCCATGTTCCAAATTGGAGAATGCTATACTGAAATCGTTACTCCGGATTGGAATCCAGTCCTGAGCAGTCACTTGATCGTCAGCGCCGATCAATGCATAGGAAAGATTGAGATTGTATGTGTTGCCGTAGTATGGGGTTGAGAAGAAGAAGCGTACCTGAACCGGGTTGGCAGGCAAAAGCAGCGTATCCCCTAAACCCGACAACAGCTGCCGGTTGACCTGCGTCTTGTCCAGAGTGATACCTGCCTGAGGTAAACGGGCTATCGTCTTTTTGGGCCGGAACCATATGAGTCCGTTGAGCGATGGTAATGCAACGGTGCCGTCAGGCAACGTCAGGCCACATGGTTGGCAGCCTCCATTGAACTCGTTGGTCAGAAAACCCTCCTCTTTGGCATGATAAAGATAAAATATGTCAAAAGGCGCTCGCTGATAGGCAAGAAGGTCCTTTACTGCAATCTGAAAAAGCCCCTTATTTGTCGGTATCCAAAAGAATCCGTGCCCGTCGTCAATAATACAATGCGGGCTGCCCAGATATCGATTTTTATCGAGCGGGAAGCGTGTCAGCTTGTTGTTGTCATAAAACAAGAGGCCATCGGCATTGGCAGTCAGCCAGATACGTTTCGCCTTGTCCACATGCAGGCTCTTGACATAAACGTCTTCGGTCCCCTTTAACAGCTTGTATTTGCCCGTAACCCCTTCAAACAGGAAAAGACCTTTGGTACTTCCAACCAGCATTTGTTCGCCATAGGCCTGAATGTAAGTTCCTTTGACTTTGCGCTGCAGCAATTTCGGCTGCGGATTCTCCACCGACGTGTCGATCACAAATAATCCCCTATCTCCGGTTGCAACCCAAATATTACTGTGATGGTCCGCGTGCACGTGCTTGACTTCATTGCCAAAACCCCAGCTTTTCAGAAGCCGGTCTCCTTTCCTGCTCAGCTGGTGCAGGCTGTCTCCTACCTTTACCCATAAAAATCCTTTCCCGTCATAGCAAAGACTCCGCTTATCTCCCGGGTTGAGTTTCCTGATGAGCGGGATACTGTCAAAGATGGTATTGCCTGTGGTGGCGTCCTTCCCCAGGATCATCCCCATGGCTGTAAGGACGCTGCTCGCATCCCTGGGCACCAGCGCATAAAATACATTCATGAATTCATCGTCCGGAAACGTCAGTGGCTCGAAAGAATGCTTCGTCAGCACATAAAGACCTTTGGAGGGGCTACCCAGAAAAACAGTCTGCGTAGCCGGATCCCGATAAACTGACTGAATTGCATGCTCATCCAGATCGAAATCCTCGACAATCAACCGGGTCGACAATCCATACCCGCGCCCTTCCTGCGCCATATACAACTTGTTTTGCCGGTAAAAATAAAGCTGGTCGCTGGTGAGGTTCCAGAAAATCCTTATATCGTCGACCTGCGCATGGTAACCATTGTCCCGAAGCAGGTCGCCGCCGATCACCATAGGTTTCGTATCTGTGTTGGAGACCATCGAAATGGTCCCATCCTCGTTACGGTGATAGAGTTTGCGTTGGAAGGTGAAAAAATTCCACCATTTGCCATGGCCGCTGAAACGCGTCTCTCCTGTTTTCACCTCACCGTTAAAAAATTCAACTTTGAAACTATCAATAACGCAAAAGCTGCCATCTCCGTAGCTACCGGGAATGACATAATGATGGGGTCTTACGATGTCCTTCAGATAGGTGGGAAGGCCCACTGAGAAAAACATCCGTTGTGTCCCGTCAAAATGGGGCAGCTTGTTGATTTTGTTTTTGAAATAGGCAGAATCCAGCTTCGGAATCCCCTTTTCGATTCTGACAAATTGATTCAAATCTGCGGCTGCATAGATTTCCTGCCCAGCCTTGCTATTGCCGTTTGCGTGTAACCTGTTAAACGATGGTTGGATGAGGTAAAAACGATTGCTGTTCGTCCCGATGAAAGCTTTGTCGAAAATGTTAAAATTTTGCCCATCGAACCTGGCCAGACCACTTTCGGTCGCGATCCATATAAAACCTTCGGCATCGGCTGCAAGACTCCTCACGCTGTTCTGCGGCATCCCGTTATCATCCGTATAGTGCACTACGGTGTAACCTTTCTGGGCCCGGGCCCGTCCCAAAACCACAAACACAATCAAAAGGGCAAGAGCAAAGAGTGGCTTGTTCACTGGATAACGAAAAGAAAAACCATATAATGCCCGCCGGCGAACCTGACGATCCAGGTCCCAACTATTCCGGAAAGTAACAGCGACAAATATAGACCTGGCAAAATTGTTATCAAACTGTGCAACACACTGCTTACACAAGCAACCGGTTATTATAGGGCTTCTTTATACAAAAACTAGAACTAGTTACATTATACATTACAACTAATTGATTTACAGATGGTTTATTATTGAAATTTGACGAATTTCATAGAAATCTTTCTATCACCCGTTTGGTATAGCGCTACAAACAATCCCAAAACGGATACTTAACTTTGCTGAATGTTATTGTGCGAATGGCACACACCTTGCCATATGGCTGCCGATCGATAACCTTTTGCGCTTACAAACCATTTATTATTTTGTTGACAGAACATCACACTCTATCCTGACCTGATGGATGAAACATATACTCATCGTTGACGATCATTCGATTGTCAGGCTGGCCACTCTCTTCATTATACGCGGCTTGATCTCACCCGTTACGCACTGGGAAAGCGACAACTTCGCCGATGCCTTATCGATCGTTTCAACCCGGCCGCTTGATCTGATTCTCCTGGATATTCATATTCCGGGTGGTGAGGGTTTTCAGATGATTGAAAAAATACGCGCCATTCAGCCTCAGGTGTTGATCCTGATGTTTTCGGGTGTGGATGAAGAAATTTATGCGGTCCATTATATTAAAGCCGGTGCCAATGGATTCCTCTCTAAAAGCGCAGCCGTTGATGAGGTCCGAAACGCTATATCGACCATCCTGGATCATGGGCGATATGCAAGCAGAAATGTGCGGCACATGTTGTTGCCTGGCCCACAGGATGCACCGAAAAAGCTAAGTAATCCGCTCGCTACGCTGTCGCAGCGCGAGCTCGAAGTAATGGACCTTATGCTGGAAGGCAAATGGACTAAGGAGATTGCAACGATCCTCGGCATTTCGGGCAGTTCTATCAGTACCTATAAGACCAGAATATTTGAAAAGCTCGATGTTACGACGATCATCGAGCTTTATCAGAGAGTCGAAATGCTCAGGAGAGAACGACAAGGATTCTGACTCCTAACCTTTGGCGCTTGCTCCGGCAATCAGTTCTTCCCGTATGCGACGAGCTACTGCTTTTTCTTCACCCGGCTGTAACATCCAGGCAGTTACCCGGATCAGGTTGGCCCCCTTCAGTGTCTCAGCGACAGCGGGATCGACAGAATCGGAACCAGCCTGGTAATGATATAGTGGCAAGCCTGAAAATCCCGCTTCAATTGACGGCGAGCCATACCGCAGCTTGTCGCGCAGCTCTCGTCCGGTAAGCTTCACCGTGGTATCGTCCCAACTGATGGTCAATGTGGGGGTAATGTTGCCTAGTTCCGGGATGGTCACCTTCGTGCTAACACCGGGCAAATCTTTAACTGCATTTTCGATACGGGAAATTTTAGCCTCCCATTCTTTCCATTCGCGCTCGTGATCACCTGAAATGAATTTTTCCAGCGCTACATACATCCCGAGTATTTCTTCCTTATTGACTTTATGACCCCTTGCGACCGTAAATCCCCGCGGAGGCGCATTGAAGCGTGCGGCAGCGACAATGTCTTTACGCCCCATCAGAATACCCGCACTCTGCGGCCCGCGCATGGCTTTTCCTCCCGATATAAAAACCAGATCGAAACCCATATCATTGAATTTCCAAAGATTGGAAACCGGCGGCACGTCCGCGGCGATGTCGATGGATGTTGGAATACCGTGTTTTTTACCCAGGGCAATCCATTCCTCGTGCTTGATCTTACCAGCATTGGCGGTAATATTAAGGAAGTGCAGGAGCGCCGTTTTTTCATTAACGGCTTTCTCCACATCTTCGATCGTCTCTACCTCTACTACCGTACAACCTGTGTTCAGAAACGCGTGGTTATAACGTTCGTTGTGGGATTTCTGACAGATGACCTCAGATTTCATGCCGGTGCCTTCCAGATGCGGTAACTGCTCTACTTTCACCACATCCTGCCCGGTAAGCACACCCGCCAGGCCAAGTGTCATCGCCGAAAAGGCACCGCAGGTAACCATAGCCGCCTCCGCATGTACGAGCTTCGCGATTTTCTCCCCTACTTTGTCCTGCACCTCGTCGATCATGCAAAAGTGCTTCGAGGTGTTTTCGATCGTTTCAACCACCTCGTCGTGCATGATGCAGCCCGACATGTAAGTGAGCGTTCCGGCCGCATTGATAAACGAGCGGATTCCCAATTCTGCAATAATATCCCTCTTTTTCTTTCGGGAACCAGTTTCCTCTCGTGACACGGAGCCCGGCAATACGCCGATCAATGGTAAAGAAGAAAGGCTTTGAATGACTTTTCTACGTTTCATGGGTTCAGGTTTTAATATGAGCCCAAGGTAATGGAAATGATTGAATCAATGGGTGATTGAGTGAGAGTGGGTCACTCATTTAGTTAGCCCATTCGTTCGGTTATTTTTGCATCCCGAGAAAAGGGAATATGTAATTATAGAAATCCTCCGGCACAAAAGGTTTGATCAGGTAACCCGAAAAGCCGTTTGCCAGCGCCCGCTCTTTTTCATTCTCAAATGCCGAAGCAGTGAGGGCGATCACAGGCACCTCTGGGTCTGACTTCCTAATGAGGGCCGTACTTTCAAAGCCGTCCATGACAGGCATCCGTAGGTCCATTAAAACCAGATCATACTTACTTTGCCTGAAAAGATCGTATGCCTCCTGCCCGTTAGCAGCTGTGTCGAACCTGATATGCTTCCTTTTCAACAACTGTGTGGCGAGTACCAGGTTCACTTTGTTGTCATCGGCCACCAAAACGCGTACATTGGGGAAAGGCTTCGGCGAAGCGCTGCTGTTTGGGACAACCTGTCGAAGAGGCTCGACAGAATATGGCAGTATAAGTTGAAATGCAAAAACAGAGCCTTTCCCTTCTTCACTTTTCAGGATGATCTTACTTTTAAAAAGCCGCATCAGTTCCTTTGAAATGGCCAAACCCAGACCGGTACCACCCGCGTTGCCATTATGGCTCCTGGATTTTACTTGGGTAAAGATTTCAAAAATACCATCCTGATCAGCCTTTGAAATTCCTATACCTGTATCAATCACTTCAAATTTCAGTGTGATAAACGTTGCGGTTCTGGCCGTTTCTGTAACATGAAGGCGCACTGATCCTTTATCTGTAAACTTGATCGCATTATGGACCAGATTGGTAATCACCTGGTTAAGCCTGACCCGGTCTGTGATCAGCTGTGGCGGCAATTGGGGATCAACAAAAAACACAAGCGAGATGCCCTTCTCATCCGCTCTGGGTTCAAAGGTTTTTCGTAGCACTTCAAAAAAGCCAAATGGCTCGAAAGGTTGTGGATCGAGCACTACATGGTTGGAGTTAATCTTGTTAAAATCGAGTATATCATTGACAACTGCCATCAGATGATCTGCCGAAAATTTCAGGGTTTGGAGCAATTCATTAGGTTTCTCCTGTTCTTTCTCTTCCTGCATCATCAAATGCACCATCCCAACAATCCCGTTCAGCGGGGTACGGATCTCATGGCTCATCATCGACAGGAAATCCGTTTTGGCGCGGGTAGCTTGTTCGGCGATCGCCTTTTGCTGTTCCAAAGCAACGTTGTGTTGCTGCAGCGTGTAACGGAAGTAAAAGTCGCGCTTGTCTTTGTTGTAATGGAGCTTAATAACAAATGGAAATACCAGATGTCCCACGAGCACAAAAACCCCTCCGTCTTCAAAGAACTGCAGGAGTGTATTATCACTCACCCAGTAGACGGCCAGCGGGTACAAAGTCAAACTCAGTGCCGAAATCACCAACGCATACCGCAAAGGCCAGCGTAATACCAGGCCGGCAAATATGATCGCGAGTGTCAGGTTCAGGCATGACTGAACGTAAGAAAGGTGTGGACGCGACAGCAGGTACGCATAAAAGAAGATGAGTGTTATAAAAGTATAAAAGCTCATCTGATGGCCGGTGATCACTTTCCTGTAATACAAAAAGATATATCCCAGAATAATGGCACCGGAGAAGAAATGAGTGGGCAGCAATGTGTAGAAAAACGGATCGCCCGAGAGATAAAATGCAACCGAGGATATCGGATTGCAGATCAGAAATGTGATACAGAAAAGAAGATTTGGCACCCGGGCCTTCGTCTCCGACTCCTCCTGCCAAAGCCGTTCAAAAGATCCCGAATAGTCGATGTTTTTCAATCAAGAAGGCTTTTTTGGAACGTTGAAAACCAAATCACGTCTAAAAATAGCGAACCTCGTTCATTTTTAAAGGTGGAAATATCCTTTTGTTGCTTCAAGACGTATGAGAAGGTATCATTCCGGGGCCAGGCTACCAAAGAAACCCTTTAGTTGATCAGAGTCCATGATGCGCTTGCAAGTCTCGACGGTAAGCGGTTTTTGCTGGTAATCAATAACCTGGGTAAATGTGAATGCGCGGGCTTTTTCGCTCTCTTCGGTTGCCGAACTGACCATGACAATCAGTACCCGGGATAAATAATTTCTGTCGCGAAGTGTACGTAAAAATTCCCAGCCATTCATGACAGGCATGTTGATGTCCAGTAAAATGAGGAACCGCGCATTTCCATGCTGGTGATGGTCAAGATAATCCAATGCATCCTGTCCATTGTAGCAAAGCACCATATCGTGCAGCACGCCACTTCTTTTGAGGAAGGCTTCATGCAGGAACAGCATGACCTTGTCATCATCTACCAGTAGGATTTTGAGCCCATCATTAACCATCGTTCTGAATTTTATCTGCCTTCCTTACAATTTCCTCAACTGTTCGTTCTGCTGCCGGTAACGTTCATTGCTAACGCGCGTATCATCGGACTTCATCACCGCCTCCGTGATATCATGGGAGTTGGCTACGATAAGCACCAACAAACAGCCGGATCGTCAGTCATATTGGCAGCTGTTGTGCCGATCCACCTATAGTTTCCATCCCGATCCCTGACCCGGAACTGTTCCGTCTTGATCTGCCCGCATTCGGGAATTTTTAAAAATAGTGCCAGCACTTTCCAGCCTGTCATCGGGGTGGATCCAGTCATAGGCATTTTCTCCGGTCAGGTCTGCGGGATGAATGCCCGGGACAGGACAGCAGCTTTCACCCGCAAAATGTTAGTTTCCATCGTCATCAAGGATAGCAATGAGGTCTGCGCCCTCCTGGGCCAATGCTTTGAATCTGCTTTCGCTCGCCTTCAGCTCCGGCCGTTTCTCCATCATTTCGATCATGTCGGTAATCACGAACATGCGAACACCTGGAAGAATAAACAGTTTTGCATTAAAACTCCCGGTAATTGATACTTCCTGTTCTGTGCGGATTCTCATAATACCGTTGAGAATTTCACCATTGAGGAAGTTCTTCCATACCTCTCGAATGGCGCCTAAGCCGGAAGATCGAGAAAGCAGTCTATTCTGAAGCCTTTCAACTCGCCCGTGGCAAAACCCGTTGAAACCGACGTAGCGCTGTTAAGATTGATGCAAACTCCATCGTTATTGCAGATCTAAAAACATACAAGGTTGCGTTTTTTTGCCTCGCTCATCAACTCGGGAATTCTATGCTTTTCAAAAAGCAGAATTATTACTACGAAAATCTTCTGCTTTTGGCATAGTAATTATCACGGGCTTTGAAAATCATGCTCTCATTTTATGAAAAAACAGACATTGCTCGTTTTTCTCGGTTTGATCATCGCTGTGAATACCAGCTGCGAAAACGATAACCAACCACGGAACGACCTCATTACCGAAACGGACAGACAATTCTTAACGACTTCCGCCGATGAGACACTATTCCAGGTCAATGCAGGACAAGTGGCCGCAGCCGGTGGCGAACTCAAAGCCGTGCGTGATTACGGGGAAGAAATGACTAATAATCACATTTTGGCCGGACAGGCCCTACAAAAGCTCGCGGGAGATAAACAGGTGGAATTACCGACGACATTATCAGACGATCGTCAGCAACAACTCGACAGCCTCACCATGCGCTCCGGCACCGCGCTCGACACGCTTTATACGCAACAGATGCTCGCAGCGCAGAATCGGATGACCCGCGTGCTGGAAATCGGTTCGGCTACTGCGAAAGACGCCGGGATCAAGGCCTGGGCTTCCGAAAGGCTTCCTGTGGTCAGACAGTTTGCCGATCGCGCCAAAGCCATCCGTGATTCGCTGAATTAGTGTTATTTTCACTGATCAACCAAATCACCTCAGGCATCACATTATGGAAAAGCTTTTCAGTCTCAACTGGCAGGACATGTGGATACCCACCACTTCTGTTCTGGAAGTCTTTATACGGGGTTCCATCACCTACTGGGCCATTTTCCTGCTGCTTCGGTTTTTTCGGCGGGGCACAGGGCAATTTAGTGTAAGTGACATCCTGCTGATCATTCTCATCGGTGATGCCGCCCAAAACGCCATGGCCGGGGAGTACAACAGCATTACAGAGGGTATTGTACTCGTAGCCACTTTAGTATTCTGGGACCTGGCGATCGACTGGTTAGGCTACAAATCGAAACGGTTCGGAGTGTTTTTCCAGGCCGACCCTAAATTACTCATCAAAGATGGCAGGTTCCAGCATGCCAATATGCGACGGGAATTCATCTCAGAGGAAGATCTCCTCGCCTACCTCCGTGAAAAAGGAGTAGAAAATGTTCAAAACGTAAAGCTATGCTACCTCGAAGGAAGCGGCAACCTAAGCGTGCTGGAACAGAAATGAATTTTGAATGACTGAATTTAAAATATTGAATGAACGAACAATCAACCGGGGCGCCAGGTGGTGCCTGAATAGGATTTATACAAAAATTTCCATTCCCGCACGCCATTCAGTCATTGAACATTAAAACCAAAAACCCAACTGCACAGCTATCCTCGGTTTTTCTTCTTTTTTTTCTTTGGGGATGAATGCACCGGCAGCGATGGTAAGGACGTCTACCGGGGCCACCCAGATTCCACCGCCGTAGTCGTAATGCCAGTTGCCGGATGACTCGCCATCCAGCCAGACGCGGCCGTAGTCAAACCCTCCGAAAATACCGTAAGTAAGCGGTAATGTGGGGTTATAGCTGCTTCCGAGCCTGATCCGCAGATCGGTATCATGCCAGATGGAGCTTTTCCCGTAAAAACGCTCGGTGCGGTAACCACGTAACCCTAGTTTTCCGCCCAGGGATGGCATTTGGAAAAACTGATACCCTTTGCCAAAGTTCACCCCGGTACCTACCTGCGTGGCCAGGATAAAGTTTTCCTTCTGATCCAGGCTGGTATAAAATGCAAACTTCGCATTCAGACCGGCAAAGTTCTTGTCGCTTTTCAGGTCCGACGTCCAGTTCAGGCCGGCATTAAAACGAATGCCCGAATGCGGCGCGAAAATATTGTCGATACTGCTGAAATTGAACGTAAACTTCGCACCGCTGTAATATTTGGTTTTGAAAATGTCTGAAGGCAGACCATTTTCCACACTGGTAATATAACGTCCCGCAGTAGCCTGAATATCGGATACTTCGAAGAACGGCCCCAGTGTGACAAACCCGTTATGCCCCGCAAACCTTTTCTTCAATGCCGGATACACATAAAATGCACTCTGCCGCACGCGGTAAAAGTTGGCATCGTCCACGGGTCGCTCCGAACCGTTACCCAGGCCCGCATAGTTGAATGCATACCGTGGCCCGCGATAGTAGCTATCGAGATAGAAGTCGAATTTTTTAAAGGCATTGATAAAGTCCCCGGTGTAGTTAACCCTGAAACCCTGGGTTCTGACCGCAAAGCTGCCGCCGATAGACTGCACGGATGCGTAAGGTTCCTTTTTGAAACCGTACTTTGTTATGTTCACCCCTGCGCCCAGAAAAAATCCGTCGTCAGGATTCGCGCCCAGTACAGGTAACGGCAATGTAATGTCATAATTGCTGTCAGCGCTCCGGCGGTCATACACATTGAAGCGGTACAGGCTGGTTCGCTTATCCCGGGTGTCGGGTCCTGCAATAATTGTATTGTTTTTCAGATCGTCATACACCATCGTTTTCTTTCCTCCCCCACTAACCCGCGCACTATCGGCAAAAACGTCCTTGCCCAATCCACCGATCAGCCGCAGCTTCACCCCTTTGCGCACATCACCCTTGACAATGAACTCGTCATCGTCGCCATTACCATAGATATTGATCGTATGCGTAACGGCATTTTCAAAAACACGCTGATAATTCTGATGCTTGATCCCGCCATTTTTGTCCGTTTCATAGACCGTCACGCGGGTATGCGCGTCATCCACCCGTTCGATGACAAAACGTTCCTCCTCCTCTGTCCCGATCACGTTCACGGATTCACTGACAAATTCATAATGCGTCCGGGCGATCTTCATCAGGTCCGCTCGACGGGCTTTAAGACCTTCGATCATTTTGGCAGAAGCCATTTCACGCGCTTTCGCAGGCCAGTCGTCAAACGAGCGCAAAATGGCCTCGTCCGTCAGGTTTTCCTGAATGAATTTTGCCTGCTTCTCCCATTGCTCCCAGCTCAGTTCGGTCAGGAAAGTACGGTCAAACAGCCGTGCACTCCAGGTGGTCCATTTCATACTCTGGATTTCCGGCCCAAAAGTCTGCAACTGACGCAGGAAGGGCAGCGTAAGCCGTGCTACACCCGTCAGAAAGCCATCATAGCGGGAGAAAGCCTGGTCGCGATCCCGGGGAATAGGGCGGTATAGGATCGTCCCATCCTTTTGCTTCGTCGATGCCCAGGCCCATTGGTCGTCGTGACGGTCCCAATCGCCGATGACAAAATCGAGCAGCCGGGTGCGGATCGCCCATTCCTGGTCTACCTTATTTTTACTGTTTTCCAGCATCTCCTCCACCAGCTCCGGTGTGCTGACGATCTTATCCGGATTACCGAAGAAATCGGCATTTTTCCACTTTTTGCCGTCAGCCCGCTCTTCTACGAGGTTCATCGTACCACCAAAGAGGTTGTTGAAAGTCTCCAGTCCGGGTTGCGCAGGTACATAATACATGCGCGGATTGGTGTGGTACACATTAACCGCCTCCGCGAGCTTTGGCATATTCAACGGTGCAAATGGATTGGTCGACAAAAAGTTGTCTTCCACCAGGTATTTCGCAGCTATCATCTGGTTGAAAGGGAAGGGCAGAAAACGGCTCACGTCCTTGGTCAGTCCTCGCATAGCGTACTCACGTCCCTGGCTGTCACGCAGGCGAAGGGAGTTGGTTTGGTTACCTCCACCCTGCTTCACCGGTACGACACCACCCCGGTAAGTAGCCATATCCAACACGGGGAAACGGTATTGCTGCAGGTACAATGGCCGGTAATGTTCTCCCAGCATCGCTTTATGTATTTTGCCGATCGGTTTGACTTCGTTGCTGGTAATGAATTTCGTGGTCGAATCGGCGTGCTCGTTGTATTCTGTGTAAGCCACTGTTGAATCAGGGACTTCGATCACCTGTTTATCCTTCACTTTCCGCTGAAAAACCACTTTGGCCTCTTTCCCGTCAGGCGATACCTCCCAGAATTTCACCCAGGTTTCTCCCCCGGCATAAAAGCTCAGTGTCGAAAAGCCGAGTTTTGAAGAAGAAAATAGAGATCCTTTACCCAAACTTACCGGACTGTTTTTGGAACCGCTGCCACTTACGATAAACTCCTGCCCATCGTTCTCGATGAATTGCAAAGCATGCTCGTGGCCGCTGGCAAAGATGAATTTCCCGTTCTTTTTCGCCCCGGCCAGTACGGCTGTGCGGAGGTCTCGGTAATGCTTGTTGGCGACATCCTGCCGGGACCCGATCGTGGCCCGGAACAATGCACTCAGGCTTCCAAGCCCCGGTAGCGGGATATACAGCCTGGGGTTCATTTCCGTGAGCGGGAAAATGTGCTGCTTGATCGTAAAGCGTCCGCCGTGAGGCCCGTAGGTATAGGGAGGGTGGTGCATCGCAATCACCACGTTCTTGTTACGGTATTTCCTGACCACATTCTCCCACACGAATCGGAACTGCTCCCGGTTTTTGATTTCGCAGCCATCATTGATCTTCTGATCGCGGTCCCAGTCGGTCAGCCACCATTGCGAGTCTGCCACGATCACCACGACATTGTCGTTCAGCTCCACGACCTCGGGTCCCGAACAGCCGTTCAGCGGCAGGAAATAGTTCTCATAATCGTCCTTGTTGGTCTTGCCGCGCCGTTCGTTGATATATTTCTGAATGTACTTTTCCTGCCGCTTTACGCCCTTCACTCCCCAGCCGCGCCAATCGTGATTTCCGGGCGTAAAAATCGGCCGTCCCTTGAAATGCTCCAGTGTCTCAAGCTGTGAGTTGATCCGGTATTCCGCCACTTTGCGGGCTGCGGAATCTTCGGCCGGCGGCATTCCGTATTCATAAATATTATCTCCCAAAAAAAGGGCAGAACTATTTGCTGATTCGGTCGCGAGCCTGGTTTTGAGGTATTCCAGTACAGGCGCAGGACTCGCCGGCGAATCGTTGCCTGCATCTCCGATCAGATACATGGTATGCTTCAATTCCAGTGCGGGTTCGGGTGAGGCCGATTGCCATTGCGCTCCTTCCCCGGAGAAACGCGTTTTATAGCTTGCGCAAGAGGATACTGTTGCCAGAACAGCCCCTGATACGAATAAACGGAGTAGATTTCGATTCATAGGATGTGAACGGCCTACCGGCCTGATTTTCTGAATTTAAGCACATTCCCGCTGAACAAGTCATCGCCCTCATTGGAAATATACAAATTACCGGCATCATCGAAGGCGATGCCCTCGGGCTGAATAAACATGTTACCGTTCAGAGGATGAGCGGCTTTTACCTGCCATTTTGCGTCGGTTACGACGATCAGTTTGTTCACTGCCGAAATAATATACCATTCACCTGTAACCGGATTTTTGGCAATGCCCGACGGCCGGAATCCCCTCGCAACCTTTCCGGTAATGGCCTTAATCTGATCTACCTGGATGGTAAAGCTGCCTGTCTGCGCAATGGTCGAGTCTGTCTCCGGCTTCAATGTGTACCCTGAAACACTGTTTTTGGAATCATCATCCGCACAGTTCTTGCATATTACATAGAGTTGCCCGCTCGCCTCATCTGCATACATTCCTTCATATTCCCCTTTCGGGAGTATGCCTTTGATTTCGTAGACGGCCTCCGGCTCTTCGAATACTGCTTCCGAGAGCGGGAAAGCAAATATTACTCCATTGCTTTTCAGAATGTAAACCTGGTCCCGCAGAATGGAAACGTCTTCATAGTCTCCCTTTTTGCTAAACTTGGCGTGCAATTGCTTTGGAATATCCCAGGCCAGCCTGAACAGCTTTCCATCTTCGTCCTGAATGGCATAAATCGTGTCGCTTTTCCCTTTTGCAAAAGCAATACCCGAAATCTCAAACAAACTTTCGGGCATATTGAACTTCTCGGGCTGGTTCATGTCGTAGCCCTGGAATACGTCTTTTTCTTTTTGTGTCGAGTTGCACCCTGCGAGCGCCAGGCCCGCCAGTAAGACCGGCAGGCACCTTTTCAGTAAAAATGGATTCATCAGAATGTCTTTTTCAGGTTTTCTATTCCTCCCTTGAGATAATGGTAAATGGCTTCCTGCGAGCGCACACCGCCCGGGAGCGTTGTCACTGGCACATTTTGTAGTTCGTCATTAATCCACACAGCCTGAACGGTATCCTCCCATTGCAGCGCGATCATGTCGGTCAGCTGCCGTTTCAGCTCCTCATGATAAATCGGAAAGCAAACCTCGATCCGCCGGTAAATGTTCCGGTTCATCCAGTCGGAAGAGCCCATGAATACTTCCGTTTCTCCATTGTTATGAAAAATAAACACCCGGCCATGTTCCAGGTAACGGTCCACAATGCGTTTGATACGAATATTTTCGCTTTGCCCCGGTACACCCGGAACAAGCCTGCAAATGCTCCGCACGATGAGATTTACCTGAATGCCGGCATTCGACGCTTCATACAGCTTGTTGATCAGTACTTCCTCTTCCAGGTTGTTGAGCTTGATGGTAATGCCCGCCGGCAATCCGTTCCGGGCGTTGCCGATCTCCCGGTCGATCAGTTCGACAAACTGTCTTTGCAGGTTGAACTGGGCTACCAGTAAATGATCGAAATGAATGGCATCGATCTTTTCCGGCTTTTTCTTTTTGCTTAAAAAAGTAAACAACTGCTCAGTTTCCCTCAACATGGCAGAATGGGCGGTGAGCAGGATATGATCCGTGTAGAAGCGGGCTGTGCCCTCATTAAGGTTGCCCGTCGCCAGCAGACCGAGGTACCCATGCGTTTCATGTTTCCGTTTAACGAGCGCCAGCTTGGCGTGCACCTTCAGGGCATTGACGCTGTGGACAATCTTCACACCGGCCGACTTCATTTTTTTTGCCCATCGAATGTTGTTCGCCTCATCGAACCGGGCTTTCAGTTCGACCAGTACCGTCACTTTTTTACCGTTCTTCGCCGCGGTAATGAGTGCGTGCGCAATCCTAGAATCGTGTGCTACCCGGTACATCGTCGTATAGATCTCCTGCACCGACCGGTCTATCGCCGCCTCGTTAAAAAACCGGAGAATGGTGTCGTAAGTCTGATATGGAGCGTGCACCATCAGATCGCGGCGCGTCAACGCCTCAAATAGCGTCTCTTCTTCCGCAAAGCCTTCCAGTTGCTGCACGGCAGGCCAGGCCGGGTATGAAATGGCAGGCGAAGCAACGGGCAGCGCGGAGAGATCTTTCAGGTTATGATAGCGCCCGCCCTCGACGAGCGACGCTTTTTTCAGGTCAAAAACATTGACAATATACTGCAGGTGTCTCAACGGAAGTCCGGGCTCATATAACAATCGGGTCGCCAGGCCAAAATCCCGTTTGCCCAGCTGCTTTTCCACCTGCTCTGCCATATCTTCTCCGTCTTCATCGAGCAGGTCCAGCTCGGCGTCACGCGTTACTTTGATATTGAAAGCCCCGATGCTGGTCGCGTCGGGGAAGAGGTTCCCTAGATTATGGCGAATGAGGTCTTCCAGAAACACAATATAATCGCCGTCCGGCTGTGCTATTTTGACAAAGCGGTCTATATAGGGTGTCGGAATATTCACCAGCGCTACTTTTTCCTTGTCATTAGGAAGTTGCAGGACCACCACAATGTAGATCTGGTTATTTTCCGGGAAGAACGATGTTTTGTCATTCAGGTAAACCGGCTGCAAAAACCCCGCGATGTGCGTAAAGAAATAGCGCCTCGCAAACACCCCGATCTGTGCAGGGATACCTTCTTTATAACAAAAATGGAAACCCAGCCGTCGCAGCGCAGGGATAATCGATTGCCCCAGGATTTGACCAAATGCTTCCTGCTGCCTGTTCACAATAGCTTCCGCTTCCAGGTATGCACTTTCAGCCGAGTCCTTCATCGCATTCTTCTGCAAATAAGGCATCCGCACCCGGTAGAATTCATCGAGATTGGAAGAATAAATAGAAAGGAACCGGATCCGCTCCATAAGTGGAACAGCTTCGTTGCCGGCTTCCATCAGTACCCGTTCATTGAAGGTAAGCCAACTGATATCCCGGTTAAAATAGCGGAACGCTTCCATAAGGGGCCGGCTCAGTGTTCAAACAGAATGGAGGCGATCACAAATGCGACCACGGAAACGACTATACCGAACATGAAAACATTGTACCCCACGCGCAATAACCGGTACTTCCTGCCGAGTACAACCCCTTGGGAATAAACATCTTTAGTAAGACTTCCATACAGAAAGTCCCGGTCGTTCATCATCGTCTGCATGCCGCTGGAATACTCATCGAACGACATCCGGTAGAAGTTTCCAAAGAAAAGCAGGTTAACGCTCTTCCTGTCGATATCTTCTTGTGTAAACGTGCCTTTCGGGATGGTGGGACGGGTGGAGAGAATGGAGAATACCATGGTGACCATACACACCGTCAGCAGCATCATGGTCGGGAGTATGAGATAGGTATTGTCTTCCAGCTTCCTTACGAGCACGCTCAGCAGCACCGAAATGATGATCGACGTGGTCGTGATCATGATATGCGCCTTGTTGTCGGCCATATCGCTCAGCCGCTGATGGTTATTAGAGCTGATCCGGAACATTGTTTCGATGCCCTTGTCCGGCCTGTCGTTCTTCTGTTTCTTTCCCTCGGTAATTTCCGGCAGGAATGTCTTTTCGTCTTTGATCTTGTAAGGCGGGAGCGGATGGACTGCTTCCTCAGGTTCCTCAGCTGGTAACGACTCGGCTTCCAGGTCCTTTTGCCTGAGCTTTTCGAGGTTTTTCTTTTTTTGCTTATCCAGCAGGTCGCGGCAGTAATCGGTCTGATACGTATGCGATTCCAGCAGTTTTATGGTGCTTTTACGCCATTCGCTCTTCTCTATCTTTTTGCCAAGCCGTTGCTCCGCTTCTTTTCTCACCAGCTTGTTCCAGTCACCAAACTCCGGCGTCCCGAGATGAAAAAGGTCCGCGTCACATACCACCTGCTGAAGAAAATTGGCAGGCTTTTGCGGCCATACCGTCGCCAGAATGCAGCCTTCAACCTCGACGATCACATCTTCGTCCAACCCTTCGCTACGGAGGAATTCTGCGGCCATCTCCGCCCCTCTGCGTTCATGTCCGGCTGCTTCACCGGTGCTATACCCTGTGTCGTGAAACCATGCGGAGGTAACAACAATAAAAGTCTCCCTGTCTTCCAGCCGGTAATGGTTCGCGATCTTCACGGCATTGGCTACCACCGCCTCGGTATGGATGAGGTTATGGTAACTGAGCTGCGCGAGCGCTTTAGTACCGAAAAAATGGTGGACATGATGCTTAACCTTGTCGAGCCGATGGTTATAGTTCATAGAACGTTCAGTTATATTTAAGCGCTTCGTTAATTCCAGTCCGCATTCAGGTTGACTCCGATCCGCAATGCTTTCAACCCTGTAACTCCCTGTAATTCTTCCAGGTCCAGAAATTCCAGATCATCCATTAAAGTGTTCTTTTCCTGCAAATAACGGATATAACCTACATATTCCTCGGCAGATTTACTATTGAAATACACCAAAGCAATTTTGCCGGGTTGGGTGAGCCGTTCGCCGGTTCCCTTTATATGCACTTTGTCTATCCTTTTTTTGATCACCTGGTAGCGGATATTATAGGCCCCTTCCACATCGAACCTCCTTTCGTCATCCCGGAAACTGATGTCGATGCTGCTGGAATGGATAAAGATCAACTGCGTAGTTTCCAGCGGCTTCTCCATTTGCGGGATCAGTGAATGGGTGATTCTGGCAATGGCGGCCATGGTCGTAAGCTGCCACAGGCGGATATTTTTCAGATAAAGTTCACTGAACCGCTTTTCCGGTTCAATGGACTGACCAATGTAAATGTCGTACTCGATACCGTCTGTTCTGAATTTTTCGAAATAACTGGGATATGCCTGCTGGATTTCGGTCCGGAAAAGGTCCAGGTACATATTAACCGACGAATTGATCGTCTGCATCGACGCTTCCAGTTCGCGGCGGTTGGCAAATGCGGCCCCGTTCTGCTCGTCGATCATCGCAAAGTACTCGTCGATACGGTTCCGAAGCACGAGGTCGCCGGGAGCCGTGGCGCCAGACCCGTAGCGTTGCACGTTCTCCTCCTTGAAATGCAGCAAAAAGGGGTGCACTTCCGTTTCCAGGAAATCTCTTACCCGCATTTCGTCATTGTCGTTGCTTTCGTCCGAAAGTTCGCTAATCCACTTCCGGCATTTGTAGATCATTTCGTCCGCCAGACTGAATCCCAGCTTCTGTTTCAGGACGCTAAAAGTTTCAATCAGTACATTGAACTGAAGTCGCAGGTCGTCCCGTAATGCCAGGTTTCTTTCGATGGTGGAGTTCCGGATGTCGATTGCGCCGTAGAGCGGGAAAACGTTCCTGAACTGGATACTTTCGATAGCAGCCGTCTGCGGGCTGATGCTTTTGTCCCGGATATAATGCCAGGCAGTCTCGCGAAACCTCCATTGCACGGCGGGTTGCAGGGATGTAAACTTATCCCGGATCACGTTGTCGATCTGCGCATTGAACTCATCAATGTAGTTCTTCATGATCTGCGCGATCCACGGCAGCGCCACATCCAGCCTGGCAAGCAATTTTTCGTCTATGGATTTGGCCTCCCGGGAATACACTTCCAGGACACCCACCACTTTGTTGTCGTAATAAACGGGTACCAGCGCATAAGCTTCCACGCCGTCATTCCGGAGAATGCGGATGAAATCCTGCTTATGCTCGTCCTCGGCTCCCATGTTCCGGAGGAGGAGCGTTTTGGGCGCTTCAAAATACTGGGTGGCCATGTTCAGATACGTTTCCTCGGCCATGTCATTTTCCGTGGCGGCGGTCATGAGTTTGCTGAACAGCATGGAACTCCGGTCAAAAACCAGCCTGTTGTTGACCCGCAGCACCGCCATCAGACCAAAATCGATCTTCGCGTTTTCTACGAGCATTTTCAACGAACCGGCGACGTAGTTGAAGTAGGTTTTCGGATCGTAGGACGCCCGGTCCAGAATGGTGTTCTTGATGCTTTCCACAGCATACTCCGCGGTAACGTCCGTCAGCGTGATCAGCGAAAACCCTTCAAACCGGAACAGGCTATGCGGCAACAAGGTCGAGAAAGTGTTCATATCGAACGAATCCTGCAATTCGGAACGGATCCAGTCAAGGTCCAGTTCAGGCAGGCTTCCCTTGGCGTACACCTCGCAGAAACGGTTGTCGATATGCCCACGATAGTATTTCTGAAGACCCGATTTCTCATCTTTCAATGCAAGAATCATATCGGGATGATGGATCGGCGGAAAATGATAGAGCTTTTCCAGTATGAAGGAATAAAGCATCTGCATTTTTTGTTTCCTGCTCACCTCATGGTCCACCATGAGGTCACATTTAATCTGATTCGATCCGCTTTCCGTCACCAGGTCGTAAAATCCCGAGGTGCCATAGAAAACGATCGGACTTACGGGGGCACTCATGGCCCAGAAAACTTCCTTTTCGTTTGCGATAGGCGGCATCAGCATGCCATAGATCAAACTCAGCTCTTCTTTATAGTTGGCGACATCCGAAAGCGGAACGTCCTCACTGAATGCCGGGTTGGCTTTCAGTTTTTCTAAAACCAGCGAGAAAAATGTTTTTTTGACCGTTTCTTCCTCATCGATTTTCTTTTCTAGGAAATTGATAAAACCCCTGAAAGAAATGGAAGAGTCAAGTTTCTGGAGACCGTATGGTGTGTTTTGTGTTACATCAATGATTGTCGGTTCCATTATATGGTTGTTTGCACACTGAATCCAGCAAAACCGCTTGCAGCTGCCTAAATTCAGTGTTTTTTATCAAACTGCCAACGATAAACGTTGAAATCCGGTTCCATCACAAGGATTCGACCTTTTCCTGCGTTACCGAAGGCTTAATGATCATTCGCAGGGACTGATCTTTGGTGAAATAGGCCACCATCCAGTTGTATAGGGTTTTGACCCGGTTACGGTAATTAATCAGCGAAATAAGGTGTATGAAAAGCCACGCCAGCCAGGCAATGACCCCGCCGAAATGCCATTTCGGCGACGGCAGGTCCACTACTGCTTTGGCACGGCCAATGATGGCCATCGAGCCTTTATCCTTGTAGGCGAAGGCGTGTAGTGGCTGCTGCTCGGCTATCAGATTGAAGTTCCGGGCGAGGTTCTTCCCCTGCTGGATAGCGACCTGCGCTACCTGCGGGTGTCCGTTCGGGAATTGGACGTCTGCGGTCTGAAGACAGCAGTCGCCGATTGCGTAAATGTTGTAAGTACCGTTGACTTTGTTGTGCGCATCGACCAGCATCCGGCGGCCACGGCCATAAGCCTCCGGCGGAATACCGTCGAAAACTTTGCCGGTTACACCGGCAGCCCATATGAGCGTCTTGGCCTCGATGCAGTCTCCTTCCGAAAAATACACCTTATCGTCTACGAAGTCGGTAACATGGCTTTTAAGCCGGATTTTCACACCGAGCTTGCGCAGCGCATCGTAGGTATGCTTCTGCGATTGCACGCTCATGGGCGACAGCAATGCATCTCCTCCGTCGACCAGGTATATTTCACTTCCTTTGCCTGCGAGCTCCGGATATTCTCTGCGAAGAATGCCGTTCCGCATTTCGGCAAACATGCCTGAAATCTCAACGCCCGTGGGACCGCCCCCTGCGATCACAACGGTCAGCAGCCTTTTGACTTCTTCCGGATCATCGCAAATGGTAGCTTTCTCCATCCGTAGAAGCAGTTTGTTCCGCATACCAATCGCGTCCTCCAGTGTCTTCATCGGGGTGGCATTCCGTTTGACATTCTCCATCCCGAAGAAATTGGTTTCTGCACCGGTGGCGAACACCAGAAAATCGTAGCTGAGCTCTCCGTTGTTGAGAATGATCTTATTCTCAGCCGGCAACACCTGCTGTAATTCCCCTAACCGGAAGTGGATATTTTCCTTACCTGCAAAAAGCTTCCGGAACGGGTAGCTGATACTCGATGGTTCCAGGAATGCGGTAGCAACCTGATAAATCAGCGGCGGGAAGAAATTGTAGTTATTCTTATCTACCAGCGTCACCTCAAACTTGTTGCTTTTTGCTAGCTCCAGCGCCAGGTTTACACCGGCAAATCCTCCTCCAATGATGATAATGTTCATGGTGCTCTTTTATTAGGGGGTTAATCTGATTTCAGGCTATTTCAATCAAAAAGGGTCGGAGGTTGTTTCCCATGGCACGCGGCACTTCGGCCAGCCTGCCCCGGAAGAGCCATTTCCGCTGTACGCCGTCTAGTTTCACGCCATGCTGTCGGTCATCTTTCCTGACTTTTTCAGGTAACGGACATATCCGTAAATTGCTCCCAAAATCAACACGATGGCAATGAAAACCGTCAGCCGCGTGTCGGGATGTGGCACGATGACCGGATATTTGAACAGCAGTATGGCTACAATACCGATCAGCCACACCAGCAATGTATTGTACTCTTTCAAAAGCCAGCGCCTGTAGTTGAACCGCATCCCGCCCAGCGTTTCCGAAAAGCCGTTGAAATTGATCAGCCACCGATGCACCCTGCTGCAATAAGCGTCGAACTGCGCGCCGAACTTATTTCTCAAAAAATTCTCTTCGGCCAATACAATGGCCTGATAAATAAACAAAAACAACGGCATTACGATTCCTACATAAATAGCCGAATTAGCCAGAATGCCTACTCCGAGAAGCATCAGGATATTCCCGACGTACAGCGGATTGCGGCAATGCCTGAAAATGCCTTCCGTTACGAGCGTTTCAGCATACACCTTCTTGTCTCTGCCGCCCCGGATAATGTAGGCCAACCCGATGGTAATACCCCGGATGATCTCTCCGGAAAAAGTAACCAGCAAACCCAGTATGACCGGATACAAAAAGTAGTTTGGCCCGAAGCGCCCCGGCGTAAAAATCATAGGCGACGGCAGGAACAGCAGCAGATACAGCAGAATGAACAGGTTGTTCCTATGCTTGAAAAAGAAATTACCGATCGCTATCATGATTTCTTATAGGCTATCATCCCCGAAAAATTGTACCACTTAAAGAAAACTTCGCAATCTGCGAAACCGGCCTCTTTAAGCAGAAGCATGTTTTCAGACAACTTGTAGGGGATCAGCACATTTTCGAGCGCCTCCCGTTTCTGGGATATTTCGAGCTCGCTGTAATGGTTGCGCCGCTTATAGTTGTAATAGTATTTGATAAAATCACGGTTGAATACGCTGCTCTCGGCAAGCACTTTTTCTACCAGCAGCAACACTCCGCCGGGATTCAGGCCGTCATAGATGTTTTTTAAAAGCCGCTCACGATACAATGGCCGGACAAACTGCAGCGTCAGGCAAAGGATTACAACAGAACCATTGGAAATAGGAAGTGGTTGGTGCAAGTCGCCTGTTACCAGATTATAAGGTCTTACAAAACCAGCCTCTTTGAGCTTGGTGTCGCATTTTGCGAGCATTTCAGGCGACTCGTCGATACCAATGAAGCGCACGTCGGAAGGAATGAGTTTATCGACTTCAATGAGTGTGGTCCCGGTGGAACAGCCCAGATCATACACACAACTACCTTCTTTCACGTGATCCGCCGCGATTTCGCCGAGCATTCGCTGCATCTCGTTGTAATACGGCACTGACCTGCTGACCATGTCATCAAAGACATTAACCACCGTTGTCCCGAACTTAAAGTCGGATGCTTTCGTGATCTCTTCTTTGAAGACCTGGTCCAAATTCGCACTTCCAAGGTTCTTCATAAGTTACAGTTAGATTAGTTAGATTTCGGGGGCCGTTTTTCGTTTGAGTCGAAAATCTTGTCCCAAATATCTGAACTTACCCCGTAACCTTTACTTGCATCCGAATAATGATGTTGCATATGATGCTTTTTTAATTTCTTCCAGAGTCCGGATTTGAAATTGGCATGGTGCAAAGCATAATGGCTCATATCATAGAACAGATAGCCGGTCATAAACCCGGAATAGAATGCCGCCACTTCATATTCCCCCAGAAACAGGGTGAACAGAAAGTAAAAGGCCGTTGCGAGCGGGATGCTCACGGACGGCGGCATTACCAGCCTTTTGGCATCATTCGGATAATCGTGATGCACGCCGTGGAAGACAAAATGGATACGCTCCATGAACTTGCCACGCGGTGTAAAATGAAAAACAAACCGGTGCATAAAGTATTCGGTGAATGTCCAGAAAAAAAGACCTCCGAATACCAGCAATACAAAACTGTACCAGGGCAGCGCCCCCACCGAAAGCGACTTCCACGAAAAGTAGCCGATCACGGGGACGAAAATGAAAAGCGGGACACTGTAATGCACCTTTGAAAAGGCCTCAAGAAAGTTACTCTTGAACATCCTTGTGGATTCCGTTGAGTTGGAGACATAGTTTTTAGGCATGTCAGGATGGTTTTATTCGCTGAATAATCGTTTTACCGGTGGCTGTGTCAACTCCCTTGAGCTCTATGTACAGCACGTTGGGCGACCAGAATGTACCTCCATCAATACGAATGAATACCCGGCTGAGGATACATTCACGCTTGTCGATGCTGGTATACACATGGTACTGGTTTCGGCTGTCCCTCCGCAGATAAAGCGGCAGTTTGGAATAAGCTACCGATCTCAGTTCATAGGCCGCATTGCCAATCGCTTTGGAATTGATCCCGTAGGCAAATTTACGCTGCAGATAATTGAGATCTTTTTTAACCCCGCCCTCAGGATACCTGATCCAGAAAGTGTTAACGGGGTTCTTTTCGCTGATTCTTCCTTGTTTGTCGACGTTAAGCTGATAACAAATTGTATTCGTATTCGGATCACGCTGAATGTAAAAAAGCAATCCGGGGACATTGTCGGGAACTGGAAACTCGTCCGGATCGGTGGCTGTCGTACCGGTCTTTTTCTCTGATAATCCTGTTGCATACGAAACAAGCGTCAGGCTGAGCGCCATCAGAATGCTGAGTATGTATTTCATGACTGTTGAGCTACTACTATTATAAACAAATGGCTTGTGCGATCACTTCACGGTCGCATTCACCGTATTGCAAAACCTCCTCAACCATCTCAGCGTTCCCGGAGAACGGCCCCGATGACTGTATTTTCAAGGTAGCCATCGCCGCCCCGAACTCGCCCGCCTCCTGTACACCGGCACCCTTTACGCGCTGGCTCAGGTAGCCCGCCATATAGGTGTCCCCGCAACCGGTCGCATCCACGACATCCGCCGGTTTGTAAGCCGGAATCTGGAAAAAATGGTTGTCTTTGTAGATCAAAGACCCTTTGCTGCCCAGGGTAATGATCACTTCTTTTACCCCCAGATTGGCGAGGTATTCCGCACCTTCGCGTACATCCCTTGTGCCCGTCACTACTTCCATTTCAAATTCGTTGGCTTTGAGAATAGACACAAAAGGCAATGCGGCCTTCTTCTCGTCCCAGTCCTTATACAATACTTTCTGGTTCTTCACATAACGCAGATAGCCCTGAATGTCCAGGGACACGGTCCCTTTCGAAGCCAGCAGTTTGATCAGGTCCACGCTGATGTCGTCCGAAAGCAAGGGGCCAAGATGGAAATACTTCGCTTCGATAGCCGGCATCTGCGCTACTGTAAACGGGGCCGCCTTATGGAGCACATTCTGCTCGCGATGGTCTTGATTGGCACTGTAAATGTTTTCGAAATAGACGGTATAAGGACTGTTCTGGGAAAAAACCTCGATATTCTCTTCCCGCAAACCGGCAACGATATGACCTTCCTTTTCGGCCAGCGCCGTTACCAGCATATAGCGGACGTCGAATTGCCGCAGCGCCTTCGAAAAATAGAACGAAGTGCCGCCGGGCATATACTTGACAGACTGGGCTGTTACTACCTTATCCAGGGTAATATGCCCGATGGTGCAAATGTCGTACATGGTATTCTTTTTGTTAACCCAACCTTCAAAGGTTAGGGCTAGTGACAACTAACCCAGGCTCATAATGGTGTCAGCCACCTGGGCAAAATCTGTAATCTCGGCATCGGCCACCGATACCTGCGTGTCGGCGGACTCTTCAAAACCCTGCACATTCAGCCAGATCGCCTTGCAACCTGTGGCTTTGGCGGGCAGAACGTCTTTGGAATAGGAATCGCCTACTGCCACGCATTCATGCGGAAGAAAGCCCTGCGCCTCCACGCCCAGCTGCCATATCGCGGGGTCGGGCTTCCGGACGCCGACCACTGCCGATTCGACGACAGATTGGAAATAATGCGCAATGCCAAATTCCTTCAAAACGCTATTCAGGTTTCCATAAAAATTGGAAACCATCACGAGGGGGTAGTTTTGCGCCAATGATTCAAGCACAGGCGCAGCCTTTTCAACACTAGTGCGTGCGACGCGGTCGCATTCGCGGGCGATGGCCTCGATGGCCTGGCCGTCCAACTCGTATCCGTTCTCTTTCAAATAGCCAAACTGCTGCTCTACTTTGAGAAACAGCACATCGTAAAACACATGATGCGGCTGGATGATCGGATGGATGGCCAATGCCCTCTCGCCAAACTTGTATGCACTCGCAAATGCCTCTTTGTCAACCTTTACCCGATTATGCTGATAGGCATCCCATAACACATTGGCCCAATGCAAGCCATTTGTATCAATTGTCCCCCCATAATCAAATAATATTCCCTTTATCATTGCTCTCGTTCTCTTGATATCAAAATAATCAGCTATCGGCTCTCACAGGAACTGGTTTCAATTCTGCTTCTGTGCTGGCTGTCTGATTGTTTTTTGTTTTTTTATTAATCAAAGCCAGCCCAATGATAATCCAGACGATCTCTCTGATTCTCAATACAACTCCAATAAAAATCCCTTGCGTCGCGGGCAATCCCACACTTTTCAACGCGAGCGCCAGGCCGCCTTCGCGGGTACCGAGCTGCATCGGGAAGAAGAAGATCAGGTTCGCGAAAAGCGATGAGCCTGAGCTCACGATCAGAGATTGGGCTAATGTCATTTCCATTCCTATGGCGTGGGCCGTGAAATAGATTTCCAGGCAGCCGATTACCCTTCCCGCAAACTCATAGAACAGTGAAGCATAGAATGCATTCCGGCGGTCCGAATACAGGACACGGATCTGCTCATCCACTTCGTACAGGTTCTCGGCATTCTTCAATGCGAATTCCCGGGCCTTATGTTTGATAAAAGGCACCTTTTCCAGCAAGCGGAAAGTGCTCACCGTGAAACCTTTTTTATAAACATTGATAAACCAATATCCTAAAATCAGCCCTACGACCAGCAATACCCCGCAACCGGCCAGCATAACATCACTTAAAGGAACCACCGCCACGATCAGGATAATGGACGCCAGCCAAAACAGCACGTGAGAAAACATGTGCATCAAACTGTAAAGCAGCACCGAGGATGTCGCTTTCTGGATGCCCAGCGTTGGTTTCAGTTCCAGAATCCGGTAAGGCTCGCCACCCAATGCCACGAATGGCGTGATGTAATTGATCGCATAACCCGAGATCGTCAGGCGCAGCACCGCCCAGAAAGACATATTCGTTTCGGGCAGTTGCGGCTCGCGGATGATGGCGCGGAATGCGAGGGCGTTCAGGATGTAGATCACCAGCCAGCTACCGATTACCGGCAGGAACCAGATGCCCGTCCTGTTGATATTTTCCCAAATCACGAGCAACCCTGTGCCATAGATCATATAGCTCAGTGAGAAAATGCCGATTGCCATGAAAAGGGCTTTGTACGCCTTGCTACCCATTGTATTTGCCGGAGCTGATCTCCCTGTAAAAATGATTGCTGACCTGCTCCTGTTTTACGATCATATAGATCAGGATCGGGTTCAGAACGAATATGTCAAACAAGAAATAGATCCACGACTGGTCTAGGAACAGCCAGATAAAGAGGAATATCACCCGGGTATTGAACTGGACGATATTGGTATACTTCATCAGGGGCTTGTTCTGAGCGCGAAAATCGGTAACGAGCTTTGCGGGAAGGCCGTTCCGGTATTTCTCTTTCACAACAGCCAGCAGCTTCTGCAATTTTGGTGAGAAAAACTCCTGCTCTTTGGTGTAGTTCAAATACAATCGGGCCACGATTTTCATACCGAACTGCCGCGTCCAGCTCATTTCATCATACTCTTTTTGCAAATCACGGCTATTGTCGAGCTCGCTGCCGTTGGTGCCTTTGATAAAAAACAAATGCACATTGCGGTAGTAATCCGCCATGGCCGACTGGATCATATGCGACGCGCCTGCAACCACGCCCGGCACCCAAATCCACGCGCTCCAACCTTCTTCCATACTCCGCAAACACAATGCAATGTGGATCGCGATAAACCAAAAGTCACCGGCTACCCCATCCAGAATGCGCCCGAATCGGCTTTTATCGTTCGTCATCCGGGCGAGCTGGCCATCGGCGCTGTCGAGCGAATTGGCGAACATCAGCGAAAGCATCCCGATCACATTAATCCACAACTGCTGCGGATAGAACAAAATACCCGCCGCCACGCCGAAGAAAATGCTGATGATCGTCACCGGGTTCGGGCGCAGGCCTACCTTCGCGCAAAACAATGCGATCCGGTAGCCGATGGGCCGGTAAAACCAGATATCGATCTGCTCCTCCGTATCGTTCGATTTAAGCGAATTCTCGAATGCCGAGGTTTTTTCGGGTTCTTCTGCGAGTGGTCGGGGTGTGGTGGTTGTCTCCATTAATTATTGTTCAAAAATCTCTCATAAAGCCGGCCGGCAATCTTTCCGGCTGCCTGGTCGCGGCACGGTGCGAAACTGGGCCAGTCGTTCAGGTCGATAATGCGAAAATCGCCGTCCTTTCCTACAATGGCATCGCCTCCGTAAATATCGATCCCCACTACGCCTGCCGCTTCGTTGGCCGTATTCTGCAAACCTTCGGCGCTGAACGGGTAATACACCGAATTACCGTTGATCTGCTGATATTCAGCATATTTATGATGGTTGTTATCGTACGGGTAGAACCAGAAAAAGAAGTCCGTGCCCCTAACCCCGTAAAACTTCACCAGGTCGCCGATCAAATGCTGCGAAACTACTGCGTCGGGGATTTCGCGCAATGCGTACTCCTGCAATATCTCCTTGGCTTCCTCGCGCGATGCTGCAAACGACACATCTTCCTTATGGATGGCGTGGAAATCGCCCCGTTTGATCCAGTAACCTTTTCCTTTGATCTGATCAAAAACTTCGTCGCCCTGGTAATCCGTCGGTACAATGTAGCTGTCGGCTACCGGGATGTTATTGTTATTCAATGCATTGGTCAAGTTCGTGCGGAAGCAGTTTTCAATCCCGAATGCCGAGTTCAAAACCTGCGTGCCGTTCCTTTCCAGTTCCTGTAATTTGGCTACCACCTGCTTTTGGCGTGCCATGGTAAAAATCTTGCTGTAATGCACTGTTTCCATGGCCAGGAACTCATCTTCGCAACAGATGGTAATGCGGCATCCCAGTTTTTCGAGCTCTTTGGCCGTTTGGGAAAAAATCGCATCGTCGTTCCCGATATGGTTGGGCGAAAACTTTTTGTTTCGGTGGACGCCCAGAATCTCTAATTCGTTCATGTATGGTGTTGACCGGCAAAACGCCCCGGTCGGTTAGTAATAAATTGGTGTCAGTCCAGTGTGTGTTTTAATGTATTTAGAAAGCCATTTCTCCGCTCAGGAACAACTCTGCCGTCTGGATATCACTCACATGGTCCACGTCAACGATCTTGGTAAACGGATATGCTTTCAAATGCAAACCGTCCGCCACCAGCTGCCGCTGGAAGTTCCGCATCCGGCTCACACCCTTTTCCACAGCCACACTCACGGTTTCGATCGCTTTCCTCCTGAGACAATAAATCCCGCCTGAAACAAACGGGGTATCGGTACTATTATCATCGGTGAATGCAGTAATGCGGTCGTCGTCGTCAACTGCCACATAGAGAGGACTTTCGTCGTCGATGAATGCAGTGACCGCCATCTGGCCTTCGAGATTCCTGCTTTCTGCAAATTCGTTGATAAACACGCTGAACTCCTCTTCGCGGAAGACCGTATCGGTGGTGGTCAGACAAACCTCGCTCAATTCCGGATCGCTTTTGAAAAGCTCGTACACGCTATGCAGCGAACTGGGTGTCGTTTTCTTAACAATTTGAATGGGCAGGTTCTCTGCCAAGCCCATCAAATGCATTTCCAGCAGCGGCGATTCCTCGTTGATGATGACCAGGATTTTCTCCGCATTGTTCCGCGCGAAAATCCCGATCAGCCGATCGATCAGCATTTCGCCGTGCAGGCTCACCATCGGTTTGGGAAGTGTAAAACCTTCCTTCGCCAGTCTTGAACCTTCCCCTGCTGCTATGATTGCGTAATTCATAATAATGTCTCTTTTAAATCAATGCCTTAAAAATCAAGCCTGAACCGCGCCCGGATACCCCATTCCGATACATTCGGGTTGTCGAGGTAGGTAAAACGCTTTACCAGGTCAACACGTAACAGCTTGAAAATGTTGGCAATACCCACGCTGCCCTCGATATAAGGCTCGCGCGACAATGTGTAAGTGACCGGCTTACCATCCTGGTCGGTGGCAAAGCGGTACAGGCCCGGGTTGAATGCCGGGTTGTTCTCATCCCGCAACCCGCCCATCAGGCCTTTAAAACTCAGCACCTCACGCAGTTTCAATCTTTTCAGCAATGGTATTTTATTGAATATGAAACCGTTCAGATAATATTGCACGTCCAGGCTCGCATAATGGTCACTCGCGAATTCCAGGAAGTTCATCAGGTTATACGAATTCAACTGATACGCGTAAGTCTGGTTAGCCCGGTGGATGGTCAGCAACGGAAACTGGATCTGTTTCCCGAAAATATAGCCGCCCTCCGCCGTAATGTCCGCAAACCCGAATTGCGACAGGTAAAAGCGCTTCTGGATGTTCAGCGCCACATTGTGATAATTGTTTTCTCCTTCAAATACCCCTTTCAAACCTGCATTATAGCGCAATGTAAAAATCGGGTATTTGTTGATGATCGGAGTCCGGTACAACTTGCCTTGATAATACTGCTCGTGCGGCGCATAACGCAGCTCAATGTTCGCTTCGGTATTATTCAGTTCGCCGGCATTTTTCAGCTGACCTTCTTCATCCAGGCTTTCATAGCGAAGTATGCCTGCGGGGGTCTGTCTCCATTGGGTAAAACCGATCTTGTAAGAAAAGCGGCTCTCGAACTCGCGCACATATTCCAGTTTGTAAATATCATTATACAGCCACCGGTTATTATCCCCGCGTTTGAACGACAACAGGAAGTTATCCTCCTGCACAAACTGCAATTCCTGCCCGGGAATCTTGGTATCGCGTTGATAACTCGCCCGCAGGTAATGCAGCGGGAAGTGGTAAACGGATTTGTTATTAAATGAATAAGTCCCGCTTAAAAAGTACTTCCATTTCTGGTCCTTGAAACCATAGGCCGCATAGGTTTCGAAATAGACACGCTTACTAAAATCCGTGGTGGTACGCCCCCCGAAACGAAGACGAAATCCTTCCACAGGGTTGAAGCTGTAAAATGTATTCACAGGTCCTACTTCCACCGCTCCGAACGACTTGTAGCCCGAAAGGAACAGCGTCGCAATGTCCATCGTCCGCTTGAAGGACGGGATGGTTTGCAGGGTATCGATATTCTTGTAAATATCCAACTCGGTGCGTTCCAGCGGAATGTGCCGTTTGCTGGCCCAGAACGACTCACTCGTTTTGATTTCCGGATTATAAACGATCTCCTCACCCGGTCCCCGGTAAATGCTGTCGGGACGTGGCTGGTTAATGGTGTAGTCCTTGAAATTCACCGTCCGCTGACCGTATAAACCACCGTTCTTCTCGCCCAATGCAAATTCCATCGCAAGCGTCGACTTGTTCATAAAATAGCGGCCGTCGGCACCTTTCTCAAATTCCAGGCGCGCTTCGAGGTCACGCATGAAGTTGAGGTTAATATCCTTGTTTACAGTCAGATAAGCATTCTGAACACCATATTTTCCGTCGAGAGTAATGAAAAGTTTACCTTCGAAAAGCATATCCGTCTTGTTCCGCGGAACGAAGCCCAGCTCTATCAGCCATGGGTTACTCGTTTTGATGGTGTCGCGGATGAAGAATTTATAAAATGTCGGTGCGGAGTTCGCGATCGGGCTCAGCAACAAGTTGGTGGCGATGGAGATATCATTGTCGTAAATGTTGATATCTTCATACAAACGGTTGAAATAGGCACTCAAACCGTCATTATCCACAAACTTCGCGTCAAATTCTGCCCGGCGGTTCGCCAGCACGAGTTGTTTCTTGTTATAGGGACTTTTCCGGAAATAAACTTTGGAGAGTTTTTCCTGAATATAGGCAGGCAGCATGTTCTTGCCGCCCATTGCAGCCGAGTCCTGGCTTTTAAACAAAAACTGGTAATTCCTGAAAATGCGCTTGTCCTTGAATTCGTCGGACAGGTTGCTCAATGCGAGCGAGATCTTTTCGTACTGTTCGTATTCAACAAAATTGTTGCTCGCCATCTTGTTCTCATCCTTATGCGCGATCACTTCGCGGATAAGTTGCACGGCCGGGTTATCCTTATTACGGTAACGCGCCTTGGTCTTCACAGTCACCTCTTTCAGCATTGAGGCATCCACCGTCATTTTCACATCGATCACCTGGCTCACACCCGGCTTGATCGGCTTTTCAATCGCCACATAACCTACATAGGTAAATTTGATCGTCGGATGGTCTTCACGCAAAGTCATCGCGTAACGGCCCTCGGCGTCGGAGGCAGTTCCCATGGTTGTTCCCGGGATGAGGATCGACACATATGGCAGGGTTTCCCCCGTCTTCGCATCGGTAACGGTACCTTTTATCGTGGTTGTATTCTGCGCTACGGCCAATCCCGCGCCGATCGGCAAAAGGCCGATCACCAGGAGTAGTTGTAACCATATCGACTTGTTAATTGCTTTCATGTTGGAACGTTCGTAACGTGTTTGAGCTGTCCTCTGCTTGTGTCGAAATCATGTACGCTGCACACCTGTCACCGGATGTAATGCCGGTCGCAGCTCATGATCAAGCGGGTACGATAGTTAAAGCCACTTATTCTCTTTATACCAGGTCAAGGTCTCTGCGAGGCCTCGGTGCAGATTGTATTGCGGTTGGTAATGCAGATGATTTCGGGCCGCATCTATACTACAGATCCAGTTAGGGGCTGTCAGTTCTTTTAGTTTTTCTTGGTTTAAAACCGGTGTTGTTGATGAATTTGCATAAACAAGATCCAGGAACCGGGCGATCGCCTTCACCAGCAGCAGCGGCAGGTGCGTACGGAAAATTTGCTTTCCACTGATCGCCCTGAACTGGTCTGCCAATGCGTAACGGTCATATGCCTGTCCGTCCGAGATATTGTAAACCGTAATTTCCTTCTCCATTTCCCTCAATGCGGCCATGGTGGCTGTCACGAGGTCTGTTACATACACGAAACTCAACCTTTGCGGTCCTTTGCCGATGTAGGCGTCCAGACCTTTGCTGAGTGTTTTAAAAAGGACGAACAAGTCCTTTTCGCCGGGGCCATACACTGCTGTCGGGCGGATAATGCTCAGCGGCAGGCCACTTACTTTTCTCAGGTATTGCTCACCCAGCAGCTTGCTCTTTCCGTAATCCGTCACCGGAACAGGCAAGGTTTCTTCTGTGATCGGCTGGGCTGCATTGTATGCCGTGGGGCCTAATGCCGCGAGGCTGCTTAAAAATACAAACCGCTTCAACGGCATATCGGCAGACATCGCCGCCTGCGCCAGATTCAGCGAATATTCCGCATTGACCCGGTTATAGGCAGCGGCCGTTTTAGCTTTTGTCACGCCCGCCGCGTGGATAATGTAGGTATAGCCCCCATCTTCCAGCAGCTGTCTTAATTTGTCTTTTGAACTGAAATCAGTATTCACATACACGAGGTCGCCGGCATTTGCATTTAGCTTTTTCAGGAAACTCAGGTCGCTGGCAGGCCTCACCGCTGCATGGACTTCCATGCCCGCTTCGAGTGCCGCTGCCGCGAGGTGGTAACCTATAAACCCACTAGCCCCGGTGATGAATACTTTTTCTTTCATATCGCTTTCTCGAACAATCTGTACCGTTTGTACAGCTTTCCGTTGATCTGCTCAATGGCGTGGTTCATCAAGTAATTTTCTTCCAGCATCCACGAGCATTCGCCGCCTGTCACCTTGGTACCATAAGTGTTTTTGATGATCCGGCCATAAAGGCAGGCTTCAATACCCATTTTCCGGTAGCCATCGATCACACCCAGCGTGAGTACCCGTATCCGCGTAATATCCTTCTTACCAAACAGCAGTTTAAAAATCCCGGTAGGTAACAAACGTCCTCGCTTGATTTTGATCAGAATCTGGTTGATATCCGGAATACCGAGTATAAATCCGACCAGTTCATTGTCTTTTTCAGCTACCAGACAGTACCGCGGGTCCAGGATCATTTTCAGGTCCTTGGCCAGATAGTCAAACTCCGCTTCCGTCGTCGGCACAAACCCCAGGTTCTTGTCCCAGGCTTTGTTATACACTTCCCGGATCTTAACCACCTCGTTCTTGAAATCCTTGAGGTTGACCTGCCGGATCGTAATGCCACTTCTTTTAAGCCTCTCCTCCAACGCGTCGATCATTCTCACCGACTTGTCATTGGAATCTGCCACATTGATCTCATAAGCCAGCAAGTCCGTCTTCTTCTTCAAGCCAGTACTTTCCAGCAACTGAAGATAGTACGGCGCATTGTATGGCATCATCGCCATGGGCGGCCTGTCGTACCCTTCGATCAACAGACCACAGGTCTCGTTGGTCGACAAATTGACCGGCCCTACGATGGTATCCGCTCCTTTCTCCTTCACCCAGGCAATGGCTTCCTTCAAAAGGGTATCCACCACCTTCTGGTCATTCACAGTATCGAAAAAACCGAAGAAACCGTCTTTCCGGTCTGTAAAAGCATTGTGGTTCGTATTGTAAATCGCCGCTATCCTTCCGTTCACCTTATCACCGTCATACGACAGAAATAGTTTCACCTCGGAATGTTCGTGGAAAGGGTGCTTACCAGGGGTAAGCATGTCCTTTTGCGCAATGAATAATTCCGGCACATAATTCTTATCGTTCTGATAAAGGTCATGCGGAAAATCAATGAACTTGCCTAATTCCTTCGGAGTGTTTACGGGTACTACGCGGGTCATAATCTTTGTCTTTCGATAATTGCGTCAGGACAAACCTCACGGTAAATGCGGGACATTTTATCCACTGCCTCCTCGATCTGGCTGAATGTATGCGTAGCCATCAGCGAGAAACGGATCAGCGACTGTTCCGGGCGTACTCCCGGTGATACCACCGGGTTCACGAATACCCCTTCATCCTGCAATCTGCGTGTCATGATGAAAGTCTTCTCGTTGTCGCGGATATATAGCGGCAGGATCGGACTTTCGGTTGCGCCCAGGTCGAAACCATTCACGAGCAGCAACTCTTTGGCATATCTTGTATTGGCCCAGAGGCGCTCCATATGGTGCGGCTCCGACTCGATGATATCCAATGCAGCCAAGGTACTTCCCACAGATGCGGGCGTCATGCTTGCGCTGAACATGAGCGAGCGTGCGCGATGCTTCAGGTAATCGATCGTGGCGGCATCACCGGCGATAAAACCACCCAGAGAAGCCAGCGATTTACTGAATGTTCCCATGATGAGATCCGTCGACTCGGTCAGTCCGAAATAGGAAGCGGTTCCCGCTCCTTTATCGCCGATCACGCCCAGGCTATGCGCGTCATCCACGAGTACCGTCGCATCGAATTCCGTGGCAATGGCATTCAGTTCGGGCAGTTTTACGATATCGCCTTCCATACTGAAAATACCGTCGGTGGCGATCAGCTTTACTGCCTCCTCGGGAAGCAGGCTCAGCTTTTTGCGCAGGTCGTTCATGTCGTTGTGCGCATACTTGATCACTTTCGAGAAGGACAAACGGCTTCCATCGATAATGGAAGCGTGGTCGCTTTCGTCGAGGATCAGGTAATCGTTCCGACCGGTGAGGCACGACAGTGCGCCGAGGTTGGCCTGATAGCCTGTACTGAACAGCACAGCGTCCTCCTTGCCAACATACCGGGCAAGCCTGCGCTCGAGCTCTTCGTGAATATCAAGCGTTCCATTCAGAAAGCGGGAACCGGCGCAACCGGTACCATATTTCTGGACCGCTTTTTGGGATGCTTCAATGATGTAAGGATGTGAAGTCAATCCCAGGTAGGAGTTGGATCCGAACATCAGAACCGGCTTCCCGTTGATAATTACTTCTGTATCCTGTCCCGACTCGATCGGTCTGAAAAAAGGATATACGCCTTTCGCCCTTGCAATCGCCGGGTCTTTGAATTCGGCGATGCGATTGTTTAAGATTTTACCCATAATAATTAATGTCAGAATCAACAGCTTGTTTTAGTGGGGTGCCTACCGGCATCAGGCTGCGGCCTGATAGAGACATCAGGCAAGTCAGTTGGTATTGTAGCTTTTATCTTCCATGTTAAGTCCTATTAGATCGTGAGTTTCGTTAATGAATCTTCTGGCTTGTTGACCCGTCATCGATCGTCGTTTAAAACTTGATTTCCGCATTCGGGGAATTCCAGTTTTCAGCCGTCAATATTTCGGGTTAAGAGTTAAACCCAATACCGGACTGAGTAGTTCAATAAAATACCGGTTCATTTTGTATTTTCCCGGTAAAAAGAAAAAAAATGTTTTGCCCTGTTTCCCTATACAGACCTATAACCACCAAGCTCTGACCTACTTTGTGTTTTACAGACTGATTTCTTTGAACCGGGCAAAACATTAATTTTTTCATGTTACGAAACTCCGGTTCTCTAAATTTCCTCTGCTACAACGCTTTTTTGCAGGCTTTCCGGCTTCATACGCCAGGCATTCCACTTTTCTCCAAGACGGTCGACCAGGTAATATGCCATCGGCACCAGGTATATCGTGAGCAGCATCGAGCTGGTCAAACCACCGATCAGCACCCATGCCAGCGAGTTCTTCCATTCAGCCCCTGCGCCGGTCGCCGTGGCGATCGGCACCATCCCGATTACCATCGCAATCGTGGTCATCAGGATTGGTCGGAGCCGTTCTTCGCCCGCAATCAGGATAGCCTTTCTAAACGGCACACCCAGTCCTTTCTGCTGGTTTGCAAAGTCCACGATCAGGATCGCATTCTTCACTACCAACCCGATGAGCATCAGCATCCCGAGCATCGCAAAGATCCCGATATTGGACGATGACAGCGCCAGCGCAAGCAACGCCCCGATCACCGCAACCGGTATCGAGAACAGCACTACAAACGGGTACACAAAGCTGTCGTAAAGCAATACCATGATAAAATACACGAGCATCAGCCCTGCCAGCATCGCCAACCCCAACGAACCAAAACCTTCGCTTTGATTCTTCGCATCACCGCCCCAGGTGAGTATAATGTCGTCCGGAAGCGGATTTTGCTTTAAACCTGTCTGAATATTGCTCACCAGCGTCCCCGATCCAATCCCTAATGTATTGGCCGTTACTGTAACGGATGAGCGACGATTTTTTCTTTCTACAATACTCGGACCAGTACTCAGGCTTACATTCGCAAACTGTGCAAGCTGCACCGACTGCTTAGCCACCGGGCTATAAAATGTGATCGCCTTCACGTCATCGGGGTTCTTCCGGTCAAAGGCGTCCAGCATAATGCGGATATCATAATCCTCACCATTGTCACGGAACTTGGAATCATCGTTCCCCGCGAATGCATTCTGCATCGTTGCACCTACGGTTTGAATATCCAATCCCAGTTTGGCCATTTTTTCACGGTCAATGTCCACCCTTACCTCCGGGTTTCCAGCCTCGACCGACACATTGACGTCGTTCGCACCAGGCGTTTTACGCAAGCGGTTGGCAAGGTCATTGGCCGATGCCAGGATCTTGTCCAGGTTATCGCCGCTCAGGAATATCTCAATGGGCGCGGTGCCCGAATTCACCATTCCGATAGCCGCTGAATTGAATTCCACACCGGCAAATTGCTGTTCGAGCTCTTTCCGCACGGCCAGCATGTAATCTTCCGTAGGCTGCGCATTCTTGCGCTCCTCAACCGGGATCAATTCCACAGTCAGTTCCGTGCGGTTGGTTTCACCCTGGCCGGAACTATTCAAACCGGTACTCGCTCCGCCTACATTGGCAAAAATCGTTTTCACTTCGGGCTTCTTGCGCAGGTAGTCTTCGATACTTCGCGCCGTCAGGTTGTTTTGTTGCAGCGACGCGCTTTTGTCGAGTTTCATGGTAAGCAAAAATTTGCCCTGGTCCCCTTCCGCTACAAACTCCGATCCTATGATACCCAGGCCCATGACCCAGCCGGTCATTACCACAATGGCGATGAGTATGCCGGAGAAAGCCAGTTTATGCCCAAGCACCCATTGCAGGCTGCCGTGGTACCATTTTGTCAATGCTGTCAAACCTTTTTCAAACCAGATCAGGAATGCCTGCGCCGGATTTTTAGGGTTAAGATGCTCGACCCTCGCCATATTGGACGTCATCCAGGGAGTTAATGTAAAACTCACCAGCAAACTGACCATCGTGGCAAATGCAACTGTCAACGAAAACTGCCGCAAAAGGTCTGCTATCACCGAATTCACCATGGTAATCGGCACAAATACCACCACGATCACGAGGGTAATGGCCAAAGCCGCAAATCCGATTTCGGTTACGCCGTCCACCGTTGCGTGCCAGCGGTCTTTACCCATTTCGAGGTGGCGCTGAATGTTTTCCAGGATCACAATGGAGTCGTCCACAAGGATCCCGATCACGAGAGAAAGCGCTAGTAACGTCATGAGGTTCAGCGAGTAGCCCATGACATACATAAACAGGAATGCGGCAATGAGCGAGGCTGGCACTGAAACCATTACGATGAACGCATTCCTGAAACTGTGCAGGAACAGCAGCATGACTGCCGCCACCAGAATGACCGCGATCACCAGGTCATGCGTTACCGCCTCGACCGAGTCCAAAGTAAAAATGGAGCTGTCGTACGCGATCGCGAATTTGATATGATCCTTCGCATTGGCTTTCTCAATGGAAGCCAGTTTGGCCTGTACGGACTTACTGATCTCCACCGCGTTGGCATCAGACTGCTTCTTGATGAACAAACCGATCCCGTTTATCCCATTGTAACGGCTGATGCTCTCCGCATCGGTAAGGCCGTCGGTAATCTCGGCTACGTCGCTCACGCGGATGGGACTGCCATTAACAGGCGAGGTGATAACGAGATTCCGGATGTCGTCGAGAGACGAAAATTTACCGGCCAGACGCAAGGTCATATTTTCGGCGCTACTTTTTACTTTACCCGTCGGGAAATCCAGGTTGGCCTGATTAATGGCCTGCGTGACCTGTAAAAGCGACAATCCATAGAAACGCAACCTGTCATTATTGACGTTGATACGGATCTCACGCTGATCACCCCCTGTCATGTTGATTTCGGCCACGCCCTCGATCTGCTGGAGCACCGGCAGGTATTTGTCCTCAACCTGCTGATAAAAAACCTCGTTAGGCAGACTTGACGTCGCGAGCAGCTGCATAATAGGCTGATCGCTTGGCGAAATCTTCGATAGCGACGGGGTCTCTGCATCATCGGGCAGGTCGCTCAGCATATTATTGACATCTCGCTGCGCATCTTCCAATGCTTTGTCGATGTCGGTACCTGCTTTGAACTGCACGATGACCAGCGACGCGCTTTCCATCGATTTGGAAGTCACATCTTCAATATTATCCAGGCCGGACACCGCATCCTCGATCTTCTTGCTCACTTCGGCTTCCACTTCCGTCGGTGCCGCACCCGGATATAATGTTGTAATGGTGATGGTCGGTACTGAAAACTCCGGCAACAGCACATAGCTCAGCTGGGTATAAGAAGCCAGTCCGCCGATGAACAGGATCGCAAAAAGCACGATGATCATCGAAGGGCGCTTCAATATGGTTTCAATGAATTTCATGAGTTTGTTGATGAAGTGGTTACTGTGCTACTACCGATGTACCGTTTTGCAGGTTGATCTGTCCGCTTGTCACCACGCGATCGCCTGCTTTCAAACCCTTGGTAATCTCATAATATTCGTTGGTCGTGGCTCCGATTGTTACTTCGCGTAATGTTGCCTTACCATTTTCGACTACGTATAGTTGTGGCTGCTTTGCCGAGCCCATAATGGCCTGGCGCGGAACCGCGAGCGCCTCGCCTTTCACGCGTGACGCGCTTGCAATAGAACCATACATGCCGGCCTTCAAAGGGTTGGCTGTCGAATTCTGTACCGTAATTTCCACCGGATAGTTATGGGCTTCATCGCCCTGTGCCGCTACCATCGTAACCCGGCCATTAAAGCTGGCGTGAGGGTACACATCCGTCCTGACAGCAATAGCTTTGCCGGTTTTAAAATCATTCACCGATTTCTCAGGAATATTCACAACCAGTTTCAATGCAGAAATGTCGGTAATCTCCGCGATAGGCGTCCCCTGGCTTACCACCGAGCCTTTCTCGACCATTTTGGCGGTAATAATGCCGCCGAACGGCGCCACGATATTCGTATTTCTGATCTGCTTGTTCAATTGCTTGATCTGCGCCTGAGTGCTGCGGATGCTCAATTCCGTACGCTCGACGTTCACTGCCGGAACCGCATCGCCTTTCACCAATGCTTCGTAACGTTTCAAGTCGTTCTGATAGCCTTCCAGGGTCACCTGTAATGCTTCCACCTGATAATGCAGCTGCTCATCGTCAATCTTGGCGATCAATTGTCCGGCCGCTACGCGCTGCCCCACCTCGATATTCAGCTTTACGATCTCGCCGCTTGCCTGCGGGCGGATTTCCGCTTTCCGGTTGGGATCAAATGAGCCCAGAAAGCCCGATTCCTGTGCAAGATCGCGTAGTTCAACGACCGCTACTTTCACCCCAACCTTGGGGTCCGGGTCGGGGACATAAACTTTTTGTTCCGTTTTCTCCTTGTTGCTCAGCAACTTTGCAGCGGTAAGCCCAAGTACGGCAATGATTCCCAGAAAGATGAATAGACGTTTCATAATGGTTGTGATGTTGAAAGTGTTGTCGGGAATTGTCATTAAAGGTCAGAAGTTGTCTTTGATCGTCAGGTGTTGTCAAGGATTGTCATTTGTTGTCGGCAGAGGTCATTCATTTTCAGAGAAAGTAGTTATGTATACTACAACTGACCGCATGACTATAACTGACAACACCTGACTATTACTTGACCACACGCGACTTCCTGCCTTGCTATTAATGGTCCTAGTTTGTTGATGAATCTTTTTAGCTGTTGATGAAGTGCTCGTTTGTTGATGAATACGGCATTATTGATGAAGTTCTTTTTATTTCTGAATCAATTGTCCGGTGGCCTTTTTCCATTCCAGCTCGGCTTTCAGGAGTTGCACCAGCGATGTCAGATAGTTGTTTTGTGCATCCAGAAGGCTATTTTCGGCCTGGATTACGTCCGTCAGCGAAACCGTCCCTTCCTTGAATTGAAGCTGAATCTGCTTGTAGACCTTTTCCGCGAGCGCTACCTGGTCCTTTTTTGCATTGATGTTTTTCTGCTCCACACCGAACTTGTTGCGGGCATTGTTCTCTTCCATTTGAATGGCTTCCCGCACCTGCCTTAGCTGGACATCCAGTTTTTCGCGGTCGATCTGGTTCTGGCTTCGCTTCGCCTTTCTCGCCATTCCGTCGAACACATTCCAGTTCAGCTGTAAACCAGCCCAGTAACCCGGCACATCCTGAAAGGTCGAATTCTCACCGCCCTGGGCATAGAACGCCATATTGGCCACACCATATGCATTCACAGTCGGGATCAGACCGGAACGTATATTCCTGTCTTGCAAGCTATTAAGATCCTTTTGTTTTTGAAGCAGGGCTACATCCGTGCGCCTGGTCTTATCCCAATCGGCATAGGCAGGCAAAGCCACGCCCCGAACGTTTATAGCTATACGCACAGAATCGTTTTGCGGAATACCAGTATAATATTTCAATAAATTAACCAGTTGGTTATAATTATCTTTCAGCGTGGCCTGCTGTGTTTCGGTCGATGTTTTGTTGATCATGATCCTGTCTACATCCACACGCTGTCCTAATTTGTTCTGATACAACAGATCCGAAACTTTGTAAAGCCGGTCCAGCGAAATAAGATTACTGTCAAGGAATGCCATCTGCTGGACAACCGTAACAAGGCTATAATAGGCGTCGGTCACGTTGTAGGCCACATCTTCCTTCGTTTTGGTAGTGCTGAGCGATGTCAGCTCGCGGTTCAGATTGGCCGCCTTCAATGCATATTTCACCGACGGATTATACAGAGCCTGAGTTACTTGTGCGGTGGTCGACAGGTTGTACGGCAATCCGAATGCCAGCGTGCTAAACTCTCCTTCAGGTCCGCCGAAAGCACTCGCCGGCACTACCTGCCCGGGTATCTTAAAATACCGTTTATAATCCCCCGAGACCGTAACGCTGGGCAGCAACCCGGATCTCACCTCGTCGATCTTCGCATTCGTCTTGGCCTCGTCGAGCCTGGCTGCCTGAACGCTGAAATCGTTTTTCATGGCCAAATCCAGCAATTGATTCAGGTCGTACTCTTGCGCATGCGCCCGCTGGAATAGCATCAGGCATAGCATTCCCGTGACATGGAACAGGTGTTTCATGGCTGAACAAATGTTTATTTTAAATGTTTGTTTAATGAAGTGGCAAAAAAAATGACTACCCGATGACTAGATAGTTACACACCATCGCCTTAATGTGCTCTTTCTGCTCCTCTGCATACCGCTCGAAATCCTCGTCGGTCATCATGAACAGTTCCTTATGGATCTCCTTGCCCATGAAAATGAACTCCACGCCGCATTTGATCAGTGGAAGAATATTTTCGAGCTGCATAGGTCGCAATGTCCCGTTTGCAGCGCCTTCTTCCAACTGCTTTTTCAGGTACGTTTCCCTTACCTGCCGGAACACCGACATATCCGGAAAAAGCCTCTGGGGCGATTTATGAATCTCGTTCATGATAAAAATCACGAGGTCCGGCTCCTTTTTCATCATCTGGAAATCATTGTCGATGATTTCCGAAATCTTGTCTTTTATATCGATATCCTTGTTCAGGATGGTGAGCATATTCTGAAAATACTCTTCCAGAACATCTTTGAAAATTTCCAGAAACAGCTTCTCCTTACTTCTAAAGTAGTAGTTCGTGAGCGCAATATTCATGTCAGCCTCTTTCGCGATGTCACGCGACGTGGTGCCGTCAAAACCTTTTTTCAGAAAAACCCGTTTCGCCGCTTCCCTTATCTTGTCTTCACTCTTTTCTGTAACGCACTTCACTGGTCTGGTGTGTTAGGTTTCTTACTAATGATCACAACTGCTTGTTGAATCAACGGTTCAAAATTGAGCAATTGAAATTACAATGGCAAGTGTTTTAAATAAAAAATTTAAACAATCATTTAAAATATTTATTTGAAACTAGTATTTACCCGATTTGTCCTATTTCTTGTTTTTCTTTACAAAACTAATCTGCCCGTTGTTTTCCATGTACGCGCTCTCGATGCTGTCAAAGCTCTCGACATTCATATTGTTACGAAGGCTCGCATAAAGATCTGATTCACTGATCAATGCCCGCCTCATATTATCCGAATCCAGTCGTCCATTTTTGAAAAGCACGATCTTCTGCCCTTTGATCAGGACTCCAAACCGCAGGTTCAAAGCGCCCAGCCAGGCACCCAGCCGGTGTAATACGGCTATGACAGTCGCTGCGCCGATCGTCGGCAGGAATTCAGAGGCGCCTACTACGGCCCGGCTCAGAATGGCCCCGAGCAAAATGACAATAATATTGTCGAACGGCGATTTCATGCCAAACGACCGTCTCCCGGCAATGCGAAGCAGGATCAGCGTGATGATAAAAATCACCATTGCCCTGAGTGACATCTGAAGAACCGTCTGGTTTTCCCCTTCCCCGAAAAGTCTGACAATCGTTTCCATAGCGAATCTGTTCGTTTTCCTGCACACTCAGCAAAAAACAAACCAGCCTCCGCACGCCTAATCCAACATGTTCCAGTCGGCTACTTTTTCGCCCTGTTTTTCAACAAGCCACACCCTGCTCCCCTTAAAGTTTCTGAGGTATTTCTTGCTCTGAGCAATACCCGCCACGCTGAACGCCGTTGCGAGAGCATCCGCTACCGTGCCATCGGGCGATATAACGGTAGTCCTGACGTGGAAAAGCAATCCGATGCCCGTCTTTGGATCGACAATATGGGAATACCGGACGCCATTGTGCTCCATATAGCGGTAGGTTGGACCGGAAGTCGCCAGCGCTACGTTCGAAAGTTGCATGGCTTTCAGTGAATCGCTGCCGTTGGATACATTGATATTCCAGCCTTTCGAGCCGGGCGGCGGATTGGTAAGAACGATCTTCCCTCCAGCATCCATCATCGCCGAGGTGATACCCAATTTTTTGAGTTCTTTAACAGCTTCTTCGGCGGCGTAACCTTTACCCAAACCCCCAATATCGAGCCGCATCCCTTTCTGGGTGAGTAAGATGCTCTGTGTTTTACGATCAAGTTTCATTTTCCGGTAACCCGTTCTGGTCTTCGCGTCCCGGATTTCCTCCTCGGGCGGAAAAATACCCTTACGTGTCGCGTGCCGCCACATTTGCACGAGCGGGCCCAGCGTCGCGTCAAATGCGCCGCCGGTTTTGGCACTGATATCCTGCGAAATGGCAAGAATTTCGAAAAGGTCTTTGCTTACATGCACCCATTTACCGCTCCCTGACTGTGCTGAAAGTCTGTTGATCTCGCTGCCGTCGCGATAATCGCTCATGATCTCGTTCAGTTCCTCCACCCTTTTGAACGCCTTTTCCGCAGCCACCCTTGCCAGAGAATCGCCCGATGCATAAAAAACCAATTTGAAAGGTGAGCCCATCAAGCCCTTTTCAAAGCTGTATCGCATTTCCTGCGCGTAAGAAGAAAGGCCTGAGATGATTAGAAATAGAAAAAGGATGGGCCGGGTAACTTTGAAAAAAGATGTCATGAGCAATTTAACGGGTAATCGGCCCGCAAATTACTTCAATTAAACGAAACCGTGGGCAGCAAGCCGGCACAATAACCGTGACCAGTATTGATAAGGACAAAAAGGGTCCGGACTTCCTGTCCGCACCCTTTCTGCTTCCGGTACTCGCATATTCTAATACTCGCTATACTCGTCTATCAGGTTATTTTCCTCAGCGTGATCTTGATGATGATGATGTGCATTTATTGCATCCTTAATCATACCTGCTCCAATAAAAGGCAGGGAAACGACAGTCGAAATAATCACTGCGATAAACAAAATACTTGCAAAAAGTAACTTCCCGGAATACTCAACTACGTTGGATAAGAAGTTCATAATATGCAATTATTTACTTATTAGATTTAATTACCAAAGTTAAAAAAATAACCATGCCACTAAAAGGAAATATTCTTATTTTTGGATATAATTTAATGATTTATAGATATTTAACTACAAAACCTCTCAAATCAGTAGCATCGATTCTACGCAAATCAGAAACATTTTCCACGATTTGTAACCATAAGTAAAATTTATTTTACACACGACTCACCCTCCGTTTCATGAATAATTTTTTTACGGCATTTCTGAGAGTTATTTTCGCCGGAATTCTCGGATTGGCCACCGTTCTTACAACCATTATCATGTCCCCGTTCCTCTTACTGATGTGGATTTGGAAAAAAATAAATGGTGATCCACCCGACTCATGAAACACCTGGAAGAGTTTCTATATTGCAGATAAACCAAATCTGCTCCCACCGGCGCTATGAAAAGAAGAAACTTCATCCAGCTTGCGTCCCTCACCGGATTTTCTTCCATTGCCTTTGCGTTTACCCGTTTCGGACAGCGAGAGGTCGCACCACTCCCAATTGCATCCTTTCCAGAAATGACCGTGGCCGAAATGCAGAAACAGATGCAAACCGGCCGCCTGACGTCCGTCGCGCTGACGCGCTACTACCTCGATCAGATTGCGAAAACAGATCAGGCAGGCCCGAAATTGAATTCAATCATTGAAACAAATCCCGATGCACTCCGGATCGCAGCAGCTTTGGACGCCGAACGAAGAAGCGGCAAATTTCGCGGGGCGATGCACGGCATCCCGGTCCTGCTGAAAGACAATATCAATACCGCCGACAAAATGAAAACCACGGCGGGTTCACTGGCTTTACAGGACCATATCGCAGGAAAAGATGCATTCATAGTCGCAAAACTCAGGGAAGCCGGGGCGGTTATTCTGGGAAAAACCAATCTCAGCGAATGGGCCAATTTCAGATCCACCAGGTCTTCGAGCGGTTGGAGCAGTCGTGGCGGACAAACCAAAAATCCGTATGTACTGGACCGGTCGCCCTGTGGATCGAGCTCCGGATCGGCAGTGGCGGTGGCGGCCAACCTTTGCGCAGTAGCCGTGGGGACCGAGACCAATGGCTCCATCGCATGCCCAGCCTCGATGAATGGTGTGGTGGGCATTAAACCTACTGTAGGGCTGGTAAGCCGGTCGGGCATTATTCCTATTTCCAGGACGCAGGATACCGCCGGCCCATTTGGCAGAACCGTGGCCGATGCAGCAGCGTTGCTGGGCGCACTGGCAGGCCAGGACCCGTCGGATCCGGCGCGTCTGGCATCGCCAGGTCCGCCCCCCGCAGACTATACACCTTTTCTCGACCCCAATGGACTTAAAAACAAGCGCATTGGAATCGAAAAAAGCCTGCTAAAAGTGCACGAAGGCATCGACAACCTGCTCACCAGGGCATTGGAACAATTAAAATCACAGGGTGCAGAGATCGTTGAAATCGAGTACATGAAAACGCAAAGGCTGCCCGGTGCGGAATCGTTGGTGCTGCAATACGAGTTCAAAGAGGGTATCAATAACTATCTTGCTTCTTCCAATGCGCGAATCAGGTCACTCGAAGGCCTCATTGAATTCAATAAGGCCAATGAAGCGAAGACCATGCCTTACTTCAAACAGGAGCTTTTCGAAAGCGCACAGGCAAAGGGCGATTTGGACAGTAAGGAATACAAGGACGCGTTGGGGAAGATCACCAGCGTCGGCGAAGCGTTGAACGAGCTGTTCGAAAAACACAAACTGGATGCATTATGCGGCCCATCCACCGGCCCTTCCTGGTGCATCGATCTTGTAAACGGTGACTTCTGGACAGGATATGGGGCTTACGGCCCAGCTGCATTGGCAGGATTCCCTTCGATTACGATGCCAATGGGCATGTTCAACGGATTGCCGGCGGGCATTTCTTTCCTGGGAAAAGCATACCAGGAGCCCGAACTTATCCGCATCGCCTATGCATACGAGCAGGTATCAAAAAACCGGACTACGCCTGCTTTCAAAAAAACGATAACCGGCTGATTACCTGGACAGGTATACTTCATAAAAAGACCCTTTCTGGCCGCAGAACTGGTTGGCTTCCTGCTGGGAATAGATGACTTTCCCCATTTGATAGAAGTCTTCGTACTGATTGTATGGATAAGGCGTAAATTTCACTTTGTCAGGAAACAGTGATTGGGTGACCACATTTTCCCGCAAGGCTCGTTGAATGTGGGATATCGGCACGATTAACCCCATTACCAGAAAAAGCAGAATCGGGTAGGCCATCCGCATTTTATACCAGTGAGGTGTTTCTTTCGCCCATTCGGAAAACCGATGCAGGATAAAGAGCGATAACAGGGTTAAAACGGGTGTGCTGCCGCGCAGAAACCAGTCGTTCCATTTACCCATCCTGAACAGGGAGATCACGATCAGAAGGACAAACAACCCGTGAATGATATTCGCATAATGGCTTTTATGCAGATTCAGGATCATTACGATCCCATACAGCACCGCCAGGTCGATCACGACCCCGAAGAAATAATGGAAAGCGATCTCATTCAACGGATTGAATTGCCAGATAAAACCCGAAACGACAGAATTTTTGCCCTGAAGAAAGTAAAAGAACGTGGGCACAAAGAGGAGCCCCGGCAGAAAGAGATCGAGCATCGGCCTCGGCTTAAGAAAATACTGAGGTTCGCGGTAGTAGCGAAGGGCTATCAGCATCGAGAAAATGATCACGAAGACGATCGACGGAAAAATGCCCCAGATGAATATTGAAATAACCGCCAGGAAACTTTTCTCCGGTTTTTTGGCGTACACGTAATCATTGAACAACACACACGACACAATGATGATGGGTATCAGCTGATTAGGCGCCCATTGCGCCTGGTACAGCACCGGCCATATCTCAGTAAAGAACGGCGGCACGTGGTAATTGAGGCCAACCACCCGGAGGAACAACACCTTGGTCACATGACCGATACCACCAAGCGACAGGAAAAAAACCAGCGACAAATGGCTTTTGTTGGTAAAGATGAAAATCCAGGCGATACCGATAAATAGCCCGACGGAAGCCCACAGATAAAGCGCGATACCCGACAACTCTCCCAAGCCTTTGGAAATCAGCGCAGGTACGAGGAAGAACCCGAAGTAGTGGCAGGCGAAACGCCCGTTCTCCTTGAAAACTACGGGCCAGGAATGACTAAAAAGCGTGTAGTACTTCGAGTTATGCCCCCAATAATCGAACGCCTGGAAACAAAAGCCACCAATTCCTGAGAATGCGATGATCGCCAGCGATATGAATGCGATTTCGATCATATGGCGAGTCGCCAGATCGGTTTTCTGAGTCTTCCCCCGCTGATAACTGATGCCGTACATGAAGGCCAGGCCAATGGCCAGGAGTATCGAAACAGGCATCCTGAACCAGCTAACCGCGAAAATGAGGTTTGGCAGGAGCAAATAACCCAGACTTAAATTACGTAGTACAGTTGTTTTCATTCAGTAACCGGCTTTCAGTAAAAGGATCCCCGTGGATGGCCCCAAAAATCCGACGAAATTAATAGAAATGATCCGTCATCAGATACCGGACAATCACTTATTTGTAACCGTTGCAATCCCAGCGATACTTATCTATTAAAGATACCGAAAATTCGGTTTCAAAACATGCTATCGCTCCACTCAGTTGCCGGCCATTGAATAGTAACTTCGCGAATAAAATAAACCCGGCATTCCAGTAATCTTTACCGCTTCGCCCCTTTTCCATGAACTACTAAACCTACCTTCATGGACAGAAGAAAATTCGTCAAAAACAGTGCTTTTACCCTGTGCGCATTACCGGCGATTCCTGCATCGGCATTCTCCTTCAAACGCATTCAGGCAGACATCATGCCTGCATGGCTCCTCGCACTCGTGACGCAAAATGACAAGGGCATCGAATCGTTGCGGACCTATCAGGTAAAGGAATCCGACAATCTGGCATTAGGAGGCCTTAAAGACGGTTTTGATCTTCTCAACCCGCACAGCACCGCAGCGTTGATCCAATGGGGTGCTTGCGGTATTTCTTCTCCTTCATCGAAGTTCTACCGCTCGAAGGAACTATTGGCGGATATCAATCTGGCTGCATTGTACCTGGTTAAAACTCAACATCCGGACGGCACCATCGACCTGCTTTCAACCAATTTCCATTCCACGCCCGACACCGGTTTTTTGGTAAAACGGCTCACGATGGCCTATATTTTACTTCAAAAATCAGGAACGGACGGGGTTGACAAAATGCTCGCCAACCTGAAGACATTCCTCGTGCGTGCGGGTGACGCACTAAGCGCAGGAGGTATCCACACCCCTAATCACCGCTGGGTGGTTTCGGCTGCATTGACGAAGTTGAACGAGCTTTGGCCAAACCCCAGGTACGTCGCAAGAGCTGAACAATGGCTGGGCGAACACATCGATATGGACCGGGATGGCCAATACAATGAAAAAAGCACATTCATTTATTCCTCGCTCACCGACCGGCTGCTCATTACCATTGCCAAAGGGCTTAAAAAACCGGAGATTTTTGAAAATGTCCGTAAGAACCTCAATATGACGATGTACTATGTGCATCCGAATGGCGAAGTAGTAACCGACGCATCGGGACGGCAGGACAAAGCCATTGTGGGCACGATGGAAAACTATTATTATCCTTACCGTTACCTGGCGATCAAGGATCAGAACGGTGAGTACGCCGCCATGTGCAGGCTGATCGAGCAAACCGCAGGACCCAAAACCGGTGCATTCCTCGATTATTTCCTGACAGACCCATCGCTTTGGGTCGAATTGCCCGCAGAAAAGCCGGTACCGGTCAATTATGTAAAAACATTCCCGAATTCCGGACTGGTACGCATCCGAAGGAACCGCCGGGACTCGACACTAATCGCCAACAACCCGGTTTGGTTTACATTCATGAAAGGCAATGCGGTTTTGCAGGGCGTCCGCTTCGCGTCTTCATTTTTCGGCAAAGGCCAGTTCCAATCGGAAAAGATAAATCAGAACGGCAATGGATGGGAGCTTGTTCAGAAGCTGGATGGCCCCTATTTTCAGCCCTACCCCAAAGAATCCATTGCGCCGGACGGCGACTGGGAAAAGATGCCACGCAGCTTCCGCCCGCAGAGCGAAGTCCAGATCCTGGAAACAAAGGTTGCGATCAGGGAAACAGCGGACGGCATGGAGATCGAGGTAACCACGAACGGAACCGAGCGCGTCCCCGCGGCGTTGGAACTGATTTTCCGCCCGGGAGGTACGCTCACCGGCGTTACCAAAATCGAGAACACGAAGGATTCATGGCTTTTGAAAGAAGGAATGGGAACTTACCAGTCCGGGAACGATACCATTACATTCGGCCCGGGCATCGCATTGCACAAAAACATCGCATTACGCGGCGCACTACCCATCATGGAAGCCCCGACTGTTTTTCTCACGGGCCTCACGCCGTTCAGGCACACCCTACGATTCTCCTGAAAAAGCAGCTTCCCTGGCAAGATCGCCGAAAATAGCGGTCTTGCCAGGGAAGATTCATTCAGTATTCCTTTGTTTCAGATCACTATTGTTTGTCCAGCCATTCCAGAATGTAATCGGCATCCTCTTTCCAGGTTGGCTGACCCAGTACGTAGTGGTTACGGCCGGGAAACTCTTTGTAATCCAGCACAGAACCATTGTTTTTGTACGCTTTGAAATTACGCAGGTTCATCGAAGCCGGGATAATGTTGTCCTTTTCGCCGGAAGTGATGAGCAATGGCGCGTGTGCCTTTTTGAAATCCACTGCTGCGGCAGAGGTTAATCCCCCGCGGCCCACTGTTTTGGATTCAGGAACCACATTTTCTGCCCAGGTTTTTTTCTGCTCTTCCAGGCTCATGCCATTGGTAAAAGCATATTGCCAGTCGGCCAATGACATCAGATAAGTTTTTTTCAGCGAGCTGAACAGGCCCAGTACTTTATAACCTGCTCTCAGGAATGACAATTCGTAAGGGATAACGCCTTGTGGTGGTACAGGGTGAATCGCAACACCGGCAGCGGCCAGATCGCGGTTGACGAGGATCTGGGTAATCAGCCCGCCGAGCGAGTGACCAATGATGATCGGTTTTTCGGGAAGCGATTTTACGAAGTTAGCGTAATGATCAACGAGTTCGGTCAGCGTCAGGGCAGCTAGATCCGTGTCGTTGGGCTGTCTGTCCCTCAGCTCGGCAGCGGAGGCATCTTTGAACGGCCAGGCTGGGTTGTAGGTAGTATATCCTTTGCTTTCAAAATAGGTTTTCCATTCATTCCATCCGTTGTGGCTTACAAATGCACCTGTGATAAATACGACGGTTTTGGTGTTAACAGTTTTCATGATTTCTATCGGTTAAAAGTTGATTTCTGTTTTGTTTAAATCTTTGAACACGACAAAGTTGCACTGTTACACCGACGATAATCTTAACCTGAGTTAAGATCGTCATTTACCCGTCATTCTTTTTCTGATCCGGCTAAGCGAAGGTGCCTGGATGCCCAGGTAGGAGGCAATATGGTAGAGCGGGACGTTATTAAAAATGTCGGGATGGTTCTGGATCAGTTCCAGGTAGCGTTGTTCAGGCGTCCGGAACATGAGCTCCTCCGCGCGGGTCATTGCCAAATTGAATGCGGTTTCGGCAACCATCCTTCCGAAACGTTCCCACTCATGCGATTGCTGGTAAAGCTGGTTGAGGTGGTTGATATGAATATATAGAATGGTCGAGTTGACCATCGATTCCGTATAATAACTGCACGGTGTTTGGGTAACGAAGCTTTTGTAGGCCACGACAACCTGATTTTTAGAAAAGAAAAAGACATTCTTCTCCTCCGCAGTTTCGTCGTCGATGTAATAGGTCCGGAAAACCCCGTCGAGTATAAAGCCCATGTATTTGCAGACATTTTTATACTCATTATAAAATTCCCCTTTGCCATAGGTCCGTTTCTGCCAATGGGGTACGGATAATTCGAACGCTTCCGCATTGATCCCGGCAAATTGATTGAGTGCGTATCCAAGGATTTCGTTTTCGGTCATCGATTGAGTTTTTAAGACGTATATTCCAAAAATAGCCAGCAAAGCGCTTTTTTCCTCAATAAATTTGACCGTCCGGCGAAAAGCACAAAACTTCCCGCAAAAACCTCATTACCAACTACCTGATGTGATGATTAATGATTAAATTTGGTTAACCTCCCCTGATCGTAAAGCTCCGGACCTCAAACGTTTCTTCCTATGTACAGAAAGACTCTACTGCTTGCACTGGTCCTTTTGTCGCGGGTGTGCATCGCGAACCAGATCCTGATCCCGATGGATCAGACCCAAACCAATCATTTGAAGGCTTATGGGCTCGCCTATATTTTGCTGAAAGGCGAGATTGAAGTAGAATGGCTGCTCAATTATCGCGGCGGAAGCTTCAAGATCCAATACACCAAATCCATCGAAAACGAATGCAAACTGCGGGCCATTTCCTATGAAGTACTATCGGAAGCCGCCAGCGCACAGATAGTGAGCCAGATCAGCAATGCGGATGTCAATATGGATGTGGTGAAATTGTTCAAAGCCGCGAAAATAGCGGTGTACTCCCCGATCAAGATCAGTCCGGCCGAATTTGAGAATACCGACGCCGTGCTACTCGTGCTCAAATACGCCGAAATTCCCTTCGAGGTGATCTACGATGAGGAAATCCTGCGCGGCGATCTACCTAAATACGACTGGCTGCATTTACATCATGAAGATTTTACGGGCCAGTTTGGCAAAAACCTGCGCCGTACCAGCGAAACGGATATCAAAGCCCAGGAGGCAATCGCTAACCGGTATGGCTATTCCAAAGTATCCAAAATGAAGCTGGCCGTCGCAAAGGCGATCAAAGAGTTTTGTGCCGGGGGCGGCTTCCTGTTCGCGATGTGTTCGGGGGCGGAGACGTTCGACATTGCGCTTGCCGCCGAGGGCGTCGATATTGTGGACAATCTCGACGGAGACGGCATCGACCCGGATGCGCAGTCGAAACTGGATTTCGACAAGACGTTCGCATTCTACAACTTCAAGTTGCAGCTCGATGAATATGAGGGAATGAATTTCTCGGATATCAATTCTGCCGCCGGCCGTTACCGCGGGTGGGGTGAAAACGATGCCTATTTCTCTCTTTTCGACTTTTCAGCCAAATGGGACGTTATTCCGGCGATGCTGGTACAAAATCATGAACACCTGATCCGCGAATTTTTCGGTCAGACTACCGCATTCTCCAAATACACGGTAAAACCCAGTTCACTGGTAATGGGTACCAGCAGCACTTCCGATCGTTACATTTACGGCGAGCTCGGACGGGGACAATGGACATTTTACGGCGGCCACGACCCCGAGGGACGTGGCGGCGGAGGGCGGCGGATGCCGACCGACCTTAACCTCTACCCCAATTCACCGGGTTACCGGCTGATACTGAACAATGTGTTGTTTCCTTCCGCGAGAAAGAAGAAACGGAAGACCTGATATCAAGCTAGTTCCAGTTCCATCTTAATATCTGCCCGTTTGAAATTGTGCCCGGTAAGCGGCACTTCTTCAAAACCCAATTTTTTGTATAGGTTAATGCCCGCTGCCGATCCTTTCCGGTTGGAATACAAAATTACCTTTTTCGCCCCCAATTCCCGCGCCTTATCGAGCACGGCATTGCCCAGCAAATCACCTATTTTCTTCCCTCGCATGGTTTTCGACACCGTCATCTTGCTCATTTCAACTACATCTCCGTCTCGTTTTAATGCGCAGGTCCCCACGGGCTCATCTTCATAAAGTGCGATCAGGATTGCACCCCCATCTTTCAGATAATATCCTTCAGGATTCGAAAGCGTTTTCTCATCCTCCGGTTCTACCTCGTAAGTATCTGCAATCCAGGCATAATTGAGATCGTAAAAGGCCTGGGCATATTGCGACTCATAGTCGACAATGCGCACCGCTGAACTGATTTCCTCCTGATCCAATCTTTTGTAGCGGTCAAAAAAACCCTCCTTATTCAGTTGATATTCTGTCTCGTCCATTGCTTGTAAAAGATTGTTGGCGTTATCGGTAATTTGTTCTGCTGTTTTCCTGATCTTTTCCCACACCGGCTTCATGCGGGCCACAAGCGTCTCGGCCTGGGCTGTCAGCCGCACCATCCTTTTCCGCTCATCCCGCTCATCTTTGAACGACTCAATCAGACCTTCCTTTTCCAGCTCCTTCAACAAAGTGATGGTTGAAGGATGCGCATAGCCAATTTCTTCGGATAACTCCATAATACCCAATGCCGATTTCAGATGCAATGCGTAAATCACGGGAAACCATTTGGGTTCGAAGGTGATTCCGTGGTGCTGGTAAATAAGTACCCCATCCTTCCGGAACTGGTCGCTCAGCCGTTGCAGTCGCGTTGAAATGGCCAGAGCCCCGATCTCGTTGAAAATGTTCATCTTATTTGGTCTTTATTTTAGTTTAAATTTACGTAGTTAACTACATATATGCAAATATTACCATTGAAATTGCTCTCCGGTACTCAATTAACCTCAATATATTTTGCTATTAATCGTCCCGTCCTGACCGATGCCCCCGCGCCTCCCACTAACCCGGCCAACTTTTCATAATCCTGCTTTTGTCGCAAATACCCTTCACCGCCGGGAAGAATACGCCTGAGCTCTTTGACCAGCTGCTCTTCGTTCAACTCGTGCTGGATCAGCTCCCTGACAGCTTCTCTTTCCAATATCAGATTCACGAGCGAAATGAACGGGATACGTATCAGGCGCCTGGCCAGTGCATAAGAGAAAGCACTCGTCCGGTAGCACACCACTTCCGGCACTTTGAACAATGCAGTTTCCAATGTTGCGGTTCCTGATGTCACCAATGCAGCTGTTGCCACCGACAAGAGATCGTAAGTGCTCTCATACACGATATGTACCTTCCCGCCCGAAAGATATTGATCATAAAGCGCTGCGGGCAGATTTTTCACCCCAGCAATCACGAACTGGTATTCCGGGAAATGCTGCCGGGTGGTCAGCATTATATTCAGCATGCCGATCAGCTCCTGCTTTCTGCTGCCTGGCAGCAATGCAACAATGGGACGATCATCGAGATTATGCTTTCCCCTGAAATCAGGATCGGGCGTAAATCCCGCAATGGCATCCATGAGGGGGTTACCGACGTAATCAACCTGATAATCATACTTTTTATAGAAATCCACCTCGAAAGGAAAGATCACGAACATGTGATCCACATTAGCCTTGATCTTCCAGGCACGTTTCTGGTTCCAGGCCCATACCTTCGGTGAAATGTAATAGAATACCTTCAGCCCCTTTGACTTTGCAAAAGAAGCAATGCGGAGATTGAAGCCCGGGTAATCGATCAGGATCAAAGCATCCGGCTGGTATTCAAGGATATCCGATTTACATTTTCTGAGGAATCCACTGATGGTACGAAGGTTCATGATCACTTCCAGGAAACCCATGAAAGCGGTGTCCTTATAATGCGTTACCAATTGCATACCTTCCGCCTCCATCATATCGCCCCCCCAGCCTCTGAATTCCGCCCCGGGATCATTTTCCCGGATTCCCCTGATCAGGTTTGAGCCATGCAGGTCTCCCGAGCGCTCTCCGGCGATAAGGTAGTATTTCATCAGCTTTCGGCAGTCGGTTTGAGAATTATTCAGATAAGCATTTGTTATTCGCCGTAGTACTCCACAAAGTTTTTAGGCGTTTCGATCAGCTTGATATAATGCAGTTTCGCATTAGGTGCTGCCCGCGCGATAGCGGGTTCAAGTATATTCCAGATTTCCATCACGAAAATCTCGCAGGAAGCCATTTTGCCCTGCATGAAGTCTACATCGAGGTTCAGGTTTTTGTGATCCACCTTATCCACCACCTGCTGCTTTATCATATCGCCCAATACTTTCAGATCGATCACAAAGCCGGTGTCCGGATCAGGCTTGCCTTTTACCGTAACGATCAGCTCAAAATTATGCCCATGCCAGTTATTGTTGGCGCAGGGGCCGAACACTTCCTGGTTTTTCTCATCTGACCACGCCGGGTTGTAAAGCCGGTGTGCCGCATTAAAATGCTCTTTTCTCGTTACATAAATCATAAAACTTTCTCCCGCTTGATAAATCAGGTGCAAAATTACACCTTGTATCCGTAGTTTTGCTTCATAACAAGCGGATAACTCAAAAAAATCCTATTTCACATTTAATTTCAAGAGTAGATCGGCGCGCTCCGCTACTCTTATCTGGCATTCTTTTTACAGTTAAACATATAATCTCCCATGATTATCGTAACAGGTGCAGCCGGCTTTATTGGCAGCGGGCTTATCAGCCGCCTCAATCAAGACGGCTTTAAAAACATTATTGCAGTGGATGATTTTTCAAAAATCGAGAAGGCTGAAAATCTCGAAGGAAAGATCATCGGGGAAAGAGTAGAAAGGAATGCACTTTTCGAATGGCTTGATCAACATCACCGCGACGTGGAATTCATATTCCACATCGGGGCACGAACCGACACCACCGAGTTCGACAAAGAAGTTTTTGATGAACTGAATGTAAATTATTCCAAGGCTATCTGGGAAAAATGTATAGCTTACCAGATTCCCCTCGTATACGCATCGTCCGCAGCCACCTACGGGCTGGGTGAGCACGGGTACGACGACAATGAGGCCACGCTCTCTCAACTCAAACCGCTCAATCCTTACGGGGATTCAAAAAACGAGTTTGACAAATGGGCACTGGCACAGGAAAAGAAACCGTTTTTCTGGGCTGGCCTTAAATTCTTCAATGTGTATGGCCCCAACGAATACCACAAAGGCCGCATGGCATCGGTGATATTCCATGCCTATAACCAGATCAAGAAAACAGAAAAAATGAAGCTTTTCCGTTCGCATAATCCCGAATTCAGGGATGGCGAGCAAATGCGTGATTTCATTTATGTGAAGGATCTGATCGATGTGTGTATTTTCTTCATGCATCACCGCAAAAATTCCGGTATCTATAATCTGGGCAGCGGCAAGGCCAGGACATTCAAGGATTTGGTTACCAACACATTCCATGCGATGGGGAAAGACGCCGATATCTCGTATATAGATACACCGGAAGATATCCGTGATAAATACCAGTACTTTACCCAGGCCAACATGAGCAAGCTGAGGTCCATCGGATATACGCGTCCGTTCAGCAGCCTGGAAGAAGGTATCGACGATTACGTCAAGAATTATCTCTCTGCCGGCGCATATCTCTAAGCCGCCGGCAAGTGTTCTCCGTTAAGCGCCTGCCTGTTCAGCCGCTTAACGGAGATTCCATACGGAATGCCCTATTTCACTTCCCAGATTCCGTATTCTCCACAATTTTCCGTATTTTTGACCCTCTGATTAAACTCAATCCCACTTCTCTGTGTTAGGATAGATACCAAGCACAGTGTGACATTATTACGACTATGAGCAAAGAAGAAGAATTGTTGGAGGAAATCACCAGTTCGGAATACAAATACGGCTTTGTAACTGATATTGAGGCAGATGAAGCCCCTCCAGGGCTAAACGACGATATTGTCAGGTTTATCTCAGCTAAAAAAAATGAACCCGAATGGATGCTGCAATGGAGATTGAAAGCTTACCATTTGTGGCTGACCATGGAGGAGCCGACCTGGCCTAATGTCCACTATCCGCCCGTCGACTTCCAGGCCATTAAATACTACTCGGCACCCAAGAAAAAGAAGGCAGTAGAAAGTATCGACGACATCGATCCTGAACTGCGCAATACTTTTGAAAGGCTGGGGATCTCATTGAATGAACAAAAAAGGATCTCGGGCATTGCGGTTGACGCAGTAATGGACTCCGAGTCGGTTTTCACAACTTTCAAGGATACACTGAAAGAAAAAGGCATTATTTTCTGTTCCATCAGCGAAGCTATCCGCGAACATTCGGATTTAGTGAAGAAATACCTGGGATCGGTTGTTCCCCCCAAGGATAATTTCTACGCTGCATTGAATTCTGCTGTTTTCTCTGACGGATCTTTCGTTTACATCCCCAAAGGCGTTCGTTGCCCCATGGAGCTTTCGACCTATTTCCGTATCAATGCGGCAGGTACCGGTCAGTTTGAACGTACGCTGATCATTGGCGACGATGACAGCCATGTCAGCTACCTGGAAGGATGCACCGCACCGATGCGTGACGAGAATCAGCTTCACGCTGCGGTAGTCGAAATTTTCGCCCACGACAATGCGAATGTAAAGTACTCGACCGTACAGAACTGGTACCCTGGCGACAAAGAAGGCAAAGGCGGTATTTATAACTTTGTAACGAAAAGGGGATTGTGCGACGGACCTAATTCCAAGATTTCATGGACGCAGGTAGAAACCGGTTCAGCGATCACCTGGAAATACCCCTCCGTAATCCTGAAAGGCGATAACTCGATCGGAGAGTTCTATTCTGTGGCAGTTACCAACAATATGCAGCAGGCTGATACCGGAACGAAAATGATCCATATCGGTAAGAACACCAAAAGCCGCATCGTTTCAAAGGGAATTTCGGCGGGTAAAAGCCAGAATTCCTACCGCGGATTGGTACAGGTATTCAAAAAGGCGGAAAAGGCACGTAACTTCTCGCAATGCGACTCTCTGTTGCTCGGCGACAAATGCGGCGCGCATACTTTCCCTTACATTGAAGTAAATAATCCGTCGGCCACGGTGGAACACGAAGCGACCACTTCCAAGATCGGCGAAGACATCCTTTTCTACTGCAACCAGCGTGGTATTCCAACCGAACAGGCCGTCGCCCTGATCGTGAATGGCTATGCTAAAGAAGTATTAAATCAGCTTCCGATGGAGTTTGCTGTCGAAGCCCAAAAGCTACTGGAAATCAGCCTGGAAGGTAGCGTAGGTTAAAGTTTCATATCAGATTAAAGCCAAAAAGCCTTTGATTCGTCGAAGGCTTTTTGTATTTTATTGATCCAAGTAATTTTCCATCAACACCCACCTTTCATGACGCACGTTCCACAGCTAATCGTTGACCTTTCTTTAATCCTCACAATGGCGGGTATTATTACCCTGATCTTCAAGAAATTGAAGCAGCCCATCGTGCTGGGTTACATATTGGCCGGGTTACTGGTTGGACCCAATTTCCATTTATTTCCGACCATTACCGATATCAAAACCATCGAGATCTGGGCGGAGATCGGTGTGATCTTCCTGCTGTTCAATCTTGGTCTTGAATTTAGTTTCAAAAAGCTGGTCAAGGTCGGCAATACGGCCGCTATTACCGGCCTTTTCGAAGTATTCATGATGCTGGTTACCGGCTTCATGACAGGCCAATTGCTGGGTTGGAGCAAAACCGACAGTCTTTTTCTCGGTGGTATCATCGCCATATCGTCTACCACGATCATCTTCCGTGCCTTCGATGAACTTGGGCTGAAAACGCAGAAGTTCACCCGCGTAGTAATGGGCATACTGGTGATCGAAGATCTGACGGCCGTTTTACTGATGGTATTACTTTCGACATTATCCCTCAGCCAGCAATTTGCGGGCTATGAGCTAATCCAATCCAGTCTCAAACTGTTCTTTTTCCTTACCATCTGGTTCCTCGGAGGCATATTCGTGTTCCCTACCCTGCTGCGGCGCTACCGGCACCTGATGAATGATGAAAGTGTGCTGATCACCTCTGTAGCATTATGTTTCGGAATGGTATTTCTGGTAACACAAGCTGGCTTTTCAGCTGCATTAGGAGCATTTATCATGGGCTCTATTCTGGCTGAAACAACACACGCCGAAAAAATAGAGCATCTGCTCAAACCTGTTAAGGACCTTTTTGGCGCGGTGTTTTTTATCTCTGTGGGTATGCTGATCAACCCGGGACTTTTGCTGGATTACGCAGTCCCGACAGCTATCCTGGTGCTAATCGTTATCCTGGGTAAAACCACTTTCGTAACCCTGGGCGCTGTCATATCCGGACAGCCGTTGAAGAAGTCCCTCCAGTCGGGTATGAGCTTGTCGCAAATCGGTGAATTTTCATTTATTATCGCCAACCTGGGCTTATCATTAAAAGTCACAAGCGGGTTCCTGTACCCCATAGCCGTAGGGGTGTCGGTCATCACTACATTTGCGACACCCTATATGATGAAAGCTTCCGAGCCGCTCTATGAATGGCTTGACGGGCATTTACCAGAAAGATGGCGATTGTACCTGAACCGTTACAGCACCAGTACGGAAACCATCGCGCACACCACCCAATGGAACCAGATTCTGAAATCCTATGCGCAGACGGTCATCCTCAATTCGGTGGTGGTGGTGGGCATTATCCTCGCGTCATCCCGTCAGTTGGCCGACCAGCTGCACGAACGCGTACCGGAGACGTTCATTACAAACTCCGTTCTTTTTGGCATTACTTTCCTTTTAGTTTCACCATTCCTTTGGGCGCTTGTTTTTAAACGGGGTAACCGCAAAGCCTATTCGGCCATATGGCTGAGCCGGAAATATAGCCGGGGTCCATTGTTATTGCTGGAATTGTCGCGCGTATTGATAGCGATTTTGCTCATGGCCTTCCTGTTGAATTCATTTTTCTCCACACAAATAGCATTCATCGTCGCAGGAGGCATTATGATACTCGGTTTTGCCATTTTTTATCAGATGCTGCAACGATTTTATCATAAAATCGAAGACCGGTTTCTGCAAAATCTCAACGCCCGCCAACTGGAAGGGAGCGGAAAATCAAAGAAGATCCTGCTCCCCTGGGACGCGCACTTTGCATTTCTGGAAGTTAGCCCGGATTCCAATATGATAGGCAAAAGCTTACAGGAGCTCAAAATCCGGGAAAACTTCGGAATCAACGTTGTACTGATCGAGCGCGGAAGTAAAACGATCCATTTACCAAGGCCCACGGAGGTACTTTACCCCTGCGACCGCATTGAAGTGATTGGTACGGATGATCAGCTCGATGTTTTCAGGAGCCACATCGAAGTCAGTGCCAATGGCGATGTGTATATGGCCCACGAAGACCATATCGTACTGGAACGCGTCGAAGTCAAAACACAATACAACATTCGTGGCAAAACGATCCGTGACAGCCAGATCCGGGAGAAGACGCTCGGTATGATCGTAGGTTTGGAAAGAAACGGTGAACGCATTCTCAACCCCGATTCATCCATGGTGATCGAAAACCAGGATGTCCTCTGGATAGCGGGCGATCGGGACCTGATCAAGGATTTCATAGCTTCCAAACCGGCCAACAGCGAGGAAGAAATTGAGGTCGTCAGTTCCTGATCAATCCTTGCAGGCCTCCGGTATGCACGGCGACAATAGTGGTACCTGGCTCAAAATTGCCCATTTTAATCAACTCGAATAAGCCGTAGAACATTTTGGCTGTATAAACTTGTTCGAGCTGAATGCCAAATTCGGCTTTGAACGAATCCATAAATGCGAGTAGTTCCGGTTTGCATTTGGCATAGCCGCCGAAATGATAATCAGTCAGTAACACCAAAGAGCCGCTTTCTCGGCAACCTAATAGCAAGTCCTGAATATCTCCTGCCAGGAAAAGGCCGTCCTTAAGCACAGCAAATGCGTACACGTTGCAACCTGTAGAAAGAATGCCAGCTGCGGTACCACCTGTTCCGGCAGCCGTCGCGATATACTCGGGCATAACGCCCAACTGCTCTTGTATTTCAACAACCATTTCGGCGACACCTTTCAACGCCAATCGGGTGGTACCGCCCTCGGGAATTAGGTAGGGATTACCGAATCGAGTCAGAACCTGTGATAGATAAGCTTCCGAATTTCGTTGCCTATACTCAGCCCTGGACACGAAATGCAATTCCATCCCGTGATCCCGGCAGAATCGCAGCGTGGAATTGGCCTGCTCATCTAACTCGTTACCTCTTACAATGCCGATCGTGCGCAATCCGGCCACCTGCCCGGCCGCCGCAGTCGCATACAGATGATTTGAATAGGCCCCTCCGAAAGTCAGAAGTGCTTCCGTTCCTTTAGTTTTGGCGTCGAGGACATTGTATTTAAGCTTCCGCCATTTGTTCCCCGAAATCGTCGGATGAATCAGGTCGTCGCGCTTGATATATAAGCGTACTCCCGCGGCTGCGGTAACCCCATTCACGAGCTCTTCCAGCGGCGTGGGTGATAACGGACTTAGTAAATCCACTTATTTTAATAATTTTGTTGATCGTAAATCACGAAATAATGTCCGAAGATCCCATTGAAATTACCTCCGAGGAGGACGATTTGTTTGAACATTACCGCATCGTTGCCGACAAAGGGCAAAGCCTGATGAGATTAGACAAATTCCTGAATCTTCATGTTGCGAACGCTTCCAGGACAAAAATACAAAACGGGATCGAAGCGGAGGCCGTAAAGGTTAACGGGCTGCCGACGAAGGCCAGCTACAAAGTAAAACCGCTCGACGTCATCACACTTTCCCTTCCCGAACCACCACGTGATACGGATATAGTGCCGGAGGACATTCCGTTGAATATCCTGTATGAAGATGAGGTATTACTGATCGTCAATAAGCCCGCTGGAATGGTGGTCCACCCGGCCTACGGAAACTGGACAGGCACCTTGATCAATGCCCTCGTTTATCATTTTCAACAGCTGCCCACCGGACGGAACGGCGAGGGGCGCCCGGGGTTGGTTCACCGGATCGATAAGGATACGTCAGGCCTGTTGGTGATTGCCAAAACTGAGTTTGCCATGACCTTTCTCGCCTCCCAGTTCGCCGATCATTCCATTGAGCGGACGTACCAGGCGCTGATCTGGGGAGAACCCAAAGTCGAAAAAGGAACGATCACAGGTCATGTCGGTCGCAGCGCACGCGACAGGCGCGTAATGGATGTATATGTGGATGGGAGCCAGGGAAAACATGCAGTTACACATTATGAAGTGATCAAACCGCTACGTTATGTATCGCTGATCAAATGCAACCTCGAAACTGGCCGTACGCACCAGATACGCGCCCATATGAAACACATCGGGCACCCGATCTTTAACGATCCTATGTACGGAGGTGATAAAATTCTCAGAGGCGGCTCCAGCGGAAGTTACAAAGCTATGGTGGAGAAAGGGTTCAGTCTCATTGCCGGGCAGGCCCTGCATGCGAAATCTCTGGGCTTTATACACCCCGCCACACGTCAATGGGTGCAGTTTGACACAGATTTGCCAGCAAACTTTCAGGCGATTGTAGAAAAGTGGGAAAACTATGTAAACTATCAGTAGGAAATAGTATATTCTCGATTCTTAAACTTTCCATTAATAAACTGTTATCATGAATATCTCGACCAGGCAGGGAACAGCAGAGGACGTACCCGCGATTTTTGAATTGGTTAAGGAGCTTGCGATCTATGAAAGGGCTCTGAACCAGGTTACCAACAACGTTGATAAAATGACCCGGGATTACCATGATAAGCTGTTTGATTTCTTTGTTGCCGAAGTAGATTCAAAAATTATCGGACTTTGCCTTTACTATTTTCGGTATTCGACCTGGAAGGGAAAAAGGCTATATATGGAAGACATCATCGTCACCGAGGATATGCGGGGTAACGGGATCGGAAAGATTCTTTTCGATGCAACGGTAGCTGCTGCCAAGCAAACCGGCTGCACCGGGATGATGTGGCAGGTACTGGACTGGAACACCTCCGCAGTCAATTTTTACCGCAAATACGGGACTAACTTTGATAGTGAATGGATCAACTGCAATTTTGATTTTTAGGAGTACCACAACCCCTTAAAAGAAGGCCGAAGCTGTTTTACTTCAACAGGTCCGGCCTTCTTTCTTTAGTCCTCAGAAGCGATTGCTCATAGCGCCATTCCTCAATCTTCGCCTCGTGCCCCGATATTAGTATTTCAGGCACCGGATGCCCCTCGAAATCGGCCGGGCGCGAGTACACCGGCGGCGCCAGGAGATTATCCTGAAATGAATCTGTCAATGCGGATGTCTCATCATTCAATACACCGGGTATAAGCCTTATGATGGCGTCGGCAAGCACCGCCGCAGCAAGTTCTCCCCCTGAAAGCACATAGTCCCCAATGCTGACCTCCTTCGTTACGAACAGGTCCCGTACGCGTTGATCCACTCCTTTATAATGACCACAAAGCATGATCAGGTTCCCTTTCAGGGACAACTGATTTACCATGCCTTGTTTCATCAGTTCTCCATCCGGGGTCAGATAGATCACCTCATCATAATTTCGTTCGCTTTGCAATGCCCGTATACAGCGGGCAATGGGTTCAATCTGCAACACCATGCCAGCCCCGCCACCGAATGCATAGTCATCGATGGTACGGTGCTTGTTCATCGAATAATCACGAATGTCATGAATCACCACTTCCACGTGATTTCCCTGTTGTGCCCTTTTAAGGATAGAATGGGCAAAAAAACTATCCAGCAGGTTAGGAACACAAGTCAATATATCAATCCGCATCGTCAGGGACGTTTTCAGATGAATTATCCAGGTAAACTTCCAGCAAGCCTTCCGGAAGGTTCACAAGCAATGATTTATTGCTCTTATCAGCTCTGAGCACAATATCGGCGGCAGTGGGGATCAACACCTCAGTTCCGCGATAATCCATCGCGATCAGGTCCTGCCCATTCAATGAATAAACCTCCCTCACAGTACCGAGCTCCCCTTTTGTTTCATCCACCACCTGGAAACCTTTGATTTCGTGGTAATAGAACTCGTCATCGGCCAGCTCTTCTAATTCTTCTAACGGCAAATAAAGCGAATTTCCTACCAGGGCCTGGGCCTTTTCAATAGTGCTTATGTCCTCAAAGCTTACAATCGCATTATTTTGCTTCTGCAAATTGAAATCTTCAATGAAAAAGGGGACCAGATCTCCCTTTACTTCCACAAAAACTGATTCCAGATCTTCGTACTCCTCCGGGTAATCCACATCCAGAAATACTACAACATTTCCGGCAGTTCCGTGAGTGCGTACGATATAGCCCAATAAATAACAATTATCCTGTGTCATTTGCGGGATTAAAATATTAGGTTGTATATAAAACAATATGAGTCTGTGCGGAACACCGACAGACCCATAAAGCATGTATGTAACATCAAATTATTCTGCTGACTCTTCTGCCGGAGCTTCGGCTCCCGGAGCTTCTGCTGCTGCGTCGGTTGCATCCGCTGCTTCATCCACAACTTCTTCGCTAACTGCTGCTTCTTCTTCCGCAGGAGGAGTATTTTTCTTCGCGATTGCTTCTGCACGTGCTTCACTAATCTTACGTTCAGCATCCAGCTTCGCTTTCTTATCAGCATCTTTCTGCTGCGCAAGTGAATCTGCCGCCGTCGCTTTACGATCTGTCTTAGAACCTTTCCAGTCTTCGAAACGTGCATCAGCAACTTCCTGAGAGATTGCACCTTTCAAAACGCCTACTTGCAAGTGCTTGCGAAGCAAAACACCTTCGTGTTGCAAAATTGAACGGGCTGTATCCGTAGGCTGAGCTCCTTTCAAAAGCCAGTCAACTGCCTTGTCTGATTCCAATACGATGGAAGCAGGGTTGGTACCTGGGTTGTAGATACCCAATTTTTCGATGAAGCGACCATCACGTGGTGCTCTGGCATCTGCGACTACGATATCATAGATCGCTTTCTTTTTGCGTCCGCGACGCGCTAACCTGATTTTAACTGCCATTTTTGAATTTGTTATGGTTGGGAACTCGTCCCGTAATTAAACAGGGTGCAAAGGTAGGCAAAGTTTCCCATTTTCTGAAATAGGGCCAATAAAAAAGGGAGACAATTTCGTGCCTCCCTTTCTGTGTATCAGTGCTGCTACTAGCGGCGGAAACCAGCCGGATAAGTAGAGCGGATTGTGTTATTGGGTAGGATCTTGATCTCTACACGACGGTTAGATTGAAGACCTTCCACAGTTGTGTTTTCGGCAATAGGCCGGTACTCGCCATAGTACTCAGCGATGATACGGCTAGGATCTGTCAACCCGGCACGAACCAGGAATCGTTTCGCTGCGTCAACACGACGACGCGACAATGCTACGTTATACGAGTCGGAAGCACGGGCATCCGTGTGACCAACCAGAACGATGCGGCAGTTGGTACGCATGTTAAGCAACTCAACCACTTTGCTAAGCGTTTCTTTCGAAGCATTGCGAATGATCGCCTTATCCGTATCGAACTCGACGTTACTAAACAGTGCTTCGCATTCGTCTTTCGGCAAATTGTTTTTGATCGCATCGCGGATGATCTTATCGAGATCCATCGCAACGCCACCACCGGAAACTACGCTACCAGCAGGTGTATTCGCTTCTTTATCGAACAAGTCAGCAACACCGTCACCATCGGAGTCAGTGTAAAGACGTGGATCAACAGGCTTAGGCATATTTGCTTTCGCGATAGAGTCCGCGTCATTCATGGTCGGGTTGTAAGGTACCGGAATCAGTTGTTGCGGGTTAGCCCAGCGCAGGTGGTAACGACCAGATGCTGCATCATATTTGCCATCTTTCGCTCTTACGGCATTTTTACCCAGTTTGTAAGTAAGCGCAAGCGACACCATTCCGTAAGCATCATTTCTTGAATCACCCTTCGCAAACGTCCAGATTCCTTGTTGCGTATCGTAATCGCTCACATCACCTACGGTTGCATCCAGTTTCTCCGTATTTACGAAGTTATGCGTGTAGTCAATACCCAGATCGAAGCGGGATGATAGTTCATAATGCACCGTCAAACCTGTCGGAACTACCCACTCACGAGTGTAGGTAGATCCGTTGCGCTCCCATTTACCGGCTGTTTTCGAGCTGGCGTCGGTATTCGTAGAGAAGCTCTTCGAAACACCAGTTCTGACGTTCGTCCAGTCAACATCCGTATGATAGTAGATAATACCCCCTCCCAAATGCGCATCCACCTTCCAGCGACGCAGCTTGTTGAATCCGAACAGCAGGCGGTTCACATTCAACGTTCCGTCGAGTGTCAATTGCACGAAAGATGGACTGTTGAAAGTTGCGCTGTAGGTCTCACCGCTCAATGAGCTGAAGTGATTGTCTTTGGCACCTTGCAGACGACCGTTAACACCGGTCAGCTGGATACCCCAAAGCGGCGAAAGTTGCTTGTTAACTGAAAGCCCCCACGCACCGGTTAATTCCTCCCGGTCTCCACGCTTGAAGCCATTGTACTGGGTCAAATCTCCGAAGAATTTTGTAATACCTCCGTAACCGGTGATGGACCAGGTATTCATTTTATTAGGTCCTTCATACGTACGATTTTGAGCGTGCGTATTGTAACTCAGGAGGGTAGAACAAAGTAAAGCAACGTAAAGATTCTTTTTCTTCATGGGAAACACGCGTTATGTGATTCAATTCAAATATAGCATTGTAAATAAATTCAAAAATCAGAAAAAAAGCCAAGCCTGTAAGCCGGGTTCTGTTACTTCTACCGGTCGCCCGGCATCCGCTCCTGCCATTTATCCAGGATTCCGGTCACCCGGAACCTCTAACGATCTACCCGTGTCGGCGTCCCGAAGGACAGGGACGAGTAGCCCCGCAAACCAACACCTATTTGATCTTTCAGCCCGTAAGGTTTACCATGCGCCGCCGGTTACCCCGCAACCGGTGGGCTCTTACCCCACCTTTTCACCCTTACCGAGGCATACAAAAAATATGCCAAGGCGGTATCTTCTCTGTGGCACTTGCTGTCAACAGGCCGTCACCAACCTGCTGCCTTCCCGTTAGGAAGTACGGTACTCTGTGCTGCCCGGACTTTCCTCCCCGATTAAAAACCGCAGCGGCAGGACAGCTTAGACCTTTCCTCTGACCACAAAGCTAAGAAATACTTTCTTTCGAACAGCAGTCAATATACCATAAAAAGTAAAAAAATATGGCACTTCCGCTGATTATTGTGCAAATTTTCTATCAGATTCCTTTGAGCCCGCCAACTTTCAAATTCACTTTTCCGGTCGCAAATACAACAGAATAAAGATGTTTCGGAGTAAGATAAACCTTATCGGGCACAATATCGGAAAGTATTCCTTTTACAACGACACCCTCGGTGACTTTATAATTAGACAATGCTTTCTGTACTGTCTTTTTTGCCTCCGAAATTTGTTCTCCCACCGGGAAAACCATTCGCTTCTCCATCATCCGGCTAAATTGCCCCTGTAATAACCATCCGGCTGTCCTGATAATCGAATTCTTCGTATCCAGATCATAATCAAGCCCTTTCAACGACAATTGCTGTGTCTCAGGATCATAATAAGGAGTGCCTTTCAGGTAAATATCTCCGTTAATACCTCCCTTCAGACCTGCTTTAATAACCAGCCTGTCGTTCTGGCCATACATGGTTATGGACGATACCTCAATACTATATTTTCCATTCAGGAAAGAAAACTTTTCTCCTGCAAACTTAGCCGTCGCAAGCCTCGCGGCATCTTCGTAGGATACCACACTGATTAATCCTATTTTGAAATCTTCCTGAACCTTATCCACAATTTGCAGGTCCGGCAGTTTTTGCGTTGCGACCACCTGTGGTTTGACAGCAGAAGTGATGGTTTGTGTGTATCCTTTGATACCGATCACCGAGCGAAGTATATTGTTTTTTGCCAGCAGAGGTGTCATCACGATGCCGGTCGGAACAATAACCAGCCAGGTATCGTATTCTTTCGCCAGCATCACCGGCTGCCTCGCGACGTTCCAGGCCAGCTCTGCATTCTTTTTAAGTTCCAGGTTAGTCGCTACCTGCTCGTCGATGGCCTGTGTGATCCTATCGAAGTTCTTGTTCAGTAACCGGCTCACCATGGCTTTAATAGGAATATTGATCCCGGCCACCCTGATGCTCGGATCGCTGATCCAGTCGTAACTATCGACATATGTCTCCGACTTCAACTGCCAGGACGGGGTAATGCCGATTTTCGAAATTAATCGGATGCGAATTGAAAACTCGGTGTCTCTGTACCCCGACATCGTCACACCGAGCGGACTGATCTTGTATCCTGCACTCACCCAAATTTTCAGCGGTACTTCGAGCAGGAACGACGAATCTATCGCCACAACGCGGATCGGACTTATTTTCCAAACCTTCGCTTTCAGGTTGTCATTGTTTTCGTCCTCGTAGCTGTTGTCCTCGTAAATCAAGCCTTTGATCTTGGCATTGATCTGATTCTCGATCTCGGATACCGGAATTTCCACAGGTACATTCAGCACCGACAAATGTTTCTCTTGCTGGATTTCCTTTTCCGAATATTTGTATTCTTCCATAGGCGCCTTAGGGGAGGTACTTTTAGGGCGGCACTGCCATAGACTGCCAGCCACCAGCAGGACGGTTAGAAAATAACCGGGCCTGAGGTAAATATTACTTGATTTTAACGAGGGTAGCACCGTATCCGAATTTCTCTTTTAAAGCATCTTTAAAATATTGAACATGCTGGTTTTTACCCAGTCTGCGGTGCAGCTCTGCTTTAAGCGTTCCATTACCCGCACCATGTACGAACGTGATTTCATCCATCCCGTTGGCTATCGCCAATTCCAGGTTACTTTCAAAAGCATCAAGCTGCTTCTTAAGAATTGCATCATTGGAAAGTCCTTTGATGTCCACGCCCAGCTTCTCGATGTGCAAATCCACAACCTGATTGGGCTTCGCCACAGGGCCCGTTTCGATCGCGGGACCCGAAAGCATGCTGTTTCGTAGCTCCGCCGAAAAATCATCCCTTAAAGGCTCGGTGTCTTTCTTCAGATTCTCCTCATCCAGCTGATAAACAAACCCATCCTTCGCCAGAACAGGAACTCTGCCTTTATTCTTATAAAACGACTGCGCTCTGCATTTAATCCTTTTGTTCAATGGCTGCGGCAAATCATGTTTGCCATCCCGGTAAAACAACAACCTGAAATCGAATACCGGCCATTCCTCGAAATCTTTCATCAACACCTCCGAAAGTTTCTGCGCCGTCCGAGGTGCCAGCACACCCGCAGCTAAACCCGTCGAATGCTGCCCCGACGCCGATGCCGTGAACGGAAGAGTCCAGTCGGTATTGTTAATGATGTGGACTGTCAAAGCCCGGTCATTGACCGAAATGAAAGCCAGGTAAATGCCCTTTTCAGCAAATGGCGCGTTCCTCGGAATGATTGCTTCATTGCGCGGAGCTATCTTCCCGGGCACCTCTGACTTCGTCATCCGTTGTGACTCGACGGGTGAAATCGTAACAATTTCATTTTTCATGACCGGGATACGGAATCCGTCCTCAATCTCTATTTCAACCACATTGCCGGGAAGGAACGCATAAATAATGCCTTCTTCCCTTCCATGCACCAATCTTACTCTATCTCCGATGTTCATAATATTTCAATTCAAATCCGGCCAAGGCTCTTACTCTGCCTCGCACGTTGGTTACTTGTAATGCTAAAAATAAAATGGCTTAAAATCGACTCCTTTTCTGCTGAACTGCAGCGTAGGTGCCGGTATTTTAATGGAATTGGCCAGGAAACCCAGTGTCCTGACAAACTTGTTCTTTGTCTTGATCTTTGTCAGATCGATGTCCACCGACAGATAATATTGGCGGTAGGGCCTATACCCCATTTCAACGCTTTTGTCTTTCTCAGCAGACACCATGCTCTGGATACCATAACCTACTGAAAGACTTAGCCATGCGGGCCATTTCGATCCCCTGAAAAATGACCTGGGGCTCGCTGAAAACCAGTAAGTCTGGCCGTTATAATCTTTCAGCCAGCTTTCATAGCGGTTACTCCCGAGCAGCTCTGGTCTTACCCTGGAAAGTGACGTATAGTGAAACGAAAATTTCGGTTGTATCCTTACTTCATCCCACAACGCGATTTGCCCCAGGTAAAGTGCCGAGCCCAATGTATTCGCCACCATATCGCCCGGCGAAAAACCATAATCCGGTGAAAAGCCATCCAGGATCTCAATAGGTGTTTGAAAAATAACGCCGGAAATGGCTCCATACACCAGCATCTGACGTTTCGAAATACCCGTCATTTTATAGAGGGCTGCTGTATGCCTTGCAATCTGGTACGATGTGTAAAGGTGCCCCATTTTGTCCATTTGTAACCACTCGTGGGTATCGTCCTGAACGGTAAACCGGGTCAGGCTGTTTTTATACCAGGATTTACTCAAACCATATAAAGTACCGAGATACAATCCCGACTGTGCTGCGAAAATACCTCGCAGCAGCGCGTAGTTGGGCCGTGCCTGCGGAATGGAGTCATGGGTTAGCGTATCGCGCGGGGCCGCGTCCTGTGCGCAAACTGTGCCGGAAACAACTGATACGAAGAAGTAAAGCAGTAAAAAAAAGAAACGCATTCGTTTGCCCGGAGGCCTGATACTAGTAACCACCGTGGTATTTCCTTAGTCCCCATTCGGATCCCAGCAATAAAACAAGAAGGAAAAACAGCCATTTCAGGTAAATCAGCTCCACCATCTCCTCGCTGCTGTCCAGCCTGTCTGCCGGGCGGTCACTTTTAAGTTTTTGAATAAAATTAGTGAGCGAAGACGGGGTAATAAAAGTGCCCCCTGATCGACGCGCCAGGTCGCGCAACATGCCAAAGTCGGCAGTGGTATTGTTCTGTTCCAGGTCGGCATTACGGATCACAAACTGCCCCGTTGCTTTCTCCTGGTTTCCTTTCAGTGTCGTCGTGGCCGCGAAACGGTACACGCCGTCGCCCAGTCCGCTTACATTGAACCGCGGCGATTCCTGGGAATGGGTATAGGTAAATTGTCTGATCTTCCCCTTTTCATCCACCAAATCCAGCTTCACTTCTTGTCCGAAAATCGGCTCGTAAATGTCGTTGTAGATCTCCGTCTGAAAAATCACCGGCTCACCGGCATCAAACTCGTTTCTGACAGGATAAACCCTGAATTTCCGACGGTCCTCTTTCACCGATAGTACCTGCACTAATTTCTGGAACAGGTTATCCACTACCTCTTGCTTGTTGGTTTGCGCAAACTCCTCCTGTCTCCATTGCCACAGCCCCTCTCCCGCCAGCACCGCTGTCTTCTGGTCGCCGCTCGTGTTCAGAACAAGCAAGGGCTTGGTCGTATTCAGTGTTCCTACTTTCTGGTACAAAATAGTCTCGGTCCCCGATGAAATATTGTACTCCCCGAATGGAACTGACAATGGGGGAAGTCGTTCCAGCAATTTCAGACTTTCCGCATCAAAGTTCAGTTGCTGGAATGAGGAATTAAATCGGGCTGTCACCTTGTCTGTCTGGTTATTAGCCGCCGCATTGATAAACAACGACCTGTTCAGCGAACTCGCGAGCGGAACTGCCGATTGATTTCCGAGGATAAAGAACAGCGGAATCTTCGCTTCGATAAATTTCCTGATCTGTGTGTTACCCAAACCCAGCACATTGGGTACCTGATGCAAAATGATCAGATCATAAGGCTTGGTCGAGGCGGGCGGGGTGTTGTTGATCGACAGGATATTGATATCCAGTTCGTAGTTATCGTTCGCCTCGATCACGCTGCGAATGCTTTTAATATCCGGATGTGGCGCAAGGGCCATCAGCAATATTTTCTGCCGACCGTCGATGATGTCGATATACACATCCTTCCGGTTGTTTCTTCCCGAGGTTTCTCCGGAAATTGCTCCGAGCTCGACGGTGTAGTGCTGCACTCCTTTCTGCGCAGACGATGTTTTAAAATCAAAAGCCTTGAAAAAATCAGGACGATCGATCACCACCTGCTGACTTTGTATCACACGTCCGTTCTGTTTGAGACTCACAGTCGTGGTTTTCCCCGCAAGTCCGTTGGCGACGATTTCCGCCCGCACCGGAAATTCATTCCCCAGATAAGCAATGCGGTTATTGACCACATCTTTCACGCGGATATCGAGGTCGGGGACCGAGTCACCGACAGCAAGCGTATTGATCTTGAAAGGATAACGGTTATAGGCAGGTGAAATACCTTGATTGACGATCCCGTCGGATAAAAGGATAACGTCTGTAAGGTTACGCCCTTCGTAGTTGCTGCCCACGCTCTGCAGCATTCCGCTGAGATCGGTTTTACGCCCCTCAAAACGGATAGAGTCGGGGTCGATGCGCCTGGAGTCCTCCAATGTCTCGATGCTCACTTCAAAACCCGATGCGGCGAGGTCCGCTACGGCAACTTTCACTGCACCCATTACATCCCGTCCATACTTACCCACCGATTCCGAGTTATCGATCGCGAAAACGACTTTGGCCTTATCCACCGAAGTTTCAGTTCTCCGGACCAGCGGGTTGAGTAGCAAAAAGCAGATAACCGCAACGGTAATTCCACGAAAAGCGGATAGAAGATAATTCAATCTTTTCCCCCAGGGTGCTTGCGGCTGGTAAAGCAAAAAGGCGTAGGCAGTCCCTGCGAGCAGACAGAAAAGGATGAACCAGGAAGGGGTTTGGAAGATAAGCTCGGACCGCATGTGTTGGGATTCAATAGCTGGCGACGTTACAATATACAACGAAACCGCCAGCTATTTACTAACGAAGAAAGACTCTATGTTAACATACCACCGTCCACCTGGATAACCTGGCCGGTAATATACCGCGACATATCCGAAGCAAGGAACACGCAGGCATCAGCGACTTCCTCAGGTTGCCCGCCCCGCTTCATCGGGATGGATTGCTTCCAGTCGTCTACCGCTTTGGCATCTACGGCATCGGTCATTTCCGTTTCTATGAAGCCGGGAGCTACCGCATTCGAGCGAATGTTTCGGGAGCCTAATTCCAGCGCGATCGATTTCGTAAAGCCGATAATACCGGCCTTGGAAGCAGCGTAGTTGGATTGGCCGGCATTACCACGGATCCCAACTACCGACGTAATATTGATGATAGATCCGCTTTTCGCCCGGATCATGGACTTGGTAGCGGCTTTGGTCAGGTTGAAAACCGATTTCAGGTTAATATTGATCACGGTGTCCCATTGCTCCTCGCTCATGCGCATGAGCAGACCATCCCGCGTTACACCCGCATTATTAATGAGAATATCCAACTTCCCGAAATCAGCTACAACATCGGTAACGAGTTGGTCGGCAGCGTCAAAATTGGATGCGTCGGAGCGATACCCCTTCGCTTTTACTCCAAATGCTTCAAGCTCTCTCGCCAAAGCTTCTCCTTTTTCGACACTGGACAAATATGTAAATGCGACATCAGCACCTTCCTGAGCCAGGCGCAACGCGATCGAACGTCCGATACCGCGCGAGGCTCCTGTTACCAATGCAACTTTATTTGCTACTAACTTCATAAATAGGATTAGAATCTGTCAAAATGTATACCGCCGGCAAAAATAGGATATTGGGCAGAGACCGGCAAATAAACAAAGTATGGTACTTTATCGCAAAATCACGTAATATTCAGGCAAAAAACCTTCTCCACCATTAAACCAACACGAAGCATGAACACTATGAATACTCAGAAAACGTCAGGAGCCTTCATTGCGGCCTCCTGGGTCGCATTAGGCACCGGCATGATCGGGTTTATCATCGGTCTCTGGAGGTCCGAGATGTTGTTGAGTGAAAAAGGATATTATTTTACGGTTCTCATGTACGGTCTCTTCGCAGCAGTCTCCGTTCAGAAAAGTGTCCGCGACCGGCTGGAGGGTATTCCGGTCACAGCCATTTACTATGGAATCAGCTGGTTTTCAACGATCCTGGCTATCGTTCTCCTGGTTGTCGGATTATGGAATGCGACCCTGCTCCCCAGCGAAAAGGGCTTTTACGCGTTTGCTTATCTTCTCGGCATTTTCGGTGCCATCGCAGTTCAGAAAAACACCCGGGATATGCAAATTTTCGACTCCGGAACCAATTTTTCAAAACCTTCTGACCTATGATGCTGTTATCCCTGAAGTGTATTTTTTGTACTAAAGCATCAGGTAATGACAGAAACAGTTAGAACAGCACTGATTACGGGAGGTTCCAAAGGTATTGGCTACGGCATCGCTGAATCATTGATCAGGGACGGGGTCCGCGTCGCAATCACCAGCCGGTCACAGGAAAATGCAGACCAGGCCGCCAGCACTTTGAACCGCATCCGCGAAGGTTACGCACTGGGCATCGCATCGGACGTCAGGAATCTGGCCTCGCAGGAAAAAGCGGTACAGACCGTACTCGGGCAATGGGGACGTCTCGACTATCTGGTTGCAAATGCAGGGGTAGGTCACTTTGCCCCTATCCAGGAGCTGAGCGCAGAACTGTGGCAGGAAACCATCGACATTAACCTTACCGGTGTATTTTTCAGTGCCAAAGCTTCCCTTGCTGCCCTCACGGAATCCAAAGGGTACTTCATCACCATATCCAGCCTGGCAGGGACCAACTTTTTCCCGGCGGGAACTGCTTACAATGCAAGCAAGTTCGGATTGGTGGGGTTCAGCCAAGCCATGATGATGGACGTTCGCAATGCGGGTATCAAGGTTACGACCATCATGCCTGGATCGGTGGCCACGGAGTTCAATAACCACGCACCGTCGGAAAAGGACGCCTGGAAAATCCAACCGGAAGACATCGGCCAGATTGTTTCCGACCTCATCAGAATGCCGGCAAGAACGCTGCCCAGCAAAATAGAAGTACGTCCATCGATGCCACCCAAATAGGCTGCGTTATCCGGGATCCGGAGTGGCCCATGCCCGCCTCAGATCCCGGACCATTTCGGATGCACATATACAGAGATCAGGAGAAGGCACCCCGCGATAAGAAGCAGAGGGATCTTATAAAGAATCAGCAATGTGAGCCCCACAAAACCGAGAAGCAGCACTTGCAGCGCATTCTCCGGCATACCTGCCCTTTTGTAAAAATACAAATGTGAAATAATCAACGCGGCCAGTCCAAGCAGATACAACTGCACGACCTCCCCGAAGCTTAAAGCTCCGTTGCGAATGGCAACAAGTGTTTCCGGTAAAATCAGAATGGCATGTATGACGAGCACCCTGCTCCACCTGGAAAAGACCGGCTGTGGCAAAGATCGCCCCCAAAGCCATATGGATGATTCCCAGAAATATAGCTCATAAGACAATCCCAGGTTCAGCAGATATGCCAGAGACAAACCTACGGCCGGCATCCGGATATCGTACTGACCGGTGCCATAGTAAAGGATGGTCCCCGCAGCAACCAGCATAGCCCCGAGCTTCCCGGCGATCAACGTGATGCCCCGCTCCCGGAACAACCATTCCAGTGACCAGTACAACCACGAAACCGGGCGTTTAAATGGCCATTGTATAATAGACCCTGTCTCGATCGGTACGTAAAGCACAGGGTTTCTGATCCTCCATTCGGCGGCGGCGGCCAGCGCAAGTGTGAATGAGATATAGAAAGGAATAATCGGCCACAAGCGTGCCAACAAACCGTCCTGAACGGCAATGATGGCCAGGTACACGCCGTAATATAAGACTGGCTGCAGAAAGCCGAGACCTTGCAGCACAAAACGCTTCCAGCGGGTCGCGGGCGACCATACCCGCGCATGAAATATAAATGTGTATTCGGGCAGCTTCCAGGTGCGTACCAAAAACTGGCCACACAACAGCGAGTAAGCCAGCCATAGCCCGAAAAGACAGACCATGCCATACCTCCCCGTCAGAAAAAATACCGCAAATGCATGGTGCTCGACGGCACTTAGAAAACCGAAGAGAATGCCCATCAAAACAAAGAACATTCCGGCCCGTTGTCTGAAAAAAGCTGATACTGTGGAAACCAGTAGCATTTTCATGGCAAATCGGCACTGACAAGCGTTTTGTCCTTCAAACGAAAACTTTGTGATACGTGGAGGCCCTCCTGTTCGAAAAGCTGGTGGGATGAAAGCAGGAATGTCACGCCCTTCTTATAGTAATCCCGGATCAGGTGAAAAAGCACTTCCCGCGCCTCCCGGTCAATGGTGATAAGTGGTTCATCGAGAATGATCAGCGATGGCTCTCCGAGAAATGCGAGCAGGAGGGAGACTTTTTTAACCATTCCGCTGGAACAGCTGCCAAAAGGATTCTGAAGATAATGAACACCGAAAGCCTCCGTCAAGCTATCACATTGCTCTTTAGACGCCCGCTGCGCCTCAGCAACAAACGCGATCAGATCGGCGGGTGTCAGGAATGCCGGATAAAGAGGCTCGGCCTCTCCCAGATTCAGCTTTAAACGGTAGTCCACGGGATTTTTCTTCAGGTCGTACCGGCCGTCGAGTTTGACTGTTCCTTCAAAAGGCAGCATCCCCGCCAGAGTCCGGAAAAGCGTCGATTTGCCGGCACCATTCTCTCCCTGAATCCAGTAAATACCGTGATTGATCCGGAATGAAGAAATTGAAAGAATTTCCCGGTTGCCGTAACGCTGACTCAGATGCTCGATTTCCAGTACCATGCTGCGCTGAATACCCGTTTCAGGGATGAAGGTCAAACTCGTCTTTCAGGCATTGCAACGCTACGGACTCTTCATAACGGTAGAGGTCCTTGTCGAACATCGCATTATGCCCTGCATTCTGAAGGCTGATCCAGCTATGGGTGGCGTATGGATCATAATCGAAATGCCGGAAGCTGTGACCAGCATTGTTCATGTCGGCAAACCATTTCACGCCTACATCCAGCCGGTCGTAAGAACCGAACGCAGCACCTTTTCCCTGCGGGCTTGTATCTTTCCGCGTCTTTTCCAGGTCGATCATCGCCACGTACTCATTCAGCCTGCATTCCGGCAACGGCCATGGCGCTGCCCGATCAACCACGCGCCCGTACTCGGCTGTGCGCGCCTGCGGGTAAGCAGCGGCCAGTTTCATCAGCTCCTCATAACCCGGTTTGTATTCCGTATATTTTTCCGGGCCGCATAACCCCGCTTCCAGTGCCGGACAAACCCAGCATTGCCCGATCCTCCCGATTCCCGATGCGGCACCAATCCCATTCACATATTCGCCCACAAGATCTCCTTTGAAATACACATCATTATGAATGACAAGCAGGTATTTCTGATCGGATTTCTCCCAGGCATATTGATAGCGGATCGCATGGCGATACCGCTTGAACTTCAAAAGAAAATTGAATTTTACATTATTGGTCCAAAGCCAGACATTTGGCTTGTAATAGGCGATTTTGTCGCCAAAGTGATCAAAAATGAATTTAAAATTGGGAGGCTCCGGCTGTTTGGCTTCTTCAACGAAGTAAATTTTATTGATCCATTGGTGCGAATGCTTCATCAGCGTCAACAGTGTAATAGCCGTCTGATAAGGCTTGCCATAAGCATTGATAGCCACATCCACACATGCCTTTGGAGAGTTACTCATTGTGTATGTTGTTCGTTCATTCAATAACAGTGGCCAAAGTTGGCCATTTAATCAGAATTCCCGGTTGTTGGCCGCAAAAAATTAGCGAGCGTGAGCGGTTATCCGGCACCCCTTCTTCCCGGCAATCGGAATATAATTGTTTCAAAATAAGACTCTTCCGGCAACCGGCATTATGAAATTTCATATTTTCATTGATCACAAATTTCGGGAGATGTATATTTGAAAAAATTTTAAATAACTCTCGCAAGTATTTTCAAAATTTTACAAATCCATATTCCTACCTGCCCTAACGATCATACCAGACACCTATGAACACCAATCGCCGCTCCTTTCTCCGCCTTTCAGCGTTCGCTTTACCCTTCGCCCGGGTGAACCGGTTGTTCGCGCAAACACCTATTGCCAATAAGCCTCTCGTTATCTCAACCTGGGACAGCGGCCAGATTTCCAATGCTGCCGCATGGCCTGTGCTGGCAAAAGGCGGAAAAGCGATCGATGCGGTAGAACAAGCAGCCATAGCCATTGAAAACGACATCAATTGCTGCGTCGGATTAGGCGGGAACCCCGATCGCGACGGGCACGTGACGCTCGACGCCTGCATTATGGACGAAAAGTCGAACTGCGGGTCCGTGGCATTTCTTGAGCGGATTAAACACCCGATATCGGTAGCCCGGAAGGTCATGGAAACCACGCCTCACGTGTTCCTGGCCGGTGAAGGAGCACAGCAGTTTGCATTGGCGAACGGCTTCAAACTGGAATCAGCAAAACTTTCGCCCGACGCGGCCAAGGAATACAAAAACTGGCTTAAAAAAGCTGAATATAAGCCAGTTATTAACATAGAGCACCAACAATCAAAACCGGAAAAAGGCCATGGCCCATTCGCTCCGGCACGACTCGATGACGGTTCTTTCAACCACGACACGATGGGTACCCTGGCGTTGGATGCCAACGGCGACCTGTCGGGGATGTGCACCACGAGCGGCATGGGCTTCAAAATGCGCGGCCGCGTAGGCGACTCTCCCATTATCGGCGCCGGCTTGTTCGTTGATAATGAAATCGGTGCGGCAACGTCGTCTGGCCAGGGCGAAGAAGTGATCCGCATTTGCGGAACGCACCTGGTGGTGGAATTTATGCGCGCGGGGGCCTCGCCGGAAGAAGCTTGTAAAAAAGCAATCGAACGCATCGTAAAGCGTGATCCGGAGCGGGCAAAGACGTTTCAGGTGGGCTTTCTGGCTGTAAACAAGCAAGGCGAAGTAGGTGCTTTCTCAGTACAGCCCGGTTTTGCTTACACCATTACTACAGGCGACGGCGAGGGGAAAGTGATTCCTTCAAAAAGCCATTTCGACTAAGCAAGAGCAATGCATTGAGCAATACTGAATTCTAACTATCTCTTAACCAACATGAATCTTAAATCGACAGCTTTGCTGCTGACCGGGATGCTTTTTGCCTCCGGTTCGTACGCACAGCAGCATTCGGAGCAAAATCACTCCAAATATGTAGCGCCCACAGACCCACTCGTACAACAGAAATTAAGCAAGTGGCAGGATGTCAAATTCGGATTGCTGATGCACTGGGGTACATATAGCCAATGGGGCATTGTAGAATCCTGGTCGCTCTGTCCCGAGGATGAAGGATGGTGTGAACGCCGCGGACCTCATTCGCATGACTGGTACGAGTACAAAAAGGCTTATGAAGACATCTCCAAAACATTCAATCCGGTCAAATTCAACCCGGAGCGCTGGGCGGTGGCGGCAAAGAATGCAGGAATGAAGTATGTGGTTTTTACAACAAAGCACCACGACGGGTTTTCGATGTTCGATTCGAAGTACACCGACTATAAAATCACCAATACGCCATTCAAGAGTAACCCGAAGGCAAATGTAACCAAGGAGGTCCTGGCCGCATTCCGTAACCAGGGCTTTATGACGGGCACCTATTTCTCCAAACCCGACTGGCATACGGATTCTTACTGGTGGCCTTACTTCCCACCCAAGGACCGGAACGTTTCCTACGATCCCAAAAAGCGCCCGGAACTTTGGAGCAAATTCAAAGACTTCACCTACAACCAGATCGAAGAGCTCATGTCGGATTACGGCTCCGTGGACATCCTCTGGCTCGACGGCGGCTGGGTAAGGCCATTCAGCTCGATCGATACCACCATCAGCTGGCAAAAAACCATTCCATACGACCAGGACATCGACATGGCCCGCATCGCCAAAATGGCACGTTCACATCAGCCGGGCCTATTGGTCGTAGATCGTACCGTGACCGGCGAATTTGAGAACTATGTAACGCCGGAACAGTCGATCCCCGACCATTATATGTCCATCCCCTGGGAATCCTGCATGACAATGGGAGATTCGTGGTCATATATCCCGAAAGAAAATTTCAAATCGACTCAAAAACTCGTGCATACCCTCGTGGACATCGTAGCGAAAGGCGGCAACCTGCTCCTGAATGTGGCGCCCGGCCCCGATGGCGAATGGCATGAAGAAGCGTATCAGCGCCTGGAAGAAATGGGCAAGTGGATGAATGTAAATGGTATAGGTATTTATGAGACCAAGCCTTTGGCACCTTATCGCCAGGGTAAATGGGCCTATACCAAAAAGGGAGACACTATTTACGCATTCTATCTGGCCGACGCCGGCGAAAAACTGCCCGCCAGCCTGAAACCGGAAGGACTGGAAATTCCGGCAAAAACGAAAATTACATTTGCAGGTAGTAAAAAGGTCTTGAAGCTGAAAAATGGTGCCATTGAACTTCCGGCTAAGATTGTCGCGGAAGTGGGAATGCAGCCTGCTTATGTATTCGTGGTTAGCCGGGATTGAGGAAGGAAGGTCTAATCGCTTTTATGACGCCTTGCCATTCCACTTTTCGGGAATCCAATCAGCCTTCCTTTTAAGAGAGTTTCGTTTTCCGACTTAACAATGAATGTTTTTGTTACAGTTTTTAAGTTTCAGTCAATACATTCTGTTGATTTCACCATGAGCCGACAGGAACCTTGGCAAAAAAATTTGTGAACTCTTTTAAAAAAACGATCTTCACTACGGATTTACATTCAACCGTGAAACCCCTATCTGCATCATCAGAAACACCTTTTCAAAATGATTAAACAAATAACTGGCCTCCTCTGCCTGACGGCATCGATCGCATTTGCGCAAACGCCCCCAAAGCCGTATGGAGCGCTGCCTGCACCGCGCCAAATCGCGTGGCACGAAACCGAGGTATACGGTATCATGCATTTTACCCCTACCACTTTCGAAAACAAGGAATGGGGCTACGGCGACGCTGATCCGAAGACGTTTAATCCCACGGATTTCAATGCAGACCAGATCGTCCAGGCTGCCAAAGCCGGTGGATTGCGCGGCATCGTACTCGTAGCCAAACACCACGACGGGTTCTGTCTCTGGCCTACTAAAACAACAGATTACAATATTACCAAAAGCCCCTTCCGCGACGGGAAAGGCGACCTGGTCAAAGAGGTAGCCGACGCCGCCCGCAAACACGGCCTGAAATTCGGCGTTTACTGCTCCCCCTGGGACCGCAACAATGCCCAGTACGGCACCCCCGAATACATTAACATCTATCGTGAGCAGCTGCGCGAACTGTACACCAACTACGGCGACCTGTTCATGTCATGGCACGACGGAGCTAACGGCGGTGACGGTTATTACGGCGGCGCACGCGAGAAGCGTTCCATCGATAATACAACGTACTATCAGTGGGATTCGACGTGGACGAATTATACGCGCAAATTGCAACCTAATGCCAGCATTTTCAGCGATATCGGCTGGGATGTTCGCTGGGCAGGCAACGAGGATGGCAGCGTAAACCCGACTTCGTGGGCAACCCTCACCCCCAAACCATCCGAAGGACAGCATGTAGCCGTGCCGGGCCAGGCTAATGCCACCGAAAACCCGGGCGGTACCCGTGGCGGAAAATTCTGGATCCCTGCCGAATGTGATGTTCCGCTTCGCAAAGGCTGGTTCTATCACTCGACGGAAAAACCTAAAACCCCTGAAAAGCTTTTCGACCTCTATTTGAAAAGCGTGGGCCGCGGAGCTGCGCTCGACCTCGGCCTTGCGCCCGATACACGCGGACAGCTACACAGCGACGATGTTGCGGCACTCAAATCATTCGGCGATCACGTGAAGAATACATTTTCGAACAACCTTGTCTCACGTGCATCTTCCCGGGCTGTTAACGTCCGCGGCTACAACTCCGTGTACAGTGCCAAAAACCTGCTCGACGGCAAAACCGACACTTACTGGGCTACCGACGATGACTTCAAAACGCCGGAAGTAACCGTCGAGATGACCCAACCCATGGTGTTCGATATCATCAGTATTCAGGAATATATCAAGCTTGGTCAGCGTATCGAGGAATTCGCGGTCGATGCCTGGGTTGACAATGACTGGAAGGAAATCTACAAAGGAACAAGCGTTGGCGCCAAGAAGCTTGCCAAGCTCGACGCGCCGGTAACAACCCAGAAAGTTCGCCTCAGAATCACCAAGTCTCCCGTCAGCATCGCCATCAGCGAGTTCGGGCTTTACAAGGACTCGGAATAATCACTAAAAAAAAAGGCGCTGTCCGGTTTTACCAACAGCGCCTTTTTGATTTGTTATTGTTTCGTCAATCTCTCCAACCTCGCATACATTTCCAGCATCGCTCCCTGGTCGATCAGCGTTTTGACCGGCTTCCGGCCCAGCAGGCCTTTTGCATCCCGCTCGTCTTTCCAGATCCGTTCGGCATCGGCGACGAAAATCTGAAAATCGCCGGCTGTCGGATCGATCTTATACAGTTCCTCAAAGCCACGCAGCAGCACTACGTTGAACCAATAGTTATCGGGAAGTTTGTTATTGCGATAAAAATGCTTCTTAGAGGCTTCCGCCAGTATTCTTGCTTCATCCAGATACTCCTGTTTGCCTGTAATTTCGTGCAGCAACACGGCCGATTGCAGCATCGTACCGGTATTGTAACTGTATTTTGCCGAATCGATTTTCAGGGACGGGATCTTGATCGCGTCGTAATAAACACCATCCGGTGAACGCAATTGCTTTTTTGTCCAGTCGTAAAGCTGAACGGCAGTGTTGAGGTATTCCTGGTCTTTCTTAACCTTGTAAAGCTGCAATGCTACCAATATTCCCGGGCCATTGGAACAGGTATTCTTCGTATTCTTTTCGTCCTCTTTCCAATAAAGTCCGCCGCCCGCCTTGGTGTCGTACCCTGTCATCATAAACTTGTAGATCTCTTCGGCCACCACCAGGTAATCCTTTTCACCCGTGCGGTTGTACGCATCCAGGCACGCGATCGCAATCCATTGATTGTCGTCGTAAAACCGTGAGTCTTTTTGCTCGCTGGTTACATATGCCTGGTATCCGGGTGCCGGAGCCTGTGTGTTGTAGTACTGCCGGATTGCTCCCAGCACGGGCTTCATATACTGCTTGCCCGGGCTTACGGATTCCGATTCGGTAGCGGCCTGAAGCAATGCGCAAAGCGGCCAGAGGTAGGAATGCGGCTTTTCATTTTTCCCATTGGTTTCCAGAAAAAGCCCGGTCGACGACTCGTAGAAAACACCTTCAATGTTATACATGATCTGGCCTCTCCGCGCCTTGTAATCGGGAGATTCCTGTGCGGAAGCGGCGTTCCAGCTGCTCAATCCCAGCAACACCAGGACTGAAGGGTAAATGAATTTCATAAAATAGTTTCGTTTTTATTTTTGACTAGAAGTACCGCGTTTAAGGTTCTCTACTTGGTAAGTTATGCCAATCCGCCTTCATGAGGCTTTTCCAACCCATTTCCATCAAGCACAGACCTTTCTGGCCGGAGCTATATCCGGCAAGGCAAAAGTGAATATTCACAGCTCCCCGGGCACAAATTGATATCGCGGGTGCTAGCGTTTTAAAACAAAATCCTTAAAATTGTCAAAATAATAATCCAATTATCCTAAAACAGATGATGGAATACAACGAACAGGCCAAGGCATCTCGCCGGGATTGGCTCAAAACCGTTGCACTCGGCGGTGCAGCTGCCATGACAGGCCACGTAGCTCAGGCTAAAACCCGCGATTCGGCCCCGGTGGCCCGACGGATACCACTGGCGGTGTCTACCTATTCCTATTGGCATTTTCAGGAACAAAAATACCCGGTGGAAAAGGTGATCGAAGATGCGGCCAGGCTCGGGTTCGACGGAGTGGAAATACTCCACCGCCAGATGGACAACGAAACGGTGCCTTACATGAACAAACTGAAAAGGCTCGCATTCGATAACGGACTGGCCTTGCCGTTGCTTTCTATCCATCAGAGCTTTGTACAACCCAAGCCGGAAGACCGCAAAAAGGACATTGAACATACCATAAAATGTATTAACCTTGCGACCCAAATGGGAATTCCGGCCATCAGGATGAACACCGGCAGCTGGCGTACCGTGAAGCGCGATGCCAACTATTATAAGGATGGCAAAGAGCCGCCGGTCCAGGGTTACACGGATAGGGATGCAATCAAATGGTGCATCGATTCCATGGGAGAATGCCTCGTGGCAGCAGAAAAAGCAGGTGTCGTGCTCGCGATCGAAAATCACTGGGGGCTGTCGTCGAACATCGACTATCTGCTGGAAATTTACAAGCCGCTGGCCTCTTCTCCGGCAATGGGTATGAATGTGGACACGGGTAATTTCGTAGGGGATCCCTACCCGCAATTCGAACGCCTGGCACCTTACGCGACGATCGTACAAGCCAAGACCTATTATGGCGGCGGACATTACTATGACCTCGATCTGGATTACAAGCGGATCGCGGCTATTTTGAGAAAGGCTAATTTCAAAGGCTATATATCGCTGGAAATGGAAGGCAAAGAAGATCCCAACATTGCCGTGCCGAAAAGCCTCAAATTATTCAGGGAAGTGTTCAGTTAAGCACTCCCGCAAAGGCAATCATAATTATATTCTGTAGTTAATAAAGTGCGTCTTCTCTGGGGCCGCACTTTTTTTTTACCACTGAAATACTCTCCTGGCAAAAGCTAGTCCCTGCATCGCCTCGAAGACCCCCTCACAACCAGCTCGGTATTCAAAACCCGCTTTTCATTAACAATAATCTCGTCTGCATCCACCAGTTGCAGGATCCATTCCGCAGTGGTACGTCCGATCTGCATAGTAGGCTGGCGAACGGTGGTGAGCCCCGGACCGATGTAAGCAGATTCTGCATTGTCGCTGAAACCGACGACGCCGAGCTCATCGGGAATGGAAATACCTTTTTCCTGCGCCATCAGCATGATTTCTATGGCTGAGGAGTCGTTTACGGCAAAAATCGCGTCGGGCCGGTCGGCCAGGTCGAGGAGGTACTGGCCGTAAATCCGCGCCTTTTGCTGGGTAAGCATTCCCTGGATGATCATATGGTCCTTGATCGGCTTGCCGTACTTTTCCATCGCCGCCCGGTAACCCCGCAGCCGCTCCTGGCTTACCTGCAACGTGAGTGGCCCGCCGAGATGCGCAATGCGTTCGTAGCCATTCAAAATAAGATGTTCTACTGCCTTAAATGACGCCTCGAAGTCGTTTACGACCACTTTAGGTACATCGATCTGGTCGCACACCCGGTTGAACTGGATCAGCGGAATACCCCGCTTCGCAAAAAGGCTGAGGTGATCGAAGTTATTGGTTTCCTGCGTGAGGGAGATCAGCAGGCCATCGATCCGGTTGGCAAGCATCGCACGGACATTCGAAATCTCGACCTGATAGGATTCGTTGCTCTGCATGATCGTCAGGTTATAACCCGCTTCCGTCAACACCTCATGGGCGCCGATGATCACATTGGGAAAGAACGGATTGTGAAACTCAGGGACGATCATGCCAATGGTGTTCGTCCTGCTCTTCGCCAGATTATACGCCAGCTGGTTCGGCTGATAGTCGAGTTGTGCAGCTTTATCCAGTACCGCCTGGCGCGTTTCCGGACTGATATCCGCGTGCCCGTGCAAGGCCCGCGAAACCGTGGAATTCGACACCCCCAGCGATTTGGCGATATCGATAATGGTGGTCTGGTGCCTTCTCCGCTTTACCAGCGATTCGACCGAGTCGTCCTTTTCCGCCTGCGTGAAATAGTAATTACACCATTTGCACAGATAGCGTTGCTTGCCGCGCACATAGCCTGCTTTCATGATACCATCCACCTGTGCACACTTCACGCACTGAATCATATTGATTGTATTTTTTAAATAATTCCCCTATTACCTGCCGGTTTACAGCCACGAAATCCCATCAACTACAAAAATATAAAATTTTCCAATTAAACATCTGCAAAATCATATATCGGGAACGTCTCCGCAAACGTTCCCGATAGTTTTTATTCAAATTCAGGATTTTTCGGGCTTAAAACTGCATTGATCTCGCCTGTCTGCGGAGCTATATTTAGGTAGCAACGGCAATTCGGCATGCAAATCAGGTGCCAGGAACGATTGCAAACAGCACCTGAAAAGCGAAATAAATTGTACTATTTCAATTTTATCCTTTTGATCAAACCCTAATTTTTACCTACATGAAGAAAAAAATACGTGACATGTTCCTGCTCAGCTTGCTCTGCCTGGGCATTACACCGTCGTTACTGGCGCAAAATGCGACAGTGAAAGGCAAGGTAACCGACGAAAAAGGCGAAATAATTCCCGGAGTGAGCATCACTATACAAGGCACACAACAGGGAACACTTACCGATGCCGAAGGCGTATACACCATCCAGGCGTCGGGCAATGCAACACTCGTATTTTCATTTCTGGGATACCTGAAAGAGGAAGTAGCCGTCGCCAACCGCTCCACAGTGGATGTTTCACTGAAAACAGATACCAAAGCACTCGAAGAAGTGGTGGTAGTAGGGTATGGAACACAGCGAAAAGTCGAGACAACCGGCTCCATCGCATCCGTAAAGGCTGCCGATCTGGTCCAAACTCCTGTTGCGAACATCGCACAAGGCCTTCAGGCGCGCGTTGCCGGGGTGCAGATTAACCAGAACTCAGGTTCACCGGGCGGCAACATCAGTGTCAGGATCAGGGGAACCAACTCCATCAACGGATCTTCGGAGCCGCTTTATGTAATCGACGGGATCCAAGTTTCCAACGGTGGCGGTATTACGGACGTGAGTCCGCTTTCGACGATCAACCCGAATGATATCGAATCTGTTGAAGTATTGAAAGATGCCTCCGCATCGGCCATTTACGGTGCCCGTGCGGCCAACGGTGTCATCCTGATCACTACCAAAAGAGGTAAAAACGGTTCGACACGCGTGACCTATGACGGCTATTATGGCACTCAGAAGGTAAACAAGATGCTGGACGTTCTGAATGCATCGGAGTTCGCGCAGGTTGAAAATGAAGTATTCAAAAACAATTACTACCCCGACCCCGCTTCACTCGGCGAGGGTGTCAACTGGCAAAAACTGATCTTCCGCAAAGCGCCGATCCAGAACCACCAGCTTTCGATCAATGGGGGCAGCGAAAAAACCCAGCTGGCGATGTCGCTCAATTACTTCGATCAGGACGGCACATTGATCGGGTCTCAGTTTCAGCGTTATTCTTACCGGCTTAACCTCGATCATCACATCAGCAAGAACGTGAAGGTCGGTACCAGCATCCTGGGTAGCTATTCCATTGCCAACGGTGTCCAGACAGGCGGTACCAACATCGGTGATGGTGGCGCAGTACTCTCCTCCGTATTGGGGGCGGCCATCGGCGCACCTCCTATGCTACAACCCTATCGCCCCGATGGCAGCATTTTCCCATTCGGCGAACAGGCCGGCGGACAGTACCGCGAGGTTGTGAACCCGCTGAACTTCTCGGCAGTGCTAAACAAACGCGCCATCAAACGTACGTTGGCCAACCTGTACGGAGAATTCAATCTTTTCAAAGGCCTCACCTACCGGGCGTCTTTCAACCTCGATCAGAAGGGAGAACTGTTTGACGGTTACTCGCCCCGGTCGATCGTCAACAAAAGCGACCTGAATGACAACTCCGGCTCAGGGACCAAAGCCAATTCCAACTATCTGGCTCTATTGCACGAAAGTATCCTGACTTATAGCACCACATTTGCCAAAATACATTCATTCAAAGCCACGGCGGTGTTCGGTACCCAGCTTGAACAAGGCAATTCCAATATCATGAGCGCCTCCGGCTTCCCCAACGATGCTACCAGAAACGAGGCGATGCAGCTTGCATTGACCCGCACGATCAGCAGTGGCCGGAGCAGCCAGCGCCTCGATTCCTACATGGCACGTGTAAACTACGGCTTCAAAGACAAGTTCTTCATCGACGTTACAGCCCGTGTAGACGGTTCCAGCAAGTTCGGGGCCAACCACAAATATGGTCTGTTTCCCGCAGTGTCTGCCGCCTACCGCCTGATCGAAGAGCCATTCATGAAGGATATCACCTGGCTGTCGGATTTCAAACTGCGCGGAAGTTATGGTATTACGGGTAACGCAGGAGGCATCGATCCCTACCAGTCATTGGCGACTGTGGCTACCGGCAACAGCTATATGATCAACCATACCTACGTCACAGGTATCGAGCCTACCGGCATTGCCAACCCCGACCTGCGCTGGGAGCGGTCTAAACAAACCAATCTCGGTGTGGATATCAGCCTGCTGAACAACCGCGTCAGCATCATTGCGGATGTGTACCAGAAAAAAACAGATGATCTTCTGTATGTCAAGACCTTACCACTCAGTTCAGGTTACGGCAATATCACCGGAAACTTCGCCGCATTGCAAAACAAGGGCCTCGAACTGGCTGTAAATGCACGTATCCTGGATGGCAAACTGAAGTGGGACGTTTCGGCGAATGCAACCATCAACCGCAACAAGGTGCTCGACCTGGACGGCGGTGTTACCAACGAGCGCTTCATGACCACTTACACGATCCTCAAAATCGGACAGCCGCTGGGTATGTTCAAGAGCTATGTCTTCGACGGCGTAAACCAGACCGGTGAAACCATCCTGCCGGGTTATGACGGACGCCTCGGAGGGCACAAAGTAAAAGACATTACCGGTGACGGACAGATTACTGCCGCTGACCAGATGATCGTCGGTAATCCCAACCCGAAATTCATCTATGGTTTTTCAACGAATCTGTCTTACAAAGGTTTCGACCTGGGCGCTTTCATTTCCGGCTCACAGGGTAACGACATTTACAATGCCAGCCGTCTTTCTTTTGAAAATCCGTTGGGACAGCGAAATCTGCTCGCAGGCGTGGCAAACCGCTGGTCACCAACCAACCCGAACAACCAGTATGTAAGCGGGTTTCAGGGTGGCCGTCTGCCGATCAGCAACTATGTGGTAGAAGACGGTTCATACCTGCGCTGCAAAAACCTGACGCTGGGCTACACAGTGCCACGGTTCAAAGGTGTGCAGGGCATTCGCCTGTATGTGAGCGCGAACAACCTGTTTACGATCACGAATTACAGCGGCTACGACCCCGAGGTGAATACGTATGCCGGCTCGAACACGGTCATTGGCGTGGATAACTTCGTGTATCCCCAGTCCAGATCATTCCTGGGCGGTATCCAGGTCACATTCTAAATCGCCCCTAAATCCTCTTTGCAGACCTTGAGTTCAACAGATATGAAAAAGCTACTGAAAATAACCACATTCCTGGGCATGGCCGGAACTGCGCTGATCGCACCATCCTGCCAGCTCGATGAAACAATTTACTCGTCTATCTACACCGAGGCGTTCTACAAAACCGCTGCCGATGCGGAGAAAGGACTGATCTCGGCCTATGGCGCTTTGGGCGGACTGGGCGGTGGCCCCGCGCTGACATTAATCGCCGACCTCAGCGACGATCAGACTTACCCGCGCGGTGTGGTGGGGCGTAATACGCTGACGCTCTTCACCTACGACGTCAACTATACGACGCAGAAAAGCAATGCGCGCACCAGTGAATCGCCGCAACAGATCTGGACTTCGTGTTATAACGGTATCGAAAAAACCAACTGGGTAATCGCCAAAGTACCGGATGCCAACATGGACGAGGCGCGCAAGAAGCAAATCATTGGAGAGGCTTATTTCCTACGGGCATTTTATCACTGGTTTTTAAGCAAAAATTTTGGTGATATCCCTGTCAAAATTACTCCCAGCTACACGGAAGCCGAAGCATTGACCGCCAAAAGCTCCAAAGCAGAGGTGTACAAACAGATTTACGCCGACCTCGATCAGGCACTGGCGGCGGGACTTGTCTCGTATCCGACAGTGGACAAAGGCCGTGTTGCCAAAGAGGTAGTGAGCGCATTGTATGCCAAAGCTGCATTGTACAATGAAGACTGGGCAAAGGCACTGGAAAAAGCCAAAGACGTGATCAACTCGGGTAAATATTCGCTTATGGCCGATGTCCGGGATGTATATAAATATGACAAGGAAGACGCCGCCAGGGTGGAAAATATGTGGGCATACGAAGCGGATCCTGTCTCCCCGGGCCTTGGTCACCAGCTGACCGGCCTTTGCGGCCCTCCGGGAAGTGCCGGCCTCGAATATGCCCGTACGTCTTTCGGCTCGATGTTCGCCTATGAGGCATTCTTCAAATCCTTCGACCCTACGGACAAACGCCGCACATTACTGGACACCAGCTACGTGAACAAAGCCGGTGTAACGGTGCCTCAGAAGAGCATTACACCCATTACCACCAAGGGTGTATTGATCAAAAAATACCAGGACCCGGTATCAACCGTCGGGCTCATCCCCAATATCCCCATTTTCCGCCTGCCGGATATGTACTTGATCGCCGCCGAAGCCGAGGCCCGGCTGAATGGTGCCTCAGCTGCCGCCTATGATTTTATCAACCCGGTCAGAAAACGGGCTGGCTTGCCGGATCTCAAAACCGGTTTATCCAAAGATGCATTTATCGAAGCGGTTTTACAGGAACGCGCCTGGGAGTTCTTCGCCGAAGGTGACCGTTGGTATGACCTTACCCGCACGGGCAAGTTCCTGACCGTTATTCCGAAAGCAGTCAACGACGTATATCCGACCCGCAATGTGACGGCCAAAAACAAATACTTCCCGATCCCGCTCGACGAGATCAATGCGAACCCGAAACTGGAACAGAATCCGGATTGGAAGTAGTGGTAACCGGAAGTAATTGTTGAAAATTTTTATCTGATGGTCAATGTATTTTTCTTCCTGGCAATGCTGACGGCCGCTCCTTTGCAAGACAATCCAAGGGAGCGGGTCAGGGAGTTCACGATAACGGAGAACGACACATTGACCTACACGCTGAAACTCGCGCTCGACGAAAAAGGGCAGCCGCAGTACTTCTTCAGGAACATTTTCACACCGGTTTGCTACACCAATGAATGCAAGCCGGTGTATATCAATTTTTACTGGGACCTGCTGGGCAACTACGAACGTTACGACCTACCCGAAGGGAAAGTGCTCACCAAAGTTGACCACGACGAATTCAAAGAAGCGGATTATGAGAAGCTGCGGGATATCCTCAGTCAGACCAACTCCATTTTCGCAGACCTGGAAATGGAAGACCTGATTACCAAAGGCACAGATAACCTCACCGATTCCGTCGACGCCAAGGCCGGTGCCACTTTGAAGACGATTAAAAATCAGGTCATCGACGGCGCAGTTTATACCTGCTACACCCTGTGGCACATCGCCTACGGAAAGGCTGTACCGGAAATAAAGAAAATCATCGAAAGCTACACCAGCGATGCGCTGCTCCACCGCTTTTTACAAAGCAGCAACCATCATTACCAGTACTGGGCGATGGCGAAAGTAATGAACAGCGACGGCCGGGTCGGGAAAGCATTTGAACAGGATATCCAGGCGATCATCGCTAGTAAAAACACGTTCATAGCCAAATATGCATTGCAGCGCGTAGAGAACGATTTCCTGAAAATGACCGAACGTCAAACCTGGCTTTGGGAAGTTTATCAGAAGACCTCATACAGCATGCAGATCGCGATTCTGAAAAAACTGGGTGCAATCCCACTCTCATCAAAACTGGCAGCCAACCTCCAAACCAACCTGGCTACCGCCAATGAAGAACAATCCCAACTAATCAAAAAACTGCTCCAAAAACCATGATATCTCCCCATACCGCCGGGTCTAAACCCGGCCTCCCCAACCCAGGGTTTCAACCCTGGGCCACCCGGGCCATCCGGGTCAGGACTACCTGGACTACCTGGGCTCCCCAGGCCATCCGACCCATCGGACCCATCCGATGCATGGCCTACTGCATCGTGATGCTCGCGATGTTCCTGGCGGCGGCTACCGCCTCTGCTCAAAACCACATCTTCGTGGAAACTGAATCCTTCGCCGACAAAGGCGGCTGGGTGATCGACCAGCAATCGTTTGTGGTCATGAACTCTTCCTATCTGATGGCACACGGGATGGGACGCCCGGTGAAGGATGCCACAACCACGGTAAAATTTCCTAAAACAGGCAAGTATCATCTGTGGGTGCGTACCAAGGATTGGGCACCGTTCCCGAAAGGCCCGGGCAAATTCCAGGTCATGATCGATGGGAAGTCCGTCGGGCAGACATTCGGTGAAAGTGGCTCTGACGCATGGAAATGGTATGACGGTGGCGTGATCGATATAAAAAACAGCGATACCAGGCTTGCGCTGAAAGACCTTACCGGCTTCAACGGCCGCTGCGACGCCCTTCTTTTTACCGATGACTTGAAATTCACACCGCCCAACGAGTTGGAAACATTAACTGCATTCCGCAAGAAACTGCTGAATATCACCGACAAACCCGCCGACGCGGGCCGGTTTGACCTGGTGGTAGTCGGTGGCGGCATTGCCGGAACCTGCGCGGCCATTTCGGCAGCCAGAATGGGCCTGACGGTCGCGCTGATTCAGGACCGGCCTGTGCTCGGAGGCAACAACAGTTCCGAAGTGCGGGTGCATTTGATGGGCGATGTAGATAAGAACCACTATCCCAAGCTTGGCCGCATTGTTCGCGAAATGGATAACGGCGACCCGGGTAATGGCAATCCCGACGCCAAAGAATATGGCGATGCACGCAAAATTTCTATCGTGAAGGCTGAACCGAATATTTCCCTTTTCCTCAACACACATGTTTACAAAGTGGAAAAGGAAAACGATATCATTACCGCCGTCGTAGGCCGTGACATTGCAACGAATCAGGAGCGGCGCTTTTCCGGATCATTCTTCTCCGATTGCACCGGCGACGGCACCGTGGGCTTCCTGGCCGGTGCCGAATTCCGGATGGGCCGTGAAAGCCAAGCTGAAACCGGCGAGTCGCTGGCGGCCGAAAAGTCCGATGATTTTACATTAGGCACTTCCAATCTGTGGGCTTCCGTGGACCGGGATACCGTTTCATCTTTCCCCGAAACGCCCTGGGCCATGCAGTTTTCCGACGAATACCACATCGACGAACCTAAATCCGACTGGCAATGGGAAACCGGTTTCGGGAATTTCAACACCATTACCCAGGCAGAGCAGATCCGCGACCATAACCTCCGCGCGATTTACGGCAACTGGTCCTATTTAAAAAAGAACAAACCTGCCAAATACGGCAAAAAAGAACTCGCCTGGGTGGCTTACATCGGCGGCAAACGCGAGTCGCGCAGGATTATCGGCGATCATATCCTGAACCAGATGGATATTCAGGAAGGCAAGTTTTATCCCGACGGCTCAGTGACAGCTACCTGGACGATCGACCTGCATTTCCCTGACGCCAAAAACAGCAAATACTTCGAAGGACAGGAGTTTTTTGCAGGAACCAAGCATATTAAAGTGGCGCCATACACTATCCCTTACCGTTGTTTGTATTCCAAGAACATCCAGAATCTCTTCATGGCCGGCCGCAACATCAGCACCACGCACGTGGCGTTCGGGAGCACGCGGGTCATGCGTACGTGCGGAATGATGGGCGAAGTAGTCGGTTTTGCATCCTATCTGGCGACCAAATACAAGACTACGCCCCGTGGAATTTATCAGGAACATTTACCTGAATTGACCGGGATACTCAAAGGTGAAACCCTCGCCCCACAACCCTGACCTGCTTTGAATAGCACTGCGATACATATTGCCGGAGTAATGTCCACCCTCCTTACGATGATGCTGCCGTTGGCGACAATGGCAGCTCGCGTGGGGGATGCTGATATGATCTCCATCGACGGCGAGGCGCAGGGCACAACCTACCATATCCGCTATTTCGACCCGGAAAACCGTAATTTCAAGCATACTATTGACTCCATTCTGACTGATTTTGATAAATGCCTCTCACTCTACCGGCCGGATTCGGAGCTTTCTGCATTTAATGCGAGCGCAAGGCATTCTTTCCGCTCGCCGTGGTTTTATGAAGTTTTGGTTAAATCAAAAGAAATTCATGAAGCGACAGGCGGTGCATTCGACCCTACGATCATGCCGCTTACGGAAGCTTATGGTTTTGGGAATAAAAAGAACATCGATCCGGAGAGTGTGAACGTGGATTCACTGCTGAAATGGGTTGGTTTTAAGCAAATTGAATTTAACAATAAGGAAGTAAGGACCCGCCCGGGCGTAAAGCTGGATTTTAATGGCATTGCGCAGGGTTATTCGGTGGATATCGTCGGAACATTTCTGAAAAGTCAGCATGTCAACCGCTTTATGGTCGAGATCGGCGGGGAAGTGCTTTGCTCGGGGATGAAAAACGGGGGTACCCGCTGGATAACCGGCATTGAAAACCCGCTTAAACCCGCTGCATTGGCAGCCACCGTACACCTTACCGACCGCGCCATGACCACCGCGGGCAATTACCGCAACCACATTACCCGCAACGGTATTACCTATAACCACATTATCGACCCGCGCACGGGCGGGATGGAACAGACACCGCTTCTGAGCGTAACGGTGTTTGCCAAAGACGCGATCACCGCCGACGGCTACGATACCGCATTCTTCGTCATGGGGCTAGAATCGACCAAAACCTTTTTAAAAAACCGGAAAGATATCGACGCGTACCTGCTTTACACCAATGAGGAAGGCCGGTTAATGTCCTTCGCAACCGACGGTATCAAAGACCTTATCCAGGAAAAATGAAACGAATAACCTTGTTACTACCGATTTTACTTAGCATTCTCACCGTTTTGCAAGCCCCGGCCCAGCGAACGTCTGTGAAAGCATTGACCAACAATTCCATTCGCGTCCAATGGCGCGAAACCGATGGTACATTGAAAATCGAGGAAGTTTCCGTGAACCAAAAAGGCCGGTGGACCAAGGTGGCGGCGCCATCCGGCGAGTATACTTTGCTGTATTCCGAAACCAAACCTTCCACCGAATCCGCCGAGACTTTTGAAAAGATCACCGGCGGCAAATTCCCGGAAGATGCCTACCATTACCAGCAAACCCAGTGGAAAGAAAGCACTACCGGCGTGGCATTAAACACCGCCGGCCAGGCCATCCATTTTTTCCCAAAAACGGGTGTTGCAAAAGATAACGGACTGGAATTCCAATCCGAAACCGACATTGCTACCGTCACGGCACATTGGCAGATCGACCCGCGTTTCCCGAATGATATTCAGGTAAAAATGACGCTGAATGCCAAGAAAAAGGGCTTTTTCTCGCTCGCTTCCCCTACCCTTGCCGCTTTGCCGCTGGAACAGATGAGCTGGGTGTCGGTACCGGGGTATTTTCAGGGGAATTTTATGCAAAAAAACTTTGCATTGGCCTATGCCTATGGCCACGGCATTCCCAACCGCCCGGTGGTATATCGCGAGCGTTGTGCCTCTACGCTGAGTCCGCTGGTGAGCAGCAAGGACGGCATTACCCTGTCGGTAGTTCCCGAACCCGGCCTCGCACGCGATCCGTGGGCGAAAGACCAGATCACGCAGATCGACTGGCATCTGGGCCTCTCGCATATGAACCGGAAGGCGCAGCTTTCGCCGACGTTGTATTACCCGGTTTTGGGAGAAGAAAAGTCGGAAATGGAGGCTGGGCAGTCGGTTTCCTACACTTTCCGTTACAGCCTCATCGCCGGCGACTGGTTTGAGGCTACCAAACATGCGGCCGTGGACATTTACAAATTCCGCGAAACCCTGGCGCTCCGGCAAAGTAAGCAGGCACTGACCGATCGCATCGAAAAAATGCACCATTACCTGACCGATCCCAAGACGTCGCTCTGGAATATCGAGGAGTTCAAAGGCAAGCAGATCGGCGCGCAGTCGTACCTCGGCGGCGTAGTCGGTTCCGATAAGGATGCGATGAAAAACTCGGATTACGGTGCCATGTGGATGCTCGCCAATGCCACCAAAGATCCCGAACTGACCCAAAAAGTGCTTCCGCCAGCCGAAAATTTCAAACTCGTGCAGCAGCAAACCGACGAAGGTTTCTTCAAAGGTGCCGTCGAGGGCCAGTATTATTTGGCCAAAAAGAAAAAGTTTGTTGAGGAATGGGGCGAGGTGGTGGAACCCATTGCATTAACCTATTATGTAATGCTCGATGTGGGCAATATGCTGCTTTTTGAACCCGACAATGCGGAATTGAAGGAACGGCTGCGCATCGGTGCGGAAAAGCTACTGAGCTGGCAGCGCGAAGACGGCAGCTTCGCCGTTGCCTACGATCGCAAAACCGAGCAGGAGATTTTTAAGGATATTAAGGATGTAAGACCGACTTTTTACGGTTTGATCGTCGCGCACCGCATTCTCAAAGACGAAAAATACCTGAAAGCCGCCGAAAAAGGGGCCGACTGGTTCCTCAAAAACGCTGTCGAAACAGGCGCCTTCCTGGGCGTATGCGGGGACGCGCGTTACGCACCCGACTTTGCAACCGGCCAGTCGGCGCAGGCATTGCTGGATTTGTTTGATTTAACCCAAAACAAAAAGTACCAGGAGGCTGCGATTGCCTGCGCGAAGATTTATACTTCGTCCATTTACACCCACCCTATTGCCGATCACAAACCCAAGACCGTGAATGGCGTTACCCGTGAGGACTGGGAGATCAGCCAAACCGGCCTCAGTTTCGAGCATGGCGGCATTTTCGGATCTGCCACACGCCACGGACCCATTCAGCTGGCGAGCCATGCGGGCCTGTTCATCCGCATTTACCAGCTTACGGGCGAGCAGCTTTTCGCGGATATGGCCCGTGCGTCGGCCATTGGCCGGGATGCATTCGTCGATAGCAAAACGAGCGTTGCTTCCTACTACTGGAACGCCATGAACCGCGGCGCAGGCCCCTACCCGCACCACGCGTGGTGGCAAGTCGGCTGGATTACCGATTACTTGCTCTCGGAAGCCGCATTGCGCTCGGATGGCAAAGTGCTGTTCCCGCGTGGTTTTGTGACGCCCAAAGTAGGCCCGCATCAGACGTACGGCTTCGCGCCCGGCACCGTTTTCGGCGATAAAGCCAGTTTAGTGATCAAAGAAGGCTTCGTCGCTGCCGACAGCCCGTCCATTGATCCTATCGTGTCAAAATCTGAAACAAAAAACACCTATTACATCACCCTGCTCAACAACAGCCCGCGACCCACGAGCTTCAACCTGAAAATCGACAACAGCAAAGTTTCCGAAAACAATGCGCCCGTAACCATGAAATGGGCCGAAACAAACCAAAAAGCCGCAATCACGAACATCAAGCTCCCCGCATTCGGAAGCAGGACGTTGGCTATAGGCTTTAAGCAATAAGCAATAGGCTTTAAGCTATATGCCGTAGGCCCTACGCATTAGAGAACCATAAACAACAACCATCAAGCTTATAGCCTATTGCTTACAGCTTACAGCCATCTTATGAACAACTCCACCGATACCATTGTCATTCTCGTATTCTCCGCATTCGTGATGGGCATCGGGATGCTTTTTGCCCGGACGGGGCGCAATCTGAAATCCTTTTTCGCGGGCGGCGAAGCGGTGCCGTGGTTCATCGGCGGACTCTCGCTGTTTATGAGCTTTTTCTCTGCCGGCACCTTTGTGGCCTGGGGTTCCATTGCCTACAAACACGGCTGGGTGGCCATTACCATTCAATGGACGATGTGCATCGGCGCGCTGATCACCGCTATTTACCTCGCCCCGCGCTGGAAACGCACCGGCGCGCTCACCGCCGCCGAGTTCATCCGCGAACGCCTCGGACTGCCGGTTCAAAAGACTTATATCTTCATTTTCACGCTGGTTTCGGTGTTTATTAAAGGCTCAGTGCTGTACCCGGTGGCCAAGCTGGTGAGTGCTTCGCTGGACCTGCCGCTGGTGCCCTGCACGATTGGTTTGGGGCTTTTTATGATTGCCTACACGGCGGTGGGTGGCCTTTGGGCGGTGATGGTGACGGACATTCTTCAATTTGTGGTGCTTTCCGCCGCGGTGTTCATCCTGCTTCCGCTTTCGTTCGACAAGGTTGGAGGCTGGGAAGGATTCACCAACAATATCCCCGATGACTTTTTCAATTTGCTCAATGGCGAATACACGCTCGGCTTCGTAGCCGCATTTGTGATTTACCACATTTGCTACATCGGCGGCAACTGGACGATGGTGCAGCGCTACACGAGTGTTGACAGTGAGAAATCGGCCAAAAAAGTGGCATTTCTCTTCGCAGGATTGTACCTGATCAGCCCGGTGATCTGGATGTTCCCGCCGATGATTTACAAGGCCATTAATCCTTCACTGACGGGCCTGGATACCGAGAATGCCTACCTGATGATCTGCAAACTCGTGCTGCCTCCCGGTCTGCTGGGCCTCATGCTGACAGGGATGTATTTTTCAACGTCTGCCAGCGCGAATACCGCTTTGAACGTGGTATCGGCGGTATTTACCAATGACATTTATAAAGGGATGGTGAACCCGGCAGCCTCCGATAAGCAACTGATCCGCGTCGCGCGCGGCTCGTCCTGGTTTTTTGGGCTGGGTATGATCGGCATTGCATTGCTGGTACCGTCTGCGGGAGGCATTGTCGAAGTGGTCCTAAGTATTTCGGCCATCTCTGGTGGCCCGCTTCTGGCTCCTCCGCTATGGGCATTGTTTTCCAAGAGACTCAATGGCCGGACCACACTCTGGATCACGAGCATCGGGTTATGTGTGAATTTGTTTTTCAAAACACTCGCCCCGACCCTGCTGGACTTCAAACTCTCCAGGGGAATGGAAACGATCGTTGGCGTCGGCCTGCCGCTGCTGCTGCTGCTCGCTTACGAACTTTGGGCACGATCCAAAGACATGATCGCCGATGAATACACGATTTATACACTTTCCAGGGACCAGCGGAGGCAGAATGCCGTGGAAATGGACGCGGAAGAAGCATTGGAAATCAAAAAGCAAAACCGTTTCGGATTGCAGGTAATCGCCGCGGCGCTGCTATTCACGGCAGTAATGCTGTTCATTCTGAGCTTTTTAACCACGGAGGGAACGTTGGTGACGGCGGGTGTGGCTGTGGTGGTGTTGATTTCGGCATTAATCCCGTTCAGCGCGGCCCGGAAGGTGAAGTTGACTACTATTGAGAATTCACCATTTGAAGAAACTCGTCTACCCTGATGACAGATAACCTGGGAAAATCAATGTCTTTAAGGATACTAATCAGCAGAACATTTGTATCGAGAACAATCCTCATTTGGAAGATTTGCTACGCATATGTTCCGATTTCCAGGACTCAACGGTTTGTTCGCTCCAATCATTCGCTTCCCACAGCCGATCCATTTCTGAATCAATTTTCCGCGCAAAATAATCAGCCAACATTTTCTGAATATCCCTTAACTGTTCATCAGAAACATTATAGGAATAAAGTTTCAGCAATTCACTTTGCAAGTTGCTCAAACGGGTAGGGACGGTGTGTGAAGTTGCCATATCTGAAATCGCTTTTTACAAAAAAAACAAAATTCAACCGCTAATAAAACAAAACCATAACCGAACGACATCCACATAATGAAACGCTTAGCCCTTTTTATCTTTTCAATATTACTAACACTTCATTGCACGAAGGTCGCAGCCCAGCTGAATGCAGCCCAACGGGATGCCGCCCAACGGGGCGCCGCCCAGTACCATATCCGGCAGCCCAATGCGATTCCGCTGCATGGTGAATGGTGGTTCCTGCTCGACCCGGCTGGGCTGGGTATCGCCAACCAGTGGTACCGCGACGGCATCGCACAGGAAAGTCGCCAGGATAAGGTGACGGTACCGCATTGTTTTTCGACGGACCCGCGCTACGATTTTTACACGGGGACGGCCTGGTACCGCAAGACTTTCGCCTGGAAACCGGTTTCAGGGAAAAGGGTGATCCTGCATTTCGACGGCGCCTATTATAAAACCAACGTATGGCTGAACGGCCAGAAGGTCGGCGAGCATGAGGGTGGTTACACGCCGTTCAGCTTCGATGTGACGGAGCAGTTGAAGGATGGCAACAACCTGCTGGTAGTGGCAGTCAATAACGATACCTGGAAGACAAATACGATCCCCGGCATTAAGGACAAGGGCGATATCAACGACGGATTTGTGGGTTGGGTGAACTATGGCGGCATTGTCAGGCCGGTTTACCTGACCATCGAGCCGGAGGTTTATACCGAGAATGTGAAGATCGAGACATTGCCCGATCTGGGTAAAGGTACTGCTGTGGTGACAGCCAAAGTGAGGGTCCGCAATGCGTCTGCAGGCGCTTCGTCTCCCAAGGTCGATCTGACGGTTTGGCAGGACAAAAAACCACTGACTTTGAAATGGAAAACCAAAACCACAAGCATACCGGCCGGACAAACGGCTATGCTGGAAGCCGAAGCAACGTTGGCGGCTGCACAGGTGAAGCTTTGGGATTTGGATCAACCTAATCTTTACGAACTGAAAACCGTCATCGGAACGGATACGCTTGCTTCGAATTTTGGGATCCGAAAAATTGAGGTGAGCGGAAGTCAGATTCTTTTGAACGGCAAACCGTTGAAAGTCGGGGGTGGCAATCGCGTGATCGACTATCCCGGACTAGGTTCACTGGAGCCTGATTGGTTAATTGAGAAGGACTTCCGTTTGATGAAAGAAGCGGGAATGGAGTTTCAGCGACTTACGCATTACACGCCTTCCGAATACTTCTATGACCTGGCCGACCGCTACGGCATGCTCATCATTACCGAAGCGGGTAACTGGCAGCTCACGCCAAAGCAAATGGATAATGATTCGATGCGCGTTAAGTTTCGAGCGCAGTTCCGTGAAATGGCCGAGCGTGACTGGAACCACCCGAGCGTGATTGCGTACAGCGTCGGGAATGAATATGGGTCTACCACTGCCGCCGGCCAGCGCTGGACGAAAGATATGATCGCCTACGCACGCGAGCTCGATCCCACGCGCCTCTACACATTTGCGAGCATGCTCCTGAATGCGTTCCCTCCCAAACCGGAGGACGAAGCCAGCCAGTATGTCGATTTTGTTTCTACCAATACTTATGGTAACCATGCCAAAGCGCTGGACCATATTCATCAGCTGTATCCGGACAAACCCATTTTCATCAGTGAATGGGGCACCCGTTCCGACGGTAAGGGAGGAGAAGCTTTTCAGGCTCAGCATATCAGCGATGTAATGGCGGAAGTCAGGAAAAGGCCTTATGTGGTGGCTACATCCTGGTGGACCTACAACGATTATCGCAGCAAGCTGTTCGGCACGAACGTCAATGGTTTCCGCCCGTGGGGTATCGTGGGTCCGGAACGTTCACCGAGACCCGCCTACGCAGTCCACCAGAAAGAACTGTCACCGCTGACAGTTGAAAAGGTGAGTTTCAAACCAGGTGAACAAGGCGTGCACCACCTCACGGTAAAGGTAACGGCACGCGGAGACTTCCCGGCACGTGCCCTGAAAAGCTACCTGCTGAAATCCGGCACCGCAACCATCGCATTACCGGACCTCAACCCGGGCGAGCATAAGGAAATCAACATTCCGGTGCGCGGTTTTGAAAAACAATTATCTATAACCATTCTCAAACCCACCGGTTTTGTCACGACCGAAACCGATATCGAACTGAAATAATCAATCGCATGACAGCAAGGTTGTGCAACCTATGACATAAACTATCTGACGAAATGATAATCGGAGAATCAACACACAAAAGAGAACCAAAAACCATTGCGATTGCCGCAGACCTTGTGATCACGGGAGGAGGCTTGACAGGTACCTGCGGGGCCATTACGGCAGCGCGCGCAGGACTGAAGGTCGTGCTGGTACAAGACAGGCCTGTACTGGGCGGCAACTGTTCCAGCGAAGTCAGGTTATGGATACTGGGCGCAACTTCACACATGGGCAACAACAACCGCTGGGCGCGCGAAGGCGGGGTCATTGATGAGATCATGCTTGAAAATGCCTTCCGGAACCCCGATGGCAATCCCCTGATATTTGATACGGTGCTATTGGAAAAGGTGACCCTGGAGGAAAATATCACGCTACTCCTGAACACGGCAGTATATGATCTTGATAAAACACAAAATGAGGGGACCGACCGGATCGAATCCCTGCAGGCATTTTGCAGCCAGAACAGTACCCGGTACAAATTGTCTGCACCGCTGTTCTGCGACGCTTCGGGTGACGGTATCGTGGGCTTCCTGGCCGGCGCCGCATTCCGGATGGGGGCCGAGTCGATGGACGAGTTCGGGGAGAAATTCGCACCAGACAAGTCCTATGGCGAACTACTGGGACATTCCATGTATTTTTATTCCAAAGACATAGGCCGTCCGGTAAAGTTTGTGCCTCCGTCCTTCGCATTGCAGGACATTACTGAAATACCCCGCCATAAAACTTTCAACCCCAAAGATTTTGGTTGCCGGCTCTGGTGGCTCGAATACGGCGGCCGGCTGGATACCGTGCACGATACGGAGCAGATCAAATGGGAACTCTGGAAAGTCGTGTATGGCGCATGGAACTATATCAAAAACTCTGGTGAGTTCCCGGAAGCCGAAAACATGACCCTCGAATGGGTCGGTGCCATTCCGGGGAAGCGTGAGAGCCGGCGGTTCGAAGGGGATTATCTGCTCAGACAGCAAGACGTAGTAGAACAAAAAACCTTTCACGATACCGTTGCATTCGGCGGCTGGAGCCTAGACCTTCACCCTGCCGACGGTGTATACAGCGACCAGGCTGGCTGTAATCAGTGGCACAGTAAAGGCGTTTACAGCATCCCCTACCGATGCTTTTATAGCAAAAACATTGATAACCTCTTTATCGCCGGCCGGATCATCAGCGCAACGCACGTAGCATTTGCATCCACGCGCGTCATGGCCACCAGCGCTACCGGGGGCCAGGCCGTGGCAATCGCCGCGGCGGTAGCTAAAAGGTACAACTGCTCGCCACGGGAAGTGGGTGAAGAGCATTTGGAAGAACTGCAACTGGAATTGTGGCGCTCGGGCCAGTATTTGCCTCAAACTAAGGTTTCTGACCCGGAAAACCTGGTCGCCAGGGCGCAGATCCGGGCCTCATCCGCGTTGGAGTTGAAGGAACTGCCGGGGTCCGACGAATGGAAGGTCATCGCGCATTCAGTTGCTCAAATGCTGCCAGTAAGAGGCAAAATGCCTGCTGTAAGCATTTGGGTAGAGGCTTTACAGGATACGGAACTCGTTTCGGAACTACGAAAAAGCAGCAAGCCATTTAACCACACACCTGACCTGACACTCGAAACCCGGACCGTCCGGCTCGTTGCGGGTAAACATGAGGTCGTGCTGGACTGGAATTCGCACTTCGATGAAGAATGCTATGCATTTGTGTGCTTTCTGAAAAATGAACAGGTGCGCATCCAATACAGCGAACAACGCGTGACCGGGCTGGTTACCGTCTTCAACGCAACCAATCCGGCCGTTTCAAATTACGGAAAGCAGGAGCCATCAGAAGACCTCGGCGTGGATACCTTCGAATTCTGGTGCCCGCAACGCCGTCCTGCGGGACAGAACCTGGCATTTACATTAAGCGAACCCATCCAACTTTTTGGAACCGAAAACCTTCGCAATGGCCTGCACCGCCCTGTTGCCGGGCCGAATGCATGGGTGGCTGATATGAGTGACCGCAATCCGGAACTGGATATTCAATGGGATGATAGTCAAAGCATTTCCAAAATCGATTTCGTATTCGACACCGATTTCGACCACCCGATGGAGAACGTGATTTACGTTCATCCCGAAACTGTAATGCCCTTCTGTGCGCAGGATATTGAAGTGCTGGATGATGCAGGTAACGTCATTGGAACAATAAATGACAACCACCTGACCAAAAAAACACTGGCGTTCCCCAAGCCTTTAACGACGCGCTCGCTGAAAATCAGGCTGCAAAACAGCCATGCGCACGTGCCGGTGTCGCTCATGGAAGTCCGGTGCTATTAAGCCGGCTTCCTTTTTTATTCTTTGAAAACTAACAATTTGATCTTAAATTTGCCGACCTGAAATAGCAAACATTAGTTTGCTATTTTCTTGGAAGTTTACTCTACAATAATAGTATACTACATAGACTTTGAAGGAAGCGGCGGATTTTACACCCTCAACTGAAAACAACGAGAATAATTGGGAATCTCTCCACGTAGCTTATATCGCAAGTGGTGATCCTGAGGAAGATCGGCGTTTGGCTGCGCTTGCGCGGGAGCAGGGACAGCTCGTTTTCCTGCGTGATTTACCGGAAGAATCGGACGCGCCTTTCCAAAATGGAGTGCCGCTGACCGGTGAGTTGAAATCCGTCACTCCGGCTTCCAGAAATAATACAAAAACGCCGCTTACCTGGGAAAGCATCCAGCAAAAGCTCTGGGCTACTACGATACGCAAGCGGAGCCGGACGGAGATCGCCGTCAATATATTCTCCGCGCTGGCGTTGATGATAATTGGTCACCTCCTTTTTACCTTCTTTACCTACGACAGGCTCACCGTCCTCTGGAATGACCTGGAGTTGAATGAAAGCTTCTTTTATTATGTGCTCGGCGGATTTGTTGCCCAGATGATCGACGGCGCCCTGGGAATGGCGTATGGAGTTACAGCTTCCACCTTCCTGCTGACGCTCGGTGTTCCGCCTTCGGCTGTGAGTGCCAGCGTACACACTTCGGAAATCTTTACCAGTGGCGTTTCAGGCTATATGCACCTGAAATTCGGGAATGTGAACAGCAAACTTTTCAAGAAGATCCTGTTTCCCGGCGTGCTTGGCGCGATTGTCGGAGCCTATGCACTCTCTTCCCTCGAACAATATATTTACATTATTAAGCCATTGGTGGCAATATATACGCTGATCCTGGGAATCCTTATTATCCAGAAAGCGTTAAAGAAACGAGTTGAAAAAAAGCCGATCAGGAAGATTGGCTGGCTGGCGATGGCAGGCGGAACGCTGGATTCCATCGGTGGAGGCGGTTGGGGGCCGATCGTGACATCGACATTGATTGCACGCGGAAGGCATCCCAAGTACACCATCGGTTCCGTAAACCTGGCAGAGTTCTTCGTGTCGCTGGCAAGCTCGGTTACATTCATCAGCATTATCGGATTTTCGCACTGGCAGGTGGTGCTTGGCCTTATCCTTGGTGGTATGGTCTCCGCGCCCATCGCCGCCACACTATCCCGCCGCTTACCGATCAAAACCATGATGATCATGGTAGGGACGATCGTCATCATCGTAAGCGTGAGGATTATCTATATGGTTTTAAGCAATTTGTAAAAGTACCGGAGTATTCCGGGTAGTCATCAATTATAGTCAAATGCTGATCGCCGACAGCCGACAGCCGAAGTTTCCACATCATGAAAAAACAAACCAAAGCGATACGCACCCAAACCGGTAAAACCAAGTATCGCGAGCACTCGACTCCCCTTTTCCTGACCAGCAGCTTCACATTTGAAAGCGCGGAGCAGGGAAAAGCGCTTTTTGAAGAAACCGAGGAAGGTAACATTTACAGCCGTTTCTCGAATCCGAGCGTGCAGGAGTTTGTGGATAAGGTTTGTATCCTGGAAGATTGTGAAGACGGCGTAGCCACTGCAACGGGCATGGCGGCCGTGTTTGCGAGTATGGCTGCATTGCTGAAAACCGGGGACCACATTCTGGCCTGCCGCGCATTATTCGGTTCTGCGCACCAGGTAATTACGCAGATTTTGAGCAAATGGGGCATTACACACACTTACCTGGATGCGGACGCCAGCGAAGCCGACTGGGAAGCTGCCGTGCAGCCTAATACCCGGATGATCTATCTCGAAACACCTTCCAATCCTGGTCTGGATCTGGTAGACCTGGCGATGATCGGCCGCATTGCCAAGAAACACAACATTATTTTCAACGTAGATAACTGCTTTGCCTCGCCCGCATTGCAAACGCCGGCCGATTTCGGTGCCGACCTCGTGTTGCATTCCGCCACGAAGTTCATGGACGGTCAAGGCCGCGTTTTGGGTGGAGTAGTTGTAGGTAAAAAAGAATATATCAAGGAGTTACGCTTCTTCTGCCGCCAGACAGGGCCGTCGATGTCGCCATTCAACGCCTGGGTTCTCAGCAAAAGCCTTGAAACTCTGAATTTGAGGATGGAGAAACATTCTTCCAATGCATTGGCGCTGGCAACGGCTTTGGACAAGCACCCGGATGTAAAATCCGTGAAGTACCCCTTCCTGGAATCGCATCCGCAACATCAGCTGGCCAAACAACAAATGAAAGCCGGCGGCGCCATTGTGACGATCGAATTGGAAGGCGGTTTCGAGCGGGTAGCGGCATTCATGGACGCATTAGAGATCGCATCGCTGTCATCGAACCTCGGAGACACCCGCACGATCGTCACCAACCCGAACACGACAACCCACGCGAAATTGAAGCCCGAAGAAAAAGTTGCATTAGGCATTACCGAAGGTTTGATCCGCATTTCAGTAGGTTTGGAAGACATCGAAGACCTCATCGAGGATTTCACGCAAGCGGTGGAAGTGTCGGTGAAAAGTGATATATTGGAGTAAGCATTAAAGTGGGTTGCAGACCAACCCGACAATTCACCATGAACGAAACATTAGCATCTTTAAACGCTGCCATCGAAGGCAAAAGTGAGATTGAGTCGCTGGCGATACTGGCGGATCTGTTTCCCGGCGAAGTCGTTTTTTCAACCAGCCTGGGTTATGAAGACCAGGTGATCAGCGACCTCATTTTAAAGAATAATATCAATATCGGCATCTTCACACTGGATACCGGGCGGCTTTTCGCAGAGACTTATATGACTTTGCAAAAAACCAACAACCGCTACGATACCAAAGTGAAGGTATACTATCCGCAAACGGAAGCCGTGGAGCAAATGGTAAGTACCAAAGGTCCGCTCAGTTTCTACGAATCCATTGAAAACCGTAAAGAATGCTGCTTTATCCGCAAAGTAGAGCCGCTGAACCGTGCATTGAAAGGTGCGAAAATCTGGGTGACCGGTATCCGGGCAGAACAGTCAGGTAATCGTCATGATATGCCGAGGCTGGAATGGGACGAAGGCCATCAGTTGGTGAAATTCCACCCGATACTGGATTGGACTTTTGACGAAGTGAAGCAATATGTAAAATCCAATGGGCTTCCTTATAATCCCTTGCATGACAAAGGCTTTGTGAGCATTGGCTGCGCGCCCTGTACCCGTGCGATCCAGGAAGGGGAAGATTTCCGCGCTGGTCGCTGGTGGTGGGAAGATGAGTCGAAGAAAGAATGTGGGTTGCACGCGAAGTAGCAATATGCTATAAGCTTTAAGCCGTAAGCAATTGACTTTAAGCTTACAGCATATAGCTTAAAACCCATTTAACATTTAAATCAATAACCAAAAATATGTCAATTTCAGTGAAAGAGGCCTCCGAAATCAATCGTGAGATCAATGAACGCAGAGCTCCGGATTATCTGGATCAGCTGGAAGCAGAGGCCATTTACATTATGCGTGAAGTAGCCGGCCAGTTTGAGCGCCCTGCCTTGTTGTTCTCAGGAGGAAAAGACTCTATTACATTGGTTCATTTGGCTAAAAAAGCATTCGCACCAGGCAAGATCCCTTTTCCCCTCGTGCATATCGATACCGGTCACAACTTTATAGAGGCGATTGAATACCGGGATGAGCTGGCTGAAAAAACCAACGCAAAACTGATCGTTCGCTACGTGGAGGATACGATCAAGGCCAAAGGACTGAAAGAACAGACAGGCAAGAATGCAAGCCGTAACTGGTTGCAGACCTTCACCCTGCTGGACACTATTGAAGAATTTGAATTTGATGCTTGTATAGGCGGTGCACGCCGTGACGAAGAAAAGGCACGCGCGAAAGAACGTATCTTCTCATTCCGTGACGAGTTTGGTCAATGGGATCCCAAACGCCAGCGTCCTGAACTCTGGAACCTGTTCAATGGCCGCATTCAGAAAGGCGAGAACGTACGCGTATTCCCGATCTCGAACTGGACGGAGCTGGATGTGTGGGCTTACCTGAAAAGGGAAGGTATCGAACTACCATCCATTTATTTCTCACACGAGCGCGAGCTGATCTTACGCGACGGCAAACTGCTGAACAACACGCCGGTAATCGAACCTGATCCGGAAGATCAGATCGTAACCCGCCAGGTACGTTTCCGGACTGTCGGTGATATGACCTGTACCGCGGCAGTAGAATCCAGCGCAGCAACATTGGACGAGGTTATCGCTGAAATCACCATATCGCGTATCAGCGAACGTGGCGAAACCCGCATCGACGACCAGCAGACAGAAGCGGCAATGGAAGACCGGAAGAAGGGCGGATATTTTTAAGAATGGGAGAAAGGAGGATGGAGGAAAGGGACGAAGGAGCGAAAAACATTCACTCATTCACTCATTGACTCATTCAATCATTGACTCATTCAGTCATTCAAAATTAAAAAAACAGTGGATTTACTAAGATTTATAACGGCAGGCTCAGTTGACGATGGCAAAAGCACATTGATCGGGCGTTTGCTTTACGATACAAAAAATATCCTGGCCGATCAGATGGAAGCCATCGAACGCGCCAGCAAAACCCGCAACGCCGGGGAAATCGACCTTGCATTGCTGACAGACGGACTCCGCTCGGAACGCGAGCAGGGTATTACGATCGACGTGGCTTACAAATATTTCCAAACGCCGAACCGCAAGTTTATCAGCATTGATGCACCGGGCCATATCCAGTATACCCGTAATATGGTGACCGGCGCCTCCAACGCGGACCTGGCGATTATTCTCGTCGATGCGCGTCATGGAGTGGTAGAACAAACCCGCCGCCATTCGCTGATCGCTTCCATGCTGGGCATCCCCCATGTGATCGTAGCGGTCAACAAAATGGATCTCGTTGGAAACTCTGAAGATGCATTTCTGGAAATTGCAAAATCCTACACTGAGCTCGCTGAAAAACTGGCGATCAAAGACCTGACAATCATCCCCGTGAGCGCGCTGAATGGCGACAATATCGTTGAAAGATCGGAAAGCATGTCGTGGTATGCCGGCGAAACATTGCTTTCGGTGTTGGAGAATGTCAATGTCCTCAAGGATCAAAATCTGGACGACGGCCGTTTTGCCGTTCAATACGTGATCCGTCCTCAAACCGACGAGCTTCACGACTACCGTGGCTACGCGGGTCGTGTACAAAGCGGAAGCTTCAAAAAAGGCGATCTGATCCGCGTTTTGCCGTCGGAAAGAGAATCTAAAATTGCTAAAATCGAATTTGGCGGAAACGAAATCGAAGAGGCGTCTGTTCTTGAGTCTGTAACGATATTGTTGGAAGACGATATCGACATCAGCCGCGGGGATACCATAGTTTCTGTAAACAATTCCCCGATCGTGAGCCAGGATATAGAGGCGCTTGTTTGCTGGATGGACGACAGAAAAACACTGAAACCAGGTAATAAATATGTACTTCAGCACGGAACGGCGAGATCCCGCTGCTCTGTCCGCGACATCGAGTACCAGATAGACATCAATTCATACGAAAAACTGGATGAGGTGGAGAGCCTGAAACTGAACGATGTAGCAAGGATCGTTCTTCGGACAGCCCAGCCCATCGCATACGATCCCTATCAGAAAAACCGCGCAAACGGCGCAGCGATCCTGATCGACGAAACGTCAAACGTGACGGTGGGGGCTTGTATGATCGAGTAAGGTACCGGTTGCCGGTGAAAACACCGGCAACACGCCACAATCTTAGGCTATGCGCGGACGTATTGTTGGTGACAACACCAACAACGCTAGAATGTCATCCTGAGCGTAGTCGAAGGATCATCGCACCAACGTCACCGCACTATTGAATAAAAATATACTATCCCGATAGACGATTAGAATATCACCATGAGCGAATTAATCATTTCTGACAAAGTATCCGCGGTTGCCAAACGCGATATCATTGACCTCCAACAAAAAATCGGTGGTTTCTATTCCGGAGAAACACCGGAAGAAGCGTTCCGCAAGTTCCGTCTGACACGCGGTGTGTATGGTCAACGTCAACCTGGTGTGCAGATGATCCGTATTAAATTGCCTTACGGACGCATTACTGCCGACCAACTGGTGCGCATTGCAGATACTTCGGACAAATTTGCAACCGGTAACCTGCACGCCACAACACGCCAGGATATCCAGCTGCACTTTGTAAAACTTTCCGACTCCCCCCAGCTCTGGGCCGACCTGGAAGATGCAGGAATTACATTGAAAGAAGCTTGTGGTAATACGATCCGTAACGTTACGGCGTCGTCCATCGCGGGTATCGATCCGGATGAGCCGTTCGACGTTACGCCGATCACCCATTCGATCTTCTCCTATTTCCTCCGCAACCCAATCAATCAGGATATGGGTCGGAAGTTTAAAATTGCCGTTTCTTCTTCTGAAAAAGACAGCGCACTGGCATTTATCCACGACGTAGGCCTGATCGCGAAAATGGGTCAGAACGAAGCCGGCGAAACTGTTCGCGGGTTCAAAGTACTGATCGGCGGCGGGCTTGGTGCACAGCCATTCTCTGCGCAAACCGCATTTGAATTCCTGGAAGAAGATAAGGTTATACCTTTCATTGAAGCCATGCTCCGCGTGTTCGACCGCTATGGCGAGCGCGTACGCAGGCACAAGGCGCGTATGAAATTCCTGCTGAACGACCTCGGTCTCGAAGGCATGATGGAAAAAGTGGAAGAAGAGCGTAAAGCGGTGCGTAACAAGATATTCCAGATCCCGGAAGACCTTTTTGGCACCAATGAATACGAGGCGATCAATCACGCGCCGCGCCCTTCATTGTCCGAAGCGGAAATCCTGAAAATTGCAGCGGAAAGCATCGACGCCGATAAGCTCGATATCTTCACCAAATGGCTGCGCACCAATACATTTGAACAAAAACAAAAAGGCTGGTATGCCGTGCAGTTGCGCGTGTTGCTGGGCGATATGATCTCCGACACCGCCCGCAGCCTTGCCGACGTAGTCCGTAAATATGCCGCCGACGATATTCGCGTTACCGTTAACCAAGGGTATATCCTTCGTTTTGTAAAAGGAGAAGACCTGGTAGCCATTTACCACGAACTCGCAAAACTGGGGTTGGTTAATCCCGGCTTCGACAGCACGATGGACATTACCACATGCCCCGGAACCGATACCTGTAACCTCGCGATTTCAAGCAGCTATGGTATCACCCGCGTGCTCGAAGACGTAATGCGCGATGAGTATCCGGAAATGATTTATAATCAGGATATTAAAATAAAGATCAGCGGCTGTATGAACGGTTGCGGCCAGCACAATGCGGCCAATATCGGTTTCCATGGCAGCTCGATCAAGAATGGTAAACTGGTACTTCCTGCATTGCAGGTGTTGCTGGGCGGCGGTTTCTCCGGTGATGGCATTGGTCTGATCGGCGATAAGGTCATTAAAGTCCCTACCAAACGCGGACCCGAAGTGTTGCGCCTGCTTTTTAATGATTATGAAGCAAATGCATTCGACGGCGAGTATTTCAACCAATACTACCTGCGCCAGACTAAAAATTACTTCTTCCAGTTGCTGAAACCGCTCGCGGACCTCACAACGGTACAGGACGACGATTACCGCGACTGGGACCACGATGAACTGTTCAAAACAGAAATCGGAGTTGGTGAATGTGCTTCCGTACTGGTTGACCTCGTTGCCACTACGATCATCGAAGGTCAGGAGAAGCTGAACCTGGCGAAAGAATCTTTCCAATCGGGTGTTTGGGCTGATGCGATTTACCATGCCTACAACGTGTTCATCACCGGCGCGAAAGGCTTGTTAATGTCGAAAGACGTGACCACGAATACGCAGTATGGCATTATCAACGATTTTGAAACGCATTTCGGACAGGATTTCAAATATGATGTACCAGCTGAATTTGCAGTAGAAAATCAGGTAGAAACACCGTTCAAAGCATTGGTTTTCAGCATTAATAAATTCGAACCGAGCGAAGCGTTCGCAGAGTATTTCATCAGCAGTTCAGCGCATTTCCTGAACTTCGTCCGGGATACCCGCGAGGCGCAATTAATCGAAACCGGAGAGCCTGCATTGCAGGAGCTTTCTTTCGGAAAAGATAGTTAATAGGGCTTTCGGCTGTCGGTCATCGGCAGTCGGCTTTTTACTTTGGCTGATGTTTTTCAGTACCAATAGCATTCAAGCCGATTGCCGACAGCCGATTGCCGAAGTCGATCTCACCATGAAACTGACACTTATCGGTGCAGGTCCGGGCGATCCCGACCTGATCACCCTCAAAGGGATCAAGGCCCTGCAAAAAGCGCGGGTTGTCCTGTACGATTCCCTTGCCCACCCTTCATTACTGGATTATTGTCCCGAAGACTGCGTTAAAATCCTTGTCGGAAAACGATTTGGTAAAACGAGCTGCGGGCAGGACGAGATCAATGAACTGATCGTCGAGAAAGCGCGTCAATACGGCGAAGTAGTGCGCCTGAAGGGCGGCGACTCGTTCATATTTGGTCGTGGGTATGAAGAAATCGTTTTCGCAGCCGAACACGGCATCGAATCCGAAGTGATCCCAGGCATTTCCAGTAGCTATGCAGTGCCTGCATTGGCCGGTATTCCGCTGACTTCCCGTGGCGTGAGTGAGAGCTTCTGGGTGATCACCGGCACCACCAAAGCGCACGAGCTTTCCAAGGACGTGTACCTTGCTGCCCAATCCACGGCGACAGTCGTAATCTTAATGGGCCTCCATAAATTGCAGGAGATCGTCGCCATTTATTCGGAGCTGGGCCGGTTCGACGAGGCCATCTCTATTATCCAGAACGGGACTTTGGAAAACCAGAAGGTCGTGACGGGCAAGATCGGCAACATTGTACCGCTTTCGCAGGTAAGTGAGATGACGTCGCCTGCCATTATCGTGATTGGAAAAGTGGCTGCATTGCCGGATCTTTCTTACGATAAAGTGCGCGAAATGATGCAGAAGTCACAGTCGGTAAACGGCCTGGCAGATTAAAGCAGGCCCAGTAGCCAGTCGATATTGATGCTGCGTTCGTGGCCCCTGAACTCCACAAAGTAGATAATCCCCGCAAGAATTACATAACTGATAAACAGCCACTTCTTCTTGACTTCGTACTGGTCACGGTGATGGAAATAGTCGTACACCATGGAGGCGCTGAAACCAAAGATCATCAGCGCAAAACACAGTATGCCGCAATCCTGGCGGTAGTGCTTATATGCGTGCAGTGCGGGAGCACCCAGTACCAGATACATCAACCACATCCCGAAGCCTATCCGGTACAGGTAAACGCTTAGTCTGCGATCATTCTTGATATCAAACAATCCTTCAAGCATAGCATTAATTCTACGGTTTGAATCAGTGAATATAAGAAAAATGAAAGTTTAATCCTAAGGCTCGCCCATGGGTGTTCGTATGCAACGACTTAATTTACAATGTATACAACCTCTCAACCGGTACCGATCACCGGATTCTATCAGGTAAAATGCAGTGAAAGTATTACCTTTGCACACTTATTACTGGTTTAGTACAAGATGTTTCCTCCATGAACGCGTTCCTTACCCATTTGTTTTTGATTCTGCTCAATGCGGTTTCAAGGCTGTCGTGGGGAATGCTCTACAAGCTCTCCGACATTTTCCGTTTTCTCATTTTTGATATAGGCCAGTATCGGAAAAAGGTCGTATTGAACAACCTCCGGAACAGTTTCCCCACCTACGACGAGCAGGCCATCCACGCGATTGCAGCCAAATTTTACCGCAATTTCACTGATATCATTTTTGAAACGATCAAACTCAAATCTATTTCCAGGGGAGAGCTGTTAACCCGGATCGATCTCGACGTGTCTATTCTGGACCACTACTACGCGAAAAATCAGAATTTAGTCGTCGTTGCGGGACACCTGGGTAACTGGGAAATGCTGAACCTGTTTGGCTCGGCACGACTGTCACATCAAATGGTCGTAGTGTACCACGAACTTCAAAATGATGCATTTGAAGATTGGTTTAAAAATGTGAGGACGCGGTTCGGGACCGAAATGGTCACCATGAAGGAAGCTATTTCCAAAGCCATGCAACCGCGCGACCGACCTTTTATATTTATACTGATCAACGACCAGTCGCCCGTACCGGAAAAAGCGTTCTGGACGAAATTCCTAAACCAGGATACCGGTGTGTTTCGGGGTGTGGAACTGATCGCGCGGCGACTTAATTCTCCCGTTTTGTATATGGCGGTTTTAAAGAATGAAGTAAAAAGAGGATTCTATAAAGCTCATTTCAAACTGATTACGGAAACACCGAAACAGGCGCCCAACAATAGCATTTTACAGGCGCAGATTGGCTTTCTGGAGCAAGACATTATTCAACAACCGGACAACTGGCTTTGGTCACACAAACGCTGGAAACACAAAAAGCCCGAAAATCTTCCGCAATCACAATTATTACAGGAGCTTCAAAGTGAATAAACCGGTCAAATTCCTCATCCTGCGCTTTTCTTCCATCGGTGACATCGTACTCACGACGCCCGTGGTTCGCTGCCTGAAAAAGCAGATGCCGGAGGCCGAAATTCATTATTTTACCAAAAGCAAGTTTGAATTCCTGCTGCACGACAATCCGTACATTGATAAGGTATGGCTGCTCGAAAAGCATAATACCGGTGAACTTTTGCCAGTACTCAAAAAGGAGAAGTTCGACTATATCATCGATCTCCACCGCAATATCCGTACGTTACGCATCAAATGGACGCTCGGCGCGCCGGCATTCAGCTTCGAAAAGTTGAATGTGCAAAAGTGGCTGATGACGCAGTTTAAGGTCAATTACCTGCCTGATGTTCACATTGTAGATCGCTGTTTGGATACCCTGAAAACATTTAACATCCAAAACGACGGCGAAGGACTCGACTACTTCATTCCCTATAAGGATCAGGTAGAACTCGAATGGCTGCCCGAAACGCACCGGAAAAGCTACGTCGCCTACGCGATCGGCGGGCAACATTTCACGAAGAAAATGCCCGTTCCCAGGATGATCGAACTTTGCCGGAAGATCAACCACCCGGTCATTTTGCTAGGCGGGCCGGAAGATCTGGAAGCCGGCGAGGCGATCCGTGCCGCATTGGGCAATGCGCAAATCCTGAACGCTTGCGGAAAATACAATTTCAACCAATCGGCTTCATTAATACAGAAGGCATTGATCGTATTCTCTCACGACACCGGACTAATGCACGTTGCGGCTGCATTTCACAAAAAAGTGTATTCGATCTGGGGCAATACGATCCCCGAATTCGGCATGTACCCTTATCGCACGGCATTTGAAAAGCTGGAAGTAAAAGGCCTCGATTGCCGGCCGTGCTCGAAGATCGGCCATAAGGAATGCCCGAAAAAGCATTTCAAATGCATGAACGATATTTCGTTCGATTTCCCGATCCCAGAACTCCCGCAGAAAAATTAGTGTTGCATTTCCGACAATCCGTTCATCCACACAAACATCCAAAATGGCAAAAAAAGTAAACATTGGTCTGGTGCAAATGAGCTGCAGTTCGGACATTGATGCTAACTTTCAGAAGGCTACCGAAAAAATCCGCGAAGTTGCGCAAAAAGGCGCGAACATAATCTGTCTGCAAGAGCTTTTCAAATCGCTGTATTTCTGTGACGTTGAAGACCACAGCAATTTCAGCCTGGCCGAGGCGATTCCGGGCCCTTCCACCGACACATTGGGTGCCTTGGCCAAAGAACTGGGCGTGGTGATCATTGCGTCGCTGTTTGAAAAGCGGGCGCACGGATTGTACCATAATACCACCGCCGTACTCGACGCCGACGGCACCTACCTGGGCAAATACCGCAAAATGCACATACCCGATGACCCAGGCTACTACGAAAAATTCTATTTCACCCCCGGGGATGCACCGGTAACAGAGCAGGACACCGATGGTTACCGGGTTTTCGACACGAAGTTTGCCCGGATCGGCGTGCTCATTTGCTGGGACCAGTGGTACCCGGAAGCAGCCCGCATTACGAGCCTTATGGGTGCGGAAATCCTCTTCTACCCTACCGCGATCGGCTGGGATACCAACGAAACCGACCCGATCATCAATGAGGAGCAATACGGCGCATGGCAAACCGTCCAACGCGGGCATGCCGTCGCGAATGGCGTGTACGTGGTTTCGGTGAACCGTGTTGGCCGCGAAGCCGATCAGCAGTTCTGGGGCGGCTCGTTCGTGGCCAATCCCCAGGGAAGATTGCTTTACCTGGCACCGCACGAAGAAGAAGTCACACACGTGGAAGAGCTCGACCTTGCCAAACTCGACTTTTACCGAACCACCTGGCCATTCCTGCGGGATCGCCGCGTGGATTCCTATCGCCCGATCTTAAAGCGGTTCATCGACTAGCTCGATTTTCAAAATATAACTTTTTTAATATCATTAAAAAGAGCGCCTTGCAATGAGGGCGCTCTTTTTAATTGTCCGCCCGGCGAATATGCATGAAGAAGCGAAAAAGAGATTAGTAACCCAATGTTACAATAATTAGTGACTCGAACTTCGGTAAACATCTATATTTTAGACAATTACGGGCACAAAATCCAAGTATTAATCTACAAGATCAGTAGGGAGGGCTAAAAATCGGATTAGTAAAATTATTTATCAAATTATTACAATAACATTTTATATTCATTTTAAATGACCAATTTTTATTGCAAAAAACTTCAATTTTTAAATGCAATCTCTTGCATTATTTGACATTGTCAGTATATTTGAAAAGTCATTAAACGAATGACAGAACTTCTAAACCGAAGATATATTCCAGCCGCACATGAATATATCTGACCGTGTTGAGAGGGGCTTACTGAAAACGAGGCAGGCCAAATCGTGGCTACCTGGTAGGTTGCGCTCCAACACAATATAATTTTTTTAATACAGGTTTCTTGATACCGTGGACAAACACCCATTGTCGACGTTTGGCTTTTCTTTGGCCTTACTGAAACAGTTCACACTGTTTGTCCTCGATTAAAGAGGGTATTGCTTTCCGGAAAAGCAGTGTTGCAAGCTTATGGCTGTGTTGTTCTGTCCACGCGAAAGTGTGTGCGGCGCACGGCAGTGTGGACGCCTCACAGCCATAACTTTTTTTCTCCTCCTACTACTACCGAACACCTAACAATTTAACTCTGATTCCCCATGCGTAAAGTTCTACTCTTATTTATATGGGCTTGTCTGTGTTCTCCGGTCGCTTTCGCACAAGTGCGGCAACTGACCGGCAAGGTTACGGCAGCCGAAGATGGTCTCGGACTTGCAGGAGCTTCAATCATTTACAAAGGCACCAATGTGGGTACAAACGCCGATGCTGACGGTAATTTCAGCTTTTCGGTTCCGGACGACGGCGTGCTCGTCATTTCATATGTGGGTTTCCTGATCAAAGAAATGCCGATCGGAAACCAAACCAAATTCGACATCAAGCTGGACGCCGACACGCGACAGCTGGCCGAGGTAGTAGTAACTGCATTCGGTATCGAGCGTGAGAAAAAGGCGTTGGGATATACAGTACAGGAAGTAAAGGGTAGCGCATTGACCGAGTCGCGTTCAACGAATGTGGCGAATGCACTTTCCGGAAAAATTGCCGGGGTACGCGTGCAGTCGAACGGCGGGCCGGGAAGTGGTTCTACCATCCAGATCCGCGGTTCTTCTTCGGTTTCGGGAAACAACCAGCCATTAATCGTCATCGACGGCGTGCCTATGGAACAAACAGCCAACAAAACGTGGGGTGGCGGTATCTCGGAGATCAACCCCGACAATATCAAGGAAATGTCGGTATTAAAAGGGCCTAATGCGGCTGCATTGTACGGCTCACGCGCTGCCAACGGCGTTATCCTCATTACCACCAAAAACGGCCAGGGCACCAAAGGATTGGGCGTGGATATCAACTCCAACATTACTTTCGAGCGCCCGTGGATCAAACCTGACTTTCAGAACACTTATGGGGGTGGTAATGGCTACCGCACCTGGTATAACGACGGATGGAGCGGCAATATCACCGATCCGAAAGAAATTGCGCAATACCGCGCCGTTTACGACGCAAGATATCCTCTCGCAGGATCAGAAGGGACCGATGAAAGCTGGGGAGCTCCAATGGACGGGCGCCTGGTGAGACAGTGGTGGACTGGTGACGATGTTGCACCACTGACTCCCCAGCCCAACAACTGGGATGAGTACTGGAATACCGGCCGTACCACAACCAACAGCATCGCCCTGAACGGCGGTAACGACAAAGGTTATTTCCGCCTCGGCCTGAGCCGCGTGGACCAGACGGGCATCATGTACTACAATGATTTCCACAGAAACAACTTCCGCATCAACTCGGGCTACAATCTGACCAAAAACCTGAGCATTACGCTTTCAGGCGAGTACATCAAATCCGGTTCGGATAACAAGAGCTACGGCAGCGGGCAAGAGTTCATCTGGTCGCACCGTCACGTTTCCTGGGCGCAGCTGCGCGACTACGAAAGCTACATGGATGTGCACAACCAGCGCGGCAACGACACCGATCCGCCTAACTGGCAGCACACATTCTTCACCAACCCATATTTCTCGCAAAAGAGATTGCCGCAAAGCAACGAGAAGGACCGGTTGCTTGGGAACATTGCATTGAACTACAAAATCCTGCCTTCACTGAGCCTGATGATCCGAAGCGGCACCGATTTCTGGTCCGATACGCGCATTAACGTATCCAACTTCCTGCGTATCCGCAATGGCGTACGCACACCGGGACGCTACTCGGAGGAAGTGCTCCGCAGCCAGGAAACCAACTCCGATTTCATGCTGACCTACAACAAGAACATCAACCCGGATTTTGGATTGAATGTGCAGCTGGGAGGTATCAAGCGCACGAACTATTACAAAAGAAATTATTTCTATGTAGGCGAGCTCGTTGTGGATGGCCTTTACAACGCAGGGAACTCAGTTTCCAGCCAAAACACCATTGAAAGTGAGATCAGGAAGTCCGAAACGCAAAGCTTGTTCGGAACGGCTAACCTTTCATGGAGGGACGCATTGTTCCTCGATCTGACCGCCCGTAACGACTGGTCGAGCACACTGCCTGCTAATGCACGCTCGTACTTTTACCCTTCGGCATCATTGAGTGCAGTATTAACGGAGCTGTTCGATGTAAAGAGCAATGTATTCACATTCGGTAAAGTGCGGGCGAGTTATGCGCAAGTGGGTAACGATGCAACCCCCTACCAACTGGCCCAAACCTACCTGGCAAAAGGCCCGTGGAATGGCTCTGTGCCTAAATTTTCGGAAAACATCGAAATCCCCAACAGCGGCCTGAAACCGGAAATCACCACCGGCCTCGAACTCGGCGCAGACCTCCGGTTTCTGAAAGGTAAGATCGGCCTGGATGTGACCTATTATGAGCAAACTACCAAAGACCAGATCCTGGGCGTAGAAATTTCCAAAGCGAGCGGTTACAACACACGCATTCTGAATGCCGGCAAGATCACCAACAAAGGGGTCGAAATCTCCATCTCGGGAACGCCGGTGAAACTTCCGGGCGGTTTTAGCTGGGATGTGTCGCTCAACTGGGCCCGTAACCGAAACAAAGTGGTGGAACTCGCAGAAGGTCTCACAACCTACACCCTTGCAACGCAGCGCGGTATGTCATCGGAAGCACGCGTAGGACAGCCTTATGGCACTTTTTACGGCGTAGGTTTTCAGAAATACAATGGACAAGTGGTTTATGGGGCAAATGGTCTTCCGCTGACAGCGGCGGGACAAAGACTGGGCAATATCCAGCCCGACTGGATCGGCGGTGTGCAGAACACCCTTAACTACAAAGGTTGGTCGTTGAGCGCACTGGTAGACGTCCGCATGGGCGGCGACATTTATGACGAAGGCACCGGAACTGCCCGCTGGACAGGCCAGTATGCAGAAACTGCATTGGGCCGCGAGGAAGGTGTGATCGGGCAGGGTGTTCGTGAAGTGACAGCTGTGGATGGTTCAAAATCCTATGTTCCAAACGACATTATCGTGACGGCCAACCAGCTTTATGGATACAGCAACCCGCGTAACTACCACGAGTCGGCGATTTTCGATGCGAGCTATGTAAAACTGCGCGAACTGTCGCTGGGCTACACTTTCAGTCCTTCATTATTGAAAAAGGTAAAAATCCAGTCGGCTAAGATATCGCTGGTAGGCCGCAACGTCTGGATGATCTTCAAAAACACCCCGCATATCGATCCGGAGATCGATGCGAAAGGTGGAAATCAGCAAGGATTCGGTTATGGCGAGCTGCCCAGCTCCCGCAGCATCGGTGCAAACCTCTCGCTGTCATTCTGATCCCGTTCAATTATTTGAAGACCTAAAAGCATTTCGAGATGAAAAAAATATCGATACATAGAAACATCTGGATGACAGCCCTGGCCGGCGCATTGAGCATCACCAGCTGCACCAAGGATTTCGACAGCATGAACGTGAGCCCGAACAGCCCTACGGCCATCGGACCACAATATCTGCTCCCTAACGGCATCGAAACATCCGTAGACCGCTACTGGGGTCACCGCGAACGCTTCGAGCGCATTAATATTGATGCTGCCGAATTGTACGTACAGCATCTGACCCGCAACATTTACAGCAACGAAGGCGACGACTACACCGTTTCACCGGCATTGCTTTCCAATAACTGGAAGGGCTTTTTCAACGACGGCCTGCTGAACTTTCAGCGGATCATCAACCAAACAAATGCTGAATCTGCTTCACCTAACGCTAACTACGAGGGAGTCGCGCTGGTTATGCGTACCTGGGTATTCTCCCTGCTCACCGACATGTACGGTTCGATCCCTTACACCGACGCGATCAAAGGCACAGCCAGCGAGCCTATTTACACGCCGAAATACGATTCGATGGAAACCATTTACGCCGGCTTGCTGAATGATCTGAAAATGGCCAACGAAAAACTGACGGTAGGCGGCCCGGCCATTGCGGGTGACATTCTGTATGAAGGCAATATCCTAAAATGGAAGAAGTTTGCCAACTCGCTTCGTCTGCGACTGGCTAACCGGCAGGCAGCGAAGAAACCGGCTGAATCGAAAGCGATATTCGCGGAGATCCTGGGCGACGCAACTAAATTCCCGATTTTCACGAGCAATGCGGATAATGCTTCTCTGAAATGCACAACGGTGCTTCCGAGCAACAACGAATGGAACCAGATCCTGATCCAGGGCGGCCGTACTGACTGGAACATCAGCAAAACGCTGGCCGACAAAATGAATGCGCTGGGCGACACCCGCATTACCGTGTATGCCAATCCCAATAAGGACGGCCTGTACCAGGGGCATGCTAACGGCCTTCCCGACGCCATCGCTACCAACTATCTGGCCACCAGCTCGACGATCGGCAAGGCGTTCACAGATGCCGCTGCGCCGGAAGTGATCATGACCTACGCGGACCTGAACTTCATCCTGGCCGAAGCGGCTGTCGATGGAGATATCACCGCCGATGCTAAAAAGTATTTCGAAGAAGGCATTACCGCCTCATTTGCCCAGTACGGCCTTACGCCGCCAGCGGGCTACATGGCCAAAGCCGGCCCGGTAAGCAAGGAGAAGATTCTGGAACAGAAATGGATCTCGCTCTTCGGGCAAGGCGTCGAAGCGTGGATCGAATGGCGGAGAACCGGCTTCCCGGTATTTCCCGCACCCGACCCCCGCGCGGTGCTGAACAACGGCGGTATCCTCCCTACCCGCTTCAATTATCCGGCATCCGAGTATTCCCTGAATGCCGCTGCCGTGGCCGACGGCGCGAAGCTCAATAGCGGTGCCGACGATATGAAAACGAAGCTGTGGTGGGCTGAGAAATAATGATTTATTCCAACTCCAAGATTTTGAAGATGATGAAAAATATCAAATCGCTTTTCCCTTCTGCGCTGGTACTGCTGGCATCGACGTTCGGCTTTGTATCCTGTAAAGAAGAAGATCCGTTCCTCGACAGCGCCGTAGCACCGGTACTGGTCGACATCGTTGGCGCGCCTTTCGGGGCCCCCATTGCCAGCACACCATCCGTTGCCTACGACAGCTCCATGCAAGAGCTTGTGCTGACTTCCCGATTGTTTGAATTAGATAAAACCAATATTCTCGACCACACAAAAGGCATCGATTCAATCCCGGTACCGAATCTGGCGATCAAAATTGCGTATGACCTCACAAAAAGTGTGAAGCCGGGTACATTAAAATTCAATGGGCAGACTTTCACATTCACCGCCGAGACTTACAAATCCTCAGGTGTGCTGGGAGAAGTGAAGTCGGATGCGAATGGCGTTATCACGATCAAAACCACCTATGCAGCGTTAGGCCTCACCGGCAATCGGATTCAGCGAAAGGACGACATTATCAAACTCACATGGACCGGCTCTCATAAAGGCATTGCGTTCACGCGCACGTCGCAAATGTCCATAACAAAGAATTAACTGCATAATATTCATAAAGCAGAATTTTACGACTATCAAAATCGCATTTCACAGAAATAGACCTTTGAATTTTATTAAATTACAGTATAGATCGTCACGTACTTACTAAACAATTGAGCAATGAATCAAAAAATTGACCGTCGCAATCTGTTAAAATCCGGTCTAATGGCATTAGGCGGCATGGCCGTAGCCCCACACCTGAGCGCTGGCGCATTTGCCGGCACACCATTGTCACTGGATCCCGAAAACCGTATTTACCGCAGCCCAATGGTAAGAGAGCATTTCTTGCCAGCTGATTTCAAAGCGCCAAAGATCGTTGCCAGACTAAGTGCTAACGAAAACCCATACGGACCACCGATGTCCGCACAGAAAGCAGTGGCAGAATCCGTGAAAAACGGTAACCGTTACGCATGGAAAGAAATGTATGACCTGATCGACAAGATCGCCAAAAAAGAAGGCGTAACTGCCGACCATATCATGATGGGCCCGGGCTCTTCCGACCTGCTTGAAAAAGTAGCTTTGGTTACATTCATGAAAGGCGGGAATATCGTATCGGCCGACCCTTGCTACATGTCTCTGGTGAGCGTTGCCAAATCCGTCGGTGCCACCTGGAAGCCCGTTCCCTGTACCGCCGATTGGTCACACGACCTCAAAGCTATGGAAGCCGCGATCGACAAGGACACCAAGCTGGTATATGTTTGTAACCCAAATAACCCGACCGGAGCCATTACCAAAGGCCAGGACCTGCTTGATTTCTGCTCACGCGTTTCCGAAAAAGTGCCTGTTTTCGTAGACGAAGCGTACATCGAACTGGCAGTGGGCGCGGATACTCAGAGCATGGTATCGCTGCTCGCTCAGAAGAAAAACGTGATCGTCGCCCGCACTTTCTCCAAAATTATGGGCATGGCAGGTATCCGGGTAGGTTACATCGCAGCACAGCCGGAATTTCTGGAGAGTATCAATAAAATCACCCGTGGCGGAATGGGTATTTCCTATACTTCCATCTTCGCCGCATCCGCCAGTCTCGACGACAAAGACTTCCAGGGCAACACCCGCAAACTGAATCACGAGGCAAAAACATATCTGTACGAAAACCTCGACAAGATGGGTTACAAGTACATTCCTTCGTACACTAACTTCGTGCTCTTCCCGATCAGCATCACAGGCAAGGAGTTATTAACCAAAATGACTGCAAAAGGCATTGCAGTGCGCTCCTTCGATATTCAGAGCAAACCATGGTGCCGCGTTAGCATCGGTACAATGGACGAAATGAAAGCCTTCGTTGGCGCACTGAGCGCGTTGAGCTAAAAAATGTCACACTGAGCGGAGTCGAAGTGCACGCGCTATCGCCACTGTCCTTCGACTTCGCTCGGGATGACATTCACGCATTGTCACACTGAGCGCACCGGGCCGCCGGGCGGTCGAAGTGCATGCGACAACTGTAAAATTTTCACTCCTGTTACTACCTTTTTACAATACTCCGCGAAAGCGACACCCTCTTTAATCATCGATAACTCCTATTGACTCATTCAAATATTCTGAATTATGAGTGATGCATTACAAAAAACCATTACACTCTTACTGCTGATTGCTTTGGGGTTATTGCTCAAAAGCAAATTCAAGAATAAAGACCAGACCAACGGTATCAAGGAGATCATCCTGTCGGTCGCATTGCCATCGACGATATTCATTTCGCTGATGAAGATCGATATAGACTCTTCGATGTTCATCATACCGCTGGTGACGCTGGTATTCAACTTTTTAATGTTCTTCTCTGCGCCGCTTGCTTTCGCATTGTTTGGCATAGAAAAAAACAGCCCTACCGGCCGCACACTGATGATGCTGATCCCGTCACTGGCACCCGGACTTTCGTGTTTTCCTTTCATTGCGGAATTTCTGGGAGAAAAAAGTCTGGCCATCGCGGCCCTTGCGGATGTGGGAAACAAATTCTTTGTTTTGATCTCCCTCTATATCCTGGCAATGAATATGTTCCTGAAAAACAGCGACGACAAGGAGACCAAAATGGGCGGTAAGCTGAAAAGTCTTTTTGCGAGCATGTTCCAGGAACCCATTAATCTGCTCATTTTCATTGCAATTATCCTGCTGAGCCTGGGTATCAATTACAGCACATTACCTCCATTGGTCGTGGACATTTTTGATAAAACCAGCGCTATGATGACCCCGCTTGTGTTGCTGTTCATTGGGCTGGCCGTGCAACTAAAGGAAGGGAAGAAGCGTATCGTTGCATGTATCCTGTTCTTCCGCGCGGGCATTACGATGCTCATCAGCGCGGGGATGATCTATGTCCTGCATATTACTGATCAGAATATGGTGTTACTGGCGATCGTGATCCCGTTAAGTGCGGCGAGCTTCTGGCCACTCGCACACATCTCGGCATTCAACCTGCGGGAGGATGCCAAATCCATGCCCAAGGAAAAAAGAACATTTGATCTGGAACTGGCCGTGTTGTTACTTGCATTCTCATTACCATTCTCAACGATATTAATTCTTTCCATTTTGTCATCGGGCTCGTTTTTTGCGCATACCTCCACGCTGATTACAGCGGGGCTGGTGCTGATTTGCCTGGGGGCCGTCCCCAATGTAGTCAGTAAAGTATTTGTAAAAATGTCCAAGGCATCGTCCTAACTGAAAGTTGTATGCATAAAACCCTGGTTACGTTTTCCTTTTCACTCCTGTCGTTAAGCGTATTTGCCCAAACCGAAATCACCGCCGTCAGCAGCATTCAATCGCAGGCGACGATCAGGATTTCGAAAAGTAAAAAGCACTGCAAGTACTTTTCCGCCAATGCACCCGTCACCATGGCGGACGGAAGTCTGAAATCGATCGCGGAGGTACGTGTAGGCGAGCATGTGAAAACCTGCCGCGATGGCAAGAGCACGACGACGCAGGTCAGACAGATCGATGTGTACAACCAGCCTAATTCCGCGCTGACCGCAGTGTATCTGCGTCCCGCCGAAGAAGTAAGATCGTCAGATTCGCCGATCGTGCCTGCGTTGCTTCTAGAGGCCACGCCCGACCATCGGGTACAGACCAATCGCGGTAAAAAACGCATGAAAAAGCTTTCAAAAAACGACATTTTGTATCACTATGAGCCGTCGACAGGAATCGTGTCCTCCTGGAAAGTAGGGGCTGTGCAACGCAATGCCCGCCGGGTAAGCAGAGCCTACAACCTGGAAACGGTGGATGGCACTTACCTGATCGACAATGTCATGGTAGCTAACAACTAAGCGCATTACTTTACTCGACTTCCCTGAAAGAGCCCTGTTCGCAGGGCTTTTTTCGTGGGTTATCCGGTATTATTCTTCCGATATTCGCGGTCTTCGAAACCTTTTGCGACCTTTGCACTTTCTTTTCTGAGTACTAACGAACACATTACCGCCGTGCCTGCAAATCCCGCTTCATTGACTCCCCGCGAACTTGGTTTTACATTTCCTGCCGAATGGGCACCCCACCGCGCTACCTGGCTCACCTTCCCGCATAACGACGCGTCGTGGCAAGGCAACAAGCTGGCTAAGATGCGCCCCCAATACCTGGCGTTCATCAAGGCGATCAGTCAGGGAGAAAATGTGGGGATTATTGCCAATGACGAAGCATTGAAACAGTTTATCATCGGCGAACTGGACAGAACGGGTGTAGATCTCTCCAAAATTGAATTTATTGTGAAGCCTACCAACGATGCCTGGTGCCGCGATCACGGCCCTTCATTCTTGGTCAATCCGGCTAGTGGTCAGAAAATGATCGTCGATTGGGGCCATAATGCCTGGGGAGGTAAATATCCACCGTATGACGACGATAACAGGACGCCATTGGCTGTGGCCGGGTATTTAAACCTGCCGGTGGTGAACCCCGGTATCATTATGGAGGGCGGCTCGGTCGAATTTAATGGCGCAGGTAGTCTGCTTACCAGCAAATCGTGCCTGCTAAACCCCAACCGCAACCCACACCTGAACCAGCAGGAGATCGAGCAGATCCTTTGCGATTACTACGACATAGAGCAGGTGCTATGGGTTGAAGACGGCATCGTAGGCGACGATACCGATGGCCATATCGACGATACCACGCGATTTGTGAATGAAGACACCATTGTTGCCTGCGTTGAAACCGACCGCACGGATGAAAATTTCGAAGTTTTGAATACCAACCTGCAAATGCTGAGGCAAATGCGACTGGTAAATGGTAAGCCGCTCAATATCATCGAACTGCCCATGCCGAAGGCGGTCATCATCGACGGTTTCCGGACGCCAGGCTCCTATGCGAACTTTCTGATCTGCAATGCAGGCGTCATCGTCCCGGTTTTCAATAATCCGCACGATCAGGTGGCCGTCGATATTCTTGAAAAAGCATTCGCAGGACGGAAGATCATTCCGTTAGAAGCTACCGAAATCATTTGGGGACAAGGCAGTTTCCACTGCCTGAGCCAGCAGGAGCCAGCCATTTAATAGGGTATGCCGGAAAGTTTCATGATTAGCACTTTCCGGTATACTTGTAGCGATGACACCGCCCCTTACACCAGAAAGGCAGGTCCTGGAATCACTGCTTGATAAATGCAATACCATCCTTTCCGAAGCCGGTGTCGACCTTGTAAAAATCACTGTCTACGAAAAGTTTGCCCTGATAAAGCGTTCCATTAACTTCCACACGGTTATCCATATCTTTTTGAAAAGAGAAACCAAGCGAATGCGTACTGGTTATTTTAACACCCGATACAGAATCCCGTGAAACCTGAGTGGCTGCCTGATGCAAAGGAGTATCGACACGAGTCATTCGCACCTTCACACTCTCCTCCGATTCTTTCTCCACAATCCATTCATATTTTCTTTCATCACCCAAATTCGTAAGATACTGCAGGCGGTAGGTCCCCACAAGGAATCGGGTCATATCCGGATCTACGGGTTCTGTCTTATTGCAACCGATCAATGCAGAAAGTGCGATCAATGTAAAAATCCGTTTCATAAGCTTATGATATTTACAACATCAATAAAGTAGGGAATAAGTAAGTAACTGAATTTCAACTATTCAATGTCACCTAAATTTTCCCAAACGCTGCGTTCGTGCAGAAATACATTATAATCCACAAATCCGCGGATGCCATCTGCCCAACCTTTTTCACTATGCTGCCAGAACAGTACATGCGCATCCGAAGCGAGATCGTTCAGATGCGTGCGGGAGTAGCCTGCGAGCCAAAGCGGGTATTCGTCAAAATTGCCGGCAATGTACTTTTTATAATAATGTTCATTGACGTAGATAATTGGCTTTACTCCATAATGTGATTCAATCAGAGTGAGCCAGTTCTTTACCCCTTTGATAATGATATCGTCCGGTTTACCACCGTTCACTTCGAGGTCGAGCACGGGAGGCAAGTCTCCCGCTTCCATTCTAACCTGCCCGATGAAATTGTCGACCTGCCGGTCGGACATTACACGCGGATTATAAAAGTGGTAGGCGCCCCGCTTCATTCCGACTCTTTTGGCTTCGGCCCAGTTGCGCTTAAACTGCCGGTCGAGATGGGTAGCACCCTCTGTCGCTTTGATATAAACAAAGTCGATGCCGACATTTTCTGACCGGGCGCTTTTCAGTTTGTCCCAGTTGATCTTCGCATTGTGGTGGGATACATCAATCCCGTGGACCGCATAACGCAGGGGAAGCTTGATCCCGAACTTACTCATGAACTCCCACTGATTTTCGTCGTTACGGTCCGACCACCAGATCAACGCTCCTATTATCACCACAATAGCAGCAATAATAGCCCAACCTTTCGCCGGAAGCGGTTTCAGATACTTTATTTTACCTACGGAGGGGCGGGTCTTCTTTTTTGCCATACGCTACAAAATTAGTAAAGATCACTATTCCCGGCATACCGCCATTCATTTTCCATAGCTACCACTCATGTACTTTGTAATACATAGTACCTATCATAGCATATATCTTTGAATCAACAAAACGGAAATATTAGCCAACTTTAAAAAGAACATAGCCATGAAACCTTCAATGAAAACAATCGCAATGACAATGGTATTCGCTGCCGCTTTCGCCTTTAATTCTTTTGCTGACGACAAGGAGAGCAAAAAAGTAACTGCATTCGGAACGGGTATTTTTGTTTCCAACAGTGGAAAAATCCATGTTAATGTAGACAAGTACACCAACGAAAAAGCCACTGTACTGATGACGAATCAGAAGGGTGAAGCGATGTACCGCGAGACCATCAGCAAAGGGACCGACAAGTTCAGAAAAGCGCTGAACGTCAAAGAGCTGCCGGCAGGAGATTACACCATCGAAGTTTCCTCAGACGGACAAAAAACCGTAAAGCATTTCGAGGTCTCCGAAGTAAGCACCCAACGCCAGATCTCGGTGAAGTAACTTACACACACCCAAACGAAACGTCCAGATCGGGAATCCGATCTGGACGTTTCGTTTATATGCGGATGGAACGGATCAGATCACCACGTTCACAATGCGTTTCGGAACAACGATTACCTTTTTCGCAGGCTTTCCTTCCATCCATTTCAGCACCGCCTCGTCAGCCAGCACGCTTTGCTCTATTTCAGCGGCGGGGGTTTCCAGCGGGAATGACAACGACGCCCGCACCTTTCCGTTGATCTGGATCGGGTATTCAAATACAGAATCCACCACATACTGTTGCTCCCACTGCGGAAATGCCGCTTTGGAAACCATTCCTTTTTCGTTACCCAATGCGTCCCAAAGTTCTTCGGAAATGTGCGGGGCATAAGGCGAGAGCAATACCACGAGCTCCTGCAATACAGATTTACTCTGGCACTTCGACGCACCCAGCTCATTCACACACACCATGAACGCACTTACTGCCGTATTGAAAGAGAAATTTTCGATGTCTTCGCCGATCTTCTTGATCGTTTTATGCAAAATCTTCAACTCTTCCGGTTTCGCAGGTACATCTTTCACCTGCCATTGCCCGGTCTCGCTGTAAAATAACCGCCACAATTTGCGAATAAAGCGGTAGGTACCGTCGATTCCGTTGGTATTCCAGGGTTTTGCCTGTTCCAAAGGCCCGAGGAACATTTCGTACAAACGGAGAGTGTCTGCCCCGTATCGCTCTACAATATCATCCGGGTTCACCACATTGAACTTGGATTTAGACATTTTCTCAACCTCGACGCCGCAAACATATTTACCGTCTTCCAGAATGAACCCGGCATTTTCACCGGCAATATCCGGCCGTGAAGCTTTGAATTTCTCCACGTCGAGCACATCGTTCTCTACAATATTTACATCGACATGCAATGCAGAAACTTCGTATTGCGATTTCAGCCCGGCACTCACGAAAACAGGTTTACTATAATCGTCTCCCTTAACGCGGTACACAAAATTACTCCGCCCCTGGATCATCCCCTGGTTGATCAGCTTCTTGAAAGGCTCTTCCTCAGGCACATAACCCCGGTCTTTCATAAACTTGTTCCAAAAACGGCTGTACAGCAAATGTCCCGTCGCGTGTTCGGTTCCGCCGATGTACAAATCCACGTCTTTCCAATAGCTGATAGCCTCTTTGGACGCGAAATCACCTTCATTTTTAGGATCCATATAACGGTACCAGTACCAGCTGCTGCCCGCCCATCCCGGCATGGTGCTCAGTTCATAGCCATTGCCTGATGCATGAGCCCAGTCCTGTGCACGTCCCAGCGGGGGTTCTCCGGTTTCGGTAGGCAGGTACTTGTCTACTTCCGGTAAGTTCAGAGGCAATTCATTCAAATCCAGCAAATAAGGTACCGGCTGACCTTCACTGTCATTTTTGTAATAAACAGGAACAGGCTCGCCCCAGTAACGCTGGCGACTGAAAACCGCATCGCGCAGACGATAATTGATTTTTCCTTTCCCGATCCCCTTCTCCTCAAGCCAATTGATCAGGACGTCAGTCGCTTCCTTGTAAGTAAGCCCGTTGATGATCCCCGAATTAATATATTTTCCTTCCTTGGTCGCATCGGCTTGCGTTTCAACGTCCTTCTGCGCGTCCAGTATCGGGATAATGGGCAGGTTGAAATGCGTGGCAAAATTCCAGTCGCGCTGGTCTCCGGACGGAACGGCCATAACCGCACCTGTTCCGTAACCTGCCAATACATAGTCGGCAATGTAAACCGGGACTTTCTCCCCATTGAATGGATTGGTCACATACGCACCCGTGAATGCGCCTGACACCGTTTTCACATCCGACATCCGGTCACGCTCTGATTTTTTCTGTGTCATTGCAATGTAGGCATCGATTTCCGGGCGCTGCTCAGAAGTGGTGATCACATCCACCAGCTCATGTTCCGGTGCAATGACCATGAACGTGACACCGTAAATCGTATCGACCCTGGTTGTGAACACTTCGATATAAGAGGAAGCTGAATTCGATTCTCCCTTTCCTCCATCCTGCCCTTCTTCCCATACCTGGAATTTGACCAGCGCTCCAACGGAACGCCCAATCCAGTTGCGTTGCTGTTCCTTCAATGATTCCGTCCAGTCCACCTGATCCAGCCCATCGATCAGACGCTGTGCGTAGGCCGTAATGCGCATCATCCACTGGCGCATCAGTTTCTGGATCACCGGGAAACCGCCACGCTCCGAAACACCGTCTTTTACCTCATCATTGGATAATACCGAACCCAGGCCAGGGCACCAGTTGACGGTAGCGTCGGCCACATAGGTCAGGCGGTATTTTAAAGTCATTTTATATTGCGTCTCCTCCGACCACGCATTCCACTCCGCTGCCGTGAATGCGGGCGTTTCCTCATCGCGGGGTGCATTGACGTCCGCATTACCGTTTTCCCGGAATTTGGCAGTCAATGTCTCTATCGGCTCTGCCTGGTCTGTATCGTTGTTGTACCAGCTGTTGAACAGTTCGGAGAAAATCCATTGGGTCCATTTATAGTAACCCGGGTCCGAAGTCCTCACTTCCCGGCTCCAGTCATAGCTCAAGCCCAGGTTTTTCAGCTGTTCGATATAGCGGGCAATGTTCTGCTCGGTGGTGATAGCAGGGTGCTGGCCGGTTTGGATCGCGTACTGCTCTGCAGGTAACCCGAAGCTGTCGAAACCCATCGGATGCAGCACATTGAACCCTTTCAGTCTTTTGTAGCGGGAATAGATATCCGAGGCGATGTACCCCAGCGGATGCCCTACATGCAGCCCCGCACCCGAAGGATAGGGAAACATGTCTAACACATAATATTTAGGCAATCCCGACGCATTGGATACATGGAAGGTCCCCTTCTCCTGCCAGTAAGCCTGCCATTTTTTTTCTATTTCCCGATGACTATACTCACTCATATTTTGCTAGATGTTATGCTTTTCCCGGAGCATTTGGTGTGCGCATTCGCCCAGAGTCCTGATTATCAGAAGATAAAGCTACTGTTGGTTTTGTTGTTTCTAAATAAACCGCAAAAATAGCTTTTTTTGACCGGATTCAGGTTGTCCCCTAAAATGATTAGATCCCGATAAGGTGATGGGTATGATATTGATAGTTCTGTAACGTCGGCCCGGCGTCTGTGTGAACGGTACCGTTTTTTTGTTCACCATGAATGCCGAATCCGGGGTGATTTCTACTTTTGTGTTTCTTTAAGTAAATTGCCTGTAAGCGAAATCGCACAAAATCAGGCTTATAAATCAACAAAGTGGCTATTAATACCGATAATGTAAGACTGGTTTTCGGACTCAAACTCAAACAGCTCCGGCTCGATAAGGGAATGTCGCTCAGCGATCTTTCCCAGAAATCGGGGTTGTCGATTTCCTATATCAATGAAATTGAAAAAGGAAAAAAATATCCCAAATCCGACAAGATCCTTGCATTGGCCGGTGCCATCGACGTCGATTACGACACACTGGTTTCGTTGAAACTCAGCAAACGGCTCGAACCGATCTCAGATCTTCTCAGTTCGAACGTATTGACGGAGCTACCACTGGAACTGTTCGGGATAGACCCTGCCAACCTGCTTGAAATCCTCTCCGACGCCCCCACCAAGATCAGTGCATTCGTGGGGACACTGATCGAGATCGCGCGGAATTACAATATGTCCATCGAGAAATTCTATTTCTCGGCGCTCCGTACCTACCAGGAAATGCACGACAACTACTTCGAAGACATCGAACTCGAAGCAGAGCGGTTCCTCGGCGAACATCATGTGGAGGCTACAAGGCTCCTGGACGAAGCCTCACTCGAAAACATTCTGAAAAACCATTACCAATACAGCATCGAGCTGATCAATGAACGCAACAACCCGGAATTTGCCACGGTCAGGTCGCTGACCATCAGCAATTCGGGCGGGACGCGCCTGCTGATCAACGCTCATTTATCATCGGTGCAGCGCGCGTTCATCTATGGGCGGGAGATCGGCTATCTGTATCTGAACCTGAAAAACCGGTTGCACACCACAGCGCTGGTGGAGGCAGAATCTTTTGAGCAGCTGCTTAATAATTTCAAGGCGTCATACTTTGCCAGCGCCATTATTATCAAACGGACCCTGCTCGTACCTGCCATCGCCGATTTTTTTGCACAAAAAACCTGGCAGCCGGAAAAGCTCATCCAACTGATCCACGATTTCAATACCACACCGGAATCTTTCTGCTACCGGCTAAGCAATGTGCTGCCACGGTATTTCGGCATCAACCAGATCTTCTTTTCCCGGTTCAACAACTTCGTCGGCCAGAACCTGTTCCATATGACGAAGGAAATGCACATATCCAGAAAGCACTATCCGCATACTGTACGGGACGAGCATTATTGCCGAAGATGGGTCGCGCTCACGATCCTGAACGACCTGGGGGATATTATCCTGGCCAAACAGCAACCCGGCATTCTTTGCAAGGCGCAGAAATCGACTTACATCGACACGCAGGATCAGTATCTGGTCATCAGCTTCGCGCAACCCATGTCACCCACTCCGAACCTGAACGTGAGTGTATCCATGGGCATTTACCTCGACGAGCAGACACGCGAAAAACTTGCTTTTCTCAATGATCCCACGCTTCCTTCCAGGGAGGTAAACCAGACCTGCGAGCGATGCTCGTTGTTCGACTGCCGTGAACGTATCGCGGCACCGGTGATTCTTCAGAAACGACACAAAAATGAAGAGTTGAGAAAGGCGCTCAAGAGGATGATTAACTAACCGTTCTCAGGGATTCTGAAACGGACGCAAAGTAAATCCGGGAAATTTTGAACCTCTTATGGGGGTTTCCTGTATCAAGAATGTCAGATAAGTAACCCGCCGGCTCCCATTAAAAAATTCTTAGAAATAGGCCGGTCAAATTGTACATTTCTCTTCTCAACTATCTTTGTTCACTATTTGAAGAAACTGCTATGCCCGGCACTTATGATTTTGAGGACCTCCTTTTAAAACTGTCGACGCCGTTTTATATATGCCTGATCGGCCTGGAGATTTTTTTGACGCACATCGTACCGCATAATGAACCAGCCGGACGTCCGACTTACTCCCTCAGGGATACGGTGATGAATGCGGTGCTCATGCTCCTGAACGGTGGGATCGACCTGCTTTTCCGTGCGGCTTACGTAGGTGTGCTGATCTGGTTTTACAATTTTTCGTTTATTGAGCCGATCGCCGCTCCTTATCTGTACTGGTTTGCGCTATTCCTTGCCGAGGATCTGGCTTTTTACACTTTGCATTATGTCGACCATCATTGCCGGCTGTTCTGGGCGGTACATGTGACACACCATTCATCTCAACATTTCAACCTGACTACCGGCTTCCGGTCATCGGTTTTTCAACCACTCTACCGGTTTGTATACTTCATACCGCTCACATTGGTCGGGTTCAATCCGGCGGATATCATCGTCATGTATTCCATTACCCAGATTTACGGCATTATCGTTCATACTGAGTATGTGGGCAAACTGGGCTGGCTCGAATACATCTTCGTAACGCCGTCGCATCACCGTGTGCATCACGCGAGCAATGTGCAATATCTCGATAAAAACATGGGCATGTGCCTGATCATCTGGGACCGCATTTTCGGCACTTTCCAGGAAGAGTTATCAACCGTTCCGCCTCACTATGGCCTCACCAAGCCGACAGCGCAGAATGGACTGGCACAAACTGTATTTCATGAATGGCAGGCGATTGGCGATGATTTCAGGCAACCGGTCAATTTCACAACAAAACTCCGATACCTTTTCAAGGCACCCGGCTGGTCGCCGGACGGATCAAGAGCAACCAGTAAGGATCTGCAAAGAAAGCTGGAAGCATCAGCAGCCGGCAGTCCGGAGCCGATAATCGAAAATACCTGCCCGGAAAATTCGACGGCCGGCAGTCTGTAAGCGAAAGTCATTTAAACGCGCTGAACCCCGTGATATCTGCTCCCAAAATAAGCAGATGAATATCATGTGTCCCCTCATACGTGATGACGGATTCGAGGTTCATCATGTGCCGCATGATAGGATACTCACCGCTAATACCCATGGCTCCGAGGATCTGCCTGGCCTCCCGGGCTACGTTTAGCGCCATTTCGACATTGTTCCGCTTAGCCATTGAAATCTGGACAGTCGTAGCCTCACCCGCATCCATCAATGTACCCAGACGCCAGGCGAGCAACTGTGCCTTTGTGATTTCCGTCAGCATTTCGGCCAGTTTCTTCTGCGTCAGCTGAAATGTCGCAATCGGTTTACCGAACTGGATACGCTCCCCGGCGTATTTTACGGCAGTCTCATAGCAATCCATCGCCGCTCCGATAGCTCCCCAGGCAATGCCGTACCGCGCTTTATCCAGGCATTGCAGTGCGGCTTTCAGTCCAATCGCCCCCGGAAGCATATTGGCCTCGGGAACAAATACCTGGTCAAAAACCAGTTCACCGGTCGCGCTCGCCCGTAATGACCACTTATGATGGATTTCAGGAGTAGCGAATCCCTTCATGCCACGCTCCACGATCAGGCCCTGGACCCGGCCCTCCTCATTTTTTGCCCATACCAACGCCAGATCTGCAAACGGCGCATTGGATATCCACATTTTCGACCCGTTGAGAATATATCCGCCATCTGTCTTTACGATATGGGTTTGCATGCCGCCCGGATTCGAACCATGATCGGGCTCGGTGAGCCCGAAGCATCCCAGCCATTCACCCGTCGCCAGTTTAGGAAGGTACTTCTGCTTCTGCGCTTCCGAGCCATAGGCATCAATGGGCCACATGACCAGCGAACTTTGCACCGAAATAGTCGATCGCATGCCGGAATCTCCTTTTTCGATCTCCTGGCACATCAGGCCATAGCTGATATAATCGAGCCCACCACCACCGTACTGCGCAGAAATAGTGGGTCCAAAAACACCCAGCTCCCCGAATTTCGGGATCAAATGCAGCGGAAAATCCGCCTTCTGGGCATATTCCTCAATAACAGGTCGAATCTCCCTGTCAGTAAAGTCCCCTACTGCCTGACGAACAAGGCGTTGCTCAGGGGACAACAGTGCTGAGATACTAAAAAAATCGGTGTTAGACATTTCTGAATATCAGGCGTACATCCATTTGCATTTCGCTTAGCTTGGCTTCTATCGGGCCGGGTATTTACAATTTCTGAAATATTCTCCTCATAAAAAATTCCTTGGGTCCCGTTGCACCAGACAACAGCTTAATCGTCTATTTCTCAAACTTGCCCATCAGTTTAGGTTCAAATTTTCATCGACCATGGCTGCCCATTTCTACACTCCGAAAACCTTCTTCATGTAAACCATATCCTCCTTATGCGCTTGAATGCCGTCCATTGTTTTGGGGGAGGTTTTTTCCAGACATTGTTCGAGGACCAGGTGCGGTTTCACATCGATCGCATTCAATTCCCTGACGAGCCTTGGATAATCGATATCCCCTTCTCCGAAAGTCTCCTGCCAGATCCCGCTGATTGACTGTCTGAGATGCAGCTCGGTAATGCGTTTGCCGTACAGCCTGACGATATCAAAAAGTGCCACCTGTGAATTACCTGAACCACGATAAACCCAATGCACATCCAGGCAGAGCGAAACATGTTTAGGGTCGGTTGCCAGCAGCATGTGATGAAACTCGCGCGCGGCCGCACGCAACTCGACGTCATGCGTATGATAGGCGAGCGTCATCCCCCGTTTTTTGAGTTCCGCTCCAAGCAGATCGAGGTTTCGCGCCTGCTCCCCCAGCTCGCCATCGAATTTATTCTTATCACTTCCCCATTGAATAGGGTTTGGATTGGTAACAATGATCTTGGTCCCTGCTGGTTGCAACGCATCGGCAATGGCCAGGACCGACCCGATGGATTTCCCGGCTTCCCCGGCGGTGTGCAACGACGTGTTCACATACACAGATGGCATCGCCAGACCGTGCTTTTTCAAAACCGGTAATAACTTCGGCACTTCATCGACATGATTGAATGCAGGCTCATAGGCCTTGATCCCCGTGGAGGCAAATTCAGCCAGGCAGGCATCAGGGTCTTTCCCCCATTCCTTTCCGTCGCGCGCATAAAAAGTAATCCATGAGTACTGGTTGCAGGAAACAGGAAATGGGGCTTTGTCGCTCTGAGCCACGGAGGTTCCGGGTAAAGCAGCAGTACCGGCTGCGGCTGCCAGCGAGCTGATAAACTGACGACGGTTTAGAGACATGATCAGGTTCGATAGTGAGATGTTGGAATAAAAGGTCATAATCCCCGAATGCTACCGTTCCGGTTTGAAGGACCAGGAAAGTCTCCGTACCTTTGCGCATTGAAGGATAAATCCCTTTCCCAGCATGCAACATACGCTTCAACTGACGCTGGCGCCGGAAATCGCGCTGGACGACGAAAACTTCCGTCGCTTTGTAATTCAAAAATTACGCCTCCGCAGCGGCGACGAGCCCTTTATCCGCAAAACACGCCAATCCATCGACGCACGGAGCCGTCAGGTGAAGGTCATTGTCCAGGCAGAAGTTTATGTGGGAGAAACTCCTCCCTCATTGATAGGCACTCCTATCGCATACCCCAACGTGAATGACCGGCCACAGGCATTGATTATCGGATGCGGACCAGCGGGAATGTTCGCCGCTTTGCGGTTGATCGAGCTGGGCATTAAACCGGTACTTTTCGAACGCGGAAAAGATGTGCGTACGCGGCGGCGCGACCTGGCTGCTATCAATAAGGACCATATCGTCAACCCTGAATCCAACTATTGTTTCGGCGAAGGGGGAGCCGGAACCTATTCGGACGGGAAACTTTACACCCGATCCAATAAAAGAGGGGATATCCGGCGGGTACTCGAAATTTTCGTAGCCCATGGTGCCAGTGAACAAATCCTGATCGACACACATCCGCATATCGGGACGAACAAATTGCCGGTGGTTGTTTCAGAAATGAGAGAAAGCATACTCCAATCCGGAGGCGAAATCTATTTCGACACAAAAGTGACAGATCTGATCATCAGAGACCAACGAATTAACGGAGTGGTGACTGACGGTCAGAAAGAACACACGGGCATTGGCGTTATTCTGGCAACGGGCCATTCTGCCCGTGATATCTACGAAATGCTTCATGTCAGAAACATCCTGATAGAAAGCAAATCATTTGCAATGGGAGTGCGCATTGAACACCCTCAGAATACCATCGACAAAATACAATATCATTGTGACGTCGACCGCGGACCCTATCTGCCTGCGGCGTCTTACAGCCTGGTAACCCAAACCCACTACAAGGGGGTACAGCGCGGTGTGTTCTCATTTTGCATGTGCCCCGGAGGCTTCATTGTACCGGCTGCCACGGCTTCCGGTGAGGTTGTAGTGAATGGAATGTCGCCATCCCGCAGGGACTCACCCTATGCCAACTCCGGCATGGTTGTTGCGATCGAAGAAGCCGATCTGACCCCTTACAAAGATTACGGCCCGATGGCCGGCCTGCAATTGCAGCGCGAACTGGAACAGGCTGCTTGCCGGCTTGCAGGCAATACACAAACCGCTCCGGCCCAGCTGGCTACGGATTTTGTTAAAAACAGGATATCCGCCAGTCTACGGGATACCTCCTACCAGCCCGGCCTTCAATCTGTTGATTTATATGAGGTCCTTCCTGCCCACATCGCCTTTCCGTTGCGGGATGCTTTTTCTGATTTTGGAAAAAAAATGAGGGGATACCTTTCGGGTGACGCGCAGCTTATCGGTGTCGAAAGCCGGACCTCCTCGCCCGTCAGAATCCCACGGAACCGGGAAACCTGCGAACATCCTGAAATCAAAGGCCTGTTCCCCTGCGGAGAAGGTGCCGGCTACGCGGGAGGAATTATGTCCGCAGCCATGGATGGAGAGCGGTGTGCGGAACAGCTTGCCCGGCATGTACACAGGTAAACAGCTTTATCAAAGGAACTCTGGAATTGTTATATTTGCGTACAAGGACAATCACACTATCCATTCACACGCTGCCGGAGATATTCAGGATGTTTGGTATGAAGTTTTTTTTTGAGACCTGACTATTTTAAAACCACATTCCGCCTGACATGGCCGCTTTGGGACCGTTTTTTGAATTTACTTCCAGACTAAAACAAAAACTGCGGTTCCCGCTTCCCGGTGAAACGGCCCACCAGGCAATGATGGCCTCCAGTAGGCTCAGGCTGACTTTCAAACCCAATGCACGAACACGTAAAAGTGCTGTCCTGATCCTATTTTATCCCTATCAGAATGACATTTACTTTCCGTTAATCCTCCGTCCGGCCTACGACGGTGTGCACAGCGGGCAGGTAGCATTCCCTGGCGGACGCTATGAACTCAGCGATGAAAACCTCATCCGCACTGCTCTCCGTGAAGCACAGGAGGAAATAGGGTTACGACTCACCGACGTGGAAATTCTGGGCGCACTGACAGAACTGTTTATCCCTGCCAGTAATTTTTATGTTCTGCCGGTGATTGGAGTGATGCCTTACCGCCCCGGGTTTTACCCCGATCCCCGGGAAGTGGAAGATATATTTGAAATCCGCCTGGAAGAAATCTCCGATGTGGACATCATCGGGTCCAGCGATATCCAAGTCCGTGGCGAACAGGTACATGCTCCGCACTATATGGTGCAAGGATACAAAATATGGGGGGCTACTGCCATGATGATCAGTGAACTGCTGGCCGTCCTCAATGCGCCTGACAACTCCCCCGAAAACTGATTTATCTCGCTTTATTTGCTATATTAGCAGTTAATTCAACCTAATCTTCCGGTAAAATTCACCCTGTTTTGTTCTTTTGGAATGAACCAGTCCCCCGGTGAAGACCGGCAAGCCTAGATAGCTGACAAATTTACTGAATACTTAAAACCTGGTTCTTCCTGCATTTATGGACGAAAACGGAGCTGCGCCCGACGTAGAAGATAGCGGATTACATGAAAAACTGCCCATTTCGGGCCTCTATGAAAACTGGTTTCTCGATTATGCCTCTTACGTAATTCTGGAGCGTGCCGTTCCAGCCATTGAAGATGGCTTGAAACCGGTGCAGCGGCGCATTATGCACGCATTGAACGAAATGGACGACGGCCGTTTCAATAAGGTAGCAAATGTCGTAGGCTCGTCGATGCAATATCACCCGCACGGGGATGCTTCCATTTATGATGCGATCGTCAATATCGGGCAAAAAGAGTTGCTTTTTGACACGCAGGGTAACTGGGGAGATATCCGCACCGGCGACGGCGCCGCAGCAGCCCGTTATATCGAAGTAAGGCTTTCCCGGTTTGCCAAGGAAATCGTTTTTAATGACGACACCACCGAATGGCAGCTATCCTATGACGGCAGAAAGCGGGAACCGGTGACACTCCCCGTAAAATTCCCGATCCTGCTTTCACTCGGTGTGGAAGGTATTGCCGTGGGATTGTCCACCAAAATCCTCCCACACAACTTTTGCGAACTGATCGAGGCGTCTATCAACATCCTGCAGGGCAAGGAAGTAATCATTTATCCGGATTTCCTGACCGGCGGACACGTCGACATTTCGAACTACAACGACGGTCACCGGGGAGGAAAAGTAAGGGTTCGCGCGAAAATCGAGGAAGAGGATAAAAAGATGCTGGTAATCCGGGACATCCCGTTCGGTACCACCACTACCTCGCTGATCGATTCCATCATTAAGGCCAACGACGCGGGTAAGATCAAGATCAAAAAGGTGGTGGATAACACCGCTGCGGATGTTGAAATACAGGTTCACCTGGCCCCCGGGGTTTCGCCGGACATCACGATGGACGCACTTTACGCATTCACCGAATGCGAAGTGTCCATTTCACCCAATGCGTGTATCATTATCGGTGATAAGCCGCACTTTGTCGGGGTAACCGAAATTTTAAAATACAATACCCAACAGACCGTCCATCTGTTACAGCGCGAACTGGAAATCAAAAGGCTCGCATTGCTGGAAAAGATTCTGTACGGTTCACTCGAAAAAATATTCATCGAAAACCGCATTTACCGCGATATCGAAGAATGCGAAACATTTGAAGCGGTTATCAGGACGATCGACAAAGGTTTAGAACCTTATAAACCGCAATTTTACCGCGAGATCACCGACGAAGATATCGTAGCACTGACGGAGATCAGGATCAAACGTATTTCGAAATACGACGGTTTCAAAGCCGAGGAGCAAATGCGCAAATGGGAGGAGGATCTTGCCGAAACCGAGGATAACCTCGCACACATCACCCGCTTTGCGATCGACTATTTCAAAGATCTCCTCAAAAAGTATGGGAAAGGACGCGGCAGAAGAACTGAAATCCGCGCTTTCAACCAGATCTCAGCGAATATCGTGGCCGCCAATAACCAGAAACTGTACGTTAACCGCGCCGAAGGTTTTGTAGGTTATGGCCTGAAAAAAGATGAGTATGTGATGGACTGCTCCGATATCGACGACGTCATCGTATTCAGGGGAGACGGGCGCTGCCTGGTCACTAAGGTCCAGGACAAAGTGTTTGTAGGTAAAGACATTATCCATTGCGCCGTGTTTGTCAAAAATGACGAGCGGCAGGTGTACAATCTGGTGTATGTTGATGGTAAAACCGGTGTTTCCTATGCCAAACGCTTCCAGGTAACGGCCGTAACGCGCGACCGCGAATACGACCTGACCCAGGGGACTCCAAAATCCAAAATCACCTACTTTACGCCTAATGAAAATGGCGAAGCGGAGATCATTACGGTAAGCCTTACCGCCCAGAGTAAAGCCAAGGTAAAACAGTTCGACTATAACTTTGCCGAGCTCCTGATCAAGAATCGCAGTGCCATGGGTAATATTCTGACCAAATATCCGGTCCGGAAAATTACGTTGAAACAGGCTGGCCGTTCCACGCTCGGCGGAGTGGATATGTGGTTCGATCCGATCATCGGGCGCCTCAACCGGGATGAAAGAGGTGAATACCTTGGTAATTTTGGCCCGTCGGATAACATTGTGGTGGTTTACAAGGAAGGCTCCTATGAGCTGACCAATTTTGACATGACCAATCACTATGAGCCGCACGAGGTGCTGCTCGTTAAAAAATTCGACTCCAAGCTTCCGATTACCGCCGTTTACTTTGATGGTGGTCAAAAGCAGCATTTTATCAAACGTTTCAATATCGAGACTTCCTCACTCGACAAGAAATTCCTCTTTATCAGTGATGCCAAAAACAGCAAGCTGATCCTGGCCAGTACGGACATCCGCCCCCGATTGGAAATCGTGTATCCGAAAACTGCACAGAAAGAGCAGACCGCAGAAGAATACGTGGTGGAAGAAATGGTGGATATCCGCGGATGGCGTGCACAGGGAAATAAGATCCCCAACGACAAATTTAAGGAAATCCGCTGGCTCGAATCACTTCCGGTGCCCGTTGAAGAGCCGGCCGCAACGGAAGCGGCAGATGATTTGCCTGACGACGAAATCGGAAACGAAGAAACTCAGGACAATCCAGCGAATGCTTTGACGGAAAATACTGTTACTCCGCTTGAGGGTGAAGAAACAAAGCCGGATGAAAATGCTCAGGAAGAATTAGGCGGCAACACCGAAGATGATACCAAGCCTAAAAAAGAGAGCAAAAAAGGACCCGATTCCTCAAAGAGTCAACTCGGCTTGTTCGAATAAGACTGCAACAGCCCGGACCGGTCTGACAATCAGCAACACAAAGGCCCTTAGATTGCGTATAGTTGATCAGAACAATGATCGACATGTACGCAATCCGGCAGAATTCCCAGGAGTTGAAGATTCACATGGCAACCCGTGTACAGGTGAAAAAATTGATCAAAATCATCCTAGCCCTATTATTTGCCTGCATGGTTTTTATCTTGCTTTGTAATTTCTGGGTAGTCTACTGTACACGGCAGTACAACTATTTTTCCATCGAAAACCTGCCACCCAATGATGTTGCGCTGGTACTTGGCACCAGCAAAAAGTCTGAGAAGGGAAAGGAAAATCTTTTTTTCAAATACCGGATGGAAGCGACCGCCAGGTTGTTCAAGGAAGGCAAAATCAAGTACATTATCCTGAGTGGCAATAACGATTCGCAGTATTACAACGAGCCGCTGGACATGCAGCGCGCACTCCTGAACCTGGGGATCCCGGAAAACGTCATGACGCTCGACTATGCCGGTTTTCGTACATTCGATTCGATCGTCCGATGCAAGGAGGTCTTCAACCAGGACAATTTCACGATCATTTCCCAGAATTTCCATAATGCCCGTGCATTGTACATCGCCCACAATGAGGGAATCAATGCTATTTCGTTCGCAGCCCAGGACGTACCCGACGGCTACTCATTCCGCACCCTTATTCGCGAATACCTCGCACGCCCGAAGGCCGTGCTTGATGTTCATATCCTGCGCCCCGCAGCGGACGTAACTTCCAATATCCAGATCGGGAAAAATGAGCGGGAAGAATGAAGGCCTTCCTGAACATCACCGCCATCCTGCTTTGCGTCACCGTTATTTGTGCGAGCAGCTTTTCCCAAACCGCATTTGTGATCAAAGGCAAAGTCACCGACGCCACTACCGGCGATCCCATTCCATTTGCGAACATCGCTATTAAGTCTCAGCTTACGGGCACAACCACGAACTTCGATGGTGTTTACCAGCTTACATTCTCGCCTCCTGCCGACTCTCTGCTTGTCACTTATGTTGGCTATACGACCAAAAGCAAAGCCATTGTCCCGAATCAGCACGAGCAAATCATAGACATCCAGCTCACGCCCGGTGCCATGCAGTTGCGGGAAGTCAAGATCCTGGCAGGGGAAAATCCCGCATATGCCATTATCCGCAAGGTGGTCGCCAACAGAAAGCACAACAATCCCGATGAGCTTAGTGCTTACGAGTATCAGAGCTATAATAAGATAGAAATCGATATCGACAACCTCTCGGATAAATTCAGAAACAGGAAGCCCGTTAAGAAAATGACCCATATCGTAGAACGGTTCGACGCGGTGAAGGGCGAAAACGGCGAGACGATCATTCCGATCTTCATTTCGGAATCGGTGTCCGATGTCTTCTATCGCCAGAATCCAAAAAAGAAAAAGGAGGTCATCAACAAAACCAAAGTATCGGGTGTGGGCCTCACCGACGGAAGCGTCGTCTCGCAACTGATCGGCTCCACATTTCAGCAGTATAATTTTTATAACAACTGGCTCAATATCCTGCAAAAGGATTTTGTGTCGCCGATTTCCGATAGCTGGAAACTTTACTATGAGTACTACCTCGCCGACAGCATTTCCAATGGAGCTGGTTACGACTATCACATTGAATTCGAGCCGCGTCAGAAGCAGGATCTCGCATTCACCGGTTCGTTCTGGATAGATGGCGGTACATTTGCATTGACCCAGATCGACGTCAGCGTAGGCAAAGAGGCTAACCTGAATTACATCGAGAAAATCAAGGTGCAACAGTCCTACGAGCTTTCTGACAATGAGAAGACCTGGCTGCCCGCAAAAACCCGTGTCCTCATCGACGTGAACGAACCTACACCGCAGACAGCAGGAATGCTCTTGAAATTCTATTCTGCCAACTCAAAATATAAGATTGAGGCTCCACGGGAAGCCCGGTTTTATGACACAACGATCGAACTCAAGGAAGACTACGGCGACCACGACTCTACATTCTGGGCGCAGAGCCGTCCGGAAAATCTGAGCCCGGCCGAAAAGCTGACTTTCGAGCTCGTCGACTCACTGAAAGCATTGCCGGTCGTGAAAACGTACAGCCAGGTCCTGAATATTTTTGTAAACGGGTACCAAAAGATCGACAAATGGAACATCGACGTCGGCCCGTATCTCTTCCTGTATGCTAACAATAAGGTGGAGGGGCACCGGTTCAGGTTGGGCTTCCGGACCGATCGCGGGTTCAGCAGGAAATGGATTTTCAGCGGATACGGCGCATACGGTACCCGCGACCATGCCTTCAAATATGGTGCAGGAATGGACTACATTATCAGCCGCAAACCCTGGACCATGGCCGGCATCTCCTATTCGAAAGACCTGGAACGACTGGGTGTTTCGGCGGAAACCATTGGACCCAATACCATTTTCGGAGCTTTTTCAAGATTTGGTGCATTCCGGAGACCTTACTGGCAGGAAGACATCTCGGCGTATTTTAAAAGGGAACTGGTGAAAGGGCTTACAGGGAGTATCCAGATCCGCCACCGCAATTTCGACCCGCTTTTCCCGTTCAGTTACCGTGTTGACCCAAAAGCCGGTGATGATTCTCCCGTCAAAAGCGCCTTCGATATCACGGAAATCAATCTGGAAACCCGGCTGGCCGTCAAAGAGACATTTCTTCAGAATGAGAATGAGCGAATTAGTATGGGTAACGGCAATTCACCTGCGCTCACCTTGCGTTACACCTGGGGGATCAAACATTTATTAGGAGGAGATTTCAACTATAACAAACTCTCTTTCAATATCAAGCAGAGTTTTCGCGCAGGCGTCGCCGGCAGGACCTACTATAATGTAACATTTGGATATATTCCCTCCACGCTCCCCTATCCGCTCCTTTATACGCCACTGGGCAACGAGTCGCTTTTCTACGTCGATAATGCCTATAACCTGATGCGCTATTTCGAGTTTATCAGCGACCGGTACATTGCCTTGCGCATGGAGCACAATTTTGAAGGATTTATACTCAACCGCATCCCTGCCATCCGAAGGTTGAAACTACGGATGCTTGCAACCGGGAGGCTATTTTACGGAAGCATCAGCGATGCAAACTTGTCACTGACGACAACAACCGACGAAAGCGGACAAAAAACATTGGCTTTCAATCCGTTGAATGGAAAACCTTATCTGGAGGTGGGCTACGGAATTGATAATATTTTCAAAACAGGAAGGGTAGATTTCCTGCACCGGCTCACCTATCTCGACAACCCAAATGTAACGCCGTTCGCGGTGAAGATTTCCTTCTGGTTTAAACTGTAACAGTGTTCAGATGCTTTTGAGATCTTTGGAAGCATATGTCAAAAGTACTTCCTGCCCTATTTCCAGATCGGCCTTACTTCGGTAGAACGACAAATGTTCATTTCCTTTCACGCACCGTACCTGCCAGTGATTTCCGTGAAAGCGGATAGCCTCCACTTTTCCACGCCATTTGCCTTTCTCAGGATTTCTGGTCGGTTTTATTTTTTCCGGCCGGATATAGAACTGCTTTTTATCCTTGTCTCCCGCAAGCCAGTTGATATCGCCGGTGAGCTCTGCCACATAGCTATCGACAGGCTGGCTATACACTTCCTGTGGCGTACCGACTTGAATGATCTTTCCATCCCGCAACACTGCGATCCGGTCCGACCAGGCGAGCGCGTCAGCCGCTTCGTGCGTCACGAAAACGCAACTCATTTTTTGTTGCTTCCGCAGCCGCTCGATCGCATCCGCGAGCACGCGCCTGTTATGATTGTCCAGGTGTGCAAACGGCTCATCGAGCAACAATACATCCGGTAGTTCAGCAATGGCCTTGGCAATGGCGGTACGCTGCTTTTCGCCACCCGAAAGCAATTTAGCCTTCCGGTCCTTCACACTTTTCAATGCCGTCATTTCCAGCAGCTCCGCCACTTTTTCGAGACGGTAATCTTCCTCATAAAACCGCAGTGAATACGCGATGTTCTCGGCCACCGTCTGGTTCGGAAACAATTCGAACTCCTGGTGTATCAGCTTAATGGCTTCGTGTCCGGGGATCAGTTCACCACTTACCGGCCTAAGCATATTACCCTTAAAAAAAACTTGCCCCTGCTCCCCATCCAGGAATCGTCCCAGAATGCGTAGCAGGGTGCTTTTGCCCGACCCACTTTCGCCCAGGATACCCAACCACTCACCGGGTAACAACTCGAGGTCGATGCCGGAAAGTACAGTGTCGGAGCCAAAACGTTTGGTGATCTGATGCGCTCGCAGGGTCGGTCGGGCCTGTTTCATGATCAGGCCCAGGTCACTTTCTCTTCAATGGATGAATTACGTCGTGCGGCCACCTCGGGCGCATTGTGGTAGCCCATATAATACAGCCCCAGGCATTTACGGTCCGCCTCCAGTCCCAGGTAATCGCCCAGTTCTTTCAACACGCCGGGGCTGCTCCAGTAAGAGCCGATACCGTAGGCAGTTGCTGTTAGCCACATATTCTGAACCGCACAAGCCACCGCTGCCGTTTCTTCCCATTCAGGAAGGTCGTTCGGGTGTAGCTGCGCATTCACCACAATCACACAGGCCGATTTCAGGATCTTTTCACCGGCAGCCTCATAGCGTGCCTGCGAGAAAGATTCTGCCGGAGTGATCGAGCGGTAGCGCTCCATGAAAAAGCTGGCCAGGTGTTGCAGTTTTTCGCCTCTGAACACGATAAAACGCCATGGCTCCGTGCGCTTGTGAGTAGGTGCGTAATTCGCATTTTCCAGGATATTCTTGATTACTTCTTCCGGGATATCCTTTTCAATGTAGTTGGGCGGGAAAATACTCCGTCTGGTGCGGATAATATGGTTAACGAGTTCTACCGATTGTTCCATTACAAAAAATTTACTGCTTATGTTATTCAAGCGGCAAAACTAACGATTATTCGGCCTTTTCCCCTCAAAACTGCCCACAGGAACATCATTTTTCAGATCATAAGGGAATTTTACCCCGAACTAGTGCTACTTTGCCACTAAACATTTATTTTCAACGTCTCTTTTTTCAAAAAGCTTAATTTGCCCCGCAATTAACACCTATTCAAACCTCAAAACGCATGCTTGTTACAACTACCCCGAATATCGAAGGTAAAAAAATCGTAAAGTACATCGGACTGGTGAATGGTGAGGCTATTATAGGCGCCAACTTCGTCAAAGACTTTCTGGCTGGCATCCGCGATGTGGTAGGCGGTCGTTCGGGCTCATACGAACAAGGACTGCGCGAAGCCAAAAGTATCGCGATCCGCGAAATGATGGAGCAGGCCCAGCGATTGGGTGCCAATGCGGTAATCGGGGTGGATATCGACCTGGAAACGATCGGCAACGGCAGTTCGATGCTCATGGTGAGCGCCAATGGCACTGCGGTGTGCTACGAGTAGTGCCGAGCACCGCAGTGCCCGGTTTTCAAAACACGCCTCTTGCGATCTGCGCCACGTTGTCGGACTTGCCCATGGTGTAGAAATGCAGTACGGGTACGCCAAAGGACATCAGCTCCTTGCATTGCTGTATACCCCATTCGATCCCTACCTGCCGGACTTCCTTATCCGAAGCGCATTTTTCAACTTCTTTCACAAGGTCTGCCGGAAACTCCAGGTGAAAAATATCCGCTAACACGGTCAATTGTTTCTTCGTAGACAGTGGCTTTAAACCGGGAATAATAGGCACGGTGATACCTTCTGCACGGCAACGCTCCACAAACCGGAAATATTTCTGGTTATCGAAAAACATCTGGGTCACAATATAGTTAGCTCCAAGATCGATTTTCTTCTTCAGATGGGCAAAATCCGAATCAAAGGACGCTGCATCAAAGTGCTTTTCGGGATAGCCTGCGATGCCGATACAAAAGTTGGTAGGCGACATCTCGGTTTCCGCATTAAGCAGAATGCCCTTGTTCATATTATCCACTTGCGTCACGAGCTCCGACGCGTAGGTATGACCACCCGGTTTCGGCCGGAAGACACCTGCCGATTTCTCGGGATCACCCCGCAATACCAGCACATTATCGATACCGAGGTAATGCAAATCGATCAGCACATCCTCCGTTTCGTCCTTAGTAAATCCTCCGCAAATCACATGAGGCACCGCATCGACGTGGAAGCGCTCCATCAGGCGGGCGCAGATCCCCACAGTACCGGGCCGCTTACGGATTGGAATACGTTCGATGGTACCGTCCGGACCAACCCGGTCGATCAGCTCTTCGCGGTGATAGGTAACATCTACAAAGGGAGGGCTGAACTCCATCAATGGTTCGATGGAATTGAGCAAATCGTTGATATTCTGTCCTTTCAGTGGGGGAATTATCTCAATTGAAAATAATGTCTTGCCTTCCGCGCCGCGAATGTACTCGGTAACTTTGGTCATGTATGAAATGGTGTGGTGTGTTGCAAAAGATTACAAATGAACGCCATTTCAGTATCCAAACCAATTCAACGAGCACAAAAAAATGGCCTACCGCATTACAGTAGGCCATTCCACGTAAACCCTCCTCTATCAGTGTTCGTCAAAAATGTGAATTGGGTTTCTGACAGGGCGTCAGTCCCAAAGCAACAATTTGCTTGACTGAATACTAATAACTAAAATTCTGTGCCAAATTATTAAAGAAAGCATTAGCGAACAATTTATATCAAACTTTTTTTATTCAAATGTAGATTAGTTACTACATTTTTCTAAAAAGATCCTGTTTTTACACGTTTTTGACACATTTTTCAATTATGTCGTGTGTTTACTATTTCACCACTTTTGGGAAATCATTCCCCAAAACGTAACATTCCCGGCCGTTTCATTGGCCGGGACGGGTCATTTCGATATGTTCGATGCCGTCTTCCAGGTACACTTCCCCGGATTGCCTGAATCCGAACGATTCGTAGAATGCTTTAAGATAGCGTTGCGCACCGATCCTGATCGGCACATCGCCGTAGAGCGAAGTTAACCTGGCAATTGAAACATGCAGCAGTTCAACGCCCAGGCCACTGCCTCTGCCCAATCCCGAAACCACGATTCGCCCTATCGAAGGATATTCATACGAAAGTCCATGCTTCAAGATTCTGGAATAGGCCACGAGCCTGCCATCCAGATAGCCCGACAAGTGATGGCATTCCTGATCTTTGTTATCCATATCTGTGAAACAGCACTGCTGCTCCACTACGAACACTTCGCTTCTCAGGCGCAGAATGCTATAAAGCTCATCGTTGGTGAGCTCCCCGAAGGTTTGAAAGCGCCAGTCCAGCTGCAAATCCATAAACGTGTAGCTTGAAAGAATTTATTTTTATCTGATATTGACCGTTTTTATAAATTTGCGGCACAATTACGAATACCAAGGTACCAACATTAAAATAACCAATTATACATTATCAATATGGGAAGGGCTTTTGAATACAGAAAGGCGCGGATGTTCAAGCGGTGGGATAAGATGGCAAAGACTTTCACCCGCATCGGGAAAGATATCGTCCTTGCAGTGAAAAACGGCACCGCCGACCCTGCCACCAACTCCAAACTCCGGGTGCTACTGCAAAATGCAAAGGCAGTGAACATGCCCAAGGAGACTGTCGAAAGGGCTATCAAACGTGCGAGCTCCAAAGATCAGGACGATTACAAGGAAATGGTATATGAAGGATACGGCCCGCACGGCATCGCGATCCTCGTGGAAAGCACGACCGATAACCCTACCCGCACGGTAGCCAACGTAAGAAGTTATTTCAACAAACTCGGCGGAAGCCTCGGCACCATGGGAATGCTCGACTTTATTTTCGACCGGAAATGTATCTTCAAGATCAAAAACACGGGTAAAGATCTTGAAGAACTGGAATTCGAGCTGATCGACGTGGGTGGTGAAGAAGTATTTCTGGATGAGGAGACCAACCTCATCAATATCTACGGAGAATTTTCGACATTCGGCGCATTGCAGCATTATTTTGAAGAAAATGGCTACGAGATCGTCGAAGCAGACTTCGACCGCATTCCGAACGACACCAAAACATTGTCGGATGAGCAGGTTGCAGAAGTAGAAAAGCTGATCGAGAAGATCGAGGACGACGACGATGTCCAGCGCGTTTACCACAACATGGCTTAATGCAGCGCCAATACTTTGTGCTGCTTTTTCATAAATTCAAAATAAGCGCCAGCCTCCTTACCCAAAAGCGAAGCACCTACCGGCGACGAAGATGAGACTGCCAAAACGGTCTCATTTTCTATTTTTACGGCCCCCAGACTTACCGCGATAAAGAACCATCCTGCGGTCGTTTCCAGCAGCGTCCCCACCGCGCTTCTCAGGGGGATATCGCTTTCATTGATTTTTTCGAGGATCAGCCTTTCCTGCCTGGCCTGTTCATATTGCCGGGCGTGCATATTCCTGTCGAGCTGCCCCATGGAACGGGACGTTTCATATTTATCACCCATCGAACTCTTGCCCTGGTCATTCGCCGATGCCTGGGCAGCCTCCATAGCATCCCACGCCACTTGCATGCGCTCGCCTAAAAGTGATTTCAAATGCATGATCAATGCGGCTTTATCCATACAAAAGAGGATTGGTGATTTGTCCTGAAAAGGTGCAAAGATAAGCATGCCATACTACACACATGCCTTGGCGACAAGATTCCTGAAAACATCAAACGAATGGCATGCGGTAGCAAATACCTGGCGCTGGCTATCTGCCCTTGCACCCGGAAAAAAGTATTATCAGGTCAAACAAGTCAACCTTGATCACACCTATGCCTGCCCCCCACCTTGTTACAGTGGGTAGGGTTGTTCAGGCATTTCCCCTGATCGGGTGAATGATGCAGAAAGAAAGGGGCATTTACTTCCCTGAAGTTTATTAGGAAGTAAATACCCCGTCGGCAAACCCGCCGAACGAGATGACTTCGTTACAGCTTGGTTACTTTTTTCCTTACAAGGACACCGGTACTGGTTTTGAACTCCACAAAATAGTCGCCTGGATTCAGATCCGAAACGTCCAATTCGTTGCTTTGCTGTTTTTGAAGCAGGACTTTGCCATTCAAATCAAATAGTCTCAAACTGTTCACGATCGATCCGTTCTCGGTTGCAATTTCTATGACATGCTGGGAAGGGTTCGGAAAAACGAATTCACCAGCATTCTTCTCGCCGGTTTGAACCGCTACGATCCTCGAAAGTGTGGCCGTGCCATCGTAGTCCACCTGATTGAGGCGATAGTAGGTAATGCGCGATCCCGGCATCTCGTCCGTGAAGTGGTAACTGTTCGTCACTTTACTGTCGCCGACCCCCTTTACCGTACCGACGGGCTCAAACCGGATTGCATCACTGCTTTTCTGAACTTCGAAATAATCATTGCTGGTTTCCGAGCTCGTGACCCATTCCAGCTCATTGAACCCATTCATCGCTTTCTTCGCATTAAAGCTCACGAGCGTCACCGGCAATGGCGGCGGAGGCAACGGGGGAGGCGTGGCCATCAGCGACTTGGCATTACCCAGCACGTTGACGGAAGGATCCATGATCGCGTCCCGCCAGAGTTGTGCCGCCTGCATCTGGCCCGCTTCATTGAAATGTAAACCGTCGTATCTGCCGGAATTGTCGATAGCATTCAGGTTCGCGCCACGAAACGTGTTAGGAACGGTATTGATAAGATTATTTTGAGCATCGGTAAAATCCTGCCTGATGCCATTGTTATAGCACGACGTCGCCACCAGCCAGGCCAGATCCTGGTAATTTGCTTCGTTGCGAGACTTTTCCATAACCTTCAGGCTTCTGAAATAGAATCCGGCCGCGGTTGTATCCCCATCATTAATACCATGTGCAGAAAGAACCGCGCGCAACCCGGTTCTCGGCACATATTTGTTCATCGCATTCCGGAGGTTCACATATGGCATACGGATATTGTATTTGATAAAACCATGATCGAACGGGATATCATAGGCAGCTTTATAAAAATATCCCATGTTGCTCCCGCCGAAAGCTGCGCTGTAAAAGAGGACCGGTACATTCATGGCGCTGACCAGCAAATCCCCCAGTTTCGACCAGAACCATGGATACTCGCCCATGGGCGCAATCCCGCAGGTTTGACAGAGAGGAGTAGGTTGGAGAGCGGGCAGGTTGTCCGGGTTACCGCTCTGAAAGTATTGTAATTTCAATGCAGGATTTGCATTGAGATCGATGGTATTTACGAGATCGCTGTTGGAACCGGTCATCGCACTGTTTGCAGCGGCAGCATTGGAATGGCCTACAATCAAAAACACCTCTCCGACCCCTACTTTCTCGATGGTCGCCGAAGCCCCGAGTTGCTGCCCGCCGCTGTTGACTGCTCTGACTTCCAGATCGAAGCGCCCTCCGTTGGAACTGAGTGAGCCCGAAAATACATTATTGCTTAGGTTCGAAGCGATCGTTGTCCAGTTCGTGGAAGTACCTGGCTCCCCCGCCCGTGTTGTCAGCCGGGCTTCGATACGGGCTGTCTGAGCGGACACATAAGTTCCGGTCACAAACACATTTGCACTACCGCCCTGATTGCGCTGAAACACCATTCGAGCTGGGGGGAAATTGACGTTAACCTGCCCACAGACAGTCTGGTAAGTTGTAAGAAAAATAAAAAGCAGATAGAACTTTATGCGCATAGCAAGGTTGTTAAGAAATTAAACACTGAAACGAAAGAATATGAAAAGATTCAAAAGGGGGTGCTTTGCCATCCAAACGGACGGAACCGGTGTATTTTCGGCAAAAAACTGACAGCCACGACCATACTTTTCCCTCAAACCTTCGTCACGCCATTGCGCAGCCCGGCCACCAATCGTTTTTTGCAGATAATTGTTTATTTACTTTTAGAAACAGGAGAACTACGCTAACCGGAAGGACTCATTAAATCCAGCGGTATGAACAAAAATACTAAAGAGGTAACAAGTATAATTGTGATTTTCCAAATAAATTCTTCTTTTACTCAATAACTTATTCTACGGAAAATAAGGGCATCAATTCAAATTATTCTACCTGCGGAAAAGTAGTCACGGGCGGGCGAAAATGTTCCATACTTTGGAAATACTTATAACTCACATCCAGTTTCTTATCCACACCCGACACGATTAGATGACCGAAAAACCGCATTTGATTTTCACGTTGACGGCTTCCTTATTATCTTTGCCAAACTTTCTTGAATACCAGCAATGACACAACTTTCGGTCCGGCACTTACTTGGAATCAAAAACCTGAACGAGAACGACATTCAAACTATACTGGATACTGCGACTCAATTTAAAGAAGTTATTAACCGCCCTATCAAGAAAGTTCCATCCCTCCGGGATATTACGATTGCCAACGTTTTCTTCGAGAATTCTACCCGTACCAGGTTGTCATTCGAGTTGGCCGAAAAGCGGCTTTCGGCAGATGTAGTTAATTTTTCCGCCTCGGGAAGTTCTGTCAAAAAAGGAGAAACGCTGCTGGATACCGTCAACAACATTCTGGCCATGAAGGTGGATATGATCGTGATGCGTCACAGCAGTCCCGGCGCTCCACACTATCTTTCGACCCGTATTCCGGCCAACGTCGTCAATGCCGGTGACGGCACCCACGAGCACCCTACACAAGCATTGCTGGACGCTTTTTCAATGCGCGAAAAACTGGGAGACCTGGCCGGCAAGAAAATCGCGATCATCGGCGATATCACCCATTCCCGCGTTGCATTGTCCAACATATTCTGCTTGCAAAAGCTGGGTGCCGAAGTGATGGTTTGCGGCCCGTCCACGCTGATCCCCAAACATTTGGGCGAATTGGGCGTCAGGATTGGCCATAATGTAAAGGAAGCATTGCAATGGTGCGATGTAGCCAACGTCCTGCGTATACAACTGGAACGGCAGCAAATCAAATATTTCCCTTCACTCCGGGAATATTCACTGTATTACGGGATCAACAAAGCCATGCTGGACGAACTGAACAAGGAGATCGTACTGATGCACCCGGGTCCTATCAACCGCGGCGTGGAGCTTTCGTCCGATGCGGCCGACTCCCAGCATTCCATTATCCTCAACCAGGTCGAAAATGGCGTAGCTGTGAGAATGGCGGTACTTTATCTGCTGGCCCAGCAATAATAGGTTTCAGCACCTGACCTCTTTTCGTTTCTGTCCCAATTTTCCCATATCCCAAACCTTGCGGATATAGTCGGGGGCGAAAGGCACCTTACATTCCGTATTCCCGACGTTGACATACACCTTCCCTATCCGCAGCGCTACTTCCATGGCCTTTTGGGAAAGCGGAGCATAATAGGAACCCACCGCGATTACAAAACCATTCATGACATACCGGACCCGGTTTGGTGCCGAGTGCACCTCTCTTTCCACCCGGTCCAGCAATTGATCTATTTCTGCCTTGTCTAGATGCTCGTCCTGCGTGATTGCCATGATGCAACCCCATGTAGCCCAGCCGGCATCGGCCGTCAATTCATCGTCCGACTCGATCCATTTTCTGGCCATTTCGAATTTGTACGGACTTTCGGCAGCATTCCAGGCGACGGTAAACTCGCTAATCATATGCCACGATGCGCCACTTATCCACTCATCCAGGACTTCAGGGGTCATAAATGCAGGCCTGGACATCAGTCCCGCTAAATACATCGCGTCCGAATTCCCTGTCTTAAAAAGATCCAGCGCCAGCTGGTGATCATTCTTATGCTTTTTCAGGATCTGCTTCATATCACCGACCTTGACCCCATACAGTGGCTCCACAGCACCGTGATTCCTGAAAGTTTTCAGCGTCTGTTCAGTACCCAGTGCAGCTAACTGGTTCATAATTTCCCTCACCTGCTCCATATCCGGAAGATTTGTTTTACATTGAAAATATAACGGTTTCAGATAAAAATTAACTTTTCAACTGTGATCTAAATTCATCAACCATGACCTATGCAGAAGGAATGCTCCGGGAAGGTTCATTAGCGAACAAAACAATCATCGTTACCGGCGGCGGAACGGGGTTAGGGAAATCGATGGCCACCTATTTCCTGAGGCTCGGTGCTAATGTCGTCATTTGCAGCAGGAAACAGGATATATTAGAACAAACGGCCAACGAACTGGCCGCTGCTACGGGCGGGAACATCATCTATATCGCATGCGATGTACGGAAGACCGAACAGATTGAGCAGGTCATCGCGCAGGCGGTTGAACGCTTCGGACAAATTGATGGCCTTGTCAACAACTCGGCGGGTAACTTCATCAGTCCTACCGAACGGCTGTCGTACAAGGCTGTGGACACGATCGTGGATATCGTCCTCCGGGGAACCTATTATTTCACATTGGCCCTCGGTAAGTACTGGATCGAAAAACGTATCAGCGGAACCGTCCTGAATATCGCCACTACTTACGCGTGGACAGGTTCGGGCTGGGTGGTGCCTTCGGCAATGGCCAAGGCTGGCGTGCTGGCCATGACGAAATCACTGGCGTTTGAGTGGGCCAGATACGGCATACGTCTCAATGCCATTGCACCGGGGCCGTTTCCTACCAAAGGCGCCTGGGACAGGCTATTCCCAGAGGAACTTGCGGGTAAGTTTGCATTCGAAAACAGGATTCCCCTCGCCCGCACCGGGGACCATCAGGAACTCGCAAACCTCGCAGCATATCTCATTTCCGATTTTTCCGCGTATATGACCGGCGAGGTGGTCACGCTGGATGGGGGTGAAATACTGGCGGGAGGACAGTTCAACTTTCTGAAAGAAGTAACTGACGATCAATGGGATGACATCGAGGACCAGATCAAAAATGCGACCCGTGGCGGACAACGTTCAGAATAAAAATTTTATTCCCGTTTTATTGGGTAATTTTGCCCGTTCCTTCGTTATTTGACAAATGATGAAAACACGTACATGAGAACAGATTTTCGCTTTTGCATCTCCATAATGGCCATTTTTGCGATGGCCGGCTGCGCGTCTTCGAACAAATCGATGAAGCAGTTGCCGGAAGCCCAGGTGCGTCCGACGGAACAGCAGCAGCAGGCATATGCGCCGGTAAATGAGGAACTTTCGCTGGTTGCCATTCAAAGCAAATACCTTTTGAAAGACACTACACAAACCAAAGTATTCCTTTATGTAGATGTTTTCAAGGGCAAAAATGCAGTTACTCCTGCCGACTTCGTCAAGCTTTACAATCTCAACTACGTCATCTACTCGGATTACGGAACAAGAGAAAGGCTTGGCTATGGCAATGTAAAACTCGATTCCTCCAATGTTTCGCGGATCGGGGATAAGATCGTCATTTCCTACGACCTGAAAAGCCCTAACCGTGATTACGGCGTACTTCTGAGCGAGATCAGTCAGACCGGCACGCTCAAAAAAGTGCTCAATGACCTGACTATCCACTTCAAAAAGATGTCGGTAAACCAGATGTACGGCGTATACACCAGCAATGCAACACAACCATTGCAGCGGCACTATATCAATACAAACGAACAGTTTACACTGAAAAAGGCGGGTGACGGAAATGACCAGCTGCATGTGTACTATTACAGCCACGATTTTGAACCGGCTGGTTCGCCGATGAACATTGCGCCGAAAAACGTAAGCAAGTCGCTTGAAGTTGACAGCTCATTTACCATCAATGCCAACCAACCTTTGCAATTCAGCAAGGAAGGCCTTTACAACATCTTCGCAGACACAACCCAGTCGGAAGGGCTAGGCATCCTGGTCGTTAACGAACGGTTTCCAAAGGTGACACGCCCGCAATTCCTGCTGGGCCCGCTGCTCTACATGAGCACCAATAACGAGATCAACGAAATCAAGAAAGCCGAAGACTTTAAGAAAGCGCTGGACAAGTACTGGCTGACGCTGATGAATGGCAATGCGCCATTGGCTCAGCAATCTATCCGCTCTTTTTATGGACGTGTGGAAGAAGCCAATCAACTTTTTACAACTTACAAAGAAGGCTGGAAAACCGATAAAGGCATGATCTATATCGTCCTGGGCCCGCCTGACAAAGTACAGCGGAGCAAAGACCGGGAGGTATGGACCTACGATCACAAGGGCAATGCCCAGAATGTCAATTTTACTTTTAACAGAAGAAACAATCAATTTGTGGATGATCATTATGAACTGGTTCGCTACGCCGAATACCAGCCGATTTGGTATCCAGTAGTAGAAGCATGGAGAAACGGAAGTATACGGTAAGAAAACCAGCCCCCAAACAATCACAGGCCGACATGGTTTTTGGTACACAATCAGTACTGGAAACCCTTCGTTCAGGAAAAGAAATCGAACGGTTGTTTATCCAGAGAGAACTCGGACTCTCGGAGATCGAAAAACTCGCCAAAGAACTTGGCGTCCCCTATCAGCGTGTGCCGGTTGAAAAACTGAACCGCGTAACCCGCAAAAACCACCAGGGTGTCATCGCATTTGTGTCGCCGATTCAGTATATGCCTTTGCATAATGTGCTGACGCAGGTGTATGAAGATGGCAAAACACCTTTGCTGTTATTGCTCGACAGAATCACGGACGTCCGCAACTTCGGCGCTATCGCCCGTACAGCGGAATGTGCTGGCGTGCAGGCATTGATCGTTCCGACCAAAGGAGGAGCGCAGATCAATGCGGATGCGATGAAGACGTCCTCGGGTGCATTGAACTTCCTGCCTGTATGCCGGGAGCCTAATCTGTACGAAACGCTTACCTATCTCAGGAACAGTGGCCTGCAAATCATTGCCTGTACGGAAAAGACGGAAAAATCATTATATGATATCGATTTTTCTATTCCAACCGTAATCATTATGGGATCGGAAGAAGATGGTATTTCCAAAGAATTTATAGATCTGGCTGATAGCGGGGCAAGAATTCCCTTAAACGGACAGGTGGAGTCGCTCAACGTCTCCGTGGCGAGCTCGATTGTACTCTATGAAGCTGTAAGACAACGCATTAAATAATTAATTTTCCAACAAAAAACACCTGACAACATTGGATTGAACTCCTCTGTGTCAGGTGTTTTTTTATAAGCGGCTTAGCTACTCCTGGCGAAAACTCTTCATAATCCAGCCACCACCTACTACATCATCACCTTCGTAGAAAACTGCGGCCTGGCCGGGCGCGATGCCATTGACCCCGTCATGGAAACGGGCAATAATACGATCGGGCTCGGTTTGCTCGATCACGGCCGGCGTTCCGTCGTGTTTGTAGCGTACTTTGGTCACTGTTTCCAGGGGTTGGTCAATTGAAGCATATTTCTGCAAATTCAGCTTACTCACGAGCATTCCATCCCGGAAAAGATCGGGCATGTCGCCGAGTACCACCTCGTTGGTCTCCTTTCGGATTTCTGTCACGAAAACAGGACGTCCCAATGCTATCCCCAGGCCTTTGCGCTGACCGACGGTGTAAAATGGATAACCTTCATGCTTGCCCACGACTGTTCCGTCTTCATAAACAAAATTCCCGCCGGCTACCTCAGCTTCGAGGCCAGGAATGCGCCTTTTCAAAAACCCGCGGTAGTCATTGTCCGGTACGAAGCATATTTCATAGCTCTCCGACTTATTGACCAGATCTATAAAACCTCTTTCACGCGCCATTTCACGAATTTCCGTTTTGTGCAGGTAGCCCAGCGGCAACTTAGTCCGCGCAAGGCTTTCCTGTGATACGCCCCAAAGCACATAACTCTGGTCTTTCCATGCATCGATACCTTTTGAAACATAGTGACGACCATTATGGAATTGCATATTGGCATAATGGCCCGTAGCGATAAACTCGCAATCGAGCCTGTCGGCACGACGGAGCAACGCGTCCCATTTAATGTGCGTATTACAAAGCACACAAGGATTGGGAGTACGGCCTTCGAGGTACTCGCCTGTGAAATGATCGATCACATAATCACCGAATTCAGCGCGTATATCGAGGATATAATGGGGGAAACCCAGCTCTACTGCAATGTTCCGGGCATCGTTGATGGAATCCAGTGAACAGCAGCCGGTCTCTTTTTTGGTACCACCGCTGCTCGCGTAGTCCCAGGTCTTCATGGTCATTCCGATGACCTCATAACCTTGTTCGTGTAACATTACAGCCGCGAGAGAGCTGTCGATGCCGCCACTCATGGCGACGAGAATGCGTCCGTGTTTACTCATTGTAGTAATCTGCCGAAGGTTGAATGCCTTCCGATTTGTTTGAATTGAAAATCGTTAGCTGCGGGCAATCGCCATACAGTTCCGCAAAGGTATGGATTAATTGCCATAAAACGGCAGCATTGGAGGAAGTTCAGGATATCACCTGACGTATTACATTCTTGATATTCAGCTCAATAATCTCCGTCATCGTCTCGCATTTATAGTAATGCATGTCGGAATAATGCTTCGCTAAGCCTTCTCTGAGTTGATGGATATTATCGATGGTGGAGATTTTATCCTTGATACACACATCCCTCAGCTCCCGCAGCCGGTGCCTTTCGCTTCTGGCCTGATACATGATCGATGATTGCTCTTCCTGTTGATACTGCAGGACGGTTTTATCTGTGAGATATTCCATCGCAAGCTCTACGTAGGGCCTGTTTTCCTTAAAAAACTGCGGCATATAAACCTTCAAATTCCCTTCATAGAACTGCTGGTCGAAATCGATCGCACGCAGCCGGAACTGGAAATCGTCAAAGTCGGGGGTTATCTGCATGACGAAGTTGTAGGAGCGCATATCACCCAATAAAGTGATCATACACCGCTCATTGAACTTTACGAATTCCTTGGCAATCCGGATCGGGTTATAGTCCGTGTGTCCCAGCCTCGTCTTGGCGAATTCATCTCCGGGAATACCGGCAATGTGTTCTTCTATCAGCGTTTCACCGTCCACCAGGTAATTGACCTGGTTCGGGGAAAAGATCTCTTCCAGTTCCAGGCCATAAATGCGGGAAGAATCGGCCTTTTTTACATAGAAGTAATCATAAATATCATTGAGCCGGTTTACGATCCTGACCCGGAACGGATTAGAGTTTCCGAATTTACAGTAGTCGATGCGATCGATGTACTTGTGCTCGACGATCCGTAAATTACCGGAGGCTTTCAACATCGCATAGACTTTTTTTAGTCCGGAATGCAAGCGTTCGAGCTCATGCGGCGGATAAAGCGGGCTTTCCCAGAGCGTATCCTTCCCATTCTTGTCGGTTACAGGAAAAGATTCGTAAAAATTCAGGAGATCGTGGTAGGCAACAGGCAACCTGGCATCTCTTTGATAAAAACGCAGGTATTTCCTCAGTTCCGGGCTGACCGGATAGATGGGTTTTTTCTTTAAAATTTTAACATCGCCCTGTTCCATACGAGGAAGTTACGGATATTTGACCGATTGTTCGAGGTTCGGGAACGAATAATAACGGCTAACAGGCCTTTAATGCCTCACTTATGAGCTTGTACGGATTGGTGATATGCGGAGGGCAGAGTTCGCGGATGGGAGCCGACAAAAGCCGGTTGATTTACTATCAGAAACCCCAGCACGACCACGTTGCCGACTTACTCGCACCGCTTTGCAAAAAAGTGATTATCTGTTGCAATGTAAACCAGCTCAGCACCCTGGAAAGCGATTATGAAAAATTATCCGACCTTCCCGCATTCGTAAATTCCGGTCCGGCAGCCGCGTTGCTGACGGCCTTCGCAAAATTTCCGGGAAATGACTTTCTTGTCGCCGGATGTGATTACCCCTATCTCAGCACCTCCGAACTTGCCAATTTTCTTCGTTTTGCCGAGAAGGATTTGACTGCCGCCGCCTTTTATAATCAAGAAGGTTGGTATGAACCACTATTGGGCTGGTATTCCCGGTTAGCGGCGCCTGCATTGACAGAAATGTTTCAGAGTGGCTCTTGCTCACTGCAAAGGTTTCTGAAAGAGCAGGAGGCAGGAAAATATCAGCCCATTTCTGAAAAAACCATGATGAGTGCGGATACGCTGGAAGATTTCCATGCCGTAATGCAGGAACTCGCCAGCCAAAACAAGTAATAAAATGGAGATCAGTCCCGTAAGAACCCATCCTGTCATCCGGATGAGCCATACCGAAAGGGAGGAATTCGACGACCAGCTCGCCGTCGAAGAGCCGCTCGAAATACGCATTGCCTACCGGCCGGGTCGACAAAAATTTACCAAAAGCATATCGGTAACAATGCGTACGCCCGGCAATGATGCCGAGCTCGCCGCCGGTTTCCTGTTCACCGAAGGCATTATCCATTCAAAAGATCAGATCGCAGACATTAATACTTCGGTGCTGGGTGAAAACCGGATCGTTGTAACCTGCCCCGATGATTTCGAACCACAGCTAGGCTCACTGGAAAGAAATTTTTACACCACATCCAGTTGTGGCGTATGCGGCAAAGCCAGTATAGATGCTATTCAAACCCGGTCGATTTATGAGACAAGTACGGAGCCACTAGCATTGCAAAGGAAAGTGTTATTCCACTTGATGGAGCAGCTTACCCACCACCAGGACGTGTTCGGCAGTACCGGCGGCCTGCATGCGTCCGCATTGTTTGACTTTGAGGGCAACTTTGAGGCCCTGCGCGAAGACGTGGGAAGGCATAATGCATTGGACAAACTGATCGGCTCCAGATTACTGCTCCATGGCCTTCCGCTGAAAGACCGTATACTACTGCTCAGCGGAAGGGCCAGCTTTGAGTTGATCCAGAAGGCCGCAATGGCTGGCATCCGGGTTGTGGCAGCCATCGGCGCCCCATCCAGCCTGGCGGTGCAGCTGGCGGAGGACAGCCGGATTATTCTGATCGGGTTTCTGAAAAAAGACAGATTCAACATTTACACCGGCAGCGACCGGCTTCAATTGTTATGAAAATACGCATCCACGGAAATTCAGTCCGTTACAGATTATCCAAATCGGAGGTCCACACGCTTGAACAAGAAGGATATCTGGAAGAAACTACTTCCTTTGGAGCCTCCCGACTTGCATATGTCGTTCAGAAGTCTGAGGATAACGACCTCACCGCCCGGTTCGACGGCGGGAAAATAACACTCTTCGTACCTGGCGGTTTGCTGAAAAACTGGACGGTCAATGACCGGATCGGCTTCGAGACAAACATGCCATTGGATGACGGTCGTTCGTTATATCTTTTGATCGAAAAAGATTTCAAATGTCTGGACAATGTATCCGAGGACCAGTCCGACAACTATGAAAACCCAAACAAAACCTGCTGACCATGGCCGACCATCCGCTATCTGTTCCCGGTTCTGAAAACCCCGAAAAATTGACGGGCCTCAAGAAAGGCAATATTAAGAAGGTTGCTGCCGGCATTCCGGCCGTTGTTTCCAGCTTCGAAAAGGTTATCGGCGAGGCAGGTTTGCAGCGGGGCATGAAAGCACTGTTCAGCCTGAACCAGAAAGGCGGCTTCGACTGCCCGAGCTGTGCATGGCCGGATCCGGACGACGAACGCTCGGGTATTGCCGAGTACTGCGAGAACGGGGCCAGGGCCGTAGCCGAAGAAGCAACCACCAAAAAGCTCACCGCCGATTTCTTTTCACAAAACGCCGTGCGGGATCTGGGCAAGCTGACGGATTATGAGATCGGGGGAAAAGGCCGGATAGCACAGCCCATGTTCCTTCCGGCGGGCGGCACACATTACCAGCCTATTACCTGGCAGGCTGCTTTTGAAAAAATCGGAACGGAACTGAACCGGCTGAATTCGCCGGACGAAGCCATCTTTTACACCTCTGGACGAACCAGTAATGAAGCGGCTTTCCTGTACCAGCTTTTTGTAAGGGAATTTGGCACCAACAACCTTCCTGATTGCAGCAATATGTGCCATGAAAGCAGCGGAACGGCATTGGGCGAATCGCTCGGGATTGGCAAAGGGTCGGTAACGCTGAACGACTTCTATGAGGCCGAAGTGATCCTGATCCTGGGACAAAACCCCGGCACCAATCATCCGAGAATGCTCAGCGCGTTACAAAAGGCCAAGGCAAACGGAGCAAAGATTATCTCCATTAATCCGCTGCCCGAAACAGGTTTGATGGGTTTTGATAATCCGCAAAGTGTTGCGGGTGTACTTGGCATAAACCCCGGGCTCACCGACATTTTCCTGCAGGTAAAAATTAACGGCGACCTGGCATTGATTAAGGCCATCGAATTATTGCTGCTTGCCGAAGAGGATCAAAACCCCGGTACGGTGTTCGATCATCCGTTCATCGAGGCACATACCCAGGGCTTTGCAGAGCTGGTCGGCGACCTCAGACGATACGATGCAGAACAACTGGCCCTACAAGCAGGCATTCCATTCCCGCAGGTGCTGGAAGCGGCACGCGTCATCGCAGGTAAGGGTAAGATCATCGCCTGTTGGGCAATGGGCCTCACCCAGCACAAAAATGCCGTGGATACGATCAAGGAACTCGTGAATCTGCTGTTACTCAAAGGTAGTATCGGCAAACCGGGGGCCGGGACCTGCCCTGTCAGGGGACACAGCAATGTTCAGGGTGACCGCACGATGGGCATATTCGAAAGGCCTCCCAGGAAATTGCTCGACACGATCGAGAAAAACTTCGGCTTCACACCTCCTGCCACTCACGGCTTCGATGTCGTGGAATGCATTAAAGCCATGCATGACGGACGTGGAAAGGTATTTTTTGCAATGGGCGGGAATTTTCTTTCCGCCACACCCGATACGCGGTTTACCGCAGAAGCGCTGCAAAAATGCCGACTGACAGTCCATGTCTCGACCAAGCTAAACAGAAGCCACCTCGTACACGGCGAAGAAGCGCTCATACTCCCCTGCCTGGGCAGGAGCGACAAAGACATGCACGACGGAGAAAATCGTTTTGTGTCATGCGAAAACTCGATGGGTGTGGTACAGCTCTCCAGAGGCGTGCTCACACCCATATCGGACCAGTTGCTCAGCGAGCCGGACATTGTCTGCCGACTGGCAAAAGCGACATTAGGAACAAGAAGCTGGGTTAACTGGGATCGGTATGAAGACAATTATGACAATATCCGGTCCGATATCGAAAGGACTATTCCCGGCTTCGATGCCTACAATGAGCGTGTCAGGCAGCCGGGCGGCTTTTATCTGCCTAACTGCAACCGCGCAGGAACATTCGATACGGCTTCCGGGAAGGCGCACTTTCATGTGGCGGCCCCACAGTCCCCGAAGCTCCGCGACGATGAGCTGATGATGATGACTATTCGCAGCCACGACCAGTTCAATACCACCGTGTATGGCCTGAACGACCGCTATCGGGGTATCTACAATGAACGGCGGGTGATTCTCATGAATGGAGGCGATATCCGGAAACACAACCTAAAAAATGGCGATCTGGTGGATCTGCACAATGTCCACGACAACATCGAACGTATTGCGCGCAAGTTTGTGGTGGTGGAATACCCCATTCCCGAACAATGTACAGCCACTTATTTTCCCGAGACCAATGTACTGGTACCCATTACGAGCGTTGCGGAGAAAAGCAATACGCCTACATCCAAAATGGTGATATTGACAATTACACCCCATCTGGATTCTTTGCACTAACTTAATACTGGCCTAACACAAACCGCCCGAACTTACCGTAATTTCGCCTCTGTTTGAGCCGCCAGAGGGTATAATGGGCCAAAAAGTGTCTTTTTAAGGAAGTTTAAATTGAATAAAATGAAAAAAGTATTTTTAACGATTGCCGTAGGGCTGCTAAGCCTCATTTCCATGGATGGAATATCGCAAAATAAAAATAAGGTAATTGCACACCGAGGAGCCTGGAAAAATACCGGTGCTACCGAAAACTCGATCGGTGCGCTGGAACATGCGATCAAGCTGGGATGCTACGGCAGCGAGTTCGACGTGCATATGTCTGCCGATTCCGTTTTGTTTGTATTGCACGACCACTCCATCCAGGGGACCCATATTGAAAAAACCAATGCGCAGGAGCTTTCGCAAATCAAACTTGCCAATGGCGAAGCCCTTCCTACTCTTGAAGCATACCTGAAAGCAGGCTCGAAACAGAAAAAAACCCGCCTGATCCTGGAAATCAAAACATCGTCGATGGGTAAAGAGCGCTCACTGGCACTGGCTGCCAAATGTGTAGAGCTCGTTAAGAAAATGAAGGTCGAAAAGATCACAGATTACATTGCCTTCGATTTCGATGTATGCCTGAAAGTAAAGCAGCTGGCCCCTAAAGCGCATGTGGAATACCTGAATGGCGACAAAACGCCTGACGAAATCCAGGCAGCTGGCCTGGATGGCATCGATTACCATTTCAGCGTACTGAAAAGAAAAGAGGATTACATTCCTGCCATGCGTCAAAAGAAACTGACGACCAATGTATGGACGGTCAATGACGAGGCCTCTTTGAAATACTTCCTCGAAAAGGATGTCGACTACATTACCACCAACGAGCCGGAATTATTGCTGAGCCTTTCCAAATAATTGACCAAGGGCTGATACAAAAAATCCCTGTCCGGTAAAGACAGGGATTTTTTGTATCAGATCCGGGCCATTTGCAGTTGCCCGTTGGTCTCCTGCCAGGCCCTGATCACCTGCGTTAGTTGTTTATATTCGATCAGAAACCCGTCGTGACCGTATAGGGAGTCTATTTCCTGGAAAACTGCATCGGGAATGTGCCGGGCGAGAAACTGCTGCTCCGACAAAGGGAAGAGCAGATCGGATTTGATCCCCAGCACAAGGGTTTTTGCCTTCACCAGCCCCAGCGCATGCACGATACCGCCCCGGTTCCGTCCTACATTATGCGAATCCATAATTTTGGATAAGACCCAGTACGAAAAGGCATTGAAACGCTTCACAAATTTATCGCCCTGATACTGCTGATAGGACGACGCCCGGAAGTCATCGATCTGGTCGGGGTTATCGCGGGCCTGAGTAAAATTATAAGTATCGTAATTGCGGTAGGAAAGCAATGCGATTGAACGCGCTGCCCGCATACCCATGCTGCCGGCTTCTTCTGTTTCGTCCCCGTAGGTTGGGTCCGCTTCGATGGCCATCCGCTGTGACTCGTTAAATGCGATACCCCATGGCGAGTGTAATGCATTAGAAGCGATCAGAATAAGCTCCTCGCACAGATCCGGTCTTTCCACCGCCCATTCCAGTGCCTGCTGCCCACCCAGTGAGCCGCCAATGCAAATGCGGATTTTATTGATTGCCAACTCCTGACGCAACAGTTCCATAGCTCCTACTACATCCCGGACGGTGATCGTCGGAAAATTCCTGTAATAAGGCAGATTAGTCCGGGGATTGACCGACAACGGCCCCGTAGAACCGTAAGCTGAACCAAGGACATTGACGCAAATGATAAAGTATTTGGCCGGGTCAAAATATTTATCCTCTCCTACCAATCCGTCCCACCATTCAGCGGCGTTGGAGCTGCCTGTCAGGGCATGGCAAATCCAGACGATATTGCTGTCATTGACATTTCGCTCCCCATAGGTAGTGTATGCGAGTTCAAACCCCGGCAATTCTCCCCCCATTTCCAGCGCATAAGGATAGGGATATTTAAAGTTTTTCTGTTCCGCTTGCATAAGTGCCCCAGCACACGTTTAAATTCAATACATAATGAAATCCGCCGGCTTTTTTCAAAATAAAAAAACAGGCGACTGAACAGCCGAAACATACATTTTCGGTTGTAGCTGCGAGACTAAAGCCAATCGGCTTACGGAAATTTCTAACTGTAAGATCACACGAATTGAGTTTATATCTCCTAATAACTTAGGTGGGAATTAGCACCTTTCTCCGTCGCGGTAGTAGGTTGCCAGAGGTTCATAGAGCCCATTCTCTCGCCTCTTCTTTATAAATCAACCGCTGTTCAGGGAAGCAATTGATTGATGCTGCAATATTAAGCCCGGATGCCTGAAAATACAAATAATTGCAAAAATTCTGTCCCACGCATGGTCCTGTCGGAACACCTCCGCTTATCTTTGCCGACCAACATTGATCAGAAATAATGAGAATCTTTTTTCACAGTCTGCTGCTCACTTTTGCCGCAGTTTACGCCTCAGGACAATCACTTGCCCCTTCCCCGGACCAGATACACAAACACATCTCGTTCCTTGCCTCAGACAAAATGAAGGGCCGTGGCACCGGCAGCAAGGAAAATGAAAAAGCAGCCAGATATGTGGTGAAACAATTCAAAAAGTACCATCTTTTACCCAAAGGTACGAATGGCTTCTTTCAGCCATTTACCGCTAAAATCAGAAGAATAACAGTTCCCGACAGCATTCGCGAAGCCCGAAATGTAATCGGGTTTCTCGATAACGGCGCGCAGTATACCATCGTCATCGGTGCTCATTTCGACCACCTTGGCATGGGAAGACAGGGCAGCTCCAAAGCTGACAAACCCGAAGGACAGATCCACAACGGCGCTGATGACAACGCCTCGGGCGTAGCCGGACTGCTCGAACTGGCGCGGTATTTTTCGGGAAACAACATCAAGGAGCCTTATAATTTCCTTTTTATAGCGTTTGGGGCAGAAGAACTCGGCCTGGTAGGATCCAGGTACTTTGTCAACAACCCGACGCTGGCTTTGGATAAGATCAATTTCATGTCGAATATGGATATGATAGGCAGATATGACCCGTCCCGCGGCGTGGGCATCGGTGGTTTCGGAACCAGTGCCGAGTGGCCGGCCGTTTTTAAAGATGTAAAAAGCGAAACCCGCTTTTTCACCGACAATGCGGGAAGCGGCGGATCTGACCACGGTTCGTTTTACGCCAAACAGATACCGGTATTATTTTTCCATACCGGCGGGCATGACGACTATCACAAACCAACCGACGACGCTGAAAAGATCGATATCAACGCGGAAGCCGGCATTCTGGGAATCCAGATCCGGATCATCGAAAACGCGATGAAATTACCAAAGCTGAAATTTACGGAAGTCAAATAGGTCAGCATTTCAATCAGCTAACCCTTTAAAGTCAGTTTGTTTTGTACGGTTTTGTAGCACCTTCATTTACTTACGGCCAGTCTCACATCTCTCCCGAGGAGTTGTACGGATCTTTATTCCGTGATGTACAATGCAGCCACATTTTTTCGGATTCCAAAACGTTTGCGGACGCTATTCCCCTGGAAGACCCGGTGCTGATCATCGAAAGATACCATCAGGAGAAACAGGATGAAGCTTTTGATATGGAAACTTTCGTCCGGCGATATTTCCGGATGCCCGGTCATATCGCATCAGAATTTCATTCAGACAAAAATGCGCCCACATCCGACCATATCCGTAACCTGTGGTCGGTGCTGACACGCCAACCGGAAAACCAGGAGCGGGGCGGCTCGCTCATCCCGTTGCCATTCCCTTACGTGGTTCCGGGAGGGCGATTTCGGGAGATTTATTACTGGGACAGCTACTTCACCATGCTGGGTCTGAAAGAATCGGGAAGAGTGGAGCTGATTGAAAACATGCTCAACAATTTTGCCTACCTCATCGACACCCTGGGCTTTATCCCGACAGCGAACCGGACCTACTATCTAAGCCGCTCACAACCACCCTTCTTCTCCCTGATGGTAAGACTATACAGTGAGATGGAGGGAAAGAAAGTTTTAAAAAAATACCTCCCGCAAATGCAGCGGGAATACGACTACTGGATGGACGAAGGACATCAACCTGCCGAACCGTTTACAGCTTACCGCCGTCTGGTACATTTGCCCGGCGGGGTAGTGCTGAACCGCTATTGGGATGATAAAGCCACAGCCCGACCGGAGTCGTTCAGTGAGGACATCGAGCTGGCACGCGACGCCGCCGAAAAATACGGTACGCAGCCGGATGAACTGTTCCGTAATATCCGGGCTGCTGCGGAATCGGGTTGGGATTTCAGCAGCCGGTGGTTCGCAAATGGCGCTGATTTTGCGTCGATCCACACCACAGATATCCTGCCCATCGACCTGAACTGCCTGCTATACCATCTGGAAAAAGCTCTTGCCGAAGCCTACCTGCTTTGTGACAATAGAAGACTGCATTTGCTGTACGAGGAAAAGGCAAGGAAGCGCTGTCTGGCGATCCAGACTTATTTCTGGGATGAATCAAGGCATTATTATATGGATTATGATTTCAAAAGGAGAGATTTCACCAAATCCATTACCATTGCGGGAGCCTTTCCTCTGTTTTTTAAGCTGGCTCCGAAGTCCCAATCCCATTATGTACGGGCATACATTCGACTTAATTTTTTAAAATCGGGCGGTTTGCTGACAACAATGATCCGTACCGGTCAGCAATGGGATGCGCCTAATGGCTGGGCACCATTGCAGTGGATTGTTTATAAGGGCCTACGTAACTACAATTTTCACCGGACCGCCAACGAGCTAAGCGACGAATGGCTGGGGCTCATCGACAAGGAGTTCAGGCATTCCGGTAAAATGCTGGAAAAATATAATGTGTCGGATACAAACCTGATCGCCGGCGGTGGCGAATATGAGATACAGGAAGGATTCGGCTGGACAAACGGTGTGTATCTTCGCATGAAAAACCGGAAACGGTAGTAAATTTGCAGGTATACCTATTTGACTTTTTATCTATTTCCAATAAATTATATTAAAAATTTCCAAAGGAATCTTCTCCGCATAGCAGATATTTTTAATACATTGCCGTTACCAAGCCCATTGACTTCATGAAACTCCCCATATATCAAATCGATGCTTTTACAGACAAGCTGTTTGGTGGAAACCCGGCTGCCGTAGTTCCCTTGGAACAATGGCTTCCTGAGGAGACGATGCATGCCATCGCTGCCGAGAACAACCTTGCCGAAACCGCATTTTACGTCCCGACCGAATCTGGCTTTCACATACGGTGGTTTACTCCCACTGTGGAAGTTGATCTGTGCGGACATGCGACCCTGGCCGCCGCATATGTGATCTTCAATATACAGAACTATGAAGGCCAGTCGATCACCTTCGAATCGAGAAGCGGCATTCTTACTGTGAATTGCAAGGAAGACTGGCTCACACTGAATTTTCCGGTTGATCAGTATCATATTGCCGTACCGCCGCCAGGATTGGTTGAAAGTCTCAAAAACACCACGTTACTGGAAGTATATAAAGGCAAAACAGATTATCTGGTCGTGCTGGAATCGGAGGATGTGATTAAAAACCTTGATCTTGACATCATCATCCTGTCCACAATACCAGCCAGAGGGGTTATTGTAACAGCGACCGGCGACGATGTGGATTTTGTGTCCCGTTTTTTTGCGCCGCAATCGGGTGTCGATGAAGACCCCGTCACCGGTTCAGCCCACACCACGCTGATCCCTTATTGGGCCGAAAAACTTTCTAAAACGCATTTGACTGCCAAACAACTTTCCAAACGGGGTGGCTTTCTCAAATGCGAACTGGAAGGAGAGCGCGTGTCTATCGGAGGCCAGGCCAGGCTCTATCTGAAAGGCGAAATTCTTGTGGACTAGATCTTACCAGGTGCTGGTTTCCCCGCTAATTTGGATCGTTGCCCCGCGTACAGCCCGGCTATCACTAGGACCGTACCGGCAATGGTATAAACCGTAATCGGCTCGCCCATAAGCCACCAGGCAAAAAAGAAGCCAAAAAGCGGACAGAGGAAAAGCCACATCGATGCCTTCACCGTGTCGATCCGAAGCAGATAGAACCAGCAGATCAGGCCGACAATGGAAACAGCCAGACTGAGCCACAATACCGATCCCCAGAAAGTCTGATCCCAGGATGTGGTCGTCAAATCGCTTAATAGCCAGGTCGCGGGCATGAGGAAGATTCCACCCAGAAGCACCTGCCAGCCATTGATCAGCAAATTGGGCAGCTCCCATTCTACAGTCGCGTAATACACGCTGGCTGCCGATACTGCCACCATGCTGACCAGAAGCAAGGAGATACCTCCTACGGTTGTGTAGCTATCGGCCAGCAAAGGATAGGTAGCTACGGCCACCCCACCCATTCCCAACACAATACCCATCCATTCCTCGCCTTTCGGCTTTCTTTGGAGCCACCACGACGATAGCAGAACGATCACCAGGGGATTGGTGGACACCGCCAGGCTACCGATTCCAGCAGCTGTGTATTTCATGGCACACACATATAAACCCAGGTACAGCGTTGTATTCAGGAAACCGAAAAGGGATAGCTGCCGCCATTCCCTTTTTGTCGGCAACCGATAGGCTTTATCTTTGCCAAACAGATAGGAAAACGATAAGAGCAGTATACCGGCAATAAAGAAACGAACGTTTGCCAATATCAGAGGAGCCGAAGACTGGACACCAAACTTGGTTGCCACAGAAGCAGAAGACCAAAGAATGGAAAAGAGAAGACCGATGGCGATATTTTTCACACGCAAAAAGAATAATCACCCAAAATTACAAGTTGTACCTCGGCTTCCGCCCCCGCTTTTTATATTTTTGGGTATGATTAACAAAAAAAATGCGTGGACCTCACTCCTCGTCGCTTTGATCTATATTCCTGGGCTACACACCTACGCACAGAACCAATGGACCTATGATTTTAACAACGGTCTGACACCTATTGAAACCGGAGGGCCCGCATTGAAGGTACTGGGGCAACCCGGGCAAATCATCAAAGAGAAAATCCCCGGTTCCGATTACCTGACCCGCTCCATTTACGTATTCGAAAAAAATAGCGGACTGCAGTTTAACAATGCGGAAACAAAAGGCTTCCTGAGCAAATCTTTCACCGTTGAAATCTATTTCAAACTCAACGAGCTCGACAGCTGGAAAAGGGTACTGGATTTCAAAAACAGGAAAAGCGACTACGGTAGTTACATCTATGACGGGAAGCTCAATTTTTATGATTTCGCCATCAGCGAAAAAGCGCCTGTACGCGCCAACCAGTACGTGCATTACGTGTATTCACGGGACTTTGAAACAAAGGTGATCAAGATGTACATCAATGGCCTCTCCAAGGTTGAGTTCAAAGACCCGGGTACCGAAGGCGTGCTCGATACGGATCAGGTACTCAATTTTTTCCAGGACGACCTGATCGCCAACCATGAAGCGAGCGCAGGTACAATTGCATTGATCCGTTTGTACGACCGGGTGATGACCCCTGTATTTGTCCGGCGAAGTTATCAGACGATCAGCAAAAGTTTTAAAGAACCTGTCGCGCAAGAACTTCAACAGGAGGAGCCCAAGGCGCCTGAACCCAAACCCGGGCCAACCCGCAATAAGAATCTCGCATTGGTTACCGGAAAAGTGTACGATGGCCGTAACCTCAAACCGGTGAGCGGCGCGGAAGTACTCGTGCGAAAATCCGCCAATGACTCACTGGTAGCCCATACGAAAACGACAGATGGCGTTTATACTGTAGAGTTGCCCCCGCACGAAACCTACCGCATTTCTGCCCAGGCCGATGGGTTCCAATCCAAGAGCATTACCATACGTACTAACAACCGCTCCGAGGAAATCCAATCATTGATGAGCCTTTCAGCGGAAACGCATTCTACTCCCCTTTCCACGCTTTATTTCAGTCAGGGAACAGAAGTTCTGGAAGATGGCGCATTGGCCGATCTGGACAGCATCGTTTCCTATTTTCAAAGACGTCAGGATCTGCGTGTAGTTTTGAAGGGACATACCGACAATGCCGGTAACTTTGAGAAAAATCTGGACCTGTCGAACAAAAGAGTTGAAACCGTAAAAACCTATCTACTCGGAAAAGGCATCCCCGCAGAACGTATTGAAGGATCCGGATATGGTTCTGCCCAGCCGAAGCGCGCGAACCAGTCGGAAACGCTAAAAAAATCCAACAGAAGGGTGGATATTTGGGCGGAGCCGGTAAAAAGATAAAGCCACCTCATGGAGATGGCTTTATACTGACTATTCCTAAACCCTTAACCTTTTCTTATCTTTTATATCTCTTCGCTACAAACTGACTTCTTGACGTGGAGCCCTTAAAGGCACATTGTCCATCTGATCATCTGCAAGCGTATTCAAATCAAATCTCTTAATAAACCGGATCGCTGCAATTGTTCTTTTCAGATCCCTTTTCCACTGTAACGCTTCAGACGTTCCGATCGTTTCCAGGTTTCCTTCCAATTCTTTAGCGGCCGCATTAAACTCTTCAAACTGGCTTTCGTTCACTTTTCGGATTCCGGAAGGAGTATTGCTGTATAAAGTAAGAATACTATCAATAATACTCCAATTTTCTTTCTTTACAAAATCAGGAAGAACCTGACCTATATACGAACTGAAACGCTCCCCAGATCCTCCTGTAATCACATTTCCTTCTAAATCCCTTTCAGTATCCTTTCCGGTACCAGTCTGAGGCAGAGCGAAAAGCAGAAATCCTATTACGAATGCAAATATAATAGTATTTCTGTTTGTCTTCATGGATTTATTCAATTTATCTCTCGGCTAATCGTGATACAAATGTCAGGATTAATTTTGAAATTACAAATTGAACGAAAGCAGCATATCGGAATTTTATTTGGAATTAAATCACAATACCCTCCACATTAAAACTATTTTATACTAATTATCAACGAATAAGTTTTATAAAATTCTAATTTTAAGCACAAAAACCAAATAAACTAAATTCTTGAAATATTTATATTTTCTTTAAAAAGTACAATCATTGGTTATAATTATTCATTACAGATTGTATCCCCAAAGTACAAAACGAAACAACCATATCGCCGGCCCGGTCCAAAAATATGGGCAGCTCCGTCATTTCCTCATTGGAAAAAGGTTTTAGCACATAATCTACTTGCCTTCCTCTCGGAAAATTATTTCCGATCCCGAACCGCAATCTCGGATACTCGCTGGTCCCCAGCAGTTCTTCAATGTTTTTCAGGCCATTGTGACCTCCATGGCTCCCCTTGGGTTTAATGCGCAGCGTGCCATAAGGCAGTTGCAGCTCATCCACGATCACCAGCGTATTTTCGGCTGTTACTTTAAACTGATCCATATAATACCTTATCGCTTTCCCGCTCAGGTTCATGTAGGTAGTGGGTTTGATAAAATAAATGTGCCTGCCTTTAAACTTCCATTCTGCCACAAATGCCAGTTTTTCAAAGGAAAATTTGAAATCATGTTGCGCTGCAAGCCTGTCCAGCACCATGAATCCTGCATTGTGTCGGGTAAAAGCATACTCCGGACCAATATTTCCCAGCCCGGCAATAAGATATTTCATTGGATAAAAGTTTTTAATTTCGTCTAAGAGCACTTTAATTTAGGCTAAAATTCAGGGAAATTTCATGATAGCCCAAAAACGATTAATACTGAGCAGCCCTCTTCTGGAGATTATGATCAGCCGGCTTTGCCAGCAACTGATTGAGAATCACCAGGACTTCTCCAATTCGGTTGTCATGGGTCTGCAGCCCAGGGGAATACATTTCGCGGAGCGCATTGTAACGGAACTCCGCGAAAAAACCGGACAAAACATCATGGCGGGTTATCTCGACGCGACATTCTACCGCGATGATTTCAGGCGCAGAGAGTCGCCCCTGGTCCCTAATAAAACCAACGTCCCATTTCTGATCGAAGGTAAAAAAGTGATCCTCATTGATGACGTACTCGCGAGCGGACGGATGGTCAGGGCTGCCCTGGATGCCATGACCGCTTTCGGGCGCCCTAAAACCGTGGAACTGCTTGTTCTGATAGATCGCCGGTACAACCGCGAATTACCCATCGACCCGAATTATGTAGGCATGGAAGTAAGCACTGTCGAAAGCCAGCGCGTTCAGGTGGAATGGAAAGAGCAAGGTTTTGAATCCGATCACATCTGGCTTGTCGATTGAAACAAGAGGCCTATGGTTGCTGTCTTGGCCTCGAAGCTTCTTCTTTTGCCTCTATTTTACCGATCTCGTCTGTTTTATAAGTCAGCTTGTTGACATAGAAAACCTCACGGCCCTGACCGATCGACGAGGTGCCTAGTCGCTGCATGCCGTAAGCGAGGAAGTACTGTCCGTACCAGGGCGACAGGTAACCGTCCTCATTGTTCAGCACTTTCTCTTTTTCCGATTTCGGGTTGATTTTGAATTTCTCCGACTCCACCACGACTTTGTTCCTGCTGATTACTTCGGTGTGTATATCTCCTTCCTGAGGGTAGGCGAGCACAAAATAATCATCTACGGGAGTAACCTGAACCATTTCCTGCAGATCGAAACTTGTCAGGTCTTTGATCGTAATACAGTTATCCCAAATGAACTTGCCGCTGCGATCGAACCCACAAACAATGGCGTGTGTATAGCGGTAACCTTCCAGCGCACGGGCCACATAGGGACGCGAGATACCTCCGGAGATGATTGGACTGGTAGACCGCTGATTGGGATAATAAACTTCTGCAACCAGCACGATCTCCTTTTCGGTCTGGATCAGCTGATGGACAAGCAGCCGGTAACGGAAGCGGTTTTCCTTCCCCAGACTTTTTCTTTTTCCTATTTTCTCCAAAACCCGCTGACGACGCTTGGGCTTCATATAGTTGAAGAAATTCTGCAATTCCGAGAACTCTATAAATTGCGGATCCTCGGGTGTATCATCCGAAATGTGTGTCACGTACAAGCCCTGCGAGTACTGCGTGCAACCCACCGAGTAATTCCCGATCAGGTAAGAATCGTCAGGATTCAGCGGCACGATCTGGCCGGATATAAAACTATATCTCGGATCACTTAATGTTGTCTTTTTCAGCAACTTGCCGTCATAATTATAAGTTTTTATTTCAAAAACACAATTTTTCTTTCTGTAAGCATAAGTGATCACATTGATGTATCCGTCGATCTCATTGATATCCACGTTGTTCAATTCGGTGTTTTTTTCAAACAGACCGGGTAAAACGCGTGTGGTATGATCAAAAAATGAATGGACGATCACGATCGGCCGGGAGCGGTAATAACCTGAAACCAGTGCCTTACTGCCAATTACCTTGAAATGCTGAACGTCCACGCCCGAAAGCAAGTTGCCCTTGTAGGTATCGATAGAGCCGTCATTGAAATTGAGCTGGATAAAGAGAAATTTATCCGTATCCGGCTCGGCAAACAGCCAGTAGCCACTCTCCTCAGCCTTATAGGCCATAACCGGAATGTACCGAAAATCCAGCTTGTACGAAGTCCGCCAGACCGCTTTCAACGTCGTATCGTATTTCACAAACTGCCATTGCTCATTTCGATTCGAATATTCACTCCCCCTGACGACGGACAGTATTCCACGCTCACCCAGGCTGAACACCTCAAATTGTTCGGAAGAAGAAGAGCTTGTCGGAATTTCCAGACGGTCGGATTGTTGCAGCTGCGCCTCCGCTTCCCACAGCGGGGACATGGCCAGCAGGAGCACGAAAATCAGCCCGATAAGATTTATAGAAAGCTTATGCATAACTTCTTCATTCAGGGGTGTAACTCTCTTCAATAATTAGCCTAATTTTGCATTCAAACAGGATAACATTGCTATTAATATTAGAAATAATTTCACTTAAATAAAAACTTGCCGGGATGTATCTGCAAAATCAGGAGACCATCGACGGATTACACGATTTTTCATGACAATTGAAGCAATACTCAAGGAAGATATTCAAAAAGCGGTCCAAAAACATTTCGAACTGGATACCCTGGAAATCATCCTCCAACCTACAAAAAAAGAATTTGAAGGGTTTTACACATTCGTTACATTTCCACTGACCAAAGCGGCAAAGAAAGCACCAGCCGAGATTGGGCAGATCATCGGTCAGGAGCTTGTAGAGAGCTCACCGGTGATATCCGGTTTCAATGTCGTCCAGGGCTTTCTGAACATCAGTCTAAAAGACAGCACATGGCTAGATCTTTTCACTCAGATTTCAACTGACGAAGCATTCGGCACATTCCCCTCCAACGGGCAGTCGGTCATGGTCGAGTTTTCTTCGCCTAACACCAACAAGCCATTGCACCTGGGGCATCTTCGCAACAACTTCCTGGGCGATTCACTTTCTAAGATACTGAAAGCGAGCGGCTACGATGTCGTAAAAACATGCCTGGTCAATGACCGTGGCATCCACATATGCAAATCGATGCTGGCCTACCGCGAACTGGGCAACGGTGAAACACCCGAATCCAGCGGCATCAAGGGCGATCACCTGGCCGGCAAGTATTATGTGCTGTTCGATGTAGAATACAAGAAACAGATCAAGGTACTGACAGAAGAGGGTTTGAGCGAAGAAGAAGCTGCCAAAAAGGCCCCCTGGATCTTGGAAGCCCAGAAACTACTCCTGCTTTGGGAAAACAATGACCCTGAAACGGTAGCCTTATGGCGAAAAATGAACAAATGGGTCTACGATGGTTTTGCTCAGACTTACAGCAAAATCGGCGTCAGTTTCGACAAAACTTACTATGAGTCCGACACCTACCTGTTGGGCAAAGACATCATTGAAGAGGGGCTTCAAAAAGGCGTATTTTTCAAAAAACCGGATGGTTCAGTATGGATCGACCTCGCAGCGGAAGGACTGGATGAGAAACTGGTGCTTCGGGGGGATGGTACATCGGTATACATCACGCAGGATTTGGGGACTACCGAATTAAAAAACAGCGACTTCGGCAACGACCGTTACCTTTGGGTAGTGGGCAATGAGCAGGACTACCATTTCAAGGTGCTCTTTGCGATCCTGAAACGCCTGGGAAGAACCTATGCCGACGGTTGCTACCACATCAGCTACGGAATGGTGGATCTTCCGTCAGGCAAAATGAAATCACGTGAGGGAACTGTTGTGGACGCCGATGATCTGGTTGCTCAAATGGTGCAGACTGCTTCGGACCGCACCCAGGAACTAGGAAAAATCGACGATTTCAACAGCGAGGAAGCTCGCCAGCTTTACAATCAGCTTGCGTTGGGCGCATTGAAATATTTCCTACTGAAAGTCGATCCAAAAAAACGGATGCTCTTTAATCCGGAAGAATCCATCGATTTCCAAGGGCACACAGGTCCGTTTATCCAATACACTTATGCGCGCGTCCGGTCGATTATTCGCAAGGCTGAGCAAGCCGCTATCGCTCCCGAAATACCCGCAAACGGTTATCAAATGCATCAGGCGGAACGTGAGCTGGTGTTTGCATTATCACAATATCCAGTGAAGGTGCTGGCGGCGGCCGGTGAGTTTGCGCCATCCCTGATTTCACAATATGCATTCGACCTTGCGAAGGTATACAACCAATTTTACGCTGAGGTTTCGATCTTCTCCGATCCCGATCCGGTGGCTGTCCGCCTGAGGGTCGCATTATCGGGCGCGGTTGCTGAAACAATTCGTAAGGCTTTGGGGTTATTGGGCATAGATGTCCCCGAGCGGATGTAACAAGCAACTGTTCCCAAAACCTGTTCGTATAGGGTTTTGGATATGGTGAAAACCGATCCGTGCATGCAATTTATTTTTTAACAATATGTACTAACCATAACCAAAACCGATCATGAGTTTCCTTAAGACACTTTTCATTATGATTACTTCCTTAATTACCGGGCTGTTTGTCGACAAATCCGAAATGGCCAGCAGACCGGAGAATGCTCCTGCTGCACAACAAACGCTGTACGATTTCAAAGTAAAATCACTGGTTGGCGGCAAAACCGTAGACCTCGCGAAATACAAAGGCAAGAAAGTTGTGATCCTGAATGTCGCGTCCAAATGCGGCTATACAAAGCAGTATGCCGACTGGGAAAAGTTCTACAAAGACCATGGCGACAAGGTGGTTGTTCTGGGCTTCCCGGCTAATAATTTCGGTGGACAAGAGCCGGGTTCCAGCGAAGAGATCGCTACTTTCTGCTCTGCAACTTACGGCGTAACATTTCCGATGTTTGAAAAAGTATCGGTACTGGGCGATGACCAGGCGCCAATTTACAAGTGGCTCAGCAATAAGGACCTCAATGGCTGGAACGATAAAGTTCCTACCTGGAATTTCTGCAAGTATGTGATCAACGAAAAAGGCGAACTGACCAATTTCTTCGCTTCCAAAGTATTACCGACGGATGCCGAATTCACCAAGGCTGTTGGAATCTAAAGATAGTACGGCTGCCGGAGGCATGCTTCCGGCAGCTGCATTTTAAACCACAAACTATACGCAACTATATATGAAAGACATTCATGAAGCCCGCCGCTATCTTTCCAATGCTAAAGAAATCCTCCGTGAAAAAGCGATGAAAGAGGATGGTTTTTACAAGGACCGCAAGTATGTAAAAATGGCTGGTCACACCGCATATTCCGGTGTGTTGGTCGCTTTGGATGCAGTTTTCGGAAACAAGAAGAAAGGGAGGAAAAGTGTTGATTGGTACAAAGAAGAATTATCCGGGATCGATAAAAAAATGCTCTCGACTTTTATGGTTGCCTACGATACGTTGCATTTGGCTATGAGCTATGACGGCAATCTGAGTGCCGCTGTCTCGCGAGAGGGACTGGAACTTGCAGAACGAATAATAAACCGGGCTGAGCAAAAAGCGCAGGCCTGACACAACCTGACTAAAACATTATCGAATGAATCCCTGGATTGAGGCTGCACGCCCGCGGACATTGCCCCTCTCACTTTCCTGTATTTTAATGGGCTGCTTCCTGGCTGCTTCCAGCGGACAGTTTAGCTGGCCCGTCGCCGCACTGAGCGTCCTGACGACCATAATATTGCAGGTTCTTTCCAACTTCGCCAATGATTACGGCGACGCTGTGAATGGAAAGGATACAGAATTACGCCAGGGACCGAAGCGGGCTGTACATGCGGGTGAGATCAGTGCTGCCAAAATGCTCCGCGCGATTGTCATTTTCTCCGTTCTCGCATTGATTTCAGGTATTGCGTTGCTTACTGTGGCATTACATAACGCCCCCGCTAGTACGTTCTGGGTGTTTTTAGGAATCGGTATTGCCTGCATCATCGCAGCCATTACCTACACCGCGGGTAAGCGTCCTTACGGATATGTCGGGTTGGGGGATCTTTCGGTATTGATCTTTTTCGGTTGGGTGGGTGTGCTGGGAAGCAACTTCCTGCATACGCATGTGTGGGATTGGGGTATGCTCCTACCCGCGAGCAGCTGTGGACTTTTCGCAGTAGGCGTATTGAATATCAACAACATCCGGGACATCGAATCCGACCGTGCGACAGGTAAAAACTCGATTCCCGTGCGCCTCGGACGTGAAAAAGCGATCCTGTACCACTGGAGTATCCTATTGATCGGAATGCTTTGCGTGTCTATCTACACAATTCAGCATTTCTCAGGCTATACCAGCCTCATCTTCCTCCTGAGCTTCCCACTGTTCATTAAGAACGGATTGGCTATCTCCCGACTTACACAAGCCAGCGAACTGGATCCTTATCTAAAACAAATGGCGCTTTCGACGCTACTTTTTGTGATCCTTTTCGGGATTGGCGTGGTTCTCTGATTATCCGGCCCGTTATTTCACAAATGGCTTAATCGCTTTTCCAAGCAGCTCGTAGCCCTTTTCATTGGGATGCAATCCATCCGAGAACAACGACTCGTCGATTTTACCATCCTGTTTCAGAAAAACGTTGCCCGGATTCAAGAACATAACATTGAAGTCGCCCGTTAGTTGTAACAATTTCTCATTCAGCGAGGCCACCCGTGGCTCCTGCTGCCGACGGGGATAAATACCCATCATCACCAATTGTGCCTTTGGCTGGCGATACTGAATCGCTTCAATCAGCAATTTCCAGCCTTGCACAATCTCTTCGTCGGTGTTGATGCCCAGGTTGTTAGTTCCTATATTTACGAAGATCTGCCTGGCAGAAAAGCCATCCAATTCGCCGTGGTAAATGCGCCAGAGCACATTCTCGACACGATCCCAGCCATAACCCATGTTCACTGCGCTTTTGCCGAAAGTACCGGTCCAGGAACTTTCGCCCGTGGCCCGTGGCCCCTTCGGCATTCCCCCCCAAAAGTGCGTAATCGAGTTACCGATCACGACTGTCGACGGAGGTGCCTTCCGGTTCAATTCCATAATTTCGGAATGCCTTTTTTCCCAGTCGTAATTGTGCAACTCGCGCATTTGAGTTATCGGGCGGCTCGTTGAAACCTCACCTGAGGGCTCATGCAGGACTTTTCTCAAGTGCTTCTCATAGCCGTTCGCGTATTGCAGCATTCCAAGATCCGTCGGGTGCGTTCCGTCCACCGTTGACTCGTAGGTCTGCCCGAAATCTTCTTTTGGTATGAGATAAATATTCTGAAAACCCTTCGATTTCAATGCGGCGAAAGCTTCTTTCAAGACCTCGTTTACCTCCGCATAATAATGCTTGCTCTGCGGATTAATGTCCTCGTCGGTGTAGCCTGCATGTTCCGCGAGCACTATGGGCACATCCGGCCGTTTCTGGCGGAGGGCCGTCACCGTGCTGGTGACGCGTTTCTGAATCTCCTCGGTCGTCAATCCCAGCTTCGAGTCCGGGCGGATGATAAGGTTAGGAAGGCAATCAAGCACATACACTTTTGCATCGATCTCCCCCAACAAGTCGACCACTTCCTTTTCCAATCTGCCATTTCCCGAAAACCCGAGATTAATCAACGGTCGGTCCATTTTGCGGCTCAATATCGACGTCCACGCCATTCCAGGCCTAGATGCGCAGGCGCCTTGCGCGATGGATGTACCATAAATGACAATCGGTTTATCTGGCCGTACAGCCAGGGGAGTAAATTCGCTACCTTCCGGCGTGCCGATTTCCAGCCATTTCACACTATTATAAAGCGGCAGAAACAACCGGTACTCCCGTCCGTGCTTATGATAGTTATCGTTCGGCGCAAGATTTTTGAAATCATAGGTAATGGTATCGCCGAACGCATATTTGCCGGCGCACCAACGCCAGTCCCCATCGCTACTGATTGCATAGAGGTCTACGCCGCTTACACCCGTCGCGGGCATGTGCGGGAGAGCGTGCTTGCCGCCCACCGCATAGCGAATCTTAATTTCGGAAGAGTTGGCGCGAAACCGGATCATCAACCCGGCCGATTGGTTGGAGAGGTTCCACACCACGTCCCGCACCTGTTTTTCGGCCCGCCCCTGCAGTCTGTCGTAGGGGCTTTTCAGCTCTTTCGGCCAGGCCTGCCCTTCTACAACCGGAAAAGTGGTGGTTTGAGGGTTCCACCAAACATACTGGCTATTCTGCGCCAACACCTGAATGCTGAGCATCAAACCCAGGCACACACTTGAAATAGATCTGGAAAGCATAAAAACGAAACGGACACCGATGTATCACTACAAAAGTGCCCGTTTGGTTATTTCTTACTTTGTACCGGCAGATTATTTCACAATTACTCCATCTGCTATGAATGTCAGTTCGTCCCTCGGTTCGGTTATTTTGGCAATTTCAGCCTGACTTTTTCCCGCATCCTGTGCATAATGCTTCAAATGTTCTACGGATACCGTCTTCTTTTGCGCTTCTCCTTCAAAAACAACAGTCTTGCCGGCTATATCCTTGGGGACAAAGAACCCGTAATCCTTGAACATGACGCGCATTGTTTCCCCATTATCGAGATTCACTTTCATCCAACACCCTTTCGCCTGGCATACCGACTCCACGGTTCCGGTCACTTTGGCCTGCATTTCATTTTTCTCCCCCATTTTTGCCGGAAGGGTGCTGGCTTCTATTGCTTTTTGGTCATCGATTGTTCTGCCAAAATGGTTTTGCGCATTCACAAATGAAGCGGCCAGGACGACCAGCAGAATTGAAAGTAGATTTTTCATGTTTTGGTTGAAATTAAAAGTGTGCTAAAAAATCGTTTGAATTCAGGATCCGGGTTTTCCCGAAAGGGTTAAGAACCAACAGGTCATTGTCGCCCGTAACAATACATAAGGCGTCTGTTTCTGACGCTAGTTTAAGAAATTTATTGTCTTTCGAATCTCTGCATTGTTATCCTTTCCGTTGGTTCACGATACTCGTTGAACTGTTTGTCGGTCAGGTCCAAAATTTGAATCCTGTCTTCCAGTTCCACGTACTGGTCGAATTTCCTCCGCAAAATTACATCTGCTAACTCCCTTTTCATTGTGTGCGTTGTAATGACCTCGCCGGTTTCGAGGGCTTTACGTAAGGCCTGATAGCTGGTGCCACCACTAATTAGAAACGCGCTTATCAGTGTGTTTGTGTCAAAAACATAAAAATAGCAGCAATTCAATCATTATCCCCCTCCCTACTCCAACACCTCGACCCAACCCTTGCAATGGTTTCCCTGCGGCGTATCGACTACGTAGAAATAAGTGCCATTTGCTATACCCTTTCCCCAATCGTTTTGATAATCCGTAGCTTTGAAAACCGATTTGCCCCAACGGTTAAAAATTTCCAGTGACGACGACGGCGCCGGTACAATGAAATAGTCGTTTTTCCCATCGCCATTCGGTGTGATTACGTTACTTAATGTAAATGCCGGAACTGCGGTAATTTTTCTGGAAGCGATCAGTGAGCACCCCGCGGCATTATAGGCTGTAAGCGTAATGGTGTATTCTCCGGGTGTTTCAAAAACATAATCCTTGATATCCGGACCCGTCACCGGACTCCCGGCCCCCATGTTCCATTCGTAACGTTGTGCATTGGCAGTTTTATTGGTCAAAGAATATGAAAAGGGCTCATTACACGCTCCGCCAGATTGCACAATTTCAAAGTCGGGTGCATACGACTGATCCACTTTCACGGTGATTTCCCGAAGCGGACGGCAGCCGTCTTCGTACAACCCTTCAATGACATAGGTCGTTGTTTTCTCCGGCTTCACGGTAACCGACTTCCCTATTGTCTCCGGAAAGCCGGGCGCGGCATGCCATTTATATTGCGGAGCAGCGCCGGAAACTGTCAAGGTAACGACAGCGCCGCTGCATACTTCCACATCGGGCATAGCCGCGAAATCCGTTTTTTTCTCAACCGCTATTTTAACCTGCTCAGTCACTTTACAACCCGTTGCATTGCTGATCTCGATTGTATATTCGGTAGTTTCCCTGACGGTCGCCACGGGCGTTGCACTGGTCACGTTATCCAATCCGGCTGCCGGTGACCATTTATACTGCGTCCCTCCGCTCGCCATTAATTTTATTACTGAGTTTTCACAAACCGTCGTATCGCCTGTCACACGTGTATTGAGCGTTTCTACCACGATCTTCTTTTCCATCAAATCCATTCTCTTGCAACTCAATCGATTGTAAGCCTTCAATGTAACGATATATTCGCCCGGCGTGGTGAAGGTATATTCTGACTGGTCTTCTTCCCTCGATATGGTATTGCCGCTTACTTCCCAGATATAGTCGATACCGCCTTCGCTGGTATTCACGAATGTCAGCGCCAAAGGTGCGCAGCCTTTCAGCACATCCTTTGTCTTACCTGAATACACATCAAAATCAGCCTTTAAACGGTCAATGTCGACCTTGAATGCCGCATTATTACAGTTATCACTATTATTGGTTGTGGACCAGGCCTGCGGCGTTGCCGGGAAATTGCTACCTCCGCATGCACAGGTAGCATGGTATATGGTTCCGTTTTTGTCGAACCGGCTCGTTCCGCCATCCACGTGATCGCCCTGAAGGCGCGTATCCCTGCTAAGGCTTCCGAAGTAGGTTGCATAAAGAAGCGACTTTGCACCTTGTTCGAGGATGGCGATGTAAAAATTATTGCCATTCGTGGTATGCTGCATGGCGTCATCCGTAACCGGCAATGCCAATGTGCTGCTGGCTGCATTATTACCTGTTCCGCTGTTGACGTTTCCGCCCCAACCCGCCAGGTAAATGTTTCCACATTCACTCACCAGAAACGCTGTCGGAGAAATATCCGGCGTACCACGTCCCGAACCGATAACCGTTGAAAATATGGTTTTAGACAAAGTCGCATCCAATGCATGTACAAACTGGCCGCTTTTTGCATTCTGATACACTCCCTGACTCACAGGATAGGCTCCAGTTGTGAGCCCATACACGTATACCTGATTGGCCTGATCGATGTCCAGCAGGTAAGCGCCATCCTGTTTGTCGGTTCCCAGGTAAGTCAGTGCTGCCAACTGATCATTTACAAAACGCGCCACGAAACCATCTTCCGTGCCTTTTAACCCTTGCTGGTAAACGCCCGCCCCTGCCGGCAGCGTTCCACTTTGCGAGATTCCGGCGATATAGACATCCCCAGTGCCTGCCAGCTTCAATGAATAAGCCGCATCCCATTTATCTCCGCCCAGATAAGTGGACCATTGCAACTCATCCAAGCCCGGTGAGAGCCTCATTACAACCCCATCCTGCCCGCCCGCAAGTTTGCTTTGTGCCGGGTTTTTCAATGGGAAATTGGCCGAAATCGTGGAGGAAACAATGTAAACCCTGTCAGTGGCGTCAACCCCGATTTCGCCCCGAAAACTGTCGCCGTAATTACGGATCACCACCTCGTCGGTTGCGCTGACGCCGTCGTTCCCACTCCCGCCTGCGAAGGTCGATGCGCTCAGCTGCTTCCCATCCGCGCTCAGCTTAGAAACAAAAAGGTCACTGCCATTGACGAGCTCAAGCCCTGAAATGGGGGTTGTGCGCGTACCGCCGCCGAATTTGGTCTGGTATGCATTGGTGCGGACAGGAAAATTGGGCGACGATGTGGTCCCCAGGATCAGCAACTCCTTCTTGCTGTTGACAATGAGGCTGGTCGGTACATCGGTGTTATTACCTCCGAGAAATGTCGCATACAAAAGGTCGCTGCCATCAGGCGTAAACTTCATAACGGATACATCCACAAGGCCTTCAAATTTGACTTGAAAAGCGCCTGTCGTCACCGGAAAATTTATTCCGAATACCGTACCTCCGGAATACAGGTTACCGTCGCTGTCGTAGGTGGCGGTATGCCCCCAGTTGTCGGCCGTAGAGCCCGAATAGGTCGAAAAGATCAATTCAGGATCGATGGTCAATGGTTTTGACTTATCATAGCCGGCCGGCAATACAAAACGGGCCGTACGATCGCCGGAAAGCTCGAAAGCGGAGGCCACTTCGCTGGTACGGGCATTAGACTGCTGAAAAGAATAGGGCTGGGCTTCCCTGATATCTCCTACGGAAGTCTTGATGACAATTTGGCCAGACTCATTCAATGAAACGCGGTCTGCACCATTATAATGCAGACTGATCCGCGAGGGGTCTGCCCCGGGCCTGAGGATAAACTCGTATTTCAGTTTGAGCTGATTGAGGTAAATACGGAGGTCAGTCCCGGGATAGATATTCTCATAAATGACCTCCTCATAACCACTCACATCCGTTGCCCAGGTTTCGGAAGTGCTCCCCAAAAAGTAGCTGTACCGTGTTTTACCCTGCTTAACAGCCTTCTGCACCACCTGATCGGACGCATTTTGAAATACCACTTCTACCCCGTGTGCAGGGATGCTCGACTGACTTAAAGTTTCGCGGGCGCCCGGAGAAGGCGGGGTATTTCTTCCGTGCAGCGCCGAAACTTTCGATCCGTCATAGAGCACATACACCAGTGAATGTTTTTTAAGGAACAGGAAACCACCCGGAATGCTGGCGCGGAAAAGTACTTCCTTTCCCCATTGCCCCCGGTTTTCAATAAAATAGGAACCGGATGCCCTGGAATGGCCTGCTAGTTGGACGACGATGAGAAGTGAAACAAGGATAAGCCGTAGAGTTTTCTGCATAGTCCGGGCGGCTGGTTTTTTCTATTTGAACGCAGAAACCGATATGATATTTTCACAAAATTCGTATTCCTGCTTCACATTCGATCCTAGCAAAACAAGCTGATTCTGAGTGTTGTCTATTACGTGATCCAGATACCAATTGATGCCCTGTACATCCAGATTGGTGGTTGGTTCATCCAGAAAAACGACCGGGACATCGGAGAGAAACGCGAGCCCAAGCTTTACCCGCTGTTTCATACCCGAAGAAAAATGCCGGATGACCTTCCCGCTGGCATGCGGAAGTTGTATAAATTCCTCAAAATCCTTTGCGGAAATGCTGTTTTTGAATGGTTTGAACCTGCTGTGAAACTCGATTTGCTCACGTAATGTGAATTCCTCGATCAGTTCCAGATAGGGCGCTGCGATCACAATATGCTTATACCAATGATCTACTTCGACTTCCTTGCCATTTCGGTCGGTGTAATTGATTTTGCCCTCCGAAACCGGGATCATACCGGTCAGCAGTTGCAGGAGCGTCGATTTACCACTGCCATTCGGGCCTATAAAAACATATTTCTGCCCCGCCGCCAGTTCGAAACTTGCATTGCGGACTATCCATTCCTTTATAAACTTTTTACCGATGTTGTCGACTGTAATGCGCACTGATTCTTCTCTAAGTTCCTGATTATTTTCCTGCGTAGTGATCCACGGCCGCTTTGGCAACCCTGGCGATAACGAGCTCTCTCGTGTCCTGGTCGGCCATCGCATCCGAAACGAACACGACGATCGCGATACTCCTGCCGTCTGGCAATTTCATGATACCCACGTCATTCGTGGCAGCGGTCACGCCCTTGTCGTTGCTGCCCGAAGTGCCGGTCTTATGTGCAACGACAATATCTTTCGGCAGCAGTCCTTTAATTCTTTTTGCGCCTGTCGGTCCGGCCACCATGATTTTCCAGAGAAAGTCATGGCTTTGCTTCGAAAGCTTCGATCTTTGATGTACGATTTCCAATAATTGAAGCATGGCAGCTGGCCGGCAGTAATTTCGGTATTGAACATCCCAGCTTTTTGACATTTCCTTTTCCGTCGCTACGATGGCAATGTCCTTAACACCCAATCCATGGATGTACTCATTGACTTTTTCCGTTCCGCCCGCCAGGCCAAACAGGATATCACAGGCATTGTTATCACTTTCTGAAACAGAGTAGCTCAGCAACTCGCCCACTGTTATGTCGAAATCCTGGTTGAGATGCTTATCACGCATCGGACTATGCGTTTTCGGGTCGAGTTCTGCCTTTGTCACGTGTATTTTCTGGTCGAGCTTATATTTTCCTTTCTCTACCAGATCGAGTATCGCCATGGCAAGCGGAAATTTGAATACGCTCTGCATTGGAAATTTATGGTTTCCATTAATAAGCAACATTTCCTTCGTCTTCAGATCCACGATTCCTACCCCCACAATCCCTTTCGCCTGCGTACTGATCGTTTCTATTTCAGACCTCAACTTAGTCTGTTGTGCAAATGAAGCATTACTCAGCAAGAAGAAACAAAGGGCAATTTTGAAAAACGCAGTTTTGGAAATAATCGTCATCGTATGTGTTCTGTTAATTATGTCCGTTTTTTTCCGCCTTGCGCTCCTTATCTTCAATGGTAAGTTTCACGAGTTCAATGCGGGTATCCTGTACCGAAACGATCTGGAATGAATAAGGAGGAATGTCGACGACATCATGCTCATCGGGCAAATCCCCGTAAAAATGGATCAGCATGCCCGCAATGGTGTCGTAGTCCCCTTCCGGGAGCTCCCATCCATATTTATCATTCAGGTAGTCCAGTTCGTGGCGCGCGCTCAGCATGTAAGTATGGTCGTCCAGCTGCCGCTCGGTCCAGTCCTCAGTTGTATCGTATTCATCCTGGATCTCACCGAATATCTGCTCCACCACATCTTCAACGCTCACCAGCCCTGAGGTGCCGCCAAATTCATCAACGACTAATGCGATACTTCTGCGCTCTTCCAGAAAACGCAGCATCAGGTCTCGGGCAGGCATTGCTTCCGGAACAATCAGGATCGGTGTAATGATGCTGCTGATCTCCTTGGGTTTTTTGAATAGTGACAATGCATGACAGTACCCCAGTACTTCATCCACAGACTCTTTATGAACGATGATCTTCGAGTGACCGCTCGTCAGAAATGCCGTTCTCAGGTCTTCTATACTCGCATTGACATTCACAGCAGAGATCTCCGTCCTTGGAATCATGCAATCCCGTATCCTTAAATCTTTGAAATCCAACGCATTGATAAACATTCGTTCCTCAATGCTATGATCGTCAAAATCGGGATCATCGGCAGAGATCACATCGTCGCGCAATGACGGCGATAGGATATTCTCTTTTACAAAAGGCTCAATTACCCAATACAGGGGCGTCATCAGCCATTCTCCGAAGCGCACGGGAAACGCTTTCAAATCCAGTACTTTTGGAAAATTCCGTCCGATTTTGACCCAGCTGGAATAAGATCCCATCCATACAAAAACCAAAGTCACAAAAAGCGCCGCGATCAGCAGCCAGTTCTGAGCGCCGGTTTTTAATTCGAATAATGGAAAAACCGTGATCACGGCCATGAAGCAGCCTAATGCTACGGCCAGCAAGCGGATCATCCGCAATATCCTTCGCCAGTAGAGTGTCTGCTCGACCTGTTCGCTTTTCTCATGCCTGAGCGAATATCTGTCGATCCACACATCCAGCAGCACAGATCTTACAGCCCCGTAATAACCTGCCAGCAGGAAGAAAATAATGGTCACGCCCAGTAGCAGCAGGTTCATTTCTTGATTGTTTTACCGGGTTTCCGGTGAGGTTGAGATGCGTTTTCCTGATCCGCCTGTCTGGCCAGCGTAGCAGCTTTCAGACGGCTGAATTGAAAGAGCAAAAAGGAAACTATGCACAACAGTAAAAGCCAATAGCTTTCTAAAAGCCCCGCGCGCCGGAACTCAAGCACCCACAATACCAGGAAACCGAAGGCGAGGGCCAGGAAGATCGTCCGGATCAGTTTGGAATTCATCAATGAAGCGATTCGTGAAAATGGGCGGGAAACAGAGTCCCGTTTTATGCAATTCGTTTCAAAGATACACAGATTGTGCCAAAACGGAGATCCATGGATTAATCTTCGTTTCAATGCATAATTAACCTCACAGAACTCCTCTGTTTTACCTAAAATACCTAACTTGCAGGGATTGCCGTACAATTCAACTCTGACGTTTGAATTGTAAAATTATTTCTTGAAAAAATATCTTTATTACTATGAGCGAAACTACAAAACGCTTTGCACCCGGTGTTGTAACCGGCAATGGAGTTAGCGAAATCTTCCGCCATGCCAACGAAAATAACTACGCCCTTCCGGCGGTTAACGTGGTAGGTACCAACTCGGTAAATGCGGTCCTGGAAACAGCCAAAGCGGTCAACAGCCCTGTCATTGTTCAATTTTCGAATGGCGGCGCTATATTTTACGCAGGAAAGAGCCTTTCAAATGCCAACCAGCAGGCGGCTATCGCCGGTGGTATCTCAGGTGCGATGCACGTACATCAGATGGCGGCATTGTATGAGGTTCCTGTAATCCTTCATACCGACCACTGCGCGAAAAAACTGCTTCCCTGGATCGACGGTCTGCTGGATGCCGGTGAACGCTATTTCGATCAGTACGGCAAGCCTTTATATAGCTCGCATATGCTGGATCTCTCCGAAGAGCCTATCGAGGAAAACATCGAGATCTGCGCTAAATATTTCGAGCGTATGGCGAAGTTGGGGATGACACTTGAAATCGAACTCGGTGTGACCGGTGGCGAAGAAGACGGTGTTGATAACAGCGATGTAGACAGCTCAAAACTGTATACACAACCGGAAGAAGTGGCATTCGCTTACGAAGAGCTTTCCAAAATCTCCCCGAACTTCACCATTGCAGCTGCATTCGGTAATGTTCACGGTGTTTACAAGCCAGGTAATGTAAAATTGGAGCCGAAAATCCTTCGCAATTCACAGAATTACATCCAGGAGAAATTCGGAACCGGCGAATTGCCTGTAAACTTCGTGTTCCACGGAGGATCAGGATCATCCCGCGAAGAGATCCGTGAAGCAATCGAGTACGGTGCAATCAAAATGAACATCGATACCGATATGCAATGGTCGACCTGGGAAGGTGTTCTCAACTATTACAAATCCAAAGAAGGTTACCTGCAATCACAACTCGGCAACCCCGAAGGCGCAGATTCACCTAACAAAAAATACTACGACCCACGCGTATGGCTACGCAAAGGCGAAGAAAGCATGATCGCCCGTCTGAAAGTTGCGTTCGAAGATTTGAACTGCATCAATCAGTTGGGATAATCTGTTTTCTGACTTTATGAATGAAAAAGCAACCTTTCGGGGTTGCTTTTTTTGTGTCGCCACTTTGGAAAAACGTCAGCGAATGAGCGTTACCGACCCTGTCAGCTCGGGACTGTTTTCGGTAAGCCTGATTTTATACGCGTAGACACCGGGCATTTGCACCGCGCCGGCCGCCATTCCGTCAAACGGCACTTTATAACCAGTTGAATTGAATATCACTTCTCCCCACCGGTTGTAAATAGTCACATGGCAATTCGGATAACCTTCGATGCCTTTCAACTCCCACGTTTCATTAATTCCATCTTCGTTGGGTGTAAATGCGTCGGGAACGAGAATGTGTTCCACGATTTTTATTTTAACCTCTCGGCTTACAGTGCAGCCGTATTCATTTGCAGCAGTAACGGTGTAGGTAATATTGGCCGCCGGCGTTGATATCGGATTGGCGTAGGTTTCATCATTGAGGTAGGTGGGCGGCATCCATTTATATTCCAGATCAAGCGAATCTTTGACACCAATCGAAACGGGCTTATTGCGGGAAGCGTACAAGACATCCTTCAAGTCTAATGCCGGTACTTCACTTACAACAACCTCCCGTTTGGCAACCGAAGTGGGGCAAGCCCCTGAGCCGTCAAGGGTGTATTCAATTTCATGCGTACCTGCGCCGGCCATGTGCGGGTCAAAAGAATTGCCTGACACTCCCACGCCAGCAAATGTTCCGCCCGCTGGCGCCGCCCGTAATTGTATCGGTGTACCGGCAACATTACACAGCGGTGGAATGCTATCCATTTTCGCGCCGGATGAAATGACATTGACATGCACAATTTCCGATTTGAATGAGGTCGGGCAACCCGCTATTCCGGACGTGGACAATTGGTATTCACCTTCTTCCGCAACCACAATGCTTTGTGCATTTGCTTCCCAGATTACCTTACCATTTTTTGTCCATTGGAATTCGGGCTGTGCACCGGGGAAGGTTTGTCTGGAAGCTAATGTCACTTCCGATCCCTCGCAGATAGTGAGGGTTTGGATTGAGGTGGTGTCTTTGTATATGTCCTTATCCCAAGCTTGCCGCTCGTTGCAGTTCACGACCGTGAGCGTGTAATAAAAGCTGACTGTACCGATCTTTTTTCCGTTTCGATATTCTTCGACCGATATGCCTATAAAGTACTGGCCTTCTTCACTGGGCTTTACAGTGATTAACCCGGTGCTCTCATCGATGCCAAGTGACGGGTTTCCGTGCATTTGGTTTTGGTCGCTGTAGCCTGGTCCCCAGGTCATATCAGCAACGGATAATATGTCCTCGAAGAGTTCCTTGCTGGAATAAACTCCATAAGGCTTCGACAATCTGTATTTAAGATTGTCTCCATCGTGATCAGTTGCCGATAGTTGAATAGTTGCGAGCCCATCTTTGCATACAAAGAAGGTGTTAACGTTTCCGATTACCGGGCTCGAATTCCGGATGGCAGCGCCGTTACTTGTTTCAGGTGGGATAAACGTCGTTACCCATTCATACATAAATGACGAGTTAGAGAAATTGCTATCCTTACCATCACGTTGTCCAAGTCCATGCCATGCTACAATAAAGCCGTTGTCCGGAGACAACATTGGCAAACCAGGAAGTCCTATCGTTTTTTCATAGATGTTCACAAAGACATGCCGCTGACCTTCAAAGTCGTCCCAAGGACCTGTTCCGGCGCAGGCAAGTGTATCCTGTTCAAGTCCCCGGGAAGATACTCGTTCCAGGTAAAAGAGGCCAAAATAGAGCCATCGTCCCACTTTTTCCCAGTGCCTGTCATTATGGAAAAGGTAAATATATTGTTGTTGCTGTTCCAATTCGGCACTGGTTGCGTCAAGATAGAGCGTTAACCTTACTTTATATAATCCTTTTGAACCCGGCACGGTTTGCCATTCAAGATGGCTTCCCAAAACAGAGAGGCTGAATGCTCGGGTGCAACAACACAACAATGCAATGATTAGAAACAGCTTGCTCATTTTTACCGACAGAGATTAAAGGTTAGGTAATTAAACCCGGGGGTAAACGCCACGATCGACATTCACGCACATGCTAGCAAATCTCTGGGCATGTATTGAAAAACAATGAGCAACGGGTATGTATGAGTTATCAGGGTTGAATAAATTCAAAAAAGCAACCTGTCGCGGGTTGCTTTTTGCAATGTATGCAGGCGAAACAGCTTATTTTCCCAAGGGGAATTTTTCCATTCCATTTACAGTCACCGGCGGACGTGTCAATTATTTCGGCGACTACTTTGCTGTGACCCGAAAGGGAAAGATCTTTCTGGGGGAGCCGGGTAGCGGCAGGTTCATCGTTTCCAACCGATACCAACAGGATTACGATTTAATAAAAGAAAGGTTTCCTGCTCTGATCAATATACGTGTAATGGACGCAATGCCCGACTTTGTAAGGAACAATACGGCGTACACAGGCATGTATTTGAAGGGGATCAATACCCCCTGATCACTCCGCCACCATCATCCGTTTCCGATGCGCGACGCCCCAATCCCGTAGCGTCTTAATCACAACTTTCAGAGAATGCCCATATTCCGTGAGTGAATACTCGACTACCACGGGAATGGAGTCGTAAACCGTCCGTTTCACCAGGTCGTTGGATTCGAGTTCGCGTAGCTCCTTTGAAAGCATTTTATCCGTAATACCGGGCACCTCTTTCGCGATCTGCGAAAAGCGCTTGTTTCCAAACATCAGTGAAATGATGATGGGGAGCTTCCATTTGCCGCTTAGTACTTCCAATGCGTCCCGCACGGGTAAAATGCTCTTGGTGCATTCGTCCCAACTGTGCGGCTTTGTTTCTTTTGTTTTTTCCATAGCTTCAAGCACTATCCTTTTGTATACTACTTACAAATGTATAGTAAATTTAATTAAGTTTGCACATGAATTAGTCAATAAGAGTCCAAACTTATATAAAAATGAGTGAGTTAATAGAAAAACTGAACTGGCGATATGCCACCAAACGGATGAACGGCCAGCCCGTTCCCCAGGAGAAACTGAAAAATATTCTGGAAGCTATAAAGCTGGCCCCGTCGTCCGGAGGCCTTCAACCCTACAATGTGGTCGTGATCGAAAACAAGGATCTCAAAGAAAAAATACATCAATCAGCCGCTAAACAGCCCCAAATCCCGGATGCTTCCCATTTGCTGGTATTCGCAGCATGGGAAAAAGTAACGACGCAACACGTCGATGAATACATGAAACTCATCGCTTCAACCCGGAATGTAAGTCTGGAATCGCTCGCAGGATTTCAAAGCAACATCAATGGCGGCATCCTCAGCCGTAGCGAAGAGGTGAACTTCAACTGGTCGGCCCGCCAGGCATACATTGCGTTGGGCCACGCGCTGGTAGCCGCCGCTACGGAAGAAGTGGATGCTACTCCGATGGAAGGCTTCGACGCTGACAAACTGGATGAAGTTCTGGGATTAAGAGAAAAAGGGCTGCGCAGCGTCGTCATCCTCGCACTCGGTTACCGGGATCATCAGAAGGATCCGCTCGTGAATGCGAAAAAGGTCCGGAGAGCTCACGACGAACTTTTTATCGCAATATGACATTTTCTGATAATAGTGACAAACGGGCGAATAACCGCGAATGACGACATCGCCCTTGTGAAAATAGATAAACGAAATTATGAAAGTCGAGATATGGAGTGATGTTATGTGCCCTTTTTGCTACATCGGCAAAAGGCGTTTTGAAAGTGCATTGGCCGAATTCCCCCAACGTGACCAGATTCAGGTGGAATGGAAAAGCTTCCAGTTAAACCCCCAAATGAAAACCGAGCCAGGCAAGAGCGTTAATGAGTATCTGGCCGAAGTAAAAGGCTGGACACCCGAGTATGCACAGCAGGTCAACGACCAGGTAACACAAATGGCCGCAGACGCGGGCCTGGAATACAATATGGACAAAGCAGTTCTGGCTAACTCTTTCGATGCGCACCGTTTCCTGCAATTTGCAAAAACCAAAGGACTGGGCGACGCAGCCGAAGAGCAGCTATTTAAAGCCTATTTCACAGATGGCAAAAATACGGCCGACCATGCGACGCTGATCGAACTCGGGACTGCGATCGGCCTGGATGCCGCCGAATTAAAGGCTATTTTGGACGGTGCCCGGTTTAGCGAAGATGTTCGCAGGGACATTTACGAAGCACAACAGGTGGGCGCACGAGGCGTGCCCTTCTTTGTCCTCGACCGTAAATATGCGGTTTCGGGCGCACAACATACCGAGACATTCCTGGGAGCGCTTCAACAGTCGTTCACAGAATGGGAAAAAGCCAATCCCAAACCCCTGGTAAGTCTGGCCGATGGTGCCAATTGCACGATCGACGGGGAATGCGACTAAACCAGGTCTTCTCTCTTCCAAAGCGGTACATTGCTCGGGCGATGTACCGCTTTTTATTTGCCCCCGCATCACTGGTACGGTTCTGTAAGTAAAGTCAGGTGAGCAACCTGTAATGTCATGTATTTTGTGCTAATTGCGGCAATTGCTTGTACAAATAATAGCGTTACAACCGTTCCTGTCAGCACTTATACCCTGCTATATGCGTTTCCTGGTCATTCTGATCCTCTTCCTTGTGATGCAAAAAATCGCCCATGCGGGTGGAATCAGGGGACGTATTACCACAAAAAACGGAAACGCGCTTCCCTATGCGGGCATCTCGGTCAAAGGCACGAGCAACGGCACCATGGCCAACGAGGAAGGCGAATACGAATTCAGCCTGCCAGCCGGGAACCATGAAATTGTCTTTCAATATCTGGGATTCAAAAGCATTACCAAAGCGGTAACGATCGGCGGTGATTTCATTGAATTGAATGTAGATCTGGAAGAACAGGCGCTCAGTTTGCAGGAAGCTACGATAGGGAAAGGAAAAGAAGATCCGGCTTACACGGTCATGCGAAGGGCCATTGCAAAAGCCAGGTTCCACCAGTTGCAGTTGCGCGGCTACACGGCCAAAGTATATTCCCGGAGCACCGCATTGCCTATCAAAATCCCCTATCTGCTCGAAAGACGTTTGAAAAAAGAAGGGGTACAGGAAGGCAAATCCATCATCAACGAAAGCGTAGCGGAAATCAGGTACCGGCGACCTAATCACTATAACCAGCGCATCATTTCTACCCGCAACAGCCTGGACAACAGCATTCCTTCACCTAACGAATACATTCTGGCGAGCTTATACAGTCCCGAAATAGCGGGAACGATCTCGCCCCTCTCGCCCAAGGCATTTGCCTACTACAAGTTTGAATACGAGGGTTATTTCGAAGAAAACGGACAACTGGTCAATAAAATCAGGGTGATACCCAAGGCTTATGGCGAAGGTGTTTTCAAAGGAAGCCTATTTATCCTCGAAGACCGCTGGGCGATCCACAGCTACGATCTTCAAACCACGACGAGCGGGCTCAATATTTCCGCTAAACAGCTTTTCAGGCCCGTGCAAGGCGTATGGATACCTGTGAACCAGCATTTCAGGCTCAATGGGAGTTATCTGGGATTTGCAGGAGAATTCCGGTACGTGGTTTCGCTGACATACGAAAAGCTGGATGTCGATCCGGGACTGCGGGAGGACATCGTCATCGCCGATCATAAAAAAGAAGAGACTACCAAAATCAGCGGCAAAAAGGACCTGAAAAACCTGATCCGGGAGCAAAAGGAATTTTCTACCAAAAATTTCAGAAAGCTGACCAAAGATTACGAGAAACAGCAAAAGAAAGAACATAAAGAAAACCTTGCAGACAACAGGCTCGTCAGACAGGATTCCATCGTGATCGACTCCATGGCCAACAAGCGCGACACCACGTACTGGCAGGCGTTGCGCCCGATTCCACTGACCAGATCCGAAGTATCCAGCTACCAGCTGCAGGACAGCATCAAGGTCGTCAAAGATTCACTGCGCATCAAAAACAGACCCGACTCCCTGCATTTCAAGCCCATGCATATCCTGACCGGGAATACCTACGCACTGGGCAATCGCAACACGTTTTACTTCAGGAGCCCGCTGCTGTCCATCAGCTACAACTCTGTGGAAGGCAATGCGATCAACTTCATCACCGAATGGCAAAAGAAATGGGGCAAATCCTCCTACCTGGGTGTGCGCCCGCTGGTAAGGTACTCGTTCGGGCGTAAAAGATTATACGGAAACCTTGAAACCAACATAGGCAATAACCGTTGGAACCTGTCCCTCGCCGGTGGCGAAATGGCCTCCCAGATCAACAGCCGGGAGCCTATTCCCCCATTGCCCAACAGCGTTGCCGCACGTTTTTTCGACCGCAGCCTGATGAAGGTATATCAAAAACAATACGGTCATATTCAATACACTTTGCGGAACATCGGCGACATTCTGAGCCTGAATGCAAGCCTCGATTTCGAACGCCGCAAGGAGCTCTTCAACCAGGAAAGTGCCCGACCGATCATCTTCTGGAGTCAGTTCGGTTTCACGCCTAACCGCCCTGTTAACCGTGAACTTGAAAACACTGGTTTTGAAGAACATAATGCCTGGCTGCTCGATCTCACAGCCACATTGCGTCCGTGGAGAAGGTATCTGATCCGGAATGGTGAAAAACGATATTTGAGGAGCAGAGGTCCCTCTTTAAGTGTAAACTACAAGAGCGGTCTGGGATTTGCGGGGGACGTGGATTACTCCCTGCTGCAAGGTACGATCCGACAGAATTTGAACCTGGGACCGCGTAGCAATCTGGAATATCTGGTGAATGGAGGCGGGTTTTTAAGTACTAGAAAAATGTATTTTCCCGACTACCAACATTTTATGGGCAATGAATTCTTCTTCCAATACATATACCCGCCCGATCAGTTCCGCATGCTGCCTTACTACCGGTACAGCACCTCCAAATGGTTTTTCCAAACACATTTAACCTGGACTATGCAGCACTTCGCACTCACACGCATCCAGGCCTTGCGCGTGACCGGACTCTCCGAAACTTTGCAGCTGCATTATCTGCGCGCCCCAACGATCCGGAATTACTCCGAAGTAGTTTACGGGATCGATAACATCGTGCGGATCATCCGGTTGGAGGCCGTCGCGCAATTCCACGGAACCCATTTCCAGGGAATGGGATGGCGCGTCGGAGCCTCTTTTAGGTTCGGAAGATAATTACTTCGCTTTGGCGGCTTTGAAGCGCGGCGCGGCCTTCGGCAGCGATGGCCACACATTGTTCTCAGTGTCGATATCTGCCATCCGCTGGCTCGGATCGATGACGATCAGACGAACGTCCGACAATGCGCGGTCGATCGTAAATGCATATTCGGGAAAAGCCCAGCCCCAATCGGCCATGACAGTCGTTTTGGAATATCTCCCCTCCTCTTTCTCACCGCGCATGATTTCGAGTGGAATGTAAAAATTCTCCTGCGTGCCATCATTGTAACTCACGACGATATCCAATGGCATCGGCATTTGTCCGATCCTTTCCAGTACCACTTCCGTTTTACCGGCATTGGCTACAACTTCCCTGATACTGTAATCAATCGTTTTGGTTGTTCCTACGAAGTTTTCCCAATACCAGTCCAATTCAAGCCCCGACTCTTTTTCCATGATCCTTTTCAGGTCGGTTGGGTTAGGGTGTTTGAATTTCCATTCATTGAAATACCGCTTCATACCTTTCTCAAACTTCTCATTCCCGATAATATAGGCAAGCTGGTTCAGAAAAACGGCACCTTTGGAGTAGCTGGCGACGCTGTAAGCGCGGTTGGTGTTGTAAAAATCGGCGTGCGTGGTCAATGGCTCTTCCAGGCCGGATTTCACCAGGCTCCGGTAACTTGCGGTAGCGGTACGCTGTATATCGCCCTTTGAGGGAAACAGCTCCGCCATCACGATATTCTGCGCGTAGGTCGTAAAACCTTCATCCATCCACGGGTATTTGGACTCATTTGTCCCAAGGATCATCTGAAACCAGCTGTGAATGGACTCGTGGACGGTCACACTGGTCAATGCGTTGAGGTTTAAGCGCCCCATGATCAACGTCGCCATCGGATATTCCATACCACCATCGCCGCCCTGGATCACCGAATACTGTTTATAGGGATAGCGGCCGAATTTTTCGTTCATGATCTTGAAAGAACGCACTGCCAGCGGTTCCATTTCCTTCCAGGAATTGGCCAGCGTATCGGTTTGGTAAAAGAAATGCAAGTCAAGATTGTCATCCACTTTGACGACATCGTGCTTGTAGTCACGGTCAGCCGCCCACATGAAATCGTGCACTTCCGGCGCAACGAAATGCCAGGTAAGCCGGTCGCCCGGTTTATGAGTAATATTTTTGGGAGAATAGCCATGGCCTATTTTGTCGGGATTCTGCAAATAGCCCGTGCCTGCGATGGTATAGGCGGCATCCATCGTAATTTTCACGTCAAAATCCCCCCAGATCCCGTAGAACTCGCGACCGATGTAAGGATTGGAATGCCAGCCTTCGTAATCATACTCACACATTTTGGGATACCATTGCGCCATCGAGTAATCGATGCCTTCGCTGTTGGTGCGACCGGTTCGGCGGATTTGCAAAGGAACCTGTCCTTCAAATTCCATTTCAAAAGTATGTTGTGATTTCGGAAGGATCTTCTCATTCAAAGTCACTTCGAGGATCGTCCCCACGACTTCGTGTTTCAATGCTTTTCCATTCTGTTTGAGCGAAAGCACCTTTTCATAACCGATTTCATTCGGCGACAATTTGGAAATACGGTCTTTCACTCGACTATCCGGGTCGCTGATTGACCGCGAACGCACGTCCATCTGGCTTTCCGGCTGAAAGGCATTCAGATAGAGATGATAAAAGACCTTTTGAAGCGTATCGGGAGAATTGTTGGTGTAAATAAGTTTTTGGGAACCCTTATACTGATGTTTGACAGCGTCAAAATCCACCTCCATTTGATACTTCGCGCGCTGCTGCCAACGGTCACTTTGTGCTGAAACCCGGAACGCAAGCGTGACCAGCAACAGCACAGCAAATTTAAACTTCATTAGTAATCAGGTAATTTGGTCGGTTGAGTTATTTGATATAAGGGTACAAAATAACAAAAATGTCTGGCTCGCAGGCTAACAAATCTTGATGCTTTTACTAGAACGCACCCATTTAATGCTGCCAATAAGGCCTGAAACTGGGCATCATTCTCCACAAAAAACCTCATTTATAAGCTAAAAACCCGGTTTGGGGCGTTTTGAGCGCTTCCATGGTTCTGGCACATATTTGGTAATTATCAAATCAGAAATCAATAATCAAAAACCTAAATACTTGTCAATCATGCTTAGATGGACCGTAATATTTCTGATCATCGCTATCGTGGCCGGGATCCTAGGATTCGGAGGTATAGCAGCAGGCGCAGCCGGAATCGCAAAAATTCTATTCTTCGTATTCCTCGTTCTTTTCGTATTAAGCCTATTAAGCCGTGGCGTCGGACGATCCTGACGCCATTCAGAAAGATACTAAATGAAAAAAGCGGACCTAGGTCCGCTTTTTTCGTAAAGAGTTCTTGCTATTCCCATTCAATGGTAGCCGGTGGTTTCGAAGAAATGTCGTAAACAACCCTGTTCACCCCTTTTACCCGGTTGATGATGTCGTTTGAAACTTCTGCAAGGAAGTCGTATGGCAAGTGTGCCCAGTCGGCGGTCATGCCGTCGACGGACGTTACTGCGCGTAACGCAACCACACGCTCATAGGTGCGCTCGTCGCCCATTACCCCCACGCTCTGTACAGGCAGCAGCATCGCGCCTGCCTGCCATACATCTTTATAAAGATTCCATTTGCGGAGCCCGCCGATGAAAATGGCGTCTACCTCCTGCAATATTGCCACTTTCTCAGGTGTAACGTCACCGAGAATACGAATTGCCAGACCAGGCCCCGGGAATGGGTGACGCCCCAGGATTTTCTCATCGATCTCTAGTGTACGTCCTACCGCGCGCACCTCGTCCTTAAACAATGTGTTCAGCGGCTCCACGACTTTCAATTTCATAAAATCAGGCAAACCGCCCACATTATGGTGCGATTTGATCGTTGCCGAAGGGCCTTTGATCGAAACGGATTCGATCACGTCAGGGTAAATGGTACCCTGCCCCAGCCATTTCACTTCCTCGATCAGATGTGCTTCCTGATCAAAAACGTCGATAAATGCCTTCCCGATCGCCTTTCTTTTTGCTTCGGGTTCACTCAATCCTTCCAATGCCTGATAAAAGTGTGATTTCGAATCGACACCTTTGATATTCAGGCCCATATCCTGATAAGAATGCAGCACCTGCTCGTACTCATCTTTCCGTAACAGGCCATTATCTACAAAAATGCAATAGAGGTTCTTTCCGATCGCATGGTGGACCAGCGTGGCGGCCACTGTGGAATCCACTCCTCCCGACAATGCCATTACAACCCGGTCGTCGCCCAGCTTTTTGCGTAGCTGCTCGATGGTTTGCTCCACAAAAGATTCAGAAGTCCAGTCCTGCCTGCATCCGCAAATATTGGCTACAAAATTGTGCAGCAACTGCTTGCCTTCGGTAGTATGGGTAACCTCGGGGTGGAACTGGATACCATAAGTCAGCTCATCCTCTACCTTGAATGCTGCTACTTTGACCGATTCGGTGGATGCAATGAGATGAAAATTATCCGGCACGCGCACGATCGTATCACCATGTGACATCCAAACCTGAGACGATTCCGAAAGGCCAGCCAATAGCGATGAGTCGCTATCGTCTATTTCCAGGCGGGCACGGCCGTATTCCCGATGTTGCGAAGGTTTTACATCCCCTCCGAGCTCTTGCGCGAGCAATTGCGCGCCGTAACATACACCCAGCACGGGTATCACCTTACGAAACTTATCGAGATCAATCCGGGGAGAATCCGCATCGCGAACCGAGCACGGGCTTCCTGAGAGAATTACGCCTTTGACGTTGGGAGTGAGATCGGGGAAATTGTTGTATGGGTGGATTTCACAATAAACATTCAGTTCACGGACTCTTCGTGCGATCAATTGGGTGTACTGTGAGCCAAAATCTAAAATAAGAATTTGTTCAGTCATATATATATGCTATCTAAAACGCAAAGGTAGGGAGATTGGGCGAAAAGCAAAAAACGAAGTTGAAACTTAGGGTTGTTTGACGTTCATATTGGTATTTCACCATTCAAACTTTTTTTCGGCCAACATGCAACTTTGTTTTGTCACTTTGTATCTATAAGCCGAAAGATAGACACACACCACTTATGTAACATACAAGCCTTTTGTGTAATCAAAGGTTCTATGTTATACCAAGTACCTATCTTTGCAGTGTACCTAATGGAACAATTCGCCCCGGGTGCGCTGAACTTATAACTATTAGCCATGAAATTCTTGATGAACCTAACTGTAGCATTGCTACTGGGAAGCGGTATTGTCCGTGCACAATCCACCCAGCCACTTACCGGAAAAGGAAAGATAACAGGAGCGATCCTGGATGAAAAGTCGCAACCTTTCCCGTTTGTGAATGTCTTGCTGTTGCATGCTAAAGACTCCGTACTGGTGAAAGGACTCGCCGCGGATGAAAGCGGTAAATTTGCTTTCGACCAGATAGCCGCAGGCAAATACCTGACGCTCGTGTCTATGGTAGGCTATCAGAAAAGTTATAGTCAGCCCTTCGACGTTAAAGACAATGTCGTAAACCTTCCCACTATTACGCTCCAAACCGACACCAAGTCGTTGAACGAAGTGACCGTTGTAGCAAAGAAGCCATTCATCGAACAGGAAATCGATCGTACGGTCATCAATGTCGAAAACAGCATTGTTTCAGCGGGTGCTACTGCTCTTGAAGTGCTTGAACGTGCTCCGGGCGTAACAGTAGATCAGCAGAACGAACAGCTCAAACTCCGCGGAAAAGAAGGGGTAATCGTTCAGATCGATGGCAAACAAACATTTTTATCCCAGCAGGAGCTCATTACCTTACTTCGCAACACACCCAGCGACAACATCGAGAAGATCGAGCTGATCACCAATCCGTCGGCCAAATATGACGCTGCCGGCAACTCGGGTATCATCAACATCAAGATGAAACGCAATAAGAACTACGGCACAAATGGCAACATCAACCTGGGCGCAGCCTGGGCCAAGTACGGAAGAGGAAGCGCGACCGCTACCATCAACCACCGCGCCGGAAAACTCAGCACGTTTATCAACGGCGGTGCATTCTACAACAAAGGCTTCAACAACAACGATATCTACCGCCGCATTCCATTCGAGGATAAGGTAACGGTCTTCGATCAGCATACAGAGCGGATCAATAAATCGGAATACTATAATGTCCGGGCCGGGGTCGACTATTTTGCAACAGATAAAACCACGGTGGGCGTACTGGTGTCCGGTTTTTACAACGACTGGAGTAACCCGTTCGGGCAAACCAACACCCGGATTCTCGATGGCGACCTGAACCTCCAAAGAACATTCCGGACCAATGTCTTCAACGGCGGCAAGATGAACAATATCAGCTCAAACGTAAACTTCAAGCATCAGTTTACAGACAAAAAGGAGTTGACCTTCGATGTGGATTATGTGCATTATGGTGGTAAGAAGAAGAGCAACCTCGATACACGTTATTCCAAACCGGATGGCTCGCCTGACGGCAACCCCGAGACCGTTAGGAACGACATGCCTTCCGACATCAGTATCGGCGTCGCCAAGCTTGACTATACGCAGCCATTATGGAAGGGAAAACTCGAAACCGGTTTGAAAACCAGCTACGTAACCTCAGACAATGACATGGTCTTCGAAACAAAGATCGACGACTGGCAGATCGATCCAACCCGCTCAAACCGCTTCAAATACACCGAGAATGTGAATGCGGCCTATGTGAATTACAGCGGCAGCATTAGTAAGAAGATCAAATACCAGGTGGGTTTCCGCGGCGAACACACGCATTCTATTGGCAATTCGGTTACGTTGAACCAGAAACGCGACAGAAATTATATCAACCTGTTCCCGAGCATATTCCTGTCCAATCAGCTGGATACCAACAATGTCCTGAATCTGTCGTACAGCCGCCGGATCGACCGCCCGAATTACCAGTCGCTAAACCCGTTTGAGTTCTATCTCGACCCATATACATTCCAGAGAGGCAATCCAAACCTTAAACCACAGTATACCAATTCATTCCAACTCGTACACGTTTACAAAAATACAATAAATACGACCCTGGCTTACAGCCGGATCAAGGACATGATCGCGGACGAACTGCCTCAGCAGATCGCATCGGAAAACAAGACATTCGTTACCTCCGATAACCTCGACAATCAGGACAATATTAGTCTGACGGTTTCATTTCCAATCCCGGTCACCAAATGGTGGCAAGTGCAGGCGAACTTTACAGGAGTTTACAATCATTACAAGTCATACTACCTGGAACAACAACTCGAAATCAAGCAGGCAACCTGGAATATGTACGCCAGCAACCAATTTACGATCGGCAAAGGATGGTCCGCGGAGCTTTCAGGATGGTATAATAGCAGGGCGTTCTACGGATTGTACGCCGCGAAGCCGATGGGAATGATCAATGCAGGGTTACAAAAGAACATCCTCAACAAAAAAGGCACGATCCGTCTCAATGTCAATGACATATTCTGGACCAACCGTTTCAACGGAACGGCCATTTACAAAGACATTGATTTCAAAGTACGGTCCGAATGGCCGAGCCGCCAGTTCAGACTGACCTTCACCTACAACTTCGGTAACCAGAATGTGAAGGGAGCCCGCCAGCGCAACACCGGTTCCGACGATTTGCAGAAACGCGCAGGTGGCAATTAAAAGTGGAATTCCGGTCGAACGAGACCAGTGTTCATAAATTAGTTAGGTTTGTTATGCAGAAAATCCATCCCGCGATGTGTGGGATGGATTTCTTTTTGATATAAACCTAAAATGTGAAATGCTCAGCTCTGCAAGGCAGCTACACCCGGAAGTACTTTTCCTTCCATATATTCGAGCAATGCACCGCCACCGGTAGAAACATAACTCACGCGGTCGCCGAAGCCTGCATTATTGATCGCAGAAGCGGAATCACCGCCGCCAATCAGCGAGAACGCGTCGTTTTCTTCGGTCACTGCTACCACTGCCTCAGCGATTGCGTTGGTCCCGATCGCAAAATTCGGGAACTCAAATACGCCCATTGGCCCATTCCATAGTACGGTTTTTGACTTCCTGACGATGTCCGAGAAAATCTCGATGGTTTTCGGACCAATATCAAGCCCTTCCCATTCATCAGGAATGCTACCTGCCTCAACTACCTTACGCTCTGCATCGTTTGAGAATTTATCAGCGATCACGGTATCCAACGGCAAAATCAGGTTTACGCCTTTCGCTTTGGCTTTTTCCACCAATTCAAGCGTAAGCTCCTGCTTGTCAGCTTCCAGCAATGACTTACCTATGCTCCCGCCCTGCGCTTTAGAGAATGTATAGGACATACCGCCACCGATGATGAGGTTATCCACCTTATCCAGCAGGCGTTCGATAATCAGAATTTTGTCGGAAATTTTAGCACCGCCCATGATCGCCGTGAAAGGTCTTTCCGAATGTTCCAGAAGTCTTTCCGCGTTGTCGAGCTCCGCCTGCATCACATAACCGCAAACTTTATCAGTAAAGAACTTACCGATCACAGCGGTTGAAGCGTGCGCGCGGTGAGCAGTTCCGAATGCGTCCATTACCCAAACGTCTCCGAGTTTCGAGAGTTTCTCTGCAAACTCTTCATTTCCTTTTTCCTCCTCTTTATAAAAACGCAGGTTTTCAAGCAAAAGCACTTCTCCGGGTTTCAATGCCGCGGCAAGTTCCGTCGTGGTCTCTCCGATACAGTCGTCCGCAAATTTTACCGATTTGCCCAGGATAAGCGATAGTGGGTTTACCAGGTGTTTGAGGGAATATTTTTCAGTAGGACCGTCCTTCGGGCGACCCAGATGGGACATTAAAATGACGGAACCGCCGTCATTAAGAATCTTGCTGATTGTAGGAATGGTCGCACGGATACGAGTGTCGTCCGTGATCTCAAATTTATCATTAAGCGGGACGTTGAAATCCACGCGGACCAGGGCTTTTTTCCCTGAAAAATCATAAGAATCTAATGTTGTCATGGGCAGGTAAAATTGTTTTCCATAGAGAGCAAATGTAAACCAATTTCTTAATTATATACTACGCTTTTCAGAAAAGGCCGCGTCCATAATAGGTATAGTGCAATTTATGCTTTCAATTTTTCTATAAAACACGGATTTAACCAAATTTTAATATATCTCATCCTGCCCCGACTGCCTGAGGCTTTGCCGCCGTCTCTGCTCGGGGAAAACTGCCTCCCTTTTTGGCGTCCGGAAAGGAATATTTTTGGTAACTTTATTTCTTCAACCAACTAAAAATTCCCTGTTTTGACTTCCGAGTTGCCCGATCCGTTTGCCAAGGAACAAGTATTCCCCACGGATCTTCCACCCAAGTATTATCTTGACTATTTCAATTACGTGGTGGCCTTCGTAAAGCGGCGTTATGCGCATATCCTGCACGAAAATGAGCTCGCTTTTCTGAATGATTATGAAAGTCTTTCCGAAGACGCGCAATGCCTTTTCATCCGGTTCAGCAACCGGCGAAAATCGTTTTTCCGGACTAACAGCCTTTCCTATTCCGAAATAGCGGACATGACCGCCGTACTCACGGAACTGCTCGACCGTTCATTTATCGAAACGCTTTGCCAGGCACATGAAACCCGCTTTGCGGAAGTGATCGAACTTTTTACCAAACCCGAGTTGCTCGATGTCACGCGGCTACTGGAACCGGATGTGATGCCATCTAAAAGCATCAAAAAACCGGATCTCGTCCGCTGGCTGCTGTATGAATATGATTTTGCAGTGCTATGCGAGGTAATCGGTGAGATCGGCCCGGTGGTGAAGGTGTCCTTCGAAGCGGAAGTGATGCTGATGAAGTTCTTGTTCTTCGGCAATCGCTATGCCGACATGACCGAGTTTGTCGTCCGCGACCTGGGCCACGTCCGTTTCCAGTCGTTCGATGAACAATTTCTGTCCATTCAGTTCGATACCCGAAAAGACGCCGACGATACGCTGATGGTTTCGCTCATGAAAGAGACCTTCGATGTGATTAAACACGATCTGCCGCCGGAAGAGATTTTCGACTGGTTTATGAACTGGCACGCTGTCAGCGGTACCGGCCTGAGCCATAAGGCAATACCCTCATTCAATTCATTTATCCTTAAAGTCAGCGCCTGGCTGGAACGCAAGAAGATGTTGTCGCAGGCCCTTACCATTTACCAGCTCACCAGCGACGCCCCCGCACGCGAGCGGCGCGTACGCTTACTCTACAACCTGGGCGAGATCGATGAGGCCCTGGCGTTGTGCGAGGAAATTGCCGAAAGCCCGCAAAATGCCGACGAGCGCTTTTTCAGCCTCGATTTTTACGAAAAAATTAAAAACAAAAAAGCCCGGACCGTCAAAAGGACGACCCAGGCTTTAAAAGCTGCAGAAGCTATCGAAGTACCGATTTCCTACCGCTTTCAAGTGGAATTCGGTGCGCAGACCTACTATCAGCAACAAGGTTATAATGCCTTTTTCAGTGAAAACGAGCCGTGGCGTGCATTGTTCGGGCTGCTGTTCTGGGATATTATTTACGATACCAATGTCCAGACGATCCATAACCCACTGCAACGCATTCCATCCGACTTCTTTCTGCCCGATTTCTATTTCAAACGATCGGAGCAACTGAAAGAACGGCTTGCCTCAGCACATTCCCGCGAGATCATCGACGAGCTCGTCAGCCAGACATTTGCCGACAAATACGGCATTACCAACGTGCTGGTGCCCTGGTACGAAGGCGCGCTCGACAAAGTACTCACGCTCACTTCGCTTCTCAGCCCCGACAAAATCCACAGGATCATGCTCGAAATGGCATTGAACTTACGCGAAAACACCCGCGGCTTTCCCGATCTGCTGGTTTGGAATGATAAAGAGTATGCATTTATCGAGATCAAGTCCCCTACCGACCATTTGTCGTCCCGGCAACTGCATTGGCAGCATTTCTTTGCAGAGCACGGAGTGCAGAGCCGCATTGTACGCGTGAACTGGCTCCGGGACGAGGTCAGTTCAATGTAAATTCTGCTACTACCGGCAAGTGGTCGGAAGCATATTGCTCATCGATCACCCGGGTGTTGGCGCTTTTCAGCTTGGCTCCCTGCTTGTGCATAATGAAGTCGATCGTCTTTTTCGCCTCTTCTACCGGAATGGTCGGTTTGCATTCGGAGCAGGTACGGGTAAAATACTTGTCGAAATAGGCGATTACCGGGCTTTCGGGCGTTGCGTTGAAATCGCCGGCAAGGATCATTGGCAGCTCTGTGGCGCCGAAATGTTTGAGGATCGTTTCGGCTTGCAGCAGACGGTTCGGTTCTTTCAGGCCCAGGTGCGTACTCGCAAAAATCAGTTTGCGGTTATCCGGCAGTTTTACGGTGACAGCAGCAATCGTGCGGTTCTCCTCCTGCATATCCGGGCGGATAGGCAACGCATGTTTAGCTGAATCCGCGATGGGGAAACGCGTCAGGACAGCTACGCCATAGTCGCCGCCCTGGTGGTCGATCGCTTTGGAAAAATAGAACTTCATTCCGGTGAGCTCGGCCAGTTGCTGCGCCTGGTTTTTACCCTTACCCGAGCGCTCGGTATTGACATCCACTTCCTGCAATGCCACGAAATCGGGCTTTTCGGCATTGATCACCTTTGCAATCGCTTCCACATCGATTTTCTCTCCTGCCGACGGCGGATTGCAATGGTGGATATTGTAGGTCATGACTTTGAAACGCTGCTTTTTGGCAGGCTGATCGGGCAACGTACCGGCTAGCACGTTGATTGACAATGGGATAAACAAAGGAAAGAAATACTTTTTCATCGGTGGTACGAAGATTAAGGTTAGTAAAGCGTCAAAAATAGCGCTTGAAACCAGAATTAGTGCCCCCTGATAACCCATTTAAGTTAATGGCCCAATCAAATTTCAACGGGTCGGGCATTTTTCACTATCATTACAAATTCATTAACAATCCCTGCTTCATGAAGCTCCGAAAAATTCTATTCGCCGCGGCCGCGCTGACGGGTCTCGGCGTCGCGCACGCGCAAACCAAGCCGGAGGATGTGAAAGGTTTCACCCTCGCCAACGGCATGAAATTCCTCGTCCTGGAAGACCATTCGATCCCGACCGCCAATATGTACCTTTTCTGGAAGGTCGGCTCGCGAAACGAGGTCCACGGCATTACTGGCCTCTCCCATTTCTTTGAACACATGATGTTCAACGGTTCCAAAAACTACGGCCCGAAGCAGTTCGACCGGGTGATGGAAGCTAACGGCGGCTCCAACAATGCCTATACCTCCGAAAACGTGACCGTCTACACCGACTGGTTTCAAAAAGATGCGTTAGAAACTATTTTCAAACTGGAATCCGACCGGATAGGCCATCTTTCCATCGACCCGAAAATGGTGGAAAGCGAACGCGGCGTGGTACTTTCCGAGCGTAGTACCGGGCTGGAAAACAGCAATTACAGGTTGCTCGGCGAACTTGTGCAGTCTGTTGCTTTCCAGGAGCACCCTTATATGTTCCCCGTAATCGGCTTCGAATCGGATATCAAGAGCTGGACTCAGGCCGATCTGGAAAATTATTTCAAAACCTATTATTCACCGAACAATGCCACTGTTGTAGTGGTAGGCGACATTCAATATGAAGAAGTAAAAAAACTGGCGGACCAATACATGGCACCACTTCCCACACGAGCCCTGCCGCCCAAGATCCGCACCGTCGAACCGCCCCAGAATGGCGAACGTCGCGTTACTACTTACAAGGACATTACCACACCTAACGTAATGCTCGTGTATCACGTCCCTGAGACGGCACATGCTGATTACTACGCGCTCGACCTTTTCAGCAGCCTGCTGAGCTCGGGTAACTCTTCGCGGCTGGTCAAATCCCTGGTGATGGACACTACTATCGCCTCCCGTGTTTCCACAGGTCTCGACAATGGCTTTGATCCCACCCTCTTCGCCGTTTTCGGCGTGGCAGGCGACAATATTTCCGCATCCGATCTTGAAAAGGCGATTGAAAAACAGATCGATATGATCATTCAGAATGGTGTTACCGAGACGGAATTGCAAAAGGTTAAGAATCAGAAATTGATGGAATTTTACCATTCGCTGGAAACGATCAATGGCAAGGCGAACAGTATCGGGACTTACGATGTATTTTTTGGCGACTATAAAAAGATGTTCGAAGCGCCGGAAAACTATAAAAAGGTTACAGTAGCCGACATTAAGCGCGTGGCAACCCAGTACTTCACCGAACGCAACCGGACAGTGGGTTATCTCCTTCCCGAAAAATCGAAATGACGCAGTGTGTTGTCTCAATCAAAAATTTACATCCCAGAATGAAAAATATCATGCTTTTGGTACTGGCTCTTTGCTCGCTTACGGCAATGGCCCAGAATAATTTCAAAGTACCAGCCTACGAAAAGTTCAAGCTCAAAAACGGGCTCACCGTGTACCTTATGGAACAACACGAAGTGCCGCTCATCAATGTATCGGCGGTATTCGATGCGGGTTCTATCAATGACGGCGAGCGCTACGGACTGGCAAGCCTGACAGCCGATGCTTTGGTATTTGGTACACAGAAATATACCAAGGCCCAAATCGAGGAAATGACCGATTACGTCGGCGCCAGCCTTTCTACCTACGCCACCAAAGACAATGCGGGCCTCGCCGCATCATTTGCGGTTAAGGACCAGGAAAAGCTTTTTGAATTGATCCAGCAGGTGCTGATGTACCCTGTTTTTGATGCAACCGAATTCGACAAACACAAACAGCGCACCCTGCTCGAACTCGCCCAGGCCAAGGAAAGCCCGCGCTCGGTGATTGGCAATTATTATAATACATTCCTGTTCGAAAATTTCCCGTACGCAACGCCTACGACCGGCAGCAAATCAACCGTCGAAAAAATCGATGTGGCTGCTGTGAAAGCGTTTTACCAAAACAACTACACAACCGGAAAAGGCGCAATTTCCATTGTGGGCGATTTCAAGGCGACAGATATGAAGAAAAAGGTGACCGCATTGTTTGAGGGATGGAAAACCGCTCCTGCAAGAATGGTAAAACGCGTGGCGCCCAATCTGGAATTCCAGAAAAGCCGGGTACTGCTCGTCAATAAGGACGACGCCCGTGAAACTACTTTCATGATCGGCGGCAAAGGTATCGATTACAATTCGCCGGAATATGTACCGGTTCTGGTGGTCAACACCATTCTCGGGGGACGCTTTACCTCCTGGCTAAACGATGCGTTGCGTGTCAACTCCGGACTGACCTACGGTGCCGGGAGCCGGTTTACGCGTTATAAATATGCAGGCACATTCGGGATCAGCACATTTACCAAGAACTCCACGACGGTTCCGGCGATCGATATGGCACTAAGCGTGCTGGATAGCCTGCATAAACAGGGTATTAACGACGAAATCCTCGCATCCGCAAAAGCCTACGTAAAAGGGGATTTTCCACCGGATTATGAATCGGCAGGCGCATTGGCGCGGCTACTGACAGATATGTTTATCTACAACTTTGACGAAAGCTTTATCAATACTTTCCAGTCGAAAGTCGATGGACTAACCACTGCGCAGGCGAAAGAGATCATCGCTACTTATTTTCCCAAAGACAAACTGCAATTCGTACTCGTAGGCAAGGCTTCGGAAATCCGTGATCAGGTGAAGAAATACGGCGAGCTGAGCGAAAAGCAAATCAAGGCGGACGGTTTTTAGTATATCAAATACCACCCCGACTTTAAATAGCAATACGGTCCTAAACAACAATCAACATAGCTATGAAGAAATTTTTGGGTCTGGGCTGCCTGGCGGTCACACTGCTGACCGGCCAGGACGTGCTGGCGCAGGGCAAACCCGTTTATACCGCGCCCATCGGCTTGCAGGCCTACACTTTCCGCGGCAGCTGGGGTAATGGCATCGAAGCTACCCTGGATACGATCAAATCGCTGGGCGTTACGGAAATGGAAGGCGGCCCTATCGCCGGTATGACCACCGAGGAGCTCCGCAAGCAACTCGATAAGCGCGGCATAAAAATGCGCTCCATCGGTGCGGATTACAAGAAACTAAGCGAGAGTACTGCACAAACCATCAAGGATGCAAAAATTCTCGGCGCCACCTATGTGATGGTAGCCTGGATTCCTCACGAAAAAGGCAATTTTAACCTCGAAACTGCCAAAAAAGCAGTCGCTGATTTCAACAAAGCCGGAAAAGAACTCAAAGAAGCGGGCATTTCGCTGACCTACCACAACCACGGTTATGAATTCGTTCCCTACGAAGGCGGTACCCTGTTCGACTACATTGTCAAGCATACCAATCCCGAATACGTGAACTTTGAAATGGATGTGCTCTGGACCGCATTCCCCGGACAAGACCCTGCTAAATTGCTTCTGAAATATCCGACCCGCTGGAAACTAATGCACCTCAAAGACCTCAAAAAAGGTGTGAAGGGAGATTTGTCGGGAGGTACACCTACTACCAACGACGTAGCACTCGGCACCGGCCAGATCGACATTCCGGCTACATTGAAAGCCGCAAAAAAAGTAGGTATCAAGCATTATTTTATCGAGGATGAAAGCCCATCGTACCTGAAACAGATACCTGTGACGATTGCTTACATCAAGAGTATTAAGGAATAAGAAACCACACCTGACTACAAATGACATCCGAGTCAGGTATAGTCATTTGTAGTCAGGTGTGGTCAATGGTTGTTAGACATCCGCGGCGGTTACCAGCCCGGGTTCTGCTTCAAAGTTGGGGTGCGCTGTAACTCGTCCTGCATGATCGGGAAGAGATAGTGCCTTGGAGCTACGAATACTCGGCTTTCAATGAAATAACGCTGCATGCGGTACTTTTTACCATCCACTTCGATTTTCCCGTTAGCATCTTCCACCGGCTTCATGCCATTAATCATCCGCTGCGCCTTGGGGTAAGGCCAGTAGGCCTGGGAACGCTGGTCATTGGTACCGCCCGCTCCCTGCCACGCTTGCTCCCGCGCAAGCTCCTTCGGCGAACTCGCTTCCAGGTAAAGTCTTGCTGTCCAGATCCGGTTGTTTTCATAAAACAACTCTACCCTCCTCTCGCGTTTGATGTACTCGTCCATTAATGCTTTGTTAGTTTTTGCTTCCGGCGCAATGGGCGCCATGAATGATCGCTTCCGGACTTCGTTGAGCATATCGTAAATCTCCGCATTCGGACCAGCCGACTCGTTGACGGCCTCTGCATAAATATAAATGAACTCCGGAAGACGCCATACCGGCGGCCCGCTGATCGCAAAGCTCTTGTCACGGTTCCAGGATTCGCGCAGGATTTTGCGCAGGAAGTATCCCGTGGTGGTAGAATTCGACGCGCCGATCTTGTCCGCACCGGCTGCGGTGTTAATCACCTTGCCTTTGAAGGTAGCACCATGGTACACAATGTCGCGATAGAAGCGGGGGTCCCTTTTTACACTTTCATAGGGGTTGCCGTCGTCGTAGCCGTCAGACTTCGCACGTGAACCATATATGGGATAACCGTATCCGTTGGCGGCAATGTACTCGTACTCATCTATCTGCTCCTGTACAGGCATCTGACGAGAACTCCCACCCCAGCTAGGCGGGTAAATGTCACCCTGCCAGTTATTGTCTTTGTCACGGGTGACCAGAAAAACCGCCTCGTTCTGAAATGCCTGCATATCGTGGTATAAATCCCAGAGTCGTGCCGGCACTTTGGAATTATTATTGTTCACACCGGCATCATCCCGGAAATCGGCTGCATCATGGCCCTGATAAAGGCTGTATCGCTGACGGCCGTCGACCTTGAAATCAATGACGGCTTTGGCTGCGTCTTTTGCCTTTATCCAGCGATCTGCCTGGTAAGCATATTCCGAAGCAAACTGACGGGTATCATTCGGGAACGTGCCCCCATTCCATATAGGCGTTGCAGCCATCCAGGCAACGATCGCTTTCAGGCCCAGACAAGCTCCTTTGTCAACCCTTCCGAAATCGGCCCCACCCCAGGTACCGGGTACCCTTGCCATCGCCGAGTCGCAATCCTGGCTGATTTTGGCCGCAATAGAGTGAAACGACTCCTGCTTGAAATCCATCGGATCCTTGGGTTGGATGGTGTGGTTAATATAAACCACTTCCCCATACATGCGTGCGGCCAGGTAATGCAGGTAGGCGCGCATGAAGTAAGTTTCGCCGATCCGTTTTTCGAGATCGCCACCCTGCAATGGATTATCGGGCGTGTTGTATTTCCGGATCCCTTCCAGAATCACATTCGCTTTGCGTATTCGGGCATACAAATCCCACCAATACTGTCCCCGGCTGCTTCTATCAGGCATCGAATTGGGATTCCAGTCGCCGGTATTGAATTTGTTGGTAAGGCTTCCCTCCGCGGTGGAACCTTCCGCTTCGTCCGTCACCGGTGCGGAAGAGAAATGGGAGAAAAATACCAGCGGACTATTGGCCCCCTTAATGTTGTCATACAAATCGGTTACCAGCTGATTCATTTTGTTGTAGCGGGTAAAAACCTGCTCGGCGTCGATCTGATCGTCGGGCTTGCGATCGAGAAAATCCTCTTTGCAGGCGGAGAAAAAAGCTGCAATGCTCATCACAGCGGCGATATAATATTTCTTACTATTCATAAAAGGTCAGGTTTTTATCAGAATGAAATGTCGACGCCAAAATTCACCACCTTCTGGATCGGATACCAGTCACCGTTCCCCTCTTTCGTTTCGGGGTCCATATCTACCTTACTCAGCCTATCCCAGGTAAGCAGGTTCATTCCCTGCAAATAGATCCGGAACTGGTCGATCCCGATTTTCCTGATTGTGTTCTTGGGCAGGTTGTATCCGATCTCAACCGTTTTCAAACGGACATATCTGGAGTTATACAAAAACAGACTACTGTTGTTATTCTTGTTGTTGCTGTGATCACCAAAATGCAACGCGGGGTAAGTCGCGGTGGCTGCCGTTTCAGGTGTCCAGCGGTTGAGATGCATCGGTTTCACCTTGCCGTATTTATCCTGGTTGAACAACGGGAAATCGTAAACGGCTGCTCCGGAGAGCTGCACTGATGCCCTCGCTGCTCCCTGAAACAATGCACTGAAATCAAATCCTTTGAATCGTCCGCCGATGGGAAGCCCGAACATGATCTCCGGATTACGCGGATTACCCACTGCGGTACGGTCGCCGAGGTCATCGATCTTGCCGTCTCCATTCAGGTCTTTATAGATCACATCGCCCGGCCGCAGGGTACCGAATGACTGAAAACCACTGCCGTTGTTCATTGCGTTGAGCTGATTGGCTTCTTCCTGATTGGCGACAAACCGGTCAAAAATGTAATCGAAATGCTCGTCGATGCGCTTGCCGGTATTGGCCCGTCCCGGTGAAGCATAGGGAATCTCGTTCATGAAAACGATTTTGTTCCTGGCGAAAGTGAAATTGGGGCGCAGGAAATAGGTAAAGTTCTTACCTATGGCACCCGTCCAGCCGATTTCAAAATCAAATCCCTTATTGTTCACAATCCCCGAATTGATATACGGCGCATCTTTCCCGACGATATCCGGGAAACCCAGCTTATTGCCTCCGCTCATGTCCGTGATGATGTCATAGCGGTGCTCGTGGAACAAGTCGAGTGTAAAGGTCAGGTGTTTGAGCAGCGTAGCATCGATCCCGATGTTGGTTTTCCTGGCCTTCTCCCAGGTGAGGTCAGGATTGGCCAGATCGCCCTCCTGCAAATAGCCGCCGGCACCTGAACCAAAATTATCGGTCCCGAAATTATAATCGTGATCTCTCCGGGTGAAGTACTGCAGGTAGATAAATCGCTTGTCGTTGGGTACTTTATCACTTCCGACCAGGCCATAGGACCCACGGATTTTCAGGTTATTCAGCCAGCGCTGGGTACCGGTCATGAATTTTTCTTTGGTAAGCACCCATCCTGCCGCTACCGACGGGAAGAAGCCATACCTTTTACCCTTTGCAAAGTTCTCCGAACCATTGTATGCGGCATTAAACTCAAACAGGTAACGGTCGTCGTAACCATATGTGGCACGCGCGGTCACTCCCTGGTAGCTGAATGGCACCTGGTTGTTGATAACGCGTTTCGAACGATTGAACAATACCATCCCCGCCACGTCATGCAACCCGAAGTTGCGCATGTAGTCCAGTTTGGCTTGTACGTAGGACCGGCTGTCGCTATCCTTCTTTTCAAATTCATTCCGGATCGTCTGGTCAATATCATACTTGTTCCCCGATTTGTAAGCGCCTGTATAATGCCCGGGCGTGCGGTAAATATCGCTGCCGGCCGAGGGAACGAAGGTCGCATAACCGGGATATTCCCGATAGCCTTCCGAATATGTCGTTACATCTCTTTTGATCCAGCCGCCGTCCGAGGCGTCATAGGAAAACATGCCCTCTACCGACAAGCCCCTGGTGATGAAATTCAGCTTATGCCCCAGCGCGAACGAACCGTTCAGGTAGGTGTTTTTGTCGTTAATGAAGCCGGTCCTACTCAGCTCACCCAGGATATTGAACCGGTAGATCTGGTCGCCGTACAACATTCCAAGCGGGTTATTGATCTGATAAACCCGGTTGGCGGCGTCATCGTTGGGTTCCACGGTGATAGGCAGATACGAAGGCTGCGTGTTGGCCAGCTCTACAATGCGGCTGGCAGGCGTTCCGGGAGCATTTCGGTCGGTAATGCGGGCACCGATATCGAGTTTTGCATAGAAGTTATCGGTAATGTCGATATCGATGTTCGATCTGAAATTGTAACGCTTAAAAATGGCTTGCGTATTATTTGCCCCCAGGTCCGTATGCCGGTAGTTGCCATCCTGCTGAAAATAGTTGGCCAGGACAAAGTACCTGGCCTTCAACGACCCACCGTTAATAGATAAACTGTAATCGTGCTGAACGCCCGGCTTGAACGCATAATCAAAGTAGTTCCAGTTGTAACCGAGGCCGTCCGAATTATCGCCTTTGGCCCGCCGGAAATCGGCAATAGCCTGGTCCGAGAACAAGTTCAGCGTGGAAGGATCGGCGTCAGGATTGTCATTTCTCCTGGCCTCATTGTACAGCATGGCATAATCTGCCGAACCCAGGTAAGTAGGGAATTTGACCGGCCTGTTGACGCCCACTGATGCTTTGAAATTCACCGTAGCCTTGTCTTGCACCTTTCCCCGGCGGGTCGTAATGAGAATGACCCCATTTGCACCGCGTACGCCGTAAGGTGCCGTCGCCGACGCATCTTTGAGAATTGTAAAAGATTCGATCTCCGAGGGTGCCAGGTAATCCATACTCCTTTCCAGCCCGTCGATGATCACGATCGGCGCCTTATTGCCATAGGTGGCCGCCCCACGAATGAAAATATCGCTGCGGTCTACACCTGGTTCGCCTCCGCCGAATTGATTGGCAAACAATCCCGGCAAACGTCCCGCTAATGCATTGGTAATACTCGCCGTGGGGCTTTGTTTCAGGTCTTCGGTCGTAATCGTGGCAATGGACCCGGTGATGGTAGCCTTACGTTGAGAACCGTATCCTACGATGACGATCTCTTCCAGTCCGTTCAGATCCTCTTCCAGCTGAATGCTTAGCGACGTCTGCGCCCCGACGGACTGCTCTTTTTTCAGATAACCGATGAAAGAAATCACCAACACATCGCCTTGTTCCGCTTCGACGGTGAATTTCCCGCTCACATCTGCCGACGTGCCTTTATCTGTCCCCTTGACAATCACCGTGGCACCTGGCAACGGATTGCCCTTCGTATCCAGTACCGTACCCGTGATCTCCCGGATGACGACCTCCGGCATGACGGGAATAACGTTGTTTTGAACAGGGCCAGCCCCGTTGTTTGCTTCCTTTTTGTAGATCGCGATCTGCTTACCTATTACCCTATACGTCAGATCAGTCCCTTTCAGTGCGGCGTTCAGAATAGCCGGCACAGTTTCGTTTTTCAGGTTCAGATTAATACTGATTTCCTGTTTTTCCTTCAAAAGGTCTTCCCTGTAAAATATACGATAACTTGTTTGCTCCTGAATTTGCCTGAACAGCGTGCCCAGATTCCCGTTCCGGATTTTGACATCCATCCTGCTTTTCTGGGAGTAGCCCGTTGCATGCACGCTCATCATCCCGACCCATAACAGCAGAACTGTCAGTTTCATAATCCTCAGCAGTTTCGGTGGGCATAATTCTCCAAAAGGGTAATACCCTTTCTGGTCAAATTTTTTCATAAATTTGATTCGACTTTTGTTGATACATTAGTTTAAGGATCACTTGCTTGCCGGCAAGTGTGAAGGAACGGAAGACGTTGCCGCGTCTTCCGTTTTTTATGGTTTAATAGTGCTTTCTTCTAATACGTACCTCCTTTCGTTTGCGTGTTGTTTATAAGTGAGCGATGTTGCTGCCGAAACACCGTCCAGTACCCCGCGAATATCGTCCTGAAGATCCAGTCTGCCGCCAAAAGTGACGTTGGCCAGCCGGCGGTCTTTCAATTCGATTTCGACCCGATAGTACCTCGACAGCTTTTTTAGGATCTCGGCCAACGGGGCGTTCGCGAGCACCAGGTAGCCGTCCTTCCAGGAAACAAATTCCCCCACATCCACCTGCCCGGTTTTCAGTGCTGCTTCCTTCGGGTGAAATACCGCACGGGTGCCCGGAGTGATCCGGGTAGTTTTCGAACCGAACAGCGACTGCCGCTGAATGGTGAGCTCCACACTGCCGGTTGCCAGCACGGTTGCGGTATACCCGTCGTCGTCGTAGGCGCTCACATCGAACTCAGTACCCAGCACTTTCACCCGCATATCCCGGGTGTGTACATAAAAGGGTTGTTTCTCGGCATGCGTGACCGAGAAAAACGCCTGTCCTTCTAGATAAACCTCGCGTTGCGAATCGTCGAAATGAGATGGATATACCAGCTTGGAGCCGGAATTCAGCCAAATACGCGTACCATCCGAAAGCGTCAGTACGGAACGCTTTCCAAAAGGCACGATCAAGGTATTAAATTGCTGATTCCCGGCCACCTGCTGGTCGATTGTCGATGAAGAGTCAACCTGAATAAGCGCACCATTTTCTTTGTAAACCAAGCTGGAATTGTCTTTCTGCAAACTCACCGACCGGTCGTCGGAAAGAATGAGCCTGGTTTCTTCCGCTGCGCCTGATGCCCGTGAAGCGACCTGCTGCATTGTTTGCGCCGTATCCTTATAAAACACAATGTAACCAACTCCAGCAAGCAACAGCAAGGTCACAGAAGCTGCCATAGCTATCCAGAAGGTGTTGAACGACTTATGCTTTTTCAACTCGAGGGACTCTTCTACCTGGTTCCAGAGTTGCTCTTTTTCCGAAGTGTGAAGGGTTTCCTGATGGAGGGTCTTGAACAGAAGCCTCGCCCGCTCGCCTGCCAATCTTTCGTCTTCGGTCAGATGGTCATGATCGGAGATGGGTCGCTGCTTGTCTTTCTTTCTTTTCATGGAAGCGCTTGTTTGAAATACAAGAGAAAAGAATGCAGCAGATATAGACTCCTGAAATGATTTTTTTTAACAAAAAAGTGAAGAAAAATCAACTAGCTACTCAAAATCAACAAAATAGCCCCGAATTCCAGTTTCCCACGAAGCTGTTTGAGCGCGCGGTAGATGAACGTCCGGCAGGTAGGAACGGAAATCTGCATGATGGCTGCAATTTCATCGTAGCCGAGGTTCTGGTGAAAGCGCAGATAAAGGATCTCCCGCTGGCGATCGGGAAGCTGGTTTATTTCCACGGCCAGATTTTGCAGGATTTCACGCTCCCGTTCGTCACCGATCAGCTCTTGCTCGATACTGAAAGAAAATGCATTGATCGCAAAAGAATCGTCGCCGCTCCATCGGTCGAAGCTCAGCAGGGACGATTTGCGATGTGCAGCATGAAGTTTCCTGCGAAATGATTTAAGGAGATAGAACTTCACATTGACCTCCCCGGCCAGGTTCCGGCGATATCCGTGCAGGTCGATAAAAAGATCGTGGATGCAGTCCTTTACCAGATCGTGATCGGAACTGTAACGACGCCCAAATGCATACAGTACGTCGGAATAGCGGTCGTAAAGCAAGCTGAACGCATCGGAATCACCGGAGATGAAGCGTATCCAGGTATCATGATCCGGTTCTGTATGTGTCATAACGTAGAGTTCAATGCATGTTTCCCCAAAACGGGTTTAAATGTAATGAGTATCCATTAAAGTTATAAATTATCTCCCCTTTGTTCTATCTATTTTTAGTTTGACCCGGCGTGCAACGAAAGGCTTGGCAAGTCTCCGGATAGTTTTTACTTTGCATCAAAAATGGAATCAACATGGAACCAGCACTATTGAATCAAGTCCCATCGCTCGATTTGGCAGATTTTATATCGGGAGACCCGCTACGAAAGCAGAAATTTGTGGATGAACTTGGAGCCGCATTCACCAACATCGGTTTTGTAGCCATCAAAAATCACGGATTGAGCGACGAACTCCGGAATAGCCTGTATGGTTCGGTGAAGGAGTTCTTTTCGCAGCCGGACGAGATCAAGAAAAAGTATGAGTTCCCTGAGTTGTTTGGGCAGCGCGGCTATATCGGTAAAGGCAAGGAAACCGCCAAGGGATTCAAGGTGGCGGACCTGAAAGAGTTCTACCATGTCGGCCAACCAGCCCCGGTCGGGCAAATGCCATCCAATGTTTTTCCCGACGAATTCCCTGATTTCAGAAAGTATACGCTCGAAGTGTACCATACTTTCGAAAACACGGGCAAGACATTGCTCCGCGCGATCGCCATTTACCTGGACCTTCCGGAGGACTATTTCGAAGACAAGGTCAAAAACGGCGACAGTCTCCTCCGCGCATTGCATTATTTCCCCATCCCAAACCCCGAACTCGTAGCGGAAGGGGCAGTGAGGGCAGCTGCGCATGGAGATATCAACCTGATCACCTTGCTGATGGGCGCAAGCGCTGAGGGCCTGGAAGTGCTGCGGCGCGATGGCGAATGGATCGCCATTACCGCATTGCCCGATCAGATCGTCGTCAACGTTGGCGATATGCTCGACCGGCTGACGAACCACAAACTCAAATCGACCATTCACCGTGTCGTAAACCCCCCGAGAGAGAAAATGAGCACGTCGCGCTATTCCATTCCATTCTTCATGCACCCACGTGCAGAGATGGATCTGGCCAGCCTCGAAAGCTGCATTACCCCGGAGTATCCCAAGCTTTATACCGACATGACTGCCGGCGAATTTCTGGATGAACGGTTGCGGGAGCTCGGTTTGAAAAAATAAAAGTACCAACAGCTTGTCTCATCCACCCATCCGCCGCTTTCGTTACATCATTTACCTGATGGATATACTCCTGTTGTCGCTCACGGCATTCGGAGGCCCGCAGGTACATCTGATGATGATGATCGAGCGGCTGGTGCACAAGCGGCGGTACATCACCGAAGAAGAGCTACTCGAATTACAGGCATTATGCTCGGTGTTACCGGGGCCCAGCTCAACCCAGACGGTCACGGCGATCGGCCTGAAAATAGGCGGACAGCCGCTTGCTTATTTAACCTTGCTCGTGTGGTCGCTCCCGGCAATGGGACTCATGATCCTGGCTGCCATTGGCATTCACTACCTGGAAAGAAATGCGATATCACTGGACTTCACCCGGTTTGTAGGCCCGATGGCTGTCGCTTTCCTGATGTACGGAGCATCATCCATAGCCCGAAAGGTAATTCACAACACCCAGGGCTGGACTTTCCTGCTCATCTCCACGATACTCGCCTATCTGTACCCGTCGCCGTATATGACTCCCGTGCTCATTGTCTGCGGTGGGATCGCATCTTCTCTTAATTTCAAGAAACATGAGAAGATGGAGAAGGCCGAAATCCGGATTAAGTGGCGGCCCATTATCTTCTGGATCTCCGTACTGATCGTAGCTGCGATCATCGGGAAGATAACCAACTCCTTACCTGTCAGGCTTTTTGAAAACTTTTACCGCAACGGCAGCCTCGTTTTCGGAGGTGGTCAGGTACTTATACCCATTCTTTACAACGAGTTTGTGGAGTTCAAACATTACCTGACCGAACAGGAGTTTCTCGCGGGCATGGCGCTCACGCAGGTAGTACCAGGGCCTGTCTTTTCCATTGCCACATTCGTCGGAAGTGTTTCGCTTCAATCCCACGGCTGGCTGGGACAGATCGTTGGAGGCGTTGTGGCAACAGCGGGCATTTTCCTTCCGGGCACCTTTTTTATCTTTTTCGCCTACCCTTTCTGGGACCAGCTCAAACGTTACCGGGGAATCCGTGCGTCACTCGAAGGCATTCACGCCGCCAGCTGCGGCCTTACCATCTCCGCCGCGATCTCGCTTTTCCAACCCATGATGACCAGCATGCAACCCCTTGTCACTGTCATCGGAACACTCGTTGTCCTCTCTTTCGGGAAAGTCCCCTCATATGTCATCATCATTGCCGGATTACTGCTAGGGCTGGTGTTTTGACCGTTTTTTACGGGAGAACGAAATTACATTGCTATATTTGATTAGGATTACTAAGTAATCCTAACATAATCAGCGAAGATATGCTTTTGGAACTAGATGACGATTGGATGCAGATCTCGAACTCATCGAAAAAGTTTTAAGCGCAGCTAATGAGTATTGATTCCCAGAATAGTTTCCTAAACCCAATGACCAGACACTACCTGACCTTGCTGACAATCTTTTTCTTAAAAGTATTCACTTCCCAAGCCCAGATCAGCACCTCTCCCAGCTTCCTGCACAAAAACCGGCAATGGGTAGACTCTGTTTTCGCCACCCTAACCCCGGATGAACGCATTGCGCAGCTCATCATGGTGGCGGCCGTATCAGATACTAAACGAGCGTTGATCGACCCTAAAACGAGCAATCCTGCCGCAGTGGAGAAACTGATCCGTGAAAACAAGGTGGGAGGGATCGTATTTTTTCAGGGCGGCCCGGTTCCCCAAGCCAGACTTACTAACTTCTACCAGTCCATTTCGAAAGTACCTCTCCTGGTGGCGATGGACGCTGAGTTCGGTCTCGCTATGCGGATCGACAGCACCGTTCGTTATCCGTATCAAATGACCCTCGGGGCCATCCAGGGCGATAACCACCTCATTTACGAAATGGGCGCACAACTGGCAAAGCAGGCACGCCGGTTAGGTATGCACATCAATTTTGCGCCGGTTGCCGACGTCAACAACAATCCTGACAATCCCGTCATCAGTTTCCGGTCGTTTGGGGAAAATAAATACAAAGTCGCTGAAAAAGCAGTTGCCTACATGAAGGGCATGCAGGACAATGGGTTGCTTACCAGCGCGAAACACTTCCCGGGACACGGCGACACCGGCACCGACTCGCATTACGATCTCCCCCTTATTTCACACACCACCCAAAGGATCGACTCGCTGGAATTGTACCCGTTTCGCGCATTGATCAATAATGGACTGAGCGGCATGATGATCGCGCATCTGAGCATCCCCGCTCTGGATAAAACACCCAACCTGCCGTCCACGCTCTCCAAACCGATCGTCAGCAATCTGCTGCGTAGCCAGCTCGGATTCGAAGGACTGATCTATTCCGACGCCATGAACATGAAAGGCGTAACGAAATATTTCCCCGATGGTAAAGCCGATGCAATGGGCCTGGAAGCGGGAATGGACCTGCTGGAGTTCACCGAAGACGTTTCAAAATCCATTGCTGAAATCAAAAAGAGTATAGCCGAAGGTAGAATCACCCAGGCCGAAATCGATTACCGCTGCCGCAAGGTACTGGAAGCAAAAGCTTGGGCCGGATTAAACCACTACAAGCCCGTCGATCTCAATAACTTATATGAAGATCTGAACCCGAAAACAGCGGAATTGACCAATCGCTTGCTCACCGAAAAAGCGTTGACGATTCTCAAAAACGACAATAATCTGCTGCCGCTACGGGAGCTCGACACACTGAAAATCGCGTCCGTGTCGATCGGTGCCGATACCGTTACTACTTTCCAGAACACGCTGGGGTTGTACACAACGGTAGATCATTTCCAGATACCCGCCAAAGCTACGCCGGAACAGATTGAAGCCGTACGAACCAAACTGAATGGGTACAACCTCCTGCTGGTCGGTGTGCATCTCGGCAGCATATCCCCGAGAACCAATTACGGTCTTACCGAACCAATGAGTACCGTTTTACAGGAACTGATTGCCACGAAAAAAGCCGTGGTATCTGTTTTCGGAAATCCGTATGCATTGAATAAAATGCCTAAAACCGACGACGCGAAAGCATTGGTAATGGCCTATCAGCTCACACCTTACACCCAGGATTTGTCGGCCCAGCTTATTTTTGGGGCGATCCCGGCAAAGGGGAAACTTCCCGTAACCGTCAATACACAGTTCCCCTATAATGCAGGAATCGAAACGCCGGCGCTTGGACGTTTGAAATACACCATTCCGGAAGAACTGGGGCTGGACTCGAAAATCATTACATTTAAAATCGACTCGATAGCTAATGCGGCGGTCACCCAAAAAGCGACTCCCGGCTGTGTAGTGCAGTTAGCCAGGGATGGGAAAGTATTTTTCCGCAAAGCATATGGAAAGCATACTTACGAAAGCAGCCGGCCTGTAAAACTCACGGATCTGTACGACCTCGCTTCCGTTACCAAGATCACTGCATCGACTCTGGCATTAATGAGCCTCTGGGATCAGAAAAAGTTTGATCTGGACGCTACCATGAAGGATTACCTGCCCGATTTCAAGAATTCCAATAAGGCGGACCTGCCATGGAGACGCGTATTGACGCACAGCGCTCGCCTGAAAGCTTTCATCGTGCTCTGGAAAGAAGCCCAGAATGCAGATGGCAGCTGGAAAAAGAAGACTTTCAGCACAAAACGATCCAGGAGATACCCGACGTCGGTGGTTGGCGACAGCCTTTTTATTTTCAAGAATTATGACAAAACCATATTCAAATCGATCCGCGACTCCCCGCTGAACGAGAAAGAGGGTTATGTGTACAGCGACCTCTCATTCATTCTGTACCCGCAAATTGTGAAGTATCTGAGTGGTGAAAATTTTGAGGACTATATCAAAAACCACTACTACCACAAGCTGGGCGCCAACACATTGACGTTCAACCCCAAGCGGTTCTATAAACTGGAAGACATCGTGCCTACCGAACGCGACACCTTTTTCCGGATGACGCAGCTCCACGGCCAGGTACACGACGAAGCCGCGGCCATGCTGGGGGGATTAAGCGGTCATGCAGGCCTTTTCGGGACCTCCAACGACGTGATGAAAGTGTGGCAAATGTATCTTCAGGATGGTTACTACGGGGGACAGCAATTGCTGAGCAAGGATGCATTGATCGAATTTACACGCTACCAGTACCCGGAAGAGGGAAGCCGTCGCGGCATCGGTTTCGACAAACCTACATTCAAATATTCGGGCAATGCGCCCCGCTACGCCAGTCCGTCCAGTTTCGGGCATACGGGTTACACGGGAATCATGACCTGGGCTGATCCGGCGTGGGGATTGAATTATGTATTCCTGTCTAACCGCGTGTACCCGACACGGGAAAATAACAAGATATCGACGATGAACATCCGGACGTCGATTATGGATGTGATCTACGAGCAGCTATTAAAAAAGTAACGGCGTTTACTGGCGACGAACCCTGATCTTGCTACCTTTGTAATACTCACGAAACACGGTTATGGCACAATTCTATCGGTTTGACAAGGAAAAAGCGTCCCGGCGGCCCGGTGTTACGCCATTGAAGGACGCGATCGACCAGATGCTCGAGAGATATAAGCTGCGTAATCGTTTCGACCAATCCTATGTCGTTGCACATTGGGACAAGATCATGGGTTCGGCTATTGCCACCCGCACCAAAAAGGTTTACATTAAAGACGGCACCCTTTTCCTGCAAATCGAATCCGCACCGCTGAGAAACGAACTGTTCCGCGCGAAAAGCAAAATCATAGAGCTGATCAACCGCGAAATGGGTAGTGCGCTGGTGCAGGATGTGATATTTGTTTAAAGAGCCACACCAGCCTGCATGAATCCCATTCAATTTCCTCCTTTTCTCCAACCTGGTGACCGCATCGGGATTGTTGCTCCCGCCAGCATTGTAAAGTACGAAGACCTTGTCCCGGGAATTAACCTTTTCCGAGATCAATGGGGCCTGGATGTAGTAGAGGGGAAGACTTTGAGAACTTCTTTCAATCAATTTTCTGCCTCAGATGAGGAACGGCTTGCTGATGTACAGCAAATGCTGGATGACCCCTCCCTGAAAGCCATTATCGCGGCGCGGGGCGGCTATGGTTGCTCCAGAATTGTCGACAGACTTGATTTTGCGCGTTTTTCAGAGAATCCGAAATGGATAGTTGGTTTCAGCGATCTGACCGCCTTTCTTTCGCGGGCTTATCAGCTGGGTTATGCGAGCATCCACGCACCCATGGCGAAATCGATCACGACCGATGGGGCCGATCTGGCAGCCGAATCACTCCGGCAGATGCTGTTCGGCAAATTACCTGAATACACTGTGGCTGGCCATCCGTTGAACCGCCCCGGCGAAGTCTCCGCACCGGTTGTAGGTGGTAACCTCTGCCTGCTCACGCATCTGATCGGCTCGAAAACGGAGGTGGATACCGATGGCAAGATCCTCTTCATCGAAGACATCAACGAATATCTTTACAACCTGGACCGGATGATGATCCAACTGAAACGGTCGGGCAAGCTAGCGAAGCTCGCCGGACTGATCGCGGGGCAGTTTACGGACATGAAAGACAACAGCAGCCCTGCATTTGGCAAGAATTCTTTCGAAATCATCCATGAACATATCGCCGGATTCGACTATCCCGTCTGCTTTGATTTCCCCGTCGGCCACGTGAGCGACAACCGGGCGATGGGTGTCGGGATGATAGCTTCCCTGAAAGTAACCACTGACGCGGCACAACTCCGCTTTGTACAACATTCCCCGGTTGCGTAGTTTACTGTTATGACAAATTTCAAGAATAAAGTCGTTTGGATAACCGGCGCGTCGTCCGGCATTGGGGAAGCACTGGCCATGGCCTTCGCAAAAGAGGGAGCACGACTGGTACTGACCGCGCGGCGTGAAGAAGAGCTCGACAGGGTAAAAAAACAAACCTCCCTGCCCGATTCCGACGTATTGGTGCTTCCGATGGACGTCACCCAGCTCGATCAGGCCAAACCAGCAGCAGAAAAGGTGATCGCTCATTTCGAACGCATCGACATCATGGTCCACAATGCGGGTGTGAGCCAGCGCTCCTACATCAACGACACAGAATTAGAGGTTTATCAAAACCTCATGAATGTCAATTTTTTCAGCACCGTCGCGATAACCAAGGCCGTACTGCCCTACATGATCGCGCAGCAATCCGGGCATTTCATTGTCATGAGCAGTGTCGCAGGGAAGATCGGCACCATTATGCGCTCAGGCTACAATGCCGCCAAACATGCATTGCAGGGGTTCTATGACTCGCTTCGTGCCGAGGGCTATCAGCACAACATCAAGGTAACCACGATTTGCCCCGGCTACATCCGAACCAATATTTCGCTCAATGCGCTCAGTGCATCCGGTGCCAAATTTGGAAAAATGGACACCAACCAGGAGAAGGGTATTCCTGCCGATGTTTGCGCGGATAAAATCCTGGAAGCTGTCAGGAAAGACAAAAAGGAGATCTATATAGGTGGCCTGAAAGAAGTAGCGGCTATTTATCTCAAAAGGTTCTTCCCGAGCCTGTTGTTCGATCAGGTCAGGAAGAACATTCCGGAATAGCTATTTGGCTTTGTTTTTTTCAAGATAATCGGTAGCCAGGCGGGCAATGGACCTAACTCCGAGTACCAGGCTGCCTTCATCTACGTAGAAGTCTGGCGTGTGATGCGGTGCGGCATCCGCCACGTTTTTCCCTTTAGGCATACCACCCAGGAAGAAGAAGAAGCCCGGGACTTTTTGCTGGTAGTATGAAAAGTCTTCCGCACCTGTTTTCGCCGGTATCAAATTCACGTTCGCCTTGCCGGCGACATTCTCAAGTGTTCCGATCATTTTCTCCGTCAGCGGTACGTCATTATAGGTCACCGGGTACATCACATCAATATCGACGGATGCTGTGGCTCCCGCACTCTCGGCAATATGGCTCGAAATCTCGTTGAGACGCTTATGCACATACGAATGCATGCCTTCGTCGAATGTCCGGATGGTCCCAATCATTTTGACAGACTCCGGAATGATATTTTGCCTTACTCCGCCATGAATAGCTCCTATCGTGACCACTGCCGGAGCCTGTGTCAGATTCAGGTTGCGGCTCACGATCGTTTGTAATGCATTCACAATTTGTGAGGAAGTCACGATCGGATCCACCCCCGACCAGGGATAAGCGCCATGGGTTTGCTTCCCTTTCACGTCGATACTAAAAAAGTCGACCGCCGCCATGGTCGCCCCGGGGCGGTAGGCGATCTTACCCACTTCGATTTGAGAATCGATATGGAGGCCGAATATGGCATCCACTTTGGGGTTTTCCAGAACTCCCTCTTTCACCATCAGCTCGGCACCGCCTTCTTCCCCTTTCGGAGCACCTTCTTCGGCAGGCTGAAAGATAAACTTGATTGTCCCGGGCAGATCGTTTTTCACCGAAGCCAGCACTTCTGCCACTCCCATCAGGATCGCGATGTGTGTGTCATGCCCGCACGCATGCATAACACCCGTGTTCTGGCCATTATAGTCGGTTGTAACGGCTGATTTGAAAGGAATATCAACGCGTTCTGTTACCGGCAAGCCGTCCATATCGGCACGAAGCGCCACCACGGGACCCGGTTTCCCGCCCTTTAAGATACCCACGACGCCTGTGTGTGCTATCCCTGTCTGCACTTCAATACCTAATTGCCTGAGGTGATTGGCGACCTTTTCGGCAGTCTTGAACTCTCTGTTGCCCAGCTCCGGGTTCCGGTGAAAATCCCGGCGCCATTCAACAAGCTTTCTTTCCAGCGCCGGTGCTTTCTGGTCAATCGACTTCGACAATGGCGACTGCCCGAATACCAGCTGTCCGGAACCACTTAGCAACAGGGCCACGAACGAAGCATTCAGTACTTTCTTTGAAACAGGTTTCGTAAAGGGAATTCTCATATTGAAAGAAAAATGTAAAATCAGAACCCTTCAAGATCGGAAACATAATCCTGGGTTCCAAAATGATTTCCCGATCGTACCACCCAATAAGAGCGCTATCCTTCACATCTTAGCAAAAAAAGGCCCTACCCGCAGTGGGTAGAGCCTTCAAAATAACCAATCGAATGCGTATTAATGCTCGTCCTCGCGGAAACCGGTACGCCGGTAGCCTGCATATTCGTATTGCTCTCCCGGAACGGCCTTGAACTCAAATTTCACGTAAATTGAATCCGCCTTGTTGCCTCCGGTAGTAGTGGTCGCATTTTTGATGATCTTACCCTCGATAATTGTCACTGCGCTCTTACCAGCATTCAGGTTTGCCAGATCTGGTGCATTGTTGAAGGCAAGACCTGCGAGGCTCACTTTTGACACCACTCTGAGCGGGGGATAGTCGTAATCCGTAAGCATGCCGTGATCGTCCAAAATGAGATCCGTCTCATTATTTTCGGCAGTGTTAGAGGTAGTGATCAAATGATACCCAAGCTCCTGGTCTTCGCCCCCGGAGTATACCTGTACCCACCACTCGCCGCACATAGCTTGCAACTTAGTGCCTTCCAACGCCGGCTCGCTACCCAGGTCACAGGCCGACAGAGAAACACCGATCGTAAAAATTGCTAAATATCCTAATATCTTATTCATCTGATTCTGGTTTAAAATGATACTTGCTTCAGAGTGGCCACGAAATTGTAGACGTCCCAATCAGTGGTCAAAACCAATGTTTTGGTATCAGGATTTACAGTGAGAGATTTCGGAGTAACCGCACCGCCGAAAGTCAGGACCTGAGGTGCACCTCCGAATTTGAAGTCATTCTTAGGAATGCTATTCACCGTAATTTCAAGCCCAGGCGCCAAATAAGCGTCCCCCAATGCCCTTCCCAGCTGGTACCATCCACCTATCGCATCAGATACCTGGTATGTATTTTCAGTACCGGGCTTTTTCCGGATCAGTACATACTGCATATTGGTGTATTGTGCCCCAGACGTTCCGTTTCTGAAAACTGTTGAGGTATACAACCCTTCGATGGAAGTCTTAAGGTCTCCTGTACACACCTGCCAGACAGTCCGTGTCGCAGTGGCATCATAACCATCCTTGTTGACCGCCGTGTACGTAATCGTGTACCGATCGGCTGTTCCGGGAACGGCCGTCAGCGATCCTCCGCTGATCAATGAAGAGACACTGGTCGTGACGGGAATAGACGTTCCCTGCTCCGTGGCTGTTACGCCAGGGTCCGCAAAGGGGGCGCCGCATTTTGAGAAAATTGTACTTTCTCCTTTATAGTCAAAGTCAGGGAAAAAGGTTATCTCCGAAATACCTTCCGTAACCTTGTCTTCCTCACACGATAAACCCACCGCTCCGATGAATGCTACCGCTATATATTGAATTAATCTCTTCATTGTTGCTGTTGATTTGAATTATTTCATCCACCAAATCTTCTGTGTAACCGGTACGGCGGCCGGGGTATTTGCGTTCACATCCCGGGACGCAGCCGTATAGGGAATACGCTTAGGTAACACTTTCCCTTCTGTCACAGCTGTCGCAGACGAAGTCCATTGCCCCGGAACGTATTTATTATCCGTCACTGCCACCGGCGATTTTTCAGGATATCCCGTACGTGCCTGATCCCAGAATGACTCATGTCCCTGGCGGAACATCGCCACCCATTTCTGATAGATGATCGCTTTTAGTTTAGCTTCCATATTACCCGCTGCCGGATATACATAAACGCCACCGGGTGCAATCATTTTGGGGTCAAAAGTGATTTTGAATTTGGCGTAAGCTGCCTGAACCGCTTTGTCATAGAATTCCTTAGCCTTGGCATCGTTGCCAATACGCAGGTAAGATTCCGACAGCATGAAATAGACCTCATCGATACTGAAGAAATAGAAGGGATCAGTAGCAGTCATTTTTGCCACGCTTGATGCAGTAGGTGCGATCGCGGTGTTATTAAAATCACCCTGGATTAATCCGGCCTGACCACTTGCTCCCGGTGTGAAATAGGCATTCAGCCGGGCATCGTCATTATTAGCCTGAAGATATGACAGCAACGTACGGCTCAAACGAAGGTTGGTTCCTGTATTCAGCTGACGCACGTTATTTTCATACAATGGATTGCTGCGGTTAGGCTCGTCCACGAACTTGGTAACGGCAGCGTCATCTTCCAGCAACGGTGTATTCGCATCCAGCATCGCTTTAATTGCCGCAATAGCCTGTGCCGAATTTGCGCTGGCGGTTTGCCGAAGGTACAGTTTCAGCTTCAGCGTATTTGCAAATCGTTTCCATTGATCGATCTGATCCGCAGCACTCAGTCCTCCATACACCAGGTCGGAAGCCACTGCAGTCGATTTACCATTGTTGAAATCAAGCGCCACTGCATCATCCAGCCTTTTGATCAGCTCGGCATAAACGGCCGGGCCTTCGTCATACTTCGGTGCCTTATTGGTTTCCACCTGAAGTGCTTCGCTCAATGGAATCTTATCGAACCAGTCTGCCAGCATCTGATAACCATAGCTCTGAACGGCTACCGCCTGCAATACCATATTATTGTTACCGGTCGCAGTAGCTTTGATCTTCACATCTTCGAAATCATTCAAACCACCTGCATATAACTCGGTCCAGGCGACATTGTAGTCGGACGGATTGAGGTCATAGGAATCGATATTCCTGTATTGCGAACTTGCATTCGACTGCGTCCAGTGCTGGGACCAAAGGCCGCCGATGATCGCGAAATCACCACCTACTACCGCCAGGACTGATGCCTGCGCAGCGGGGAGAACAAACTCCGGCGCTACGTTCGTCGGGTTATTGGGATCTTCGTTAACATCTAGCCAGTCGTTGCAGGATCCCAGTGAAAGTGCTGCAAGCAGCAACACACTATTTTTTATAAAACTTTTCATTTGAAGCCTAATTAGAATGATAAATTTAACTGAACACCGTACGTCGCAGTGGAAGGACCAGCAGCAAACTCACCATACAGGTTTTTGAGGCTGGTTCCGAACGTATTGGCTTCCGGATCTACATAATGGTTGCTTTTCGGAGTCCACAACACGAGGTTACGACCGAAAATACCTACAGATGCTCCGCGGACAGGCAATTTTGCCAGCGCGCTCTTTGGCACAGTGTAGTTCAGCGATACATTTCTAAGTTTGAAGAATGTTTTCGATACAACGTGGTTATACTCGTTTGCCGAAGTGGATCCCCCATAGTATGTAAACACATCTGCACGGGAAACCGGCGTCGTGTTGGTCACATAGCTTTCCCCTTGTTTCACCACTGAACCTGGCACCACAAATGGCTCTCTGTCATTGTACTGCGAGTTATAGGCATTTCCATTGAAGTAGTTCAGACGGGCTGTGTAGGAGTAGAATACACCGCCATTACGATAATCACCGTTCGCGCTGAATTTGAATCCTTTATAACTCACGTAAGTAGACAAGCCCAATGTATAATTCGGGTTGATAGAGCCACGGTAGGTCTCCTCCGAGCTCACCAATGGCACTCCGTTTTCAGGGTTCACTATGATGTTCCCGTTGGGATCACGCTGTGCATCCGGAGAGTAGATTGCACCCAGCGGCTTGCCTACGACGGCGCGCAGTTTCACATTGTAGCTGCTGTTTAGCAGAATGTTACCCGAGCCACCCTCCAGACCAAGCGATTCAACTTCGTTCCATATCTTGTTATAGTTGAATGTCAACCCCCACTCTACCTTCTCGGTGCGAACCGGTATGAGGTTCAAAGCAAGTTCAACCCCTTTGTTTCTTACGCTACCCAGGTTGACTGTCTGTGCGGTTGCCCCTGTTGCCGGTTCCAGGTTGAGGCTGATGATCTGGTTTTTGGTCAGCTTGTTATAGTAGCTCAAATCCAGACCTACCCTTCTTCCAAAGAAGCCCAGTTCAAGACCTCCTTCATATTCCTGCGAAATTTCAGGTTTCAATGCCAGGTTTCCTGGATTGTTGGAAACTTCGTAGGCATTCACGTTTCCGAATGGAAAGTTGATGTTCCCGAAACCTCCTGCACGGACCGTACCCGGAACATATACCGAATAGATCTGATATGGGTCCGCATCGTTACCTGCAGATGCTGCTGCGAAGCGCACTTTCACGAATGGGATCTGAGCCGGCAGTTTGAAAACTTCTGACAATACTGCACTGATGCTGGCGCTTGGATAGAAGTAAGAATTTCTGCCTTTGGGTAACGTGCTACTCCAGTCATTCCGTGCGCCGACAGTCAGGTACAACCAGCTGTCGAAACCGAATGTAGCCGAACCGAACACACCTACCAGACGACGTTTGCTGGTTGTTGCAAATGTTTGTGGCGTTACAGAACTGTTCGACAGACTATAGAATCCCGGCAAATCGAGGTTTGTAACTTTCGCAAAGTTGGTCTGTGCAGTCCTTTCGTTGATGTTATGGCCCAGAAAAGCCTGTATATCGAAACGTGATCCGAAGTTGTGCTTAAAGTCGAAGATGAGGTCGCTGTTGAACTGCCTGTTTCCTCTCGCCAGTTGTGACACGCTACCAAACACGTCGTTCGCTGTACTGTTCGGCGTTCCGTCGGTAATTCTTCCGACATTACCCCAGTCTTTCTGAAATGCATCGGAATAGTCTCCGCCTACACGCCATTTAACACCCAGGCTTGGAAACACCTGATAGCCGAATTCGATATTTCCGAATATCCGGTCTTCGTCGTAGTTATTACCCTGGTTGTACAGTGTCCAGTATGGGTTCTGAGCGTATGGTGTAAAATAATTATCCAGCGTCATGAACTTATAGAAAGGACTGTTGGGATCCAGCAAAGCCTTCGAATCCACAATAGAATGGTCTCTCGGGATCTGGATCATTTCCTGCCATAAGACTTTACCGCCGCCCGCGTCGTCGCCCTGACCGGTCGCAACGGCTTTCTGGTTCTTGTGCACGTAATTGATATTCGAGTTCACAGAAAACTTGTCCAGCTTCAGACCTCCGTTTAAACTCAATGTGTTACGCTTGTACGAGTCGGCATTGGTTGGCACAACACCGTCGGCGGTTGCATTGGAATAAGCCACGCGGTAGTTGGCAGTTTCGGTACCCCCTGACACTGCGATGCTGTTGTTCCATTCATATCCTTTGTCGAAGAAATCTTTGATGTTATCTTCCTGCGCCGAGAACGGCTTCAGCATTTGCGAATTGTCCACTACATTACCCCAAAGTCTTGGCTGTCCGTCCAGTTTAGGTCCCCATGAGCCGTTTTCGATACGGTCAAACAACCCGCTCCATCCCTGTCCGTAAGTGTTTTGCAGGTGCGGGACACGCAAAATGGTCGATTGGGCAAAGGAAGACGATACATCGACCTGAGTTTTGCCCGATTTCCCTCTTTTGGTTGTAATCAGGATAGCGCCATTGGCAGCACGGCTACCGTATAAGGCGGAAGCCGAAATGCCTTTCAGCACCGTAATGCTTTCGATTTCGTTCGGATTGACATCGTTCATCTGGTTACCAAAGTCCATCGAACGGTTGAAGTCGTCGTTGCTGTTTTGCGCATTGGTAGAGGATGTATTACCGCGGTTGTTCATCGGCACCCCGTCGATCACGAAAAGGGGTTGGTTGTTACCGGTCACCGAGTTGAAACCACGGATGTTCAGTACCGTGGAAGCGCCGGGCGCACCGGATGCCGTGTTCACAGAAAGACCGGGCACGCGCGCGTTAAGTGCATCCAGAGGGCTGGTATTACGGGCCTCTGTGATGGAAGTACTGGCGATCGTGGCGGTGCTGTAACCCAGCGACTTCCGCTCGCGGGAAATACCAAGGGCGGTCACGACCACTTCACCCAGCTGTTGGGTATCCGAAACGAGCGTGACGTTGATGGTTGTCTTGGAACCGATAGCGACGCTCTGGGTGATGTATCCCACAAAGGAAAAAACCAGCGTTCCGGAGGAAGGGACGGAGATTGAATACTTACCGTCGACGTCCGAAGTAATACCCCTGGTAGTCCCTTTAAGTGAGACGTTTACACCAGGGAGGACACTTCCGTCGTCAGCAGTAATAACTCCCGATACTTGTTTATCCTGGGCATAGGCCTGCCAGCCAGGAATCAATAAGCACCCTAAGATTAGATACAGTAGAAACTTTCTCATACAAAGGATTTAAAGTTTGTTTAAATAGAGAATAATTGTGTCAAGGTTACAAAACTAAATGTTGTTTCAAACAATTACAACGGCGGTCAATTCAATACCCAGAATATAATTTGGCACAAATCAACTTTCATTGTCAATTTGTTAGCGATTATGACAAAAATACCCCCATAAACGTATTTGTTAGAAGTTCACGCTTTTCGCCCCGATCATGATCAAATTTGCAACCACACGCACTATTTCTTACATATTTTTCAAACAATTCAAACAATTACTACAAATAAACCTACACGAAAAATCCCCATTTTGCTCGCTCAAACAGCTTCTTTTCTTGTCATAAAATTTATTTTAATATATACACAATATTGAAATAATCCAAATATTTATTAGAAATTCTGCCCACCGGAATATTCCAAAAGCTACACTCGGTTCAATAATCATTTATTTAGATTCATTCTCGACAGTATCTGCGTATACGATACCCGTTACAGAGCAGGCTCTTTTGATCATACGCCGTGCATTTTTATCTATCTGCTGCGAAAAACTCAATGAAAGGCGCCCATCTTTAACATTTGCACAACATGAGCGCCGATTTTAGAAAATTCCCGCATTTATAAAAATTGCAAAAAACCAGCCATTACGCATACAAAATTCTTCAATTAGTGGCCTGCAACCAAAGTAAATTTTGAAATTTAGCAATGTCGGAGTTGTAATGGTTAAACTAATAGTTATTTTTGCAACATTATGTTTACATAACAAACCTAACTTTATAATTGATTTATGAGGAAGACTCTATTCTCCTTCATGGGGTGTTTACTGCTATTAATCACGCAGCTGCATGCCCAGGATGTCGCTGTGACCGGCAAGGTCACTGCCGATGACGGCTCGATACTACCGGGCGTTAACATTTCTTTGAAAGGTACTACTCGCGGTACCACCACAGACAGCCAGGGACAGTACACAATTACCTCATCAACGGGTTCTACACTGGTATTCAGTTTTATCGGTTTTCAAACACAGGAGGTTGTGGTAGGAAGCCAGTCTGTCATCAACGTCTCGCTAAAAAACGATGTCAGCCAGCTTCAGGAAGTTGTTGTAACAGCTCTTGGGCAGGAAAGAAAAAGAAATGAGCTTGTATACGCCGCGCAACAGGTAAGCAGCGAGCAGATCGTACAGGCACGCAACCCCAACGTGATGAATGCGCTGGCAGGTAAAATTGCCGGTCTGGATATCAAAACCAACAATAACCTTGGTGGATCCACAAGCGCGATAATCCGTGGTTACAAATCCATCACCGGTAACAACCAGGCTTTGTGGGTAATTGACGGGGTTCCTGTAACAAACGCGAACACCAACACAAGCGACCAGCAGACAGGCCGTGCGGGAACCGACTATGGTAATGCTGCTTCCGACATTAATCCAGACAACATTGCGTCGATCAACGTATTGAAAGGTGCAGCTGCTACCGCGCTTTACGGATCACGTGCATCCAATGGTGTGATCCTGATCACCACCAAGCAAGGACGCAAAAACAGTTTTGATGTAACCGTCAACAGCGGTGTGACCTGGGGCAAAATTGACAAAAGCACGTATGCAAAATACCAGAATGAGTACGGCGCGGGATACGGTGGTGACGGTGCAGCCGATCAGTTCTACCGCGGCAATCTCGGTTCAGGGGAAGGTGATATCGCTGTTTTCGACGCGGATGCCTCTTTCGGAGCCAAATTTGACCCATCCCGTATGGTATACCAGTGGGATGCATTGGATCCGACCTCCCCTACTTTCGGAAAAATGACACCCTGGGTTGCTGCAAAAAACGGCCCGGCTGCATTCTTTGAGACCGGCGTGACATCCAATCAAAGTGTAAACATCATGGGTGGCGGCGAAAACTCGACCTTTAAAGTAGGTTACACCCGCAACGATGAAAAAGGTGTGCTTCCAAACAGTAAACTGGGCAAAAACCTTTTCAATTTCTCGGCTTCATTTGACCTGACCAAGAAACTGACCATTTCTGCCAATGCAAATTACTCCCAGATAAAAGGGATTGGCCGTTACGGAACCGGTTACGACGGGAAAAACCCTAACCAGCAGCTCCGGCAGTGGTTCCAGACCAACGTAGATCTTCTGGAGCAAAAAGCCGCTTATTTCAGAAACAGACAGGACGTTACATGGAACTGGGGAAGCCCCACCGATCCTTATTCGGAAAATGGCCCGATCTATTCGGAAAACCCATATTTCTCTCGGTATGAGAACTTCTCGAATGATTCACGCGACAACTTCTTCGGTTATGCAGCAGCAGTTTATAAAATTGCTCCGTGGGTTGACCTCACCACGCGGTTTGCATACAACGGCACACAGGATATGCAGGAAGAGCGCATCGCTTTCGGAAGCTCCGACCCCGCCCAGTACAAGCGATTTAACAGAGGATTCAACGAGACCAACCTCGACGTGATCTTCAATTTCCGCAAGGCCATTACCAAGACCATCAACTTCTCAGGTTTGGCGGGTGGAAGCATGCGCCGCTCTACGGAAAATGTGATCCGTGCGCAAACGAACGGTGGGATGGTTGTACCGGGCCTTTTCTCGCTCTCCAACTCTGCCAACCCTATTGAAGCGCCCACTGAAGCTTACAGAAGAATCGGTGTCGACGGTCTTTACGCACAGGCTTCGTTTGGCTACAAGGACCTCGTAAACCTCGACCTGACCGCAAGACAAGACAAATCGACGACACTGAGCAAAAACAACAATACCTATTTCTATCCTGCGATCGGTGCCAACTTCAATATCTCGAACCTGGAAGCAATGAAGTTTAGCTGGTTGACAATGGCCAAAATAAGTGCCAACTACGCAGAAGTAGGTAACGATGCGCCATGGGGAACTACCGCAGATGTGTATGACAAGCCAACCGGCCTTGGAGCGATTCCTTATTTCACTCTGAGAAACACCAAAAACAATCCGGATCTGAAACCGGAAAGAACCAAAAACTATGAATTTGGACTTGAAACAGCATTCCTGAACGACCGAGTAGGCTTGAATGTAACTTACTACCGTTCACAGACCCTGGATCAGATCCTACCGGTGTCAATTACCGCGGCAACAGGTTATGCATTCCGTTATGTCAACTCCGGAGAAGTACAGAACAAGGGTATCGAGATTTCTGCTTACGTAACACCGATCAAGGTACAGGATTTCTCATGGACGGTGAATGTCAACTTTGCAAGAAACCGCAACAAGGTTATCAGCCTATATGGTGATGGTGATAACAAAGTAACCAACGTTCAGATCGCCGCACCTGCGGGAGGTGTTACATTGAACGCCGCGGAAGGGCAACCCTTCGGCGTGATCAGAGGTACCAACTTCCAGTATCACAAGGATAACGGTCAGAAGATCGTGAAGGCCAACGGTATTTACGCAGCCACTCCCGGCTCTGCCGAAATCATCGGCAATCCCAATCCGGACTGGATCGGAGGCGTAAGCAATACATTGAAATACAAAACATTGTCTTTGAGCTTCCTGCTTGATATCCGCAAAGGCGGTGACGTATGGTCACTCGACCAGTGGTATGGTGAAGGTACCGGTTTGTACCCGATCACAGCCGGCTTGAACGAATTGGGCAATCCTAAGAGAAACCCCGCATATCTGTACGACGAGAAAGGCAATAAAATAGGCAATGCACCCAACCAGGGGGGAGTTCTGTTCCCGGGCGTACAAGCAGATGGATCACCCAACACCATTCGCGCTGAAAACATTGACGGAAACGGTGCTACCGCATACGGTTACCCGGGCAACCCACCGAGAGCCATGTACGTCTACGACGGAAGCTATATCAAGCTGAGAGAAGTTGCCCTTACTTACGGCCTCCCACAGGCTATCGTAAGCAAATTGCGCGCATTCAAAGAGATCGACATCTCGGTGATCGGACGTAACCTTTGGATCATTCACAAAAACATGCCTTACCAGGATCCTGAAGAAGGACTGGGCTCAGGATTGCTGAATGGTGCCGGTGGATACCAGAGTGGCGCATACCCGGCAGTAAGAAGCTATGGTTTCAATGTTAAATTCCGTTTCTAATCGATATGAAAAAATTAATCATTCTTTTCCTCCCCGTTCTCCTGTTGACGGCCTGCGTCGATAGCCTGGACGACTACAATGTGGATACCAAGCGCCCGTCGGTGGTTCCGCCTGTAACATTGTTCTCCAATGCATTGAAAGGTCTGGCGGACACGCTCACCAGCCCCAACGTAAACGTAAACAACTACCGCCTGTATGTACAGCAGTGGGCAACCACTACTTACCTGGACGAGCCGCGCTACAATGTAACGGCCCGCACCATTCCGCAGGCATTCTGGCAGGGAATGTACAAAGGTGTGATCTCCGACTTGAATGAAGCAAGAAGGCTGATCAACGCCGATGCCTTCCTCACACCGGAAACAAAAGACGTACAACTGGCACAGATTGAGGTAGTGGAAGTGATGGCCTGGGCTGCATTGGTCAACACATTCGGGAACCTCCCTTATAGCGAGGCAATGAACCCGGAAAACCCGCTTCCGAAATACGATGACGCCAAAACCGTCTATGACGCGATCCTGGTACGCCTGGACGCTGCCCTTCCTAAATTGGAGGCAAAAGGAACACCATTCGGAGCAGGTGATCTGCTTTACAAAGGCAAAATTCCTAAATGGGTGAAATTCGGAAACTCGCTGAAACTGAAACTGGCGATGATCATTGCTGACAGCGACCCGGAAAAAGCGAAGAAACTCGTAGCGGAAGCAGCACCGAAAGTATTTACGGAGAATGGCGACAAAGCAGCTTTCCCATATATTTCAACGCCGCCGAACTACAATGTAATCGCGCAAAACCTGAACCCGCTTTATTCGAGCCGTCAGGATTTTGTGGCTGCCGAAACGATCATCAACCCGATGAACGAGTTGAACGATCCGAGGAGAGAGTTCTTCTTCACAACGGTTAGTGGAAAGTTCGTCGGTGGTAAATATGGTTTTCTGAATACCTACGGTAGCTTCTCGCATGTAAGCGACAAGATTATCGACCCCACATTGGAAGGGTTGCTACTCGATTATTCCGAGGTTGAATTCCTGCTTGCAGAAGCTGTGGAAAGAGGATTCATCACAGGATCGGCCGCTGAACACTATAACAAAGGTGTAACGGCATCCATCGTTTACTGGGGTGGGACACCTGCTGCGGCAACAGCCTACCTGGCTCAACCCAATGTGGCCTACACAACTGCAAAAGGTACCTGGAAAGAGAAAATCGGCTTCCAGAAATGGCTTGCGCTTTATAATAGAGGGTGGGAATCATGGGTGGAATGGAGAAGACTCGACTCTCCCAAACTATCGCCTCCAACAGGTGGTAACGCACCTGCCGGCCTCGCCATCCCGGTCCGGATGATCTATCCGATCAACGAACAAACTTTGAATGGCGCCAACCGCGAAGCAGCGGCGGGTGCAATCGGAGGTGACCTGGCGACCACGAAACTGTGGTGGGATAAATTCTAGTCACATTCATTGATCATAACGAAGAACGGCGGGCCTAGGTCCGCCGTTCTTCGTTATGATCAATTCTAACAATTCAGACGGAGTGATATACCGCTTAAAAATTCATCAAAACCACTGGCTGGATAAGTTTCCGTAGTCCGCTCTTCCTAATTGTAAATTCATAGCTATGAGGTTTTAAAAGCCCTCCTCACCACAAACCTAGCTTTGATGAAACAACTCTTACTCTCCCTTGCGGTTGGATTACTGCTATGTCAAACCTCCGCCTTTGCCCAAAACCAGGAAATAACCGGAAGGGTATGGTCATCCTCCGACAGTTCTGCTCTTCCCGGCGTTAGCGTTAGAGTGTCCGGCAGCACGTCAGGCACACTCACTAACGAAAATGGCGAATACAAGGTCCAGGCCCGGCCGGGGCAGACGCTGGTGTTCTCATTCGTAGGTTTTCTTAGCCAGAGCATTAAAATTCCAAACTCACGCCGGTTGGACGTAGGTCTAGAGCTGGATGAACTTTCGCTGAATGAAATCGTCATCACCGCAGGCGGTCTTACCGCACAACGCCGGGAGTTGGGAAGCCAGTCAACCACCCTCAAATCACAGGAACTTACCCAAGGGAAGCCGACCAGCGTAGCGTCCAGTCTGGCTGGCAGAGTACCGGGGTTGCTTGTAATGGGTGTGAGCAGCGGAGTAAACCCGGCATTCAGGCTGGTCCTGAGAGGTAACCGGTCGCTGACTGGAAATAATCAGGCACTGGTGATCATCGATAATATGATATCGACCAGCGATATCCTCGCCAACATCAATCCCGAAGACATCGACGACATCCAGGTCCTGAATGGTGCTGGAGCAGCGGCATTGTACGGGTCCGACGCTTCGAACGGAGCGCTGATCGTCACTACCAAAAAAGGAAAATCAGGAAAAACCGAGATACGGCTTTCCCATACCGCGACGATGGAGAAAGTCAGTTTTTTGCCCAAACTTCAATCCGGCTTTGGCTCCGGAACTACTCCTGATGATGTTCCTACCTACACCCCTTATGAAAACCAGCAATTCGGGCCGGCCTTTGACGGTTCGACGGTAAAAATCGGCAAGCCCTTGCAGGATGGATCGATACAGACCGTCCCGTACACGGCAAAGAATTCCCGCGAAGATTTCTGGAAGACGGGTCTCACGAATCAAACGGATCTGAGCATTTCATCAGGCGACGAAAAAAGCACTTATTATCTTTCGGCTCAATATACAAATCAACATTCCACTGTCCCTTATGAGGCTTTTAAACGATACAGTGTCCGCGCAAACAGCAGTAGGCATATTTATAAAAATCTGACAGCATCATTCAATACGAATTTCGTAGCCACACGAAGTGACGTAAGTAATGCGACGGCAGCGGCATATCAGAACCTGCTGATGTCGCCTTCGCAAGTCGATGTAACGCAGTACAAGGATTGGCAAAACAACCCGTTTGGAAATCCTAATGGATATTTCAATGAATACGCGCCCAATCCTTACTTTTCACTGGCTAACAACCGGGCACTTTCAAGATACGATTATTTCCAGGGGAACATGGAGCTGAAATGGAACCCGATAAAACCATTGACCTTCACATATCGCATAGGCGTAACCACGAAAAATTATTCGGGGAAAAGCCGGATCGGTAAATTCACCTACTCCGACTATACCAAGAGCATCTCTGGCAGTTCCAAAACCGACATTCCAGGAAATGTGTCAGATTTCAGTGGTTTTATCACACAACTTGTCAATGACTTTATCGCTGAATTCAAAACGAACCTGACACAGGATATCAGTTTTAGCTCTGCATTAGGCACCACATTTAGAGAAAATGGGAACAAGATCGTATTCATCTCAGCAAACGGACTGGTAATCAATGATCTTTATAATATCGGGAACAGTCTTAGCAACCCGGCGGCGTCCGAGGAAAACTACAAAACACGCCAAATAGGTGTTTATGGAGAAACAAGGCTCGGGTTTAAGGATTTCCTTTACCTCCATATCACGGGTCGAAACGATTGGCGCTCGGTTCTTTCCAAAAGTAACCGGTCATTTTTTTACCCGTCGGCAGACCTATCATTCATTGCAACCGATGCGATACCCGCATTGAGTCAGTCCGGTTTTTTGAGAACGCTCAAAATACGAGGCGGGTACTCCAAGGTCGGGCAGGTTAATCTCGGGAATGTATTTAATCTCGGCGCATATTCCCTCAGCAGTACATTTTCCCAGGCATTCGGTTATCCTTATTCCAGCGGAGCCGGCTTCACACTGGACAACAGGCTCGTAGCTGCCGATATTAAACCGGAAATGACGATCGGTTCAGAAGCAGGGCTGGATTTCGAACTTAGTCCTTTTTCCATTGCAGGTGGCGTCACTTTTTACAAAACCAACACTTTCAACCAAACCATTTCCGTCCTGGTCTCCGCAGCGACGGGGTATCAAAGTCTTACCACCAATGTGGGAGAAGTACAGAACAACGGTGTGGAAAGCTATCTAAGCCTGACGCCAGTGAAACTGTCCAACGGGTTAGAAATTTCGCTTGCGGCCAATTATACATTCAATCGCAACAAGGTTATTTCACTTTCCGGACAATCCGACCAAATAACACTGGCTAACGACGGGACTACGGCACGCATTCTTGCCAAAGTCGGTTCGCCGTTTCCACTCCTGCAGACTACCCGTTACAACCGGGATCCCGAAGGCCGGATCATTGTTGATCCCATTACAGGCTATCCGGCTACAAACGGGACTTTTCAGGATGTAGGTATCACTAATCCACCGCACATTCTGGGGTTAAACGGAACTATCAAATTCAAAAAACTGAGATTCAATGCTTTATTTGAATACCGCAACGGGCATTACATCTACAATTCTATTTCAACAGGATACGATTTTTCAGGCGCCGGATTCCGCACCGCCTGGTATAACCGGGATCGATTTGTAATTCCAAATTCTTCCTATAAAAACGCAGACGGTCAGTATGTGCCGAATACCAACATCGCAGTCAGAAGTGGTGGGGCCGATTTCTGGACTGACGGCACCCGGAACCGAAACATCGGCGAGAACTATGCCAATTCGGCCGGCTTCTGGAAACTCCGGGAAGCTTCCCTCCGATACGACCTACCTGCTGAAGTCCTTTCAAAAACTAAATTTATTCAGGGTGTCACTGTGAGTATCCAGGGCAGGAACCTATTCATATGGGTTCCCAAGTCAAACCTCTATACCGACCCTGAATACAGTCAGAATGGTGTCGACAATAACGCGGTCGGCTTCACCAACCTGGCACAAACACCGCCAGCCAGGTATTTCGGCGCCAGCTTATCATTTACCTTCTAAATCGACACGCATGAATCCAATATTTAAACACGGCCTCTTCATGGCCATGCTGCTCGCAAGTGTTTCGTGCGACAGCTATCTCGATATCAATGAAAATCCGAACTCAGCCACCAGTGCTTCGGCGTTACTTGTACTCCCTCAGGCCATTACGGGATCGGCGGCTATTTCCAGCGCGTACAATTCGTATGGTGCACATTTTGGCGGATACATTGCCAATGCCGGAGGTTTTTCCGGTTTTGGCAATCTCTTTAATTACCAGATTGTACCGGGAGATTATAATACGCTATGGATAAGCACCTATGATAATTTACAGGATTATCAATATGTAATAGAGCAAACCAACGGCAGCGACGAACTTGCGTATGCCAATGCCACGGCTAAAATCATGACCGCGCTCAACTACCAGCGGCTTGTGGATGCATTCAACAATGTTCCCTACTCGGAAGCATTGCAGAACAATGCCAACCTGACTCCAAAGTATGACGACGCGGCTACTATCTATCAGGATCTGATCACCAAACTGGATGATGCCATTGGCGTCATCAGCAGTGCCAAGTTTCCAAAGAATCTGAACGCATCATCCGATCCGCTATTCAGTGGAAACATGACTAAATGGAAACAGTTTGCCAATACACTTAAGCTCCGCATGCTGATCAGGATCTCCGGAGTAGCGTCACTCGCAGATTTTGCACAAAAGGGCTTTAAAGGGATCGATACAAGTATAGGCTTTTTGACAGACGACGCGGTAGTCAACCCCGGATACGTGAAAGATAAACCCAACCCCCTCTGGAATGCCTGGGCCTATTCCACCACAGGCACCCTTTCCAACTCCTCGCGCACGGCAACCAAATTCGCGTTTGGTTTCTACAAAGGCCAGAAGCTGACTGACAACGGGCGGGGAAGCGTGATTTATAAAAATTTCGAAACCAATACTCCCGTTAATCAACTGGGCAATGAAGTGGATGCACCGACAGTAATTACCAACTATTCGACCTGGTATTCGGGTACATTCAGCAGCGCATCCAGTATAGCCAATTCACTGGGCATTATGAAGGGACCTTCTCAGGGACAACCGTTGATGCTGGCTGCGGAATCTCATTTTTTACAAGCCGAAGCAAAGTTGAAAGGATACCTGACCGGAGAACCTGTTGAAAGTTTTGATAATGGGATAACCGCGTCGTTCCGATACCTTTATAAAGAGACCACCAACATAGTATCGGCGACGAAAGATGTCAATGCGGACGTGGCCACCTACAAGAAAGACAATCCCGCCAGCTATTTCGTTGACATTAAGCTTGCCAAAACACCGGCCGAAAAACTGGAAGCCATCATCACACAAAAGTACATTGCCCTTAACATGATCCATTCCGATGAAGCCTGGAATGAGTTCAGACGAACTGGCTACCCCGTTACTGATCCCAAAGGGGATGGCTACCACAATATCGCGTCGCTGTTATCCACGTCGACCCGCCCTGACAAACTTCCCTCCCGCATTCTGTATCCCTCATCGGAGCAATCCTACAATGCTGCGAACTATAAGGCCATTAATCAATTCACCGACCTCATTTTCTGGGACCCAAACTAATCCGACCATGAAAAAAATATATCAATGGATAATGCTGATCACGCTGATCAGCCTGCTCGTGTCCTGTTTAAGAGACGAGATGACGCTCGACCCCGAAAATTCAGTTAACGTACTGGAGTTCAAGAACCCTTCCAGTTTTGTCTCTCCGAATGGCAGTAAGTATGCATTGTATACCAAAGCTTTCGACCTGGCCGATGAAAACGAATATGCGATTACGGTGAGCTATTCCGGGGCGCATGTTGCACCGGAAGACATTACTGTAAAATTCGGCATCGATACCGCGGCATTGAGCCAATACAACGCGGAGCAACACAAGGCGTACGATCTTATTGATGAAAGTCTGTACACATTAGTGACGTCGGTGGTAATACCCAAAGGGCAGCGAACAGCCGCAGTAAAACTCAAATTCAAAAGTTCATCCTTCGATTTCACCAAAAAATATGTTCTGCCGATCCAGATCCAGTCGGCTTCGGCAGGAATTATCAGCGGCAACTTTGGAACCATTCTATTGAATGTTAATGCGAAGAACAAATACGACGGCGTTTACACTGTCACCGGCAAAATGTCCGACGCAACCAATGCTGCATTTACGGGCCTATACACCACAGGTAAAAAAGTGGAGTACACACTCGAAACCATATCGGCGACAGAATGCGTCGTTACCGATCACATCAATTGGAGCGGCGCGGCCTATGTACCCTTCTGGACCGGGACTGGCGTCAGTGGGTACGCTACTTTCTCACCTGTAGTCGAATTCGACCCCGCCACGAACAAGATCGTCAGTGTCAAAAATTTTTACGGCCAACCAGCTTCCAATAGCCGTTCCGGCAAACTGAACCCACAAGGCATCAACACCTACGACCCAACCGGTAAAGTCATCAAAATCAGCTATTGGATGTTACAACCCAGTGTGGTCACTGCGCCTCCGCATATCCGCACCACCTGGGAGGAAGAATGGAAGTTCTCCAGACCCAGATAATTACAAGTTTCCCAGTATTTTATCTTCCGCCGGTCAGCTTGACCGGCGGAACTTTTTTGATTTGCATTTGTCCTGCATAATTCAGCTTCTTCCGGAGAATCTCCTCTTTTTTACTGGCGCCACAATAGCCGAAATCTTTGCAAAAGATGGGTTTCCGATAAATCCATTCATTTTATTTAACTTTGAGGGTTATCCAACTCTTGAAAATAATGGAATTCTTAAAAAGCGACCGCCTGAATCATCTGAAATACGAGATCCGCGGAGCTACCTATCAGAAAGCGTTAGAGCTTGAAAGTCAGGGGTACAAAATCCATAACCTGAACATTGGCAATCCCGCACCGTTCGGTTTTGATTCGCCCGACGAGATCGTCCACGACATCATCATGAATATCCGCAATGCGCAAGGCTATTCGGATTCACGTGGTTTGTTCGCGGCGCGCAAGGCGATCATGCACTACACACAAACGATTGGTATTCAAGATGTTGAAATTAACGACATTTTTATCGGGAATGGTGTCAGTGAATTGATCCTGCTCTCGATGCAGGCACTGCTCAATCCCGGCGACGAAGTACTGGTCCCGTCTCCCGACTACCCGCTGTGGACTGCGGCAATCTCACTGAGCGGCGGCACGCCGGTACATTATATATGTGATGAGGAATCTGACTGGAATCCTGACCTGGATGATCTGGAAAAGAAAATTACGTCGCGCACCAAAGGCATTGTCATTATCAACCCAAACAACCCCACCGGCGCAGTTTACGACAAGGAGGCATTGAGCCGTATCGCACGGATTGCTGAAGAACACGGGCTGATCATTTTCGCGGACGAGATCTACGATAAAATCCTTTACAATGGTGCCGTACACCATCCAATGGGTTCATTTGTGACGGATACCCTCTGCGTGTCCTATGGAGGCCTTTCCAAAAACTACCGCTCAGCCGGCTTCCGCGGGGGCTGGATGATCCTCAGCGGTGCCAAACAAAAGGCCAAGTCGTATGCCGAAGGACTACTTCTGCTCGCGAGTATGCGCCTGTGTGCGAATGTACCCACGCAATACGCGATCCAGACGGCATTAGGTGGTTATCAGAGTATAAAAGAACATATTGTACCAACAGGCAGATTGTATAAGCAAATGAATCTGGTTTACGACAGGCTCACGGCAATCCCAGGCATTACGTGTGTGAAACCGAAAGGCTCCCTGTATGTTTTTCCGAAAATAGATCTGAAAAAGTTCGGTTTTAAAGCAGACGATCAGTTTGTATACGAGTTACTGGCGGATCAAAAGGTGCTTGTCGTGGCTGGTACCGGTTTCAACTATCATCTCGAACCCCATTTCCGGATCGTGTTCCTTCCCACACTGGATGAGCTGAACCAGGCCATGGACAAGCTGGAATTCTTCCTGACGAACCGCCGAATCATGTCGACGCGTACTGTTGAAGATCTCATTGCCTGATCAGAAATTTAAAACACATATCCCTCCACTGACAGTAAAGTACTGCCAATGCCTACACCCGATACAACTACGCAGGAAGCCAAACGCCAACGCCTTTTCCTGTTGCTTTGTGGCATCTTTCTGACCAACGCGCTGATCGCGGAAATCATTGGCGGGAAAATATTTTCAGTGGAGACCCTTCTGGGTATCGCCCCGGCACAATTACCGATAGGAGGCCAAAAACTGGATTTCAATATGACGGCCGGTGTAATCAGCTGGCCGATCGTTTTCATCACTTCGGATATTATCAATGAGTATTTTGGCCGGAAAGGTGTCAAAAGGATTTCCTATCTGACGTCCAGCCTGATCGTCTACACTTTCCTCATTATTTACATTGCCACCCAATTACCCCCCGCGCAGTTTTGGCTGGATCTGAACAACACCGACAAACAGGGTAACACATTCAATATCAACGACGCTTTTGCAAAAATCTTCAACCAGGGGCTTGGTATCATGATCGGTTCGATCACTGCTTTTTTGCTGGGGCAGTTGCTGGACATTCTCGTTTTTTCATGGCTTCGCCGAAAGACCGGCAGCCGTTTCATCTGGCTCAGAGCGACGGGCTCCACCATGTTTTCCCAATTGATCGACAGCTTTGTCGTAATTGGGATCGCATTTTATGTATTTGGGAACTGGGACCTTAAACTGGTTTTCTCCGTTGGCACCATCAATTACCTGTATAAGGGAATGGTCGCGATTTTATTGACGCCCCTTCTGTACGTCGCCCATTATTTCATCGATAACTATCTGGGTAAAGAGTACGCGGAAGAGCTATCACATAAAGCTGCGCACGAGTAAAAGGTATTCAGCGCACCTGGCGCCGCATATTATCGAGCATGACGGCCGTAGCGATTCCTACGTTCAGAGATTCGGCTTCGCCAAATCTGGGGATCATAACCTTATCCGTAACAAAAGCAGCTACGACATCACTGATCCCGTTCGACTCATTTCCCATCAGGATTATACCGCCTTCAGCGGGAAATCCAAAATCGTACAATGACTGGCCTCCCAGAAAAGCGCCGATCACGCTGTGGGCACCGCCCTGCACTTTTTCAAAATACTCGGGCAATGCCGTGTAGAAAAGTCTGACCCGGGTAAATGACCCTTTACTCGCAGCAATCACTTTGGGGTTATAAACGTCGGTCGTGTCACGGGAGCAGACAATTTTATTAATGCCATACCAATCGGCTATCCGGATGATAGTACCCAGGTTTCCCGGGTCCCGCACATCATCGAGCATAATCACATATTCCGACGCCTGGGGAGACAAAAACTCATTCTCCTTCGTTTTAGCCACAGCCAGACACGAATCATTCGTCTGGAACGAACCCAGCCCTTCAAGTTCCTGGATTGTCGCAGTTTCAACGGCCACGTTATGCCGGGTTAAAATACTTGAGTATTTTTGCTGAAATTCCTGTGTTACCAGTACAAACTCGATATTAAAATCCGAATCCAGCAATTCAAGCACACTTTTGCCTCCTTCTACAATAAATGACTGGTGAAGCTGCCGGTACTTCTTGATTTTAAGCGAGTTGATATACTTGATGCGATTTTTTGACAACATTGAATATTAATTGTAAGACTATATTCGGCTGGTTTATCCTCCTCGTCCTGACGGGACTGTTTTCCTGCGCCCCCAAACCTACGTCGAAAGGCTATTTCCTTGGTAACTCTTCCATCAAAGGCAACAAAGTCATCAGCGACTCCGAGCTCGACGCGTTGATCCCGCAAAAACCCAACCGTCGCATGCTGGGATTTCCCATCTTCCCTTACGTGGGCCTTTACCGGTTTGGCGAGTTGTTTTACAACCGGGAGGAAAAACAACGCAAGGTGATCGAGGTGACACAAAATTACCAGAAAGAATCCCAGGAACACGCAAATTCACCGCGAAAGCTCGAAAAGATCCAGCGACGCTATGCCAAAAAGCTTGAAAAGGCACAGGCCAGGGCTCAGCAGGGGAACTTTTGGATGCGTGTGCTCGGCGAAGCCCCGGTTTACTACATCCGGTCGGAGGTAGTCCAGAATGCTGAAAAAATGGAGAAGTACCTCTACAATAACGGCTTTTTCAATGCTAAGGTAACATTCAAACCTGACACCATTTTCAGGCGTATCCGGGTCAACTACATCGTAACCGAAAACCGGCCCACGATGATCAGGAACCTAAATTACCAGATTGGAAACCAGCTGGCAGACAGCCTGATCAAGGGTGATGCGAAGAATGCGGCCCTCCTTCCCCGCAAACGGTACGATGGAGATGCATTTGAAGAAGAGCGGATCCGGATCGAAACACTGCTGCGAAATGAGGGCTACATGGGTTTTTCCAGGCAGAATGTTTCCTATCTCGTGAACGACACGATCTCAAACCCTTCCACCGACAGCCTTTTCAAATCTGTTGACGTACAGGTGCGCGTGGATATGCCCACGCAGGGAAACAAGCCTCTTCGATATTTCATTAATTCGGTCAATTTTGAAGTGTTGCCACCGTTGGGGACTCCGGACTCGCTATTCAGAAAAGACACCAGCGTTTTTGCCGGGATCAGGTATGTTTTTGCAGACAAAAAGTTCTCCCGAAAAATCCTTGACAGTAAAATGCAAGTGCGTCCGGGCGCTTATTATAGCCAGAAAAAAGAGCGTGATACCCAGCAGCAACTTTCGCTTACCGATCAGTTCCGGTTTGTGAATTATAACTACACACTGGATTCCACAGGAAAAGGAATTAACAGCTATTTCAAAGTAATCCCGATGGAGAAGTATCAGATCTCGACGGATGTGGGCCTCAATGTAATCCAGCTTCAGGGAACACCAGGACCGTTTGCGAACCTATCCTACAAAATCCGCAACGTTTTCAACGGACTGGAAAATTTCGAAGCGAATATCAGAGGCGGTATCGAGTTGGTACCCGGATTTGTCGGCGATCAGCGGGTTTATCGCAGTGAAGAAATCGGCATCAATACATCCCTTATTTTTCCACGTTTGCTCACCCCCCAGAACCTGTTCAAAAGACAGACAGCGAATTATAATCCGAGGACACAACTAAGTTTAGGATACAACTACGTGAACCGACCGGAATATACCCGTACCAACTTGAAAGTGAATACCACCTATTCGTGGCAGCCGACTCCAACCACGTTGTTCAACGTATCGCTGGTCGATCTCAATATCCTGAATACGACGTACATACGCCCCGATTTCGACTCACTGCTTATTGCATTGCGCGACCAGCAAGGAAATAACCTGATCAACAGTTTTAATAAATCTTTTGTATCGGACATCAATGTGAATTTTGTGTATAATACCAATTCGCTGATTGGCCCTCAAAAGAATGCACGCTACTTCCGGATTGTTCTGGAATCGGGAGGGACTACCCTGAATATCCTTCCCAAACAGGAAGAGCTGATCAAGAATATAGTAGGCGATGACGGTCTTCAGTTTTACAAATACCTGCGCCTGAATGTTGATTACCGGCGGTACTGGCCAATGGGCCGAAAATCTGCATTCGTAGCCCGCGTCAATTCAGGAGCGATCTATAGTTATGGAGATAGTAAGGTACCTCCGTATGAAAAATATTTCTTTGCGGGCGGCTCCAACAGTTTAAGGGCCTGGCTCCCCCGGCGACTTGGTCCCGGCTCGTCTCCGCCTAAGTTGCTGTCCAATAAGTTCTCTTTCGAATCGCCAGGTGAATTTTTGCTGGAAGGTAACCTGGAATGGCGAGGGTATCTGACTAAATTCTTCGGGGATATCAACTACGCACTATTCCTTGATGTAGGTAATGTCTGGAACCTGAACAGTACTGCTACCGATCAGCAGAAGTTCAAGGCTGACAAATTCCTTCGCGAAATGGCCGTTGGGACCGGATTCGGGATCAGATACGATCTTTCATTCTTCATTCTCCGGTTTGATTTTGGCATCAAAGTGTATGATCCGGCATTACAAAGGTTTGTTCTGGATGAATTGCAGTTCAAGAAGCTTTTCAACCGGACACAATCCAACTTTCTGAATATCAACCTCGGTGTCGGATACCCTTTCTGATGGTTGGCGGGGGCCCGGGGGTATATGACAGTTTGTCAGTTTTTGTCTCTTTTTTCCTATATTTGCAATCCTTCGGTATGATCCGGCCTGTACCGACGCGCCCGGGTTACCGCAGTAATTGTTTAAGCGTTTAAGATTTCCTTTTCATGGAGCACCGTATTGCAGATACATTAAAAATTTTGACAGAGGCGGACAAGGAAGCTTGTGAAACTGTACGCATTTCGGAAAACGAACCGCTTTCAGGAAAAAAAAGGTTGTTTATCGAAAGTTATGGTTGCCAGATGAACTTCTCTGACAGCGAGATCGTGGCATCTGTGATGCGCGAAGCTGGTTACGCTACTACTTCGGACGTCAACAATGCCGATCTGATATTCCTTAATACATGTGCGATCCGAGACAATGCGGAGCAAAAGGTAAGAAACCGGTTAAAGCACCTGAACTTCATTAAGACGAAGAAACCGGGTACATTGATCGGTATTCTGGGCTGCATGGCCGAACGCCTCAAAGCGCAGCTTCTGGACGAAGAAAAAATGGTGGACATCGTAACCGGGCCCGACGCATACCGCGACCTTCCGAGACTGGTCGAAGAAGCTGAAACCGGTCAGAAAGGCGTTAATGTGTTCCTGTCACGCGAAGAAACCTATGCCGATATTTCCCCGATCCGGCTGAATTCCAACGGCGTCACCGCGCTCGTATCCATTATGCGGGGATGCGACAACATGTGCAGTTTCTGTGTTGTGCCCTTCACGCGCGGCCGCGAGCGCAGCCGCGATCCCCATTCTATTATCCGGGAAGCCGAACAACTTTTCAGAGATGGATACCGGGAAGTAACCCTGCTCGGCCAGAACGTCGATAGTTACAAATGGCAACCCGTTTCCGGTGGCGATACCAAGGACCGTTCAGAAGAATCTGTCAATTTTGCGCATCTGCTGGAACTGGTTGCGCAGATAAGTCCGGAATTGAGAGTCCGGTTCAGCACATCCCATCCCAAAGATATTACAGACCAGGTGTTATATACTATAAAAAAGTACGACAACATCTGTAAGTACATCCATTTACCGGCACAAAGCGGCAATACCCGTGTGCTGGAAATCATGAACCGTACCTACACCCGGGAATGGTATATGGAGAGGATCGACAGCATCCGCCGAATTTTGGGGGATGAATGCGGCATTTCCCATGATATGATCGCCGGGTTCTGCTCAGAAACAGAAGAAGAACACCAGGATTCCCTTTCTCTGCTCAAATATGCCAATTTTGACTTCGGTTATATGTTTGCCTATTCGGAGCGGCCTGGGACACTTGCTGCCAAGAAATTTAAAGATGATATTCCCGAGGATGTCAAACAAAGACGGCTTGCGGAGATCATCGAAGTTCAGCAAGGCCTTTCACTCGCACGTAACCAACGCATGTTAGGGACGGTGCAGCGGGTATTGATCGAAGGAACTTCCAAACGCTCCGAGGACGATTTCACCGGCAGATGTGACCAGAATAAAAGGGTCGTTTTTCCCCGCGGCGATTTCAAAATAGGAGAATATGTAGATGTGCTGATTACCGATTGCTCCGCCGCCACGTTGAAAGGGAAAGCAGTAAGCGAAGTCGTGGTGCGGTAATGCAACCCATTTCGCACCGGCACACACCAACCTGTTAATTTACAAAAGCTGACAGCCAGCAGCTGATAGCCAATCGTTATTTGAATGAATTCATCGGAAATACAAGCCATAAAAAACCGCTTCGGCATCATAGGCACCTCATCCGGCCTGAATCACGCCATTAATGTGGCCATACAGGTAGCGGCGACCGATCTGACGGTCTTGATCACCGGTGAAAGCGGTAGTGGAAAAGAATCCTTCTCAAAAATCATACATAGCATCAGTTCGCGGAAGCATGGCCCATTCATCGCCATCAACTGTGGTGCGATACCGGAAGGGACTATTGATTCTGAATTGTTTGGGCATGAAAAAGGCGCCTTTACCGGTGCACTGGATGCACGCAAAGGCTATTTTGAAACTACGAACAGCGGAACGATCTTTCTGGATGAAGTGGGTGAAATGCCTTTGGGGACGCAGGCAAGGTTGCTGCGCGTACTCGAAAACGGAGAATATATCCGCGTGGGCTCGTCCAAAGTGTTAAAGACAAACGTACGGGTCGTAGCTGCCACCAATGTCAATTTACTCGACGCCGTTAACAACGGAAAGTTCCGGGAAGACCTTTACTATCGCTTGAACACGGTGCCTATTTATGTTCCGCCTCTCCGTGACCGTGGAGAGGATATTCTGCTGCTTTTCAGGAAATTCACCAATGATTTTTCCGAACGTTACCGTACCAAACCGGTCAGGCTCGATAGCGAAGCGCGGGATTTGCTTTTGGAATACTCTTTCCCCGGCAATATCCGTCAACTGAAAAACATCGCGGAGCAAATTACTATTCTGGAAACCGATAAGGAACTCCCGATTAGTATCGATACGCTCAATCATTACTTGAACCCCGTGCAGCCAACGAGCCGGAAAGCGCTGGTCCCCTTACGTTCGGGCGGCGACGACTCCACTTCCTTTTCTGAACGGGAGCTGCTCTATAAGGTGTTGTTCGATATGCGCCGGGATATGACCGAACTGAAAAAACTCGTCAGAAATGTCCTGGAAAACGAGAAATATGGTGGCGACATTCTGAAAGACCACCAGGAGCTGTTCAGTTCCTTGAATAATACAGAGGCAGTCATTACCACCCCGACGATCGAACCCGCACGGCTCCTCAGCCCGCCACCGTCCAGAACGGTAGACCTCGACCGCTACTCCGACGAACGTGATGAGATTGAGGATGTTACACACGTTACTGCCGAAGAAGAGTCGCTTTCCCTGGAAGATAAAGAGAAAGAGATGATCATCAAGGCATTGCGCAAAAACAACAATAAACGAAAATATGCAGCCAATGCATTGGGCATATCGGAGCGCACGTTATACAGGAAGATCAAACAATACGACATTGAAGAATAGCAATAAGGCAGCCGGTAGCCGTAGCCTGGCACGCAGGATGAACCCGAAGACATGGATCGTAGTGTTGCTGATCCTGCAATGCCCTTTTTTTATGTCCGGTTGCGGCGTGTATTCATTTACAGGTACCAACTTGTCACCCGATATCAAAACATTCACCATTCTGAACTTCACGATGGGAACCGCCGGAGGGCCCAGTGACCTACCCCAGCGGTTTACAGAAGATTTGAAAGAATATTTCCAGCGAAATACCAGCCTGGTAAGCCAGACAGGAGGTGGCGACCTGCTGTTGGAGGGCTCCATCACCGGCTATGACGTAGTACCGGCCGCCCCCACTGCAAATGACCAGGCGGGCCTCAACAGGCTTAATGTAACGATACAGGTACGCTACACCAATGCGAAGGACGAGACCAAAAACTTTGATCAGTCATTCACGTACTATGCAGACTTCCCTCAGGATCAAACGCTTAACCAAAACGAAGCGAGATTACTCCCTACGATCAGGGAAAACCTCGTGCAGCAGGTTTTTAATAAATCCGCTGCCGACTGGTAGGAACTATCTGCCTTTATCTTTACATTCAATATCCTGATTTTTTATTAACACCCGGAATATGCCGATCATCGATAAGGAACAATTTGATCAGCTGGTTAAGGACCCCAGTCTAATCACTGCCGACGTCATCCCCAACCTGGAAGCGACGATCAAGGCATTTCCTTACTGCCAGATCCCCTATTCGATACTGGCCAAAGCATCCAGCATCGCAGGCAGTGAAAAGCTGGATGAAACTCGCCCGCGTGCCGCCGCCTACGCGTTAAGCCGCGTGGCATTGCAACAACTTGTAGAAAGTGATAACGAGCGCTACGACGCCACCGTGGATGTTGACGAGATCCTGGAACCACAGGTATCGCCCGAGCCTCAGAACGGTGAAGATCTGCTGATCAACACCGTCGAACTGCAGACTGCCGCTCAATTGCAAAGGACCGAAGAACAGCGCCGACAGCAGCAGATCATTGAAGGGTTTATGAAAAAAAATCCGCGCATTGCTCGTCAGGACAACAACCTGGAACCCATCAGCGTCGATCTAAGCGGCAGGCTCGGAGGCTCCGGTGAGGGCGGAATTGAAACTGAAGCATTCGCGAATATCCTGATCCGGCAAGGTAAAATAGAGAAAGCAATCGACGTCTATCAAAAATTGATTTTGAAAAAACCGGAAAAAAGAAATTACTTTGCGAAAAAATTAAGTGAACTGTATAACAGGGCTTAACTATTCACACATTCCCGCTTCATGGCGGATTAATTCACTCATTCTATCATCATTATCCTTTAAGACATGTATTTGGGTTTGATTATTCTGGTTGCGATTGTTGCAGTATTGTTGATTCTGGTCGTTTTGGTCCAAAACTCAAAAGGAGGAGGGCTTTCAAGCGAATTTAGCGGGGCAGGAACCACCCAGATGTTTGGCGTTAAGAAAACTACCGACCTGCTCGAGCAGATCACTTGGGGATTAGCAAGTGGCATTATCCTGATTTCCCTTGCCTCTTATATTATGGTGGGCGGAAGCAACACCGGAGCCGGTATCAATAGCGTGAATGTGGAGAGAGCTCAGAATGCAGTAGTCCCTGGTGGTAAAATTGCTCCTGCACCAGCGCAGCAGGAAGGAGCAGCGCCCGCTGGCACTACAACGACCCCTGCTGCAACTCCGGCCGACACGGCAAAGAAATAATCTGGCATTATTTGCCTGTAAAAAATCCCACGGAATTCCGCGGGATTTTTTATGTCTTTACTACATACTAAGCCACATTAATCTCCCGCAGCACCAGCCTTTCCGCAACGGGCAAAAGCGCCTCATGCAACGGGTACTCATATTTCGATTCCACAACATAAGTGGCCGGATTCGGAAGCGCCCGGTTTCTTCTCGTAAGATCTACCTTAATCCCGGAGATCGTATTCCCGATGCCAATCCGGACTGTTTCCACAAAACGCGTTTTGAGATAGCGCTCCTTCAACTCGTTATACAATGCCAGCTGGTATTCAAAAATACTAACCATTGGTTGGAAAGTATGCATAAACAAAAGATATCCCTCCTGAAGGTGTAGCGGGACTATGCCTACCGGTGAAATTCTGACATTCCCTTCGACCTCCGAAAACCGCTCGGTCCCCTCTTCGATCGATTTTGAAAACCGCGGTATTGCAAAATCGAGAATGTAGTTAAGGTCGGACATGAAAGAATCATCTTCCTGAATTTCCTCGTAACGGAGTTCCCATGTCCTGACATCTATACCTGTCAGGTTTTTCGGCAAACCGGTCCGAATCCTGCTTTTCGTGGATTGAATGCTGACACATGCATCAAAATGCAGCTTCAGCTCTGGCAAATAGGGATGAAGACGGTTGCTTGTAAACTCGTTTTGTACATGCTGAAAATAAGCCATCAGCACATATTTTTTGTATTCAAAATCAAAAATTCCTTCCGTAAGCCAATTTTTACCGAGCTCTGACATAGGGTTTTCAATTTGGTGCCGATAAAATTTAACAAATTCTGTTACTGAAAACAAGATTTCAGTATTCCCTGACACGCAAATGACATTATAGTCATATAACGACACGTTTGAATACAAATTTGTCACACTTGCCGGAAAAAATGTCAGAGCGGAAACGCTGGCACAGATTGTGCTAACGGGATGTCAGTCTAATCATTACTGACAATCAAAAATAAACGTTTAATATTTATGTCAACTTTAGCAGAAATACAAGTGAATGTACAACCGCTAGCTGACCGTGTTCTAATCGAACCAGCCCCAGCCGAAGAAAAAACAGCATTTGGTATCATCATCCCTGATACTGCAAAGGAAAAGCCTCAACGCGGAACTGTACTTGCTGTCGGTCCCGGTAAAAAAGACGAGCCGCTTACAGTAAAAGTTGGAGATACCGTATTGTACGGTAAGTATTCAGGCACTGAATTGGCATATGAAGGAAAAGACGTCCTGATTATGCGCGAGTCGGATATCTACGCCGTTATCGGTTAATAGTCCGATCATCAAATTCATAGTTTCTCTTAAAGTTTCTTCAAATTATTAATTGTTATGTCTAAGAAAATATTTTTTGACACAGAAGCACGCGACAAGATCAAGAAAGGCGTGGACACATTGGCTGACGCCGTTAAAGTTACATTGGGACCTCGCGGTCGTAATGTTGTAATCGACAAGAAATTCGGTTCTCCAAGCATCACAAAAGATGGTGTTACTGTTGCCAAAGAAATTGACCTGAAAGATCCTATCGAAAACATGGGAGCTCAGCTGGTGAAAGAAGTAGCATCTAAAACGGCTGATTCAGCGGGTGATGGTACTACTACTGCTACTGTTCTTGCACAGGCGATCTACTCGATCGGTGTGAAAAACGTAGCTGCCGGTGCTAATCCGATGGATTTGAAACGCGGTATCGACAAAGCGGTTTCAATCATCGTAAAAGATCTGGAAAAGCAGAAAAAAAATATCTCTACTTCCAAAGAGATCGCTCAGGTTGCCACTATTTCTGCAAACCATGACGAAGAGATCGGTAACATGATCGCTGAGGCAATGGAGAAAGTAGGTAAAGAAGGTGTTATCACTGTGGAAGAAGCTCGTGGTACCGAAACAGAAGTTAAAACTGTGGAAGGTATGCAGTTCGACCGTGGTTACCTGTCTCCATACTTCGTAACCAACACGGAGAAAATGGAAGCTGAACTGGAACGTCCGTTCATCCTGATCTCTGAGAAGAAAGTTTCTTCTATGAAAGAACTTCTTCCTGTGTTGGAAGCAGTAGCTCAAACCGGTCGTCCTTTGTTGATCCTTGCAGAAGATGTTGACGGAGAAGCATTGGCTACTTTGGTAGTAAACAAAATCCGTGGCGCTTTGAAAGTAGCTGCTGTTAAAGCTCCTGGTTTCGGTGACCGTCGCAAAGCAATGCTGGAAGATATCGCTATCATCACTGGCGGTACTGTTATCAGCGAAGAGCGTGGCTTCAAACTGGAAAATGCTACTTTGGAATACCTTGGTACTTGCGAAAAAGCGATTATCGACAAAGACAATACCACTTTGGTTAACGGAGCCGGAAATTCAGAAGATATCCAGGGCCGTGTTAACCAGATCAAAGCGCAGATCGAAAATACTACATCTGACTACGATCGCGAAAAACTTCAGGAGCGTCTGGCTAAATTGTCAGGTGGTGTAGCTATCCTTTACATCGGAGCTGCAACTGAGGTTGAAATGAAAGAGAAAAAAGACCGCGTTGACGATGCATTGCACGCAACACGTGCTGCCGTTGAAGAAGGAATCGTTGCTGGTGGTGGTGTAGCTTACATCCGTGCTACTGCTGCACTGGAAGGCGTTGAAGGTTCTAACGAAGACGAAAAAACCGGTATCAACATCATCCGTGTTGCTTTGGAAGCTCCTTTGAGAACCATCGTTTCTAACTCAGGTCAGGAACCATCTGTGGTTGTTCAGAAAGTGAAAGAAGGAACCGGCGCTTACGGATACAACGCGAAGGACAATGTTTACACAGACCTTTTGGAGGCTGGTATCATCGATCCTAAGAAAGTATCCCGTCTTGCTTTGGAAAACGCAGCATCTATCGCTGGTCTGTTGCTTACAACAGAGTGCGTGATCGCTGACGAACCGGAAGAAGCTCCTGCTGCTGGTGGCCATGGCCACGGAGGCGGAATGGGCGGCATGATGTAATCAAGCCGTTTCTTCGGGAAATATAAAACCCGGCTGTCAGCAATGGCGGCCGGGTTTTTGATTGGCCACAGCGTGGCCACCTGCTTGTAGAATCGATAACATCACAATCTACTGCCGTCTCCGGAGGAGACTCCTAGCAGAGTCGGGGTTGGATCGACACAAAGCCACAAACAGGGTGCTCCTTGCGGAGCGACGCTAAACCGTAATGAAACATGATTTTATACGGAATGCTGCACCATTAATCCGTCCTGCATGACTAACCTCCGGTCGGCCATTTCAGCCAGCTCTTCGTTATGCGTCACAATAACGAAAGTCTGCCCCGTTTCATCCCGCAGTTTGAAAAACAGCTGATGCAGATCCAGTGCATTATGTGAATCAAGGTTCCCGCTGGGTTCATCGGCCAAAACGATAGCGGGACGGTTCAATAATGCGCGGGCCACGGCTACACGCTGCTGCTCGCCGCCGGAAAGCTGTGAGGGCAGATGGTCCATTCTGGCACCAAGCCCCAGCAGGTCCAGCAGTTCCTTGGCTCGTTTCTGAATATCGTTTTCGCTGACATTACCATTGATATAGCCCGGCATGCAGACGTTCTCCAATGCAGTAAACTCCGCCAGCAGGTTATGGAATTGAAAAATGAAGCCGATCTTCTCATTACGGAACCGGGCCAGCTCCTTGTCCTTCTGCGTGAAGACATTAATCCCTTCAATAAACACGCTGCCCTCCTCCGGTCGGTCAAGCGTTCCGAGTATATGGAGAAATGTACTTTTACCTGCTCCGGACGGCCCGACAATCGCAACTATCTCCCCTCTTTTTACTTGCAGATCAATGCCTTTCAAAACCTGTAAAGAACCGTAAGTCCGCCTGATCCCACTTGCCTGAAGTAGCTCCATAATGAAAAGATAATTGCGCCAAAAACACGCCCGTTTTGATTAATTCCTTAATTTGCCGTGAAAATACCAATTTACTTTTATACTCATGAATATTCACGAATATCAAGGCAAAAGCGTTCTTAAAAAATACGGTGTGCGTATTCAGGAAGGCCTCGTAGCCGACACTCCCGATAAGGCGGTGGAAGTTGCACGTGAGCTTAGCCAGCAGACAGGCACCAAATGGTATGTTGTAAAATCCCAGATTCACGCAGGTGGCCGTGGCAAAGGCCGTATCGTCGGCAGCGAGCAACGTGGTGTCGCATTGGCCAAGTCTGTTGAAGATGTAAGGACTATCTCGAATAACATATTGGGTAAAGTATTGGTAACGCATCAGACCGGCCCCGATGGAAAGCGGGTGAACAAAGTCCTGATCGCAGAAGACGTATACTATCCGGGGCCAAGCGAGCCCAAAGAATATTACTTGTCGATCCTTTTGGATCGTGCCAAAAACTGCAACGTGATCATGGCCAGCACCGAAGGCGGTATGGACATCGAAGAAGTGGCAGAACATACTCCTGAAAAAATCATGAAGGAATGGATCGATCCCAAAGTTGGATTGCAGCCATTCCAGGCACGTAAAGTGGCTTTTGCACTTGGTCTTGAAGGCGACGCCTTCAAGGAAATGGTGAAATTCATCACCGCACTTTACAAAGCTTACGTTGAAAGCGACTCATCGATGTTCGAAATCAACCCGGTTTTGAAAACATCTGACAATAAAATCCTTGCAGTAGATGCTAAAGTTGACCTGGACGACAATGCGTTGTACCGTCATCCTGAACTGGCTGAAATGCGTGATACCAACGAAGAGGATCCATTGGAAGTAGAAGCAGGCGCCAATAACCTGAACTACGTAAAACTGGATGGAAACGTAGGTTGTATGGTAAACGGAGCCGGACTTGCGATGGCAACGATGGACCTTATCAAGCTTTCAGGTGGTGAGCCTGCCAACTTCCTCGACGTAGGCGGTGGCGCGAACGCACGCACCGTAGAAGCTGGTTTCCGTATCATCCTCAAAGATCCAAACGTAAAAGCGATCCTGATCAACATCTTTGGTGGTATCGTTCGTTGCGACCGTGTTGCTGCCGGTGTGGTTGAAGCATACAAAGCCATCGGCGAAATCCCGGTGCCTATCATTGTTCGTCTGCAGGGAACGAATGCAGAAGAAGGTGCACGCATTATCAACGAATCCGGTCTGAAAGTTTCTTCTGCTATTGAATTCAAAGAGGCCGCTACAAAGGTTTCTGAGGTTCTGGCTGAGCTGGGCGTTTAAGTATAAAGCCTCAGGGCTGATATAGCATACCGTTATGTCACCCTGAGCGAAGTCGAAGGGCATGTGCGATGTCGCACATTTACCGTTCGACTCCGCTCAGGGTGACATTCGTTTTAAATACCCTATCAAACCATTACCGACACCTACTGTTCAATGGTGCCCACCTTTCTCTAGCCTAGTATCAAATACAACACCATCGTCGCCGCAAAACTCGCAACTCCCTGCAACCCGGTTAAAATGGTATGCGTGCGGTAGGTATCCTTCGCTGAAATGCCGGTAAACTGCGATACTACCCAGAACCAGGCGTCATTAGTATGCGAAACGATCATCGCGCCACTGCCGACAGCCATTACCACCAATGTGATTTGAACGGGCGTTACAAAACCGAGCGACGCCAGTAGCGGCGCCAGAATGCTCGTGGTGAGTACCATCGCCGATGTTGTGGATCCCTGGGCTGTCTTGAAAAAAATAGCAATGAAAAAGGCTATCACCAGCAGGTAACCTCCCGACATTTCATTATGCAGCAGCCATTCACTCACCATTTCTTTCAAAGACGTTTCTTTTAAAATAGCGCCAAAAGCACCTCCCGCACCAACCAGCACCAGCGTGGTACCGCAATGCTCGATACCGCTTTTAAAACAGGCCATCATGCGCTGCGGGGCATTTTCAGGAAAAAGGGAATAGCTGAAAAATATCGCCAGCAGAAACGATACCAGCGGGCTGCCGAGGAAACTGAGCCAACGCGTCAGTTCTTCCGGAAAATGTAGAATTTTGGCAAAAGAGGCCAGGGTAATGAGCAAAATAGGAAGCACAATCGGCGTGAATGCTTTCCAGGCTGGGGGTAACAGCTGCTCCTCTATCATCTTCGGCTCTTCAATTGCCGCATCCTCAATCAGTTTCACATTTCTAGCATATCTCCTTGCAAACCAGGTCGATAGAAAAAGACTGGGAATGGAAACTACCAAACCGATCAGGATTACCAGACCAATGGAATCGGGAATGCCAAGATTACCGGCGGCGGATAAGGGACCGGGCGTGGGCGGTACAAGTGTGTGCGTCGCGAACAACCCGCCCGATAATGACAATGCAATTGTTGCCAGTGGCTTTCCGGTTCTTTTGGCAACGATCTGATTGAGTTTATGTAAAATGATAAACCCCGAATCACAAAAGACTGGAATGCCGACGATGCCGCCAATGACCGACATCGCAAACGCAGGGCGCTTTTCGCCGAATAGCTTCAATATCACATCCGCCACTTTGATCGCAGCCCCCGATTTGTCCAGAATGGCGCCAATCACACAACCCAGGATCACCATCAGCCCGATTTTGGACATCAGTTCCCCAAAACCTTTGCCAATTGTTTCAGCCAGCTTATCGATCGGCAGGCCAGCGAAAACGCCGACACCGATTGCCGCCAGCAACAAACCTACCAGCGGATGCATTTTCAAAACTGTGGAACTGAGTACAATAAACGCGATGGCGGCTAGTACAATGACAAAGATCATGTGCTTTTCTATAAAAGTTTAAGCACAGCCTCATCACCCACTACAATATTAGCCGGACGCGGATGACTGGCATCGAAAACGGCCAGATCCTTTTGTTCCAGCACCTTGGCAGGTTCTTCATCAATATTCCCATTGCCGGTTGTTACGGCCTTCAGATCCAGTTTCAAATGCTTCGCCATGAATACATACATGGCTTTTCTTTTCGAAGGGCCGTAATCATGCTTCTCGTCTGCCAAATGCACTGCTTCCAGGTTTTCCTTTTTGCCATATAACCCGTAAATCTTTTGCATAAACGGATATTCTACTTCCGGCGTGTTTTTGGTCCAGTCGCCGCCGTCGGAAATCATGATCATCGGGCGCGGGGCAGTCAACGCTGCGATTTCCACATTGTTGGTCTGATAATCACCTTTTTTGTGGATAGGCAGGCCACTTTCGCAGACACATCCACCAAAAAAATACGCGGAGACCATCACTACCGGAACGGAAACCTTCACGCGATTATCCAGTGCGGCCAGCAGGAATGTCTGAGTGCCGCCGCCGGATTCACCGGTGCAAGCGATCCGCTCAGGATCCACTCCCGGGATTGAGAGTAAAAAATCCAACGAGCGAATGCTGTTAATCGTCTGCAATTTCAATGCTTTTGCCATTTTGTGCTCACATTGCTTCGAATCTCCCTGCCCCACCATGTCCCACACGAACACGATCGCGCCCATCCGTGCGAGCGTGGCGCAGCGTTTCTGCGTTTGCTCGCGGAAGCGCCCGTGCGGGTTCTCGCCGTGCCCGTGCGGAGCGAGAATGCCTGCGTAGGATTTCTGCTTTTTCAATGGCTTGTACAGATTACCCGTGACGTAAATTCCGGGCATACTTTCGAAAGCCACATTCTCGACCGAATAGCCATCCAGTTCACGCTTTGAGTGAATAATCGGTTTTGAAGCCGGCTTTTCAGGTAATGACTGCAAATTCATGCCGTCGCGGATCTGCTGGCGGATTTGCGCGGCGCGGGCCTCCCATTCCGCTTTGGAAGCAGGGAGGTGTTTTTCAAGGAAAGCCTTCCCTTGCTCTTCGGTAAAGTAAGCGCCCTGGCAGAGTTCGGCCTGCTGCGCGAAAGCTGTTGATGCGAGGCCCAGGATGCCGAAAAAGATGGTATATGCGATTTTCATGCGGAGATCGATTTGGTCACAAAAGCGTGGTTTGATGAAGGAATACTGTTGCCGGACAGTATTTCGGCTATTCCTCAATGCTTCTTAAACCTACCGGAATCGCTACACGGACGTATTCTTTCAAAATCACCGCTTCCAGTTTCTTCACGAGTCCCTTGTATTCACCATCAATCTGGAAATGAGCGGCCTTTTCCACGCATTCGATCTGCGCTTTTTCGACGGAGATCACTTTCATGATCTCGGGATTGAAATCGGTGCTGCCGGCGAGGATTTTGGCCGTTTCGATAAAATCCAGCTTTTTGGCTATGACTAGTTCGAAAAAGCCATCGCACATATCACCTATCGGATTGATACTCACCCCCGTGCCATATTTTTGCGCATTGGCGATGATGACGATCAGGGCTTCGGTTTCGAACACTTCATTCTCCGTCGTAATCTTCACGTCGAAGTTTTCATGCTCGCTGAGCGTCCGGAGCATCTCCCGCGCATAACCTAGTTTGCCGCGGGTATCGCTATCCTCGTAGTTTTTGACCAGCAATGCATTTAACCCAATATCAGCCAAATGCAGGCTGATCTCCCCATTGATCGACACAGCGTCGATCGCTGAAACTTCGCCTTCGAATGCCACTTCCAATGCCTGATCAATAGAGCCGGTCAACCCGAAATCTACCGAAAGGCCATTGGCAGATCCGGCAGGTATAATACACAAAATGGAGTCGGTACCGTGCAATGCCTGCGCTACCATCGAAATCGTCCCGTCCCCACCCGCTACCAGTACCCGCTCAGGCCTGATATTTTCAACCATTTCCTTGATCGTCTGCTGATCGTCGTCGCCGGTGGTGGAATAAATACGCAGGTCGCAACCGGCCGCTTCTGATTTTTCTATTACTCTTTCAAAAATGACATCTTTGTTCACGTCCCCGGAAATGGGATTTACTATCAGCAAAACTTTCGGTTGTGAAGACATATTCAATAAATTAGGGAAATGAAGTCGATGAGGTTAAAGATAGGTATGAAACGTTGTGACTTAAAATTATACCGGGGCTACGCCAACAAAAAGGAACTCGTTGTTTTTGGTCATGTTGTCAAAAAATATCCGTCGGGAGATCGCAAGTACACCCGCAGCGGTTTCCGCTACGCCCGGACGATCATTGAGCTATTCTCCATTAAAACCATTCCGTTTGTCACGGTAACGTTACACCTGGGCGAGGTAACGCATGAAACGAAAGCCGAAGCCGATGGCTATTTCAGGTTTCAGGTTCCATTTGCGCAGGATATCCCCAGCGGCTGGCATACCTATCGGGTGACAGTCGATGATGAGATGAACGGTAAAAAATACCATGCGGAAAGTACGGAGGAGTTCTTCTTACCCTATAAAAGCAGCTATGGACTGATTTCCGATATCGACGACACGTTCCTGATCTCGCACAGCCGCCGGTCGTTCCGGAAACTTTTTGTGCTGCTTTCCAGGAATGTGCAGGCGCGCAAGCCTTTCGATGATGTGGTAAAGCATTACCAGTTACTGTCGTTTGCAAGCCGCACACATCCGCATAAAGACAGCAACATATTTTTCTATGTATCGAGCAGCGAATGGAACCTCTACGACATGATCGTGCGGTTCGCCGAATTGAACGGCCTTCCCAAAGCCGTCCTGAAACTGAAAAAGATCAAGTCGGGTCTGGACGACTTTGTGATGACCGGTAGCGGATCACATGAGCACAAACTCCGCAAAATCCACAACATCATCCATTTTTATCCAGAACTGCAATTCATTCTCCTGGGCGACGATTCACAAAAAGACCCGATAATTTATGAAGAAATCTGCCGGACTTTCCCCGGCAACATCCGAGCTGTATACATACGCCAAACCCGCAAGCGCAGCAAGCCGCATACTACACTGCTAATCAAACAAATACAGGAAATGGGTATCGATACATGCTACTTCGCGCACAGCAACAAAGCCATCATCCATTCGCTGGATCATGGTATTGTATTCCAGGGTCCTTCCACGGCGGAAGTTCAGGACATTGCTTCCAAAGCTATTTCCTGACTTACTTTGTTCCCAGGGAGTAAATTATCCGCAGGCCGGTTTTAGCATATATAACCGCCGTTTTGTAAATTGATTCGACCCATTTGGAACACTGATGAAAAAAATCCTGATTGTTGAGGATGACCGAAGAATTGCCCAGAACATATTTCGCGGGCTGGCCGCCGAGAATTTTGAAGCCGAGATAGCCTACGACGGCATTACCGGCAAGCAAATGGCATTGGATAAGAAATTCGACCTGATATTACTGGATGTCAACCTTCCGGGCATGAAAGGCTACGATGTTTGCCAGCAGGTCAGAATCTATAAGCCTTCGCTGCCGATCATCATGCTGACTGCTTTCGGGGAAATAGAGGACAAAGTGGAGGGGCTTCACAGCGGCGCAGACGACTACATAGTCAAACCATTCGATTTCAGGGAATTGCTTGCCCGGATCCATGCCGCATTACGCGTTTCGGATCTGATCAACCCCGAGACATCCGACAAAATACTCCGCATCGCCGACCTTGAAATGAACCTCGGGACCAAGCAGGTCAAACGGGCCGGCAACGCGATCGATCTCACGGCGAAGGAGTTCGCTCTGCTGGAGTACTTCATGCTGCACCGCGGCCGGGTCGTCTCTAAAATGGACCTCGCCGAGCACGTATGGCACCTTAATTTCGACCCGGGGACCAATGTAGTTGAGGTATATATCAATTATTTACGAAAAAAAGTCGATCGCGACTTTTCTACCAAGCTGATCCACACCCGGCCGGGCATGGGATACATTATGAAAGAAGAATAACACTTTATGAAAATCAAAGATCGTATCGCCCTCCAATTCACGCTCCTTGTAGCGGCGGTACTGACCGTATTTTCTATCGCCATTTACAGTGTCTCCGAACATTACCGCCAGGAAGAGTTTTATGACCGGTTGAAAAGCCGGGCACGCACAACCTGTCGCTTGTTAGTCAAAGTGAAAGGGATCGACAAAGATCTGCTGAAAGCCATTGACCAAAACACTTTATCGGAAATGCTCGATGAAAAAGTGCTCATTTTCGATGCCAGCAACGAGCTGATCTATTCGAGTGTCGACGACAAGCTCCTCACCTATCACGCGTCCCTGCTCAACGAGGTACGCCAAAAAGGGTACATGGAATTCCATCAGCGGGAAAATGAGGTGATAGGACTGCTGTATCAGGAAGGTGACGACCCGCTGGTGGTACTGGCCTCAGCATACGACACATTCGGGCATAGCAAGTTGCAAAACCTGAAAAGTACCCTCGGCTGGGGCCTGCTGGCGGGAATCGCTCTTACCGTCGGTTTGGGTATATACTTTGCGGGTAATGCATTGAAGCCCATCAGCCGGATCAATGCGCAGGTTTCGCTTATTACCGCCCAAAACTTGTCGCAGCAGCTTGACGAAGGCAACCGGAAAGACGAGATCGCGCAACTGGCCATCAACTTTAATACCGTATTATACCGTCTCAACAAAGCTTTTGAACAACAAAAGAGTTTTGTCTCCCACGCGTCGCACGAGCTCCGAACGCCGTTAGCCGCATTGAAATCGGAAATTCAGCTCGGGCAGCGCTTCAACAAAGACAACCCCGAGATCGAAGAGGTTTTTGCCAACCTCTTTTCGGACACCGAGCGACTGATCAGCATTACCAACAACCTGCTTTTTTTGGCGCGCTCCTACGAAAACATCGGCAGCATGAAAATGGCACCGGTGCATATCGAGGACCTCGCATTTCTGGCCAAGGAAGAACTGCTCTCCTCGCATCCGGATTACACGGTAGCGATCGACTACGAGACGATCCCCGAGAACGAAAATGAAACCGTGATCCAGGGAAATGAAGAGCTTTTGAAAAGAGTGTTTTCCAATCTGCTGGACAATGCCTGCAAATACTCTTCCGACCGAAGTGCCCAGATACTTATTTCGTCAGATGAAAAGTCCTGCGTGGTGAAAGTACGTGACCGCGGGATCGGGATCAGCGAGGAAGATCTTCCGCACATTTTCAATCCATTTTTCAGATCCTCCAATGCGACCGAACTGCCCGGGTTCGGCATTGGCCTTTCTATTTGTCAGCGGATCATCGAACTGCATCACGGGACTATCTCGGTAACCAGTAAAATCGGTCAGGGAAGCGAGTTTCAGGTGCATTTAACCCACGTTTAAGCTCTGCCGGGACATTCTAATTTTTTTCTAAGGCTATTTTAAGCCTGGTGTAATACCGGTGTCGGAATATCGCATCATTCTAACACGGAAATTATGCGAATATACCTCACCGGGCTTTTCATTTGTCTCACAGCAGCCGCACACGCACAGGACACGCTCCGGCTATCGATCCGGCAGGCCGATAGCCTGTTTCTACAAAACAACCTTGAGATTCTGGCTGAAAAATACCAGATCGACATTGCCAAATCCATCGAGGTCCAGGACAAGCTATGGAACAACCCGACTTTTGGCGTCGAGATCAGCGCTTACAACCCCTCGCGCGGTGCACTGGATGTTGGGAAAAATGGCCAGAAGGCATTCACCATCCAGCAACTTATTACCCGTGCCGGTAAACGGAACAAGCAGGTGGCATTGGACGTGGAATCGACACGCAAGACAGAGTTCCAGTTCTATAACCTGATCCGTACCCTGAAATTCGAGCTGCGCCAGATCTTCTTCGAATCTTACTACCTGGAACAAACCATCGCATTGTACGACAATCAGATTGGGACGCTCACCACGACTGTTACCGCGTTTGACAAAGAATACAACCGCAAGAACATATCACTGAAAGAAGTAGTCCGCCTGAAAGCACTCCTCTTCGAACTCACCAACGAACGGGCTAACATTCTCTTCGAATTGCAGGAAAACCAGCGCGACCTGCGCACCCTGCTCAACACGGAACGTCCTGTGAAGTCGGTCGTCAACAGTTCGGACATCCGGCGTTATCAGCTCAATCGTTACGATGTTACCGCATTGAAAGAAAAGGCTTTACAAAGCCGCGCCGATCTGAAAGTGGCACAATCGGAAACTAAACAGGCAGAACTTAACTACAGGCTGCAAAAAGCACTCGCTGTGCCGGACATTCAGGTCGGGGCGGTATACGACCAGGCGAGCAATTATGTGAGCAATTATTTTGGCGTGAATGCTTCCATAGCGTTACCCTTCTTCAACAGGAACCAGGGCAATATCCGGGCGGCGAAAAGCGGCATCAGCTACTATAAAACAGCTGAAAACGCGAAGCAAAACATGGTAACCAATGAAGTGGACGCGGCCGTCCAAAAAGTAGGCATTGCCGACAAGGCTTTCCAGAGTGTAGAAAGCCAGTTTACCGACCAATTCCAGCTCCTGAGCAACGGCATTTACGACAATTTCCAGAAACGGAACATCTCCCTTCTCGAATTCATCGATTTCATTGAAACCTACAATGAAAGTATCAAGGAGTATAACCGCCTGCAGGCCGACCGGATCAAAGTATATGAAGAGCTGAATTACGTCGTCGGCGAAGAGCTTTTCAATTAACCCACCCAAACTGAACACAACTTATCACGGCATTGCCATTAAATAGTTTCCAATGAAAAATTCACTGTATGTTGTCATGCTGGCCACCCTCGGAATGTGGCTGACATCCTGCAATAAAAAGAAAGAAGATTCCGAGGAGTCGAAGGCATTCATGCTCTCTGACACCATGATGAGCCGTATTAAACTCGATACCGTCAGAACCGAACCGGTTCGCAATGAGCTCACGCTGGTCGGGAAAGTAGTGCCGGACGAAAACCAGGTTATCAAGGTGTACCCGCTTGTGGGAGGAAACGTGGAGGAGGTGGATGTAGAGCTGGGCGATAATGTACGCAAAGGACAAAAGCTGGCTACAATCCGTTCGGGTGAGGTGGCCGACTTCGAACGCCAGATGATCCAGGCCCAATCGGATCTTTTGATCGCGCAAAAAAACCTGTCGTCCACTGAAGATCTTTTCGAAAGTAAGCTGGTTCCTGAACGGGATGTCATCTCAGCCCGTCAGATTGTGGATAAGGCACAGGCCGAGCTGAACCGCGTCAAGGAAGTATTCTCCATTTATGGCTTGGGTAAATCCACCAACTACACCGTCAAGTCGCCGATCAACGGCTTTATCATCGACAAGAATGTAAACCGGGGCATGCAGCTGCGCTCCGATAATTCCGAGAGTCTTTTCACAGTAGGACAGATCGCCGACGTATGGGTCATGGCAAATGTCAACGAGAGCGACATTCCTCGCGTAAAGTTCGGTATGCCCGCGGAAGTACGCACGATCAGCTTTTCTGATGAAGTGTTCAAAGGCAAAGTCGATAAAATCTACAATGTCCTCGACCCTGATACCAAAGCAATGAAGATACGCATTCAGTTGCAGAATGTCGGTTTCAAACTCAAACCCGAAATGCATGCGACGGTAACGCTCCATTTTGAAGAAGGCATGCAGATGCAGGCAATCCCTTCACAGGCCATTATTTTCGACCGAAGCAAAAACTGGGTAATGGTATACCACAGCCGTTCCAAAATTGAAACCCGCCCCGTGGAAGTATACCGCTCACTCGCCGACCGCACCTACATCAAAGGCGGCCTGAAACCCGGCGAAGCCATCATTTCGAAGAACCAGCTACTGGTGTACGATGCGCTTAATGACTAATTGTGAATGAGTCAATGAGTGAATATTTCGCCCATTCACCCAATTGAACATTCACCCATTCACTAATTCACTCATTATTTCGATGAACAAATTCATCCGGGGGATCGTCGGGTTTTCTTTGAAAAACCGGTTCTTCATATTCTTTATGACAGGCCTGCTGATTATCTCAGGGATTGTCAGTTACCAAAACACTCCGCTGGAAGCATTTCCGGACGTGACCAATACGCAGATCATCATCGTCACGCAGTGGAACGGCCGGAGCGCGGAGGAAATCGAGCGGTTTGTTACAGTACCGATCGAGGTGGCCATGAACTCCGTGCAGCAAAAAACCAACGTGCGCAGTACTACGATGTTCGGGCTCAGCATTGTCAAAATTATTTTTGATGATGGGGTTGAAGATTTCTTTGCCCGGCAGCAGGTCAATAACCAGCTGCGCACCGTTTCGCTGCCCGACGGGGTCGAACCGGATGTGCAACCGCCATATGGTCCTACCGGTGAAATTTTCCGCTTCACCCTTCAAAGCAAGGACCGCGACAGCCGCGAATTGCTCACTTTGCACAAATGGATCATTGACAGACAGCTTCGCAGCGTACCCGGCGTAGCCGACGTAGTCGCATTCGGTGGCCGCGACAAGATCTACGAGGTTCAGGTGAACCCCACCAAACTGGTAAAGTACAACATTACCCCACTGGAAGTGTACCAGGCTGTTACCAAGAGTAACATCAACGTCGGCGGCGATGTGATCGAGAAAAATGGGCAAGCCTATGTGGTCCGTGGGATCGGTCTGCTGAATTCAATTCCCGACATTCAGAATATCATTGTTGAATATGTCAAAGACAACCCCGTGCTTGTGAAAGACGTTGCTGATGTGCGGGAGTCGGATATGCCGCGCGTGGGTCAGGTCGGGTTGGATGGTAATGACGATGTCGTCGAAGGGATCGTCGTACAACGAAAAGGGGAAAACCCGAGCGAAGTACTGGCCCGCGTCAAGGACAAGATCGAAGAGCTGAACACAAAAATCCTCCCGCCGGATGTCAAGATGGTCACATTCTATGACCGTGACAATCTCATCGATTTCTGCGCGCATACGGTGAAACACAACCTTATCGAAGGGATTGTGCTGGTGACTGTGATCGTGTTCATTTTCATGGCCGACTGGCGCACGACTGTGATCGTTTCGATCATCATCCCGCTCGCATTGCTCTTCGCATTCATGTGCCTGCGGCTGAAAGGCATGTCGGCCAACCTGCTATCCATGGGCGCCATCGACTTCGGGATTATTATCGACGGCGCGGTGGTGATGGTGGAAGGAATATTCGTGGCGCTGGACCACCTTTCCCATAGAAATGGAATGGAGCGTTTCAACAAGCTCTCCAAGCTGGGACTGATCAAGCGCACCGGCGGTGAACTCGGCAAGGCGATATTCTTCTCCAAACTCATTATCATCACCGCATTGATCCCCATTTTCAGTTTTCAGAAAGTGGAAGGAAAAATGTTTACGCCGCTCGCCTACACACTCGGTTTTGCATTGCTGGGTGCATTGCTTTACACGCTGACGCTGGTACCGGTTCTCTGCTCTATTTTGTTGAAGAAGAATGTGCGTGAAAAAAGTAATCCTATTGTCCGGTTCTTCGACAATGCGGTGACCAGGGGCTTCGAATGGTGTTATGCACACAAAAAGCTGAGCGTCGTTTTTGCAACCGCATTCCTCGGCCTCAGTCTCTTTTCTGCTAAATTCCTGGGAACCGAGTTCCTGCCTACTCTCAATGAAGGTGCATTGTGGGTGGAAGCCAAAATGCCAATGAGCAGCTCGCTGGCTGAAACCGTCAAGATGGTAACCGTCCTCCGGGCGAAACTGAATGAATTCCCGGAGGTAAACGGCGTTCTGTCGCAAACCGGCCGTTCCAACGATGGTACCGATCCATCGGGCTTTTACTACGTCCAGATGCAGGTTAACCTCAAACCGAAAGATGAATGGAAACGGAAAATCAGCCAGGATGATCTGATCGAGGAGATGGACACAAAGTTAAAACAGTTTCAGGGCATCAATTATAACTATTCGCAGCCTATCATCGACAATGTAGCCGAAGCAGTGGCCGGGATGAATGCCAGCAACGCCGTCAAGATCTATGGCGATGACCTGGAAACATTGAACAACAAAGCCAATCAGGTGCTCGAAGCCATCAAGGATGTACCTGGGATCAAGGATGTGGGTATACTGAGAAACATAGGCCAACCGGAGGTGAGTGTGATCCTGCACGACCATAAAATGGCACAATATGGTGTTAGCATCGCCGATGCACAGGCAGTGATCGAAATGGCGATCGGTGGTAAAACGGCCTCGATCCTGTACGAAGGCGAGCGCAAGTTCGACATCCGCCTGCGGTACGAGGAACAGTACCGCCGCACGGTGGACGACATCCAGCAACTGATGGTCCCTACCCTGACAGGCGGCAAGATCCCCCTGAAGGAGATCTCGACGATCCGCACTGTCACCGGTCCTGCATTTGTATACCGTGATAATAACAAACGTTTCATCGGCGTAAAATTCTCGGTCCGTGAACGGGATCTGGGAAGTACCATCGCGGAAGCGCAATCGAAGGTAAAACCATTGCTTTCCTCATTGCCCAAAGGATATTCGGTAAACTGGTCGGGTGAGTTTGAGAACCAGGTGCGTGCTACCGCCCGCCTGGGCCAGGTGGTTCCGATCAGCCTGATCGGTATCTTCATTCTCCTGTTCATTATGTTCAGCAATGCGAAAGATGCCGGCCTGGTCCTCATCAATGTGCCGTTTGCGCTTATTGGAGGAATCCTCGCGCTGCACGTGACGCACATGAACTTCGGGATTTCAGCGGGGGTCGGTTTTATCGCACTCTTCGGGTTATGTGTGCAGAATGGGGTGATTTTGATCTCGGTATTCAACAAAAACCTGGCTGCGCGAATGTCGCTCGACGAGGCGATCCGGGAAGGCGTCAAATCGCGTATTCGCCCGGTTATTATGACTGCATTGATGGCCGCTATCGGTTTGCTGCCGGCCGCAGTTTCCACCGGTATCGGTTCAGAAACCCAGAAACCACTCGCAATCGTGGTCATTGGCGGGCTCATCACGGCCACGGTCCTAACGCTGCTGATCTTCCCGATCATCTATGGTTTCTTTAACCGGAAAATCAAAACATCGAAATACGCCTAGAAGAAGTAATTCAATATAAAGGCCATCTGCGAAACCGGATGGCCTTTATATTTTTCCCGCATTGTGGCCAAGCGGAGAAAAATCGTAGCCGATATGGAAAACGTAGCGCAGCGATATGCCAAAGCTCCAGCCCGATCCGTCACCCGTGATCCTGGCCCGCTCCGTTTCGACACCATTGATCTTGTAAATCAGGTCGGTAGAAATGGAATTGCCTAAGCCCCATTGCTTTCTGGCAAAAAGCGACATATCAATGGACTTGGCGACTTTGATCACATATTCCGCAGAGGCTTCCATCAAACCCGTGACAGAAGAAGCAATACGGGTGTCACTGGACATGAACAAGGTATCTACGCCCTGCCTCCGACCTTTTTCCCTGTACCCGGAAAACTCCATGTATTCCTTTTCTTTACCTGAATTGGGGATCAGCCCCGTACCAGCGCTGATCCAGAATGCGGATTTGCGAACATAATTTTTGCCGAAAAGCAAGCGCATTTTACCCCGCACAATCAGACTGTTCTTGTCATTTTCCATCTGGTAGCTCAGCGGATTGTCACCATAAATCATCAGGACATTGTGAATAGCGGAACGGTCGTATGCTGCCTCCACAACCCATTGTTCCCTGAATACCCATCCCGCCGAGACGCCCCATGCCGACACTGCCGGCGACTGTGTACCGATCAGTCCGTCAAAATCATTGTTGATGGTGTTTTTATCTGTCCTGACAAACCCGTTTACGCCCATATACCAGCGGTCCCGGATGCGAACATCTCCGAATTTTTTCAGAAGTGATTCGGTATTGTATGGTTTTTCTCCGATTGGCCGCTTGTAGACTTTTCGAAAATAGTCGGAATCATCCTGCGCCCTGACCTGGAAGAATACAACTGCGAACAGAACTGTAAAGATAGGTTTCATAAACTGCGCCGGTTTTTTCTCTCTTTACGCGACTGCGTATACAACCGTTGCATGAAAATAGCCCTGATACAGCCTGTAAACAATTATTTATTGACCTGAAAATTGATGGTGAATGTAGTTCCCGCTCCCAGTGCAGACTGTACTTCTATACGCCCGTGATGTGCGTGTATAATGCTCATAGTTGTGGACAAACCAATCCCCATTCCGTTATTCTTTCCGGTAAAATAGGGCTCAAAGATTTTATCCATATGCTCCTCGCTGATTCCCGAACCATTATCTGCAAAAATTACCTGGATCAAATCACCCTGGCTACGGGTGGTGATACGCAAAATGCCCCGGTCCTCTTCCATTGCTTCGATCGCGTTGGTAATGAGGTTTAGAAATGCCATCTGTAATGAGATCCTGTCCAAGGGTAGTGCCAGTTCCTCTTGCGCAAATTCATTGACAATCTGGATACGCTTGAGCTGCACCCGGTCCAATGCCGCGTTGATTGCCTGACTCAATACCGAATGCACCGAGTTTTCGATCAATTCGATATCTTCTGACGAGGATGGCTCCAGCAGTTGGGTAATCAGATCGTTGATGCGGTTACAATTACGCTTAATGATCTGTGTATAGAACTTGTGATCTTCGTCGATGAGCTCCATTTCCAGTTGCTCCGCCGAAAGATTGACATTCGTGAGCGGGTTACGTACCTCATGGGCAAGCATACGCACAAGCCGTCCGGTAACCGCCATTTTCTCAGAAAACAACCTTTCATTTTCCGATTGCTTGCGGGCTGTCATATCGTGTATGCGCCCCTGTACATATGGGTGATCATCGTCTACCTCGACCGACGCCGATAACAGGCAGTAACGTTTGTCATTATCCTTTGTCAGCAGTTTTACTTCTTGATCGTGAATAGGATGATCGGCAATATCCGTCCAAAGTGTTGTAAACAAAGGACCTTCAATCAGTTCCGTGATTTTTCTTTCTTTCAGTTCCTCCACCGAACAGCCGGTAAGCATACTGGCCGCTTCATTGAAATCAATGATATTGCCTTCCAGGTCGCTGATAAACAAAAAATCACTGGATTCTTCGAAAATCCGGCGATAGCGCCTTTCACTGTGCCGCAGTGCCTTAAGAACTGACGTTCTTTCCAGGGCATACCGGATGCTTCTTTCAAGCTTTTCCGCGTCGAGTTCGCTTTTGATCAGGTAATCGGCAGCTCCGAGGCGTAATGCCTCTACGGCGATTTTAGTATCGCCCTTGCCTGTCAGCAATATTATAGGCTCCTCACATTCGAAACCACAGGCCAGTTCTATGAGGTCTATCCCTGTACTTTCCCCAAGAAGGTAGTCAAACAGGTACAGATCGTATTTATTGTCGCGGATATGTTTTTCCGCGTCCCTGAAGGTGGCGCACCAGGTAATGTCGAATTTCCAGTTGACAAGATCCTGAAAATATTCCCGGGTAAGGAAATAGTCATCCTCATCGTCGTCCACCAATAAAACCCTGATCAATTTGTTAGTCATCCCGCACTGGTCCTTCCGCTATCAGATGTCGAATTGCTTCATTTTGTTATAAAGTGTCTTCCGGTCGATGTTCAACAAACGTGCAGCCTTGCTTTTATTGAAGTTTACATCACGCAACACCTGCATGATCATATCATACTCCGCCTCATTGGCCACGGTTTTCAGGCTTGGCTTGTTGTCCTCTCCGTCTGCGCCATCAAATGACGTCGCCGATGAAGCCGACAGACTTGCCGGTGCCGGTTCGTCGTCCAGGTCTTTCAGACGCTTATAATTGACAATTTCAAAAGGCAATGCTTTTTCCTCGATCAGTTCACCGTCCGAAAGCAGGGTCGATCGTTTGATCACATTTTTCAGCTCCCGGAGATTACCCGGCCAGGAGTAGTTCAAAAAGTCGTTCTTCACTTCTTCGGAGAACCCCTTGACATTTTTGTTGAGCTCGGCATTGGTGGTTTCCAAAAATGACCCGGCGAACAGCATCAAATCTTCCCTCCGATTACGTAGCGCCGGCACTTCAATGGTAAATTCATTGAACCGGTAGTAAAGGTCTTCCCGGAATTTACCGCTCTTGGCAGATTCCAGCAACCGCTCGTTACTCGCAACAATGATTCTGACGTCGAGGTCGATCTCCTTGGATCCGCCGATCCGCCGCATCTTTCGTTCCTGCACGACGCGCAGCAATGCTACCTGGATTTCATAAGACAGGTTCGAAACCTCATCCAGAAACAACGTACCGCCATTAGCCAGTTCGAAATGGCCGATTTTGGTTTGCAATGCACCCGTAAAGGAGCCTTTTTCGTGGCCGAACAACTCGCTCCCTGCCAGCTCTTTTGAAATTGCACCGCAATCCATCGCTACAAACGGCATATCCCTGCGCCTCGAACGATTATGTATTTCCTGGGCGATTGCTTCTTTGCCGGAACCACTTTCTCCATAAATAATGACGCTGAAATTGGTAGGTGCCACGAGATCCACCTGCTTAAACAGGTTATCCGAAACATCACTATTCCCCATGACATACCCGGCTTTGGTCCGCAGCTGGCTTTTCCGGGAGGATTTCGTTGGTTCTGAACTACCATCGGATACGGGAGGCGCATATTCGTGCTCCTCATTTTGCGAAGCCTCGGCATCCGCTATTGCTTTTTTCACCGTCACCAGGATCTCGTCGGGAAATAATGGCTTGGTGATATAGTCATAAGCGCCTAATTTCATCACATTGACAGCCACTTTAATATCCGAATATCCGGTGATGATCAGGACCGGTACGTTTGGTCTTTTGGATTTGATGGTCGTCAGAAGTTCGGTGCCTGTAATATCACCGAGCCTAAAATCCGTCATAACCAGGTCGGGAGAAATGGACTCTATCAATGCGAGGCCGTCCTTACCATTCTGGGCTGTTTCAACTATAAAATCATTCTTTGATAAAAACCGCTTCAACAAGAAGCAAATATCCGCTTCGTCATCAACAACTACTATTTTTTTCATTCCGGCTCTCTGGGCTTAACTTGTTGCTTAAATAGTAACTCTCAACCTTGCAGTGGGTATGTTCAGTTGCTCGCGATACTTGGCTACAGTCCTTCTGGCAACCGAATAGCCTTTTTCTGCAAGCATGTCTGTAATCTGCTGGTCATTGTACGGGTGTCGCTTGTCTTCCTCGCTCACGATCTCCCTGATCGCCTCCTGGATTTCGCGGTTTGAAACTTCGGTCCCGTCTTCATTGGTAACGCCTTCGGTAAACAGGTCTTTGAGGAGTACTATGCCGAAAGGTGTCTGTACATATTTGTTGGTCGTTACCCGGGATACAGTCGAAATATCCATGTCGATGATCTCCGCCACGTCTTTCAGGATCATAGGGCGCAGTTTCTTGATATCGCCGGTCTGGAAATAATCGTATTGCAGCCTCACGATGGCCTTCAGAGTGTTCAGCATCGTGTTCTCCCTCTGCTTAATGGCGTCGATAAACCACTTGGCAGAGTTCATCTTATTTTTGAGAAACTGATTGGTGGCTTTGTCGTTCTTCTGTTCAGCCATTTGGGTAAAAACCTTATTCAGTTTCAATGCGGGGCTGTTTCCCCAGGTTAACTGCACTTCGATTTCCCCGTCTTCGGTATACCAGAGCATGAAGTCAGGTTTGATACTCTCGTTCACGATCGAGTCGTTGCGCAATCCGGAAGCTGGCTTGGGGTTCAGCGTTGTAATGAGCTGTATCGCTTTCTTAAGCGACTCTTCGTCCAACCCGGTGATACGCATGATCTTGTCATAGTTCCGTGAACCCAGCTCATCGAAGGCGTCGGAAACGATCTTGAATGCCCATTTCCAGACCTCATTCTGATTCTCCATCCGGTGGAGCTGAATGAGCAGGCATTCTTTCAGGTCACTGGCGGCAATACCGGGGGGGTCCAGCTGCTGGATGACTCTCAGCATGGTGTTCACTTCATCGGTATCGATAAACATGCTGTTGGCGAATGAGATATCATCTGCGATCACATCGCTTTCCCTTCTGAGGAACCCGTCTTCGTCCAGCGAGTCGAGGATGAAGTCTGCAATGAGTTGCTGGCGCTCATCCAGCCGCAGAAAGTGTACCTGCTGTTTCAGGTCATCACGGAACGACATGGTTTCGACCATCGGCCGGGTATATAGTTCGTTATCAGCCGACTGATTATTAGCGTAAGTTTTATAATCAGGAATATCGTCATCACGGAATTCATCCCAGTCATAATAGTCCTGTACCGAATTGTCCTCACCACCGGATGTCACATCCCCTTCCTCAAATTCGTCGGTGCTCTCCTCCGCCGTATTCTCATCCTTCCCTTCTTCCAGTATGGGATTTTCTTCGAGTTCCTCTTTAATCCTCTGTTCAAGCTCCATTGTAGTCAGGTGCAGTAAATTCAGCATCTGAATTTGCAAGGGAGAATATTTTAAAGTCTGTCTTTGCGTCTGCGTCTGTCTTTGCATATAGCAACTAAGGGTAAAATTTTAATTCTCTTGATGCTTTAAATTTACGACTCTTTATCTAATCTAGCCTCAATCGCGGGGTGCGTTACCGAAGATTGCGTAGTTATTTCCACAGACTGAGTATTATTATTCAGAATGTAGAAGGAATCCTCAGCTCAAAACTGCTTTTTCTGCTATCCGGGGCGTGCTAACAGCTACCAGAGTCCGGGTCGTTTTGCATTTCCCCCCGTCACGCTACCGACTATACTTTGCAGAGAAACCCTTCGCATATGACTGATAATCAAAAGGAATCGACATAATTGAATCTTTAAACTCTCGGGCTGCCGGCACTTCCATCATCGATCGCCTCCTGTTTGTCGCGATTTCCCATATTGAAAACGTTCTTAAAGAAATGCAAAACTCTTGCCGACGTATATCAATGCAAAAACCCTCCTGCAGGGGAGGGTTTGCATTGATATTGTTCAGAAGGATCAAATTGGTTGCAGAGGTTTATCGTCAGTCGCCTTCTTGACCCAGTACAACCCTTTCAGTAACAACTCCCTGCCTTCATCTACACCGTGCTTCATGATTATTTTCTCAATCACCAAAGGTGCCACCAAATTGAAGGGAGCCGGGAGGCGTCTTAATGCAGTGCGGGCTAGCGCAGCGCTCAGCCCCATTTCGAGTCCTCGCCCTGCGACACCGGTCGGGCCGGCAGCTGCCAGATCTTTGAAATAGTCCAGCGTGCCTGAGATCGAGTCTTTGAATTGGTCCGTCTTCGAGCGACTCTCTGATGGTTTCATAAAGTTGTCGGTTACGTTTAAATATAAACCCACCGGGGTCAATGCTTCCCTGCTTCCCCGCGGGCGGCTTCCGCATACGCCTCTGCTTTGTCGGCAGCTTCATTCGCGAAGGCACGTCCCTCATTTTTCAAATCGTCCGCCGCTTCTCCTGCTTTTGCTTTGCTCTTCTCCAAAGCGGCAATGAGATCACCTGCGAGGCTATTGGTTTTCTTTCTGAGTTTCTTGATCGTTTTTTTTCCGTCATCCGGCGCGATGAGCAAACCGATCGCGACACCCGCTATCGCCGCGGTTACAATACCTAAAATGATGTTTTTGCCTGACATAGCATATTCGTTTTAATGTGAATCACTTCAATTTACCGAATACGTCGAAAATCCTGTACCAAACAGAGCACAGTTTCCCAATTGGATCATATATCACTGTAAAACAATCAATTAATAAAAATAGCAAATCTGACTATCAGGCACTCGAACAGCCTGACTGTAAAAAAACTGCCCTAAACGGAGTAAAAAAGGAACACATGCAGATTAAAAACTCCGGGTGGCGAGAGGCTTAAGGGATATTGTGTCAATTTGATACATGGCAGGATTATTGCCTCAGTTAATACCAAAGGTTATTTCAGAATTCGGATGCTGTTCATAGCTTCGGAAAATACCTCCACTACCGATGACTAAAAATTTACTTGTCACACAGCGCTATGAAAATTGTTATTATTGAAGATGAACGGGATCTGGGAGTGTTGATGCGCAATTTTCTAATAAAGCAACTGGATATTCAAACACCTGACGCCGCAATCAGGGTGGTGGCGTCATTGAACGAAGGCTTAGATTGCGTCAGGGCCATGAGCCCTGACTGGATATTCATAGACAACAATTTGCCCGACGGAAAGGGCGTACAGGCTATCCGGACTATCAAGGATGTGAATCCAGGTAAAACTGCCAAGGTGGTGATGATGAGCGCAATGACTAATCTGAGGGAAGAGGCATTTCGAAATGGTGCGGATTTCTTTCTGGACAAACCTATCAGCTTCGTCGAAGTCAAGAATATCTTCACAATACCAAATCCCGATCAAAGGGAATACCGGTAGTTGACAAGCGCTTGAAAATAGTGGAAAAAATTACATCAAATGCGGATTCTCACCTTTGATGCGTGGAAATTATTGCTCAGAATGTTGCTTTGGAGTGGTTAAGCACCATTTAACTTCTAGAAAAGTATAGGACACCTCGTTCCCGACCTGCCTCTTCCTCCCGGCATCTTTACTTTCTGCGTGTGATAACGAACGCGTTTCTTCTTGCTGCCATCCCCCTTCTTCTTTTCGTAGGCAACCAGTTTGAAATCGTACTCCGGAATAAAGTAGTCCTCTTTGTACTCCGCCACGGGCAGCGGCATATAGTGCCGGCCAGGAAAACTCAGGACATCGTATTCGTAGTCGTAGAGATAGATGGTTACAAACCCGTCCCGGCTGTACTTGATCCCGATGTCCGAAAAAGGGCTGTTTTCGTCGGCCGAGGCAACGAGACGCATCATTTCCTTCTGTTTCCCTTTCACCAGCACCGACATGTTGTACTGAAACACTCTATGTAATGAGTCTATCTGAATGGCGATGCCCAAGTAGTATTTGGCATCCTTCATACGCTCCTGCCCGGCATACATCACGGCCGTGTTGTTCAAAGCACTCTTATCCTGATAGGTCTGATAACTAACCTTGGCTTCATCAAAACGCTCCATATAACGAAACACATTCCCCTGGTTCACATTATAGAATTTTCGTGTCGGAGCCGCTGCCATCGCCAGCCTGAAATCCTCAAATGCACCGTCATAACGGGCATTGGCTTCATTGACCTGATGCTTCTGGGAATGCCTGTTGCCGATGTAGGCCTGCACAATTCCATGGTTATTATGCACAAACGGCAATTCGGGTTTTTCACGCACCAGGCTATCGAACAGGGCCATCGACTTGTCGAGCTGGTCATTTTCGAGCAGTACGATACCCCAGCCATTCTGTGCATTCACGTTAGCGGGATTCAGGGCGACGGCCCGCTTAAAAACCTGATAGCCTTTTTTAAACATGTCAAAATGCATTAGCAGGTTCCCATAGTTACTCCACATGAGGTCATAGCCTTGCTCATACTGAAGTGCTTTGGCCAGGTACTGCCCTGCTTCGGAATACCGTTTCTGATCGATCATGATACCGCTTAGCCCGGCAAGCGCCTCGTATCGGGCCGGATCCAACCTGATCGCTTTTTGAAAATCCTCCTGCGCTTCGGCACTTTTCTTGAGATAATACTCCGAAAAGGCCTTGGTAACAAAAAGATCGGCAAAGAACTTATTATCTGCATTGAGGGCCTTTTCGCCTTTCTTAAAATCTTTGAGCGCCAGATCATACTTTTTCTGTCCATAATAAGCGACCGCGCGTCCAAGGTATGCCGGCAAATAGCTGGAGTCCTTTTTGATCACCCGGTCAAACAGCGTGAAAGCCATCTGATATTCGTGCTTGGTAAGATGCGTGTTGGCGATACCTGATTGCAATGCCGGGGTTTCACGCTTCAATGTCGATGCCAGTTTGTAATAGCGCTGCGCTTCGCCGGTCTGTCGAAGGCCATAACAGGAATGAGCCATTCCGAGGTAAGCATCTCCGCGGAATGTGCGGTCATCCGACTCAAGGTATTTTTCAAAAACGGCCTTGGCCATTCCAAACTGATTCAGCGATAACAGTGCATTCGCATAGCGGATTTGTGCTTTCGGATGCGTTCGCGCCACCTTTTCAAAGTCTTTCACAGCCCGCTTGTCATTACCGGTCCTCATCAGGATGTCGCCGCGCTGCAACCGGTATGCCATTTCATCCTTCTGCCGGATTGCACTCGTGATCTCGTCAACGGCCTGTTCCATATTGCCGTTGTATTTGTACACCATTCCGACGTTGAAGTTCCACTTCCCTCCGGTGTTTTTCGCTGAATTGCTATTTGCAAAGCTTTCCGCTTCCTGGTATTTTTTCTGTTTGCCTAACGACACCAGTGTATTCACGATCGCTTCTGACCCTCCCGGAGCATCGGCGAAATCGGTACGGGCCGCGGCATATTTGCCGGACAGCAATGCAAACAAACCACGATTATAGTGCAAATGGGGATCCAGCGTTGCCAGATCCAGTTCTTCCATAATGTGCAGTGCTTTCTGATAATTGCCGGAAAGAGCCAATATCACGGCCTCGTTGTTCATGCGCTGCACTGAATCGGAAGGCTGGAACGCGCCCTTATGATAGGCTGCGTAAGCAGCCTGAAGGTTGCGTACACCTCGCTGATATTCCTCGCTGCGAAGTAACGCAGGATTATTCTCCTCGAATGATTGATTGAAAACAGGTAGAAGTTCTTTGACAAGCCGTTGGCACTCACTAAAATCCTGCGCCGATACTTGCTTTGGAGTTAAAACCATCAGCATCAGCAACATACCTGTCATCACAAGTAGGCAGAATTTCTGTACCATAATCAGTAGAATGGCTCAAAAGCTGCTAACCTACAAGGAATCAGGGAAAATTACAATTAATGAGTTAACCGTTTGCTAAATTTCAGGTAAAATATAATTTTTTAAATAAATAAGATCATTTTAAGTAACTGATAGTAATTAAATTTGTACAGAAGCGAGAGCGTCAATAAAGACCTTCTGATCATTAACCCAAACTGTAAGAGGACTTTCCGAGGCGTTTTCAATCGTTACAGCCTGTTTCGACACCGTGATTTTCAACAAAGCCCCCCGGAACCCGATCCGGAAAGAATATCCGTCCCATTGTTGCGGAATGTAGGGTTTGAACGAAAGTAACCCATCCCTGATCCGCTGACCTGCGAAGCCCTTCACAACGCTCATCCAGGTCCCGGCCATCGAAGTAATATGCAGGCCATCTTCGGTATCATTGTTGTAATCATCCAGATCCAGGCGAGCGGTACGGAGATACATTTCGTAAGCCTTTTCCCGCATACCCAGTCCGGCCGCGAGGATAGCGTGTACGCAGGGGGAAAGCGAGGATTCATGAACCGTCATGGGCTCGTAGAATTCAAAATTCCGGCGGATGACCGCCGCGTCGAATTCATCTTCAAAGAAGTAGAGGCCCTGCAGCACGTCCGCCTGTTTAATAAAGCAGGACCGCAGGATCCTGTCCCAAGACCAGCGCTGATTGATAGGCCGCTGGCTCGCAATGTCGGTGACGGTCAGTAGTTGTTTATCAAGAAAGCCTTGCTGCTGCAAAAATACCTGCCTGCCCTCATCATACGGGTAATGCATATTATCGACAATGTGTTTCCAGTCGGCCAGCTCCGAATTTAGTTCGAGATTGGTTTTGAAAATGATCTCATTGAGTTTTCTCGAGTCCTCTTTCCATAATTTATCGATCACCTCCAGGGTATAGCGTAAGGTCCAGCAGGCGATATAGTTGGTGTACCAGTTGTTATTGACGTTATTTTCGTATTCGTTTGGCCCTGTAACGCCCAACATCACATATTGCTCTTTATCCTCCGACCAATTCACCCGTTGTTTCCAAAAACGGCTGATACCGATCAGCACTTCGAGCCCCCCTTCGGTCACGTAGCTTTCGTCTCCGGTGTAGCGAGTGTAATCATAAATGGCGTAGGCAATGGCTCCGTTCCGGTGGATCTCTTCAAATGTAATCTCCCATTCGTTATGGCATTCCTCACCGTTCATCGTCACCATGGGATAAAGTGCGGCGCCCCCGCTAAAACCCAGCTTCGCAGCATTTTCAATGGCCTTAACCAGGTGTTTATACCTGTAAATCAGTAAATTACAAGACACCTTCTGATCGGCAGTCGAGAGGTAGAAAGGAATGCAATACGCCTCGGTATCCCAATAAGTGCTTCCTCCGTATTTCTCTCCAGTAAATCCCTTGGGACCGATGTTGAGACGCTCGTCTTCACCCGTATAGGTCTGTCCCAGGTGAAAGATATTGAAGCGGATACCTTGCTGCGCAGCTACATCGCCGGCAATTGCTATGTCGTTCCTTTCCCATTTCGCAGCCCATGCCTGAACCTGCTCGGCATACATTCTATCAAAGGCCTTTTCCCCAATGCGTTGCAAGTAGGCCTTCGCCTGCGTGACGAGCTCGCCCCTCTCATAGTTCGCAGACGACAGATTCACGGCATATTTATAAACAATCAGCTCCGCCCCTTCTTTGACCTCCACCTGCATTGTCCCCGAAACGTACTTATCCGCGGAGTGCTCTTCAACGGGCAAATTGACCGTCTGACCATCCAACTTAATTTCAAACCTCATCCCCGTCGCCACCTGGAATTGCTCTACCTGGTAGGGATTGCTTTTGGTTTCGAGCACCAAATAGCCTTCATGGCCTTTCACTTCACGGGAAATTTCATTCCAGAACGACTCGTCATAGTTGGAATCGCGGTTGCGAATATTGCCATCCAGATAGGGAATGATGGTAAAATGGTCCGTAAAATTCAAGGGGACCATGCTGTAACGGATTGCACCGGATTCATCATCCGTCATACTGCAAAAGCGTTTGGAATGGATACGCAGCTTCCGCCCTCCCGATAACACGACCGTTGCGATGCGTTCGAGCACGCCCTCTTTCATGTTCAGCACCCGCTTAAATTCTTCGATCTTGCAGGTCCTCAGATCCAGCTTTTCTGTACCTATCCGGATATCGATGCCCGTCCAGTTACAGGCGTTCAATACTTTGGCGAAATAATCGGGATAGCCGTTCTTCCACCAGCCCACACGTGTTTTATCCGGAAAATAGACTCCGGCCACATAGTTCCCAAGCAGTGTTTTACCCGAATATCCTTCCTCAAAGTTTCCCCGTTGGCCCATCCGGCCATTACCCAGGCTCATCAGGCTTTCGGTAATCTCATTATGTTCGGGGTGGAAACCGTTTTCGACGATACACCATTCGTCGTGCGTGATGTAGTTTTTCATTGTTGAATATCTTTTATACATCCCGGCAATCGGGACGCATTCATGTGATCAAAATGTCAATTGATTTACTGGTCAAAGCCCGGATGCAGCCGCTTCCAGTTCGCGCAGGCCAAAGTCGCTAAAACCGGGAACGACGATGTCTGCCTCGGTAAGCACCGATTTTTCGCCTATTCCCACAGCCAGCATTCCTGCCGCTTTGGCGGATTGCACGCCGGCGACGGCATCTTCGAAAACAGCGCAATGCCCGGGGTCTGTCATTAAATCAGAGGCCCCCATCAGAAAAACCTGCGGATCGGGTTTGCCCTTGGTAATGCGGTTGCCATCGACGATCGTATCGAAATAGTGGAGCATATCAATCCTTTCCAGAATTACCGTCGCATTCTTGCTGGCAGAACCCAGTCCTGTCCGGATCGAATGCGCTTTCAACTCGTTTAGGAAGTTGCGCACGCCAGGCAACGCGTCCTCGGGGGTCATCTGCATACACAATTCCAGATAACGCGCATTCTTGACCGTCGCCCTTTTTATCTTTTCCTCCTCCGACAAATGTACCCCGCCGATCGAAAGCACAATTTCCAGGGATTCCATTCTGCTGATCCCTTTTAGTCTTTCATTTTCTTCCCTCGACAGATCGAAACCCAAGTCCTGGGCCATCTCGCGCCAGGCGATGTAATGGAATTGGGCAGTATCGACAATTACGCCGTCGAGATCAAAAAGGCAGGCTTGTATTGAGGGCATATCATTTCAAATTTAATATCTTGCAAAATAGTAAAAAATAGCAATTTGCTGCGTAAAGGGCTAAATCCCGGCCTTGCTGTCTGGCATTTCACAGCAGCACATTCGAGAAAAACATTCAAAACCTCAGAACAATGTCCGTCGCCAACCAGGATAAATTCGTTATCTACCAAATATTTACACGCCTGTTTAGCAATCAGAATGCAACCAACAAACTATATGGCACTCTTGCCGAAAACGGTTGCGGCAAATTCAATGACATCGACGATACAGCACTCGGTGCATTGAAGGATTTCGGCGTTACGCACCTTTGGTATACCGGCGTGCTGGAACATGCCACGCTAACGGATTATTCGCAATTTGGCATTCAAGCAGACCATCCGCTCATTGTAAAAGGCATTGCAGGATCTCCCTATGCCGTAAAAGATTACTATGATGTGGATCCCGACCTCGCTGTGGATGTACCTCACCGAATGCAGGAATTTGAGAGCCTCGTACAACGTACGCATGCGCATGAGCTGAAAGTAATCATCGATTTTATACCCAATCACGTAGCAAGGCAGTACCATTCCGATACCTGCCCGGCAGGAGTCAGGGATTTTGGAGAAGATGACGACAACAATGTCGCTTTCAGCCCTTCCAACAACTTTTACTATATCCCTAATCACGATTTCGTAGTTCCTGAGGGCCATACACCACCCCTTCCCGTCACTTCGCCCTACCACGAACGTCCGGCAAAAGCAACCGGCAACGATGTGTTCCAGGCCCAGCCCAGCCAGTACGACTGGTATGAGACCATCAAGCTCAACTACGGTGTCGATTACCTGAACGGCCGCGCAAGCCACTTCGATCCAATCCCGTCGACCTGGCTCAAAATGCGTGATATTCTGGTATATTGGACTAACAAGGGTGTCGATGGCTTCCGCTGCGACATGGCCGAAATGGTGCCTGTCGAATTCTGGGGCTGGGTGATCCCGGAGGTCAAAAAAGTAAAGCCGGAGCTCATTTTCATTGCTGAGATCTATAATCCGTCCGAATACCGGAATTACATCTACAAGGGCAAATTTGACTACCTCTACGATAAAGTAGGGCTGTATAATTCCTTGCGAAAGCTGATAGAAGGCCACGGAACCGTCGAAGAGATTACTCGGATCTGGCAACAGGAATCGGGTGATTTCAGCGAGCACATGCTGCGTTTCCTGGAAAACCACGACGAGCAACGCATTGCATCCCGTTACTTTGCGGGCAACCCCTGGACCGCATTGCCCGCTATGGTTTTGAGTGCTACCCTCCACACCGGGCCGGTGATGCTCTATTTCGGACAAGAGCTGGGCGTCGACCCTAATCAGCAAGAGGGTTTCCAGGGAGAAGACGGGCGCACGACAATTTTCGATTACTGGAGTGTTCCCGAATTCCGGCAATGGGTCCACGGCGGAAAATTCGATGATACATCGCTCAGTACCGAACAGCGGGAACTCCGTGCGTACTACAGGCATCTCAATCAGTTTGTAATGCAGCAGGAGGCCGTTTATGCGGGTGCTTTTTATGACTTGCAATATGTGAATATCGACGGGCAGTCCTACAATTACGATAAGACAGTCATTTATAGTTACCTGCGTTATACCGATAGCCAGAAACTGCTCTTTGTTTACAATTTCCATCTTTCCCGGACCGTAGAAACGACCGTCAAGATCCCGCAGGATACCTGGACGGGCCCGCTGAAACTGGGTAATACCGGATTGTATAAACTAAAACCAATTTTCCCGACAGAGGTACCTAAGGTGCAACTGCGTGCTGCCGATATCACCTCCACGGGTGTTAATGTGCAATTGCCGCCTGCCAGCGTACTGGTATTCGAGATTGTATCGAAATAACTGCCGAAACATCCGCGGCCGGTTTGAATTTTCCAAGATAGTGCATGACATAATGCAAGATCAGTAACATACCTTACCGATAATATTTAAATTTACTATCTGTGAGTTTGAAAAAAGACGGTCGGGAAAAATCACAGGGAAGTATATATTTCTTTGAATACCGACCTTAAATGGAGGATATGGATAGCACTTTACCCCCTGAAAGAATCAATTACGCGGAATTATTCGTAGAGATCGTCCGCGCAAGATGGAAAGCCCGCAGGGATAAAAGTGAACCGTTCCGGAATGCATTATCGGGGCTGATCCCCGACGAGCGGGAGAAAGGCTTGCTTTCCGAGCAGATTCTCACCACGCTCTCTTCGACCAAGTTTGTCTCCCTGCTAACGGAATCTGAGATCGGAGCCAACAAAGGTTTTTTCTCGGATGCATCTGCGCGGCTCAGTTTCAAATTCCTTCCACCGATCGAAGAGCCCAACGAACTCCGCACGCATTTCGACAGGTTATTTTCCGACAAAAAGGATTACCAGTGGGTGCAGGCAGTGCCGGATGAAGAATGGGTAGCCTTTCTTCAGCACCTTTTTGAAGAAACCGATCCGAATGTTGAAAATCATATTAAGAAGGAGGTTTTAAATTCTATCATGATTCTTGCGCAACGCGCAGCCACACTGGGCGTAGACCCGGAAGTAGTATCCAAAATACCGAGGGTCGACGACCTGGATTCCCCATTTTTAGGACTGAACCGGGAAGTCATGCTCTTTGTTGAAAAGACCCTGAACTACGGGAATTACACCTTTACGGATCAGGAAAGCGACTACAAGCATATCCTGGTGATGATCAGCCAATGTAAAAGCCAGATCAGCTACATTTACAAGCACAAAGACCTCTTTGGGATCAGTCTGCAACTAACCTACCTGGTCAGACAGATCGAACAGTACCTGAAACGACTTGAGCAACTGCTGGAATTGCTTCAAACCGGCGAAAATGACAGGCGATGGTTGATTATCGTGCAAATGCTTAAGGCGTTTGTTTATGCGGAAAATACGCGATACAGCTTGCGGAAGCATTTTTCGGTGAACCTTCAGTTGCTTACATTTAAAGTAATTGAAAACACGTCGAAAACGGGCGAACATTACATTGCCTCGGATCGCCCGGCCTATTGGAAGCTCTTCGGGAAGGCGCTGGGAGGAGGGGTTATCGTTGCATTTTTGTGTGCCAATAAAACCCGGCTGTATTTTCAGCACTTACCCATTTTCTGGGAAGCCTTCTTTTACAGCCTGAACTACGCATTCGGATTCATGCTGATCCACGTCCTTGGCTTTATTATTGCCACCAAGCAACCCGCCATGACGGCCTCAACGATAGCGGCAAATCTGAGCAACAACGGGGAAAACCCCAACTGGCTGGAATCGACAACACATCTTCTGATCAGGCTCATCCGAAGTCAGTTCATCTCGCTGATCGGCAATGCGAGTATTGCATTTCCCGTCGCGTACGGTATCGACCGGGTGTATTATCGCATGCATGAATACCACATCGCGGATCCCGCCAAAGCGATCAAGATGATTGCCGAGCTCAATGCATGGCAAAGCCTCGCATTGCCGCACGCGGCGCTGGCCGGCTGCTATCTGATGATTTCAGGGCTCGTATCGGGGTATTATGAAAACAAATGGATCTACAACAAATACTCGCTGCGCATTCAGAGGCATCCCCGGCTGATCCGCCTCTTCGGCCAGAAACGACTCAATCGGATCGCCGGGTATTTTGAGCGAAATTTTGGTGGCCTGGCGGGCAATTTCGCCTTGGGTGTATTCCTCGGGTCTACCAGTGCGATAGGTTTCACATTGGGCCTTCCGCTGGACATCCGGCACATCACATTCGCTTCCGGAAATTTCGGGCTGGCCGTTTCCAGCCTGGAAAACCACGTCTCCGCCGAACTTTGGCTGAATTCCCTCATCGGGATCACCTGCATCGGGATCATGAACGTACTCGTCAGTTTCGGGCTTTCCATCGCATTCGCGTTGAAATCTCGCAATGCGCCTATGAGCGAGGTCCGAAGTCTGATCGGTAACCTGTCCTGGCAGTTCTTTCATCACGCTACCGCATTCTTTTTCCCGGTACGGCATCTGGCTGAAAAGCCGGCAGAAGCGGAGGAGCCCATGGCCGAACGGCAAGCTTGAAATTGCAAAAAGGGCTTTTGATCATTATTTTTACATTATCGCGAATTTGTCACATATTTAGCGTGGCAATTATTTGCATGAAACGTACCCTGTTTAAAAAGACTATTTTCAGTATGATCAGAATTGTAGTGCTATCCATTTTGTTGCTGGTATCCATCGCATCCTTTGCGCAGTCCGGCCTGCAAAAAACGTTCGTGCAGAAAATGGAATTGCCAGCCAGTCCGGACATTGGTACACAGGTTTTGAGGATCAGCGAGTCTTTCCTCGGGACACCCTACATAGCGGGCACTCTGGAAGGTAACCCTACCGAACGCCTAGTATGCAAATTCGACGGGCTTGACTGCACTACGCTCGTTGAAAGTGTGATCGCGCTGGCAGTCGCCAAAACCGAGGGTGCGACTTTTGATGAATACAAAACAGAATTGACCAGACTCCGGTATCGCGACGGCATTATCGACGGCTATCCTTCCCGCCTGCATTACATCCTGGATTGGATGTATGAAAACCAGAAACGGGGACGGCTGGAAGATATTACGGCCAAAGTAGGCGGAGTACCTTTTACGAAGGAAATTAACTTCATGACGACACACGCCAATCTTTACACCGCTCTGGCAGAAAGCGAAGTGTATGAAAAGCTGAAACAACAGGAAGCGATAATCAACTCGAGGGAGCACAGCTATATTCCCAAGGCTAGTATCCAGAAAGCTGAACCCATGCTGCACGACGGGGACATTGTGGCATTCACGTCTTCGGTGGATGGCCTCGATGTGAACCATATGGGCATTATCTCCAAGGTAGGCAGTCGCGCTTACCTGATTCATGCATCCCTGACAGGAAAAAAAGTCATTATGTCCAATGTACCGCTGGCTGAGTATGTGGCTTCTGTACCGAAACACACGGGCATGATTGTGGCCCGGCTCAACGATATCTGAATAATGAATGGAATTAACCGAACTGATTAATTACAGGAATTCCCCCTGGTTGCTGCTGTTGCTGATGGGCGTCATAGGCCTGGTCATCAGCATTGTGATCGTAAGCCTCATTAAAGTTACGGCATCGCGAAAGGAATGGCGGGCCGTGCGTGCCATTCGCGAGAACCTTACCAGTGTCCTGTATTTTTTTGTTCCGATCGTCCTCATTACGGCCGCTTCCAAAACATACTCTTACTCCAATCCCCAATATGACTGGGTCTTTGCCCTGAGCAAGACCGTTCTGATAGGAATTACCACCTGGCTGATGGCCAGGATCGTGATCATCGTCGAGAAAATCCTGATCGACAAACTCGATTTCAATACCCCCGACAACAACCAGGCACGTCGGTTATTTACAAAGATCAAGTTTGTAAAACGCATTGTCGTGATCATGGTGGTCCTGATCGGAGTTTCCATCCTGCTCCTGAGCTTCGACAGCGTCCGGCAGTACGGCGTGGGTATCCTTACTTCCGCCGGGATTGCCAGTGTGATCATCGGATTTGCCGCACAGAAATCCCTGGCCAACCTGATGGCCGGTATTCAGATCGCATTTACACAACCCATCAAAATCGACGATGTCGTAATCGTAGAAGGCGAATGGGGACGGATCGAAGAGATTAACCTTACCTATGTTGTGGTCAATATCTGGGATCTCCGAAGGATCGTGTTGCCCATTACCTACTTCATCGAAACGCCCTTCCAGAACTGGACAAGGAATGAAAGTGCATTAACCGGCGCGGCATTCTTCTACCTCAACTATCACACGCCCGTTCCCAGGCTTCGCGAAAAATTAAAGGAGATATTGGAAGAAACGCCGCTTTGGGATGGCCGGTCGTGGGCTTTACAGGTTACTGACACCCAGGGCCAGCTGATGGTCGTCCGCGCCCTGATGTCCGCGCGTAATTCAAGCGAAACTTTTGATCTGCGTTGCCTGGTTCGTGAAAAACTGATCGAGTACATTGTCAGCGAACACCCTGAAGCGCTCCCCTCCACGCGTGTTGAGGAAAAGGAAGAACACAAGTTCAGATTACCTGGTGAGGGTATATAAAAATTGGCCTCCGGAAAGTCCGAAGGCCAGTCTTTTCTTACTACTCACCTAACTCAATTTAACTCAATACAGTTTATTTTTGATTTCATGAACGGCGGGCAGGGAGATTAATCGATGCTCGGAACCAACCCCGTTACAGGTTGGTTTATTTGCTCGCAGTCGTTGTCGATAGCAATGGAAAATGCCTCTCGGCATGTGTAAATCAGGATGTTCGATTTACAATACAAAGGAGATTTAGCGTTGTTAAAGTGGCATTAACGCTATATTAAAAACGAATTAAAAAGGGGGAAATTTCAGGATGAACGTTGTTCCGGCTCCCAATGCGGACTCCACTTCGATGCTGGCCCCCTGCATGTTGATGATCCGTTTGGTCAATGCCAGACCGATTCCATAACCAGCCTTGCTGATCGTCGAAGCACTCCTGTAGAAGGTATCGAAAATGTAGGGTAACTCTTCGCGCGCGATGCCGATTCCCATGTCGCGGAAGTAAATAATGATCATTTTGTTCTTGATTTCCAGGAAGACATTGCAGGCCTTGTCGGGCGAATACTTGCACGCATTGTCCATCAGGTTCAGAAATGCAGTCCGGAGCAGACTTTCGTCACCGAAGCGTTTCAATTGCTCCTCGTTATCCGGAATCTTATCGTAATGGATCCGCACTTCATAACCGGGATTTTTCTGCTGAATCGAGGCCTTTGCCTGCCAGAGCACCTCGTCGACCCTGATCTTGGAAAATGTGACCTTGAATGCCTTTTCCTCCGTCCGGGCCAGTTCCAGCAACCGGTTCACCAGCTCGTTCATCTCTCTGGCTTCCGACCAGATGCCTTTCAATGCATCCTGGTATTCCTGCGATGTCCGTTCTTTCATTAACCCCAGTTCCGCCTCGCTCATGATCAGCGCCAGCGGTGTACGTAGCTCATGCGATGCATGCGACACGAAGTTTTTCTGGGCCACAAATGCAATCTGAAGGCGTGTCAGCATTTGATTGAACGTTTCGGCCAGTAATGCGAGCTCGTCCTTCTCCCTGCCCACCCGCACCTTTTCGTGCAGGTTATTCGCCGAAATGTTATTGACCTGGTCGATAATATCCGATACAGGTTTAATGGCATCATTTGAAAACTGCCACCCCGCTACCCCGACCAGGATCAGCGATAAAAGCCAGCCAATGAGCAGGATTTCCCGCAACCGGTTCAACTGGTTCATCCCGAGGTAATCATTGGCCACCACCGCCACGACCCACGGTTTCCGGTGATCCTGCAAAATGTGCCGGATGATGATGACCTCTTTTTTGTTGTATTTCGTATGGATCTCTTTTCCGCCGCGGGCCTCAGTCAAAAGCGACCTGGATAATTGAAAATCTTCTTTTCCACTGATGAATATGATAGAATCGGAACCGTCGTAAATGGTGATTTCTTCGTCCAGCAGGATGGTTTTGTTCTCCTTCTCGATCTTTTCGATGTCAGCCTTGCTGATGCCGTTGCTGGCTTCTACCAGCTGGGCAACCGTTTGCCCGCGCTCATTCAGGAAGGAATAGAATTGTTTCTCCCGGTATTGGTCGTAAAAAAAGTAAATGGAAAGACAGAACAGCGCCATAATGGACCCTACCAACATGGTAAAGAGCAGCGTCAGACGCGATTTAATATTCATTCTTCTTTAAAAATATAACCCATACCCACCACGGTATGAATGAGTTTGGTCGGGTAGTCCTTATCCACTTTTTTGCGAAGAAAATTGATATAGACGTCGATCACGTTGGTCCCCGTATCGAAACGGATATCCCAGACCTGTTCTGCAATGTCTACGCGGGAAACCACGCGTCCACGGTTGCGCATCAGGTATTCGAGCAAAGCAAACTCCTTGGCCGTGAGATCAATGCGATTACCTCCCCTGCGTGCGACTTTCTCGTCAAGATTCAGTTCAAGGTCGGCCAGGGCGAGTACCTGACTCGACTGTTCCCGGGCACTGTTCCGCTGCGAGAGGACCTTAATCCTCGCGATAAGCTCGCGAAATTCGAAGGGTTTTACCAGATAATCGTCTCCACCGGCCTCAAAACCATCCAATTTGTCATCGATGGTCCCCAGCGCGGTCAGGAAAAGGATCGGGGTAGTTAATCCATCGCCCCGTAATTGTTTGGCCAGGTCATAGCCATTTAACAACGGCAGGTTCACATCGAGGATAATTACATCAAAACGGTAGTTCGACGCCATTTTCTTACCGACCTGTCCGTCATAAGCCAGTTCTACTTCCCACGATTGTTCTTCGAGGCCCCGTTTCAGGAAGCCCGCCAGTTTCGGTTCGTCTTCTACGACAAGTATTTTCATCGGATGTCAAGCGGTTTGAGGTGCCAAATGTTGCACAGATTTTTGCTTAAAAAAAGGCTGACCGAAATAACGGACAGCCTTTTTGTCTATATCCACACCATTAGAACGTTGGCATTTCTCAACATACTACGTTCTATTATTATGCAAAATATAAAATTTATATTATAAACAATATGTAACTGATCAATTTTACAGAATTTCATGTAAGCATCAGTAGTAATCCGCCGAATTGTCGTAATCCGACCGATCGCCGAACGTGCCGTAATCGTCGTCGTCTTCGAGGCGCATTCCCTTCACTGCTTTTTTAATGAGTCCGATCTGACCCGCGTGATAAACGTCGTGCTGGACGACACCGTGGATTAAAGTATAGTAGGAGTAATCACGTCCCGGCACAAATTCTTCCAGGAAACTATCATCGGCGATTTTTTCCAGCTCGGAGATCAGTTCTTCCTGAGACAGGCTCAGCTCCATCTGGATGGCCTCCCACTCGAATTCATCGACCACCGGAAATTTCTTCCAGTCCTTGTCTTCCGTTTTGATGTCAAACTCCGCATCGCCCTGCAACTTGCGAACTGCAAAAATCCGCCACGTCGTCATGTGATACACGATTTCCGCAATGGAATGGGTATTATTGCTCAATCTGGCCTCGGCCATTTTAGGGGTTACATCCCGCAGAGCCTCCACAACCGACGGACCATACCATGCTTCTTCACTTTCGTAGGTGTCGTTGAGTACATCTATGATTCTTAAAATCTCTTCTTTTGTTTCCATGTTATTAGATTAAACAGCTGCAAATTTATGTTGATTCGCGCGAAGATTACCTAAACGTGCTTCCATTATTAAAGAGACATTTTCCCTGCTTCCATACTCTCCGCGCCTGAGATAGGGATATGCGCTTTCGCGCGCGGCACATCTTGCAACCAATTACCGGTTAGCACAGTCCCCATTGCAGGACCTGTTTCAGGCCTAAAAGTTGAAAGGGAAACATGAGAAAATAAAATGTTCAATTTCAATTTTCGTTTATTTAACAAATTTTAAAATACAACTCAAATGTTCAAGAAAGCTTCTTTGTTCCTACTGATAGCCGGCCTGGGTTTGATGTCTTGTTCCAAAGATCCGATTAGCGACCTTTCTAACGAAGAATCGCTGGTATACATCACTAACCACGACAAATCGGCCAATTTCAGTCAGTTCAAAACATTCAGCATTGTGGACTCCGTACTGATTGTCGAGAACAACCGCACGGGGACGTCCCTCGACGACATCGACCGCGCCATATTGCAACGTATCGTCACCAATATGCAGAACCTTGGCTATAAGTATGTCGGTCCCAAAGAGAAACCGGACGTAGGCATCAACGTAACCTGGATCACCAATACCTATCTGAATGTGGTTTCGCAATATTATGGCGGTTATTGGGGTGGCGGTTATGGCTACGGATATCCGAGTTATTACAACTATTACGAGACCAGTGAAAGCTCATGGCTGATTTCGATGCTGGATTTTAAGAACCCCCAAACAACTCCTACGGGTAAAACTTTCAATGTGATCTGGGATGCCCAGATCCGCGGCGCGGCGATCGGCGACCAAAACCTCATCGAAAAAATGGCGGATTCCATTTTCGGGCAATCCGCCTATCTAAAAATCAAGTAAAATGAAAAGAATCATCATCATTACCCTTTTTCTTGCTGGTGTTCTGCCTGCTTTTGCGCAGGAAAAACCCAAGTTATATACCATTGCATCACCTTTCGAACGTTACACCCACTATCTTGCAACCGCCCGTTTCATGGGTGCTGTTCCAATGGGCTCGTTCAAGGACAACTACATCGATAAGTCGTCATTCCAGAATTTTTCATTGTCCATCGAATGGATCCTGAGAAATTCTCCGCTTTCCGTTGGAGGTGAAATCGGGTCTACCTACTTTGAAAAACGTGTTCCCAGGGATTTATACGAAGGCCAGGAGGGTACTATTTCCGCAGTACAGACACGGACGATCTCGCAATATCCGGTTGAGCTTTTTGCCAACTACCATTTTTTACCTAAAACATCCCGGGTACAGCCTTATGTACAGATCAGCGGAGGTGCCAGCATATTGGATTACACCGTTTACTATGGCAGCCTTAGCTCTCAGAATCAGAAAATAAGACCAAAATATGGTATAGGGGCAGGCTCTAAGTTCTTTTTCAAGAAAGACGGGTCATTTGGGGTCGACGTACGTGTAAAATACGATGGCACGGCGTACAAGTATGATTACATCGACAAAGGCATATCATCAGTAAACGGATCGATCGGCGTATTTTATCGTTGGTGGTAACAATCTCATAGTGGCACATAAAAGGAAGATTTTGTCTAAAACATCGCTTATCTGGATTGGTGGCATTTTTGCATTTCTGATCGGTTCCGGCCTCTGGGCCTGGAACCGTTTCGGATCTACGAGCCACAAAACATATTCCGAGATTACAGAAGGCTTCCCGGTAGCACGGACCCTTGACTCTGCATCCAATGCATGCGACCTGGTTATCAGGCGTTATCGGCAGATCGGCCGCGAAATGCAGTTTGAGCTGGCAGCCAATGCCGGCGGCCTATCCCCTTATGACGTAAGCATTACGCAAAATGGCAAGACACAAACCTTTCAGGCAGTGCCACATCGTTATGGAGCCTGGCTTACGCTCCCCGGCGTAACTGTATCCGACGGAGAAACCCAGATTAAAGTGACGAGCCTTGGCCAGTCGGGGTGCGAGACTACCGCTGCATTCAATTTCAAGGCCGCTCTGAGTAACGAAATCCCGGATGCCAGGGAATGGATCCGCCAGGGAAGCAAAGACAACTGGCTCGATGTCAGGCCATTCAGAAAGGATAACAAGCTTTACTTGAAGGATTTCGCTAATTACAACGACAGCCGTACAAAAGTGGTAATGATCGACGGTATCGTTGTGAACGGCCTGGAAAATGGTATCGAAGTAAAACCCGGATATCTCTATTCGGTTACGGCCAGATGGATCGACGCTCCTTACAACGACTGGTGGAATACGGCGAGAAACCGTTCAGTACGCCAGCAGAATATCTGGTTATCGGGCCGCGCGGATGTCCCGAAAGGTACCGGACTTACCCGGATCGACATTCCCGATTGGTTTTCCCCATCGCGCGGTATCAACGTCGATTTTGACACCAGTTTTCCGGAGTTTCAGCCCATTAAAGGGAAATTGGTTGCACAGTACCGGCTCAACAACTACGTACCTTCGACCAATTACTATAACCGCGGCATCGGGTATCTGGCTGGCACCGAAAAGGAGTTTCCTTCCGAAAAATTACATTACACGGCAACACCCAACTATTTTGGCGATAAGGACGAAAAATGGTTTGCGCAGCTTTCAAAGGAACAAGTCGAAGCATTAGCGGGTGTCCCCGGTTTCGGTATATATGCCTACGATTTTGAATTCTGGAATCAGCGGTATCCGAAGGAGGTCATTCAACGGCTGATCTGGTTCTCTAATGTAGTAAGAAAGAACCATCCTAATATGCACCTGATGGATTACTGGGGCGGCGGTGCATACACCAACCCCCATATCAACACGGTGGGAGGTGCCAACCCGAAGGATTTTTTCAAGGATTACAGCGAACCTAAGGCCAATAATCCCAATTTTGATCCGCTACCCAACGGAGAAAGCTTCCGCAACATATTCAATACCACACCGATCGACGTTTATCCGAAGCCGATGTTCGCTACCGACGCCGCGGGTAATTCACCTAACAATTTCGTGTTGCTTTCAGCGATCCATTCGCTCAGGATCAATCAGCTTATATCTTACCAGAAGAACAACAAGTTTATCTTTTATGGGTGGAACCGGTATATGCCACTATACAAAGATCCTATTGTCCCCTGGAACTACCAGCTGACAGATCCCAAGGGAGAATTGATCATGAACCAGCTTGAAATGATGCCCGCCAGCCAGGCGCTCAGCTTTTCGCTCTTCTCACTCATCATGTTCGACGGCTATTATCTCTGGCATGATGGCGGCCCCAGTGCTAAAAACCCCAACGCTTACAAATTATCCAAAGATATGTGGGGCTGGGGCTATGAGTGGTACCCTGCTGATGGCAAAACACCTGAAGGAGAGGTTGGCAGGAATACCAGCGGCGGAACAGCCGCACCATATTGGGACTTCCCTACAGAATATTATGCATTGGGGAACTGGATGGCCAAACAGGTCGAAGATGTTCTTACCGGCGGCAGGAATCAGGACCTGGCATTGCAGCTTGATGGCCGGTGGATCGAGCCTAAAAAAGAGCAAGCCCTGCTGGCTATTGAAGGGAAACAGCCGTTTGTCACGTCCATCGTGAAAGGTAACCAAATCGTAGTTCTTGCCGTGGACTCGTTCCAGCAACCGCAGGCAAGCCGTTCGATCAAAATCCGATTGCCTGACGGAAGCACCTCCGATATCGAGTTATACGGAAATTGGCCGGCATTGTATCGGGGAACACTGAAAAAGTAAAAAAATCCTAAAAGCTCACTTACCGGTGAGCTTTTAGGATTTTAGGCGACTCTTACGTAACTCCCAAGCCATTTGAGATGCGTCCCGTACTTGTGCATGATCTCCTGCACCTTCGGATCGTCCATATGCCCCAGAAATTCGACCAGGAACCATGCCCTGAAAGAAGCTTCTCCCCGCAATGGGCGGCTTTCTATTTTAGTGAGGTTGATACCCCTGTCATTGAAATCTTTTAAAAACTCGTACAGCACACCAGGCCTGTTGGTATTAGGCAGATTGGCAATGATCGTCGTTTTGTCATCGCTGCTTTTCACGTTCGTAAATTCCTTGGCCAGGATCAGGAAGCGCGTCTGGTTCTGGTCGCTGTCTTCAATGTTGTCAAAGAGGATCGGCACTCCGAATAACCGCGCAGAAATAGACGAGCAGATCGCCGCTGCATCCGGTTCATCCGCTGCCAGCTTGGCCGCTTTGGACGTAGAATCAACCGGCACGAGTTCGATTCCCATTCCTGCCAGATATTCGGTGATAAACTTGCCGCATTGCCTGAATGCAATGTCCTTCGAGTAAATCCTCCGGATCGCTTTGAGACTGTCAGACTGGGATGCGAAGGTAAAATGTACTTTCAGCAGCATTTCGGCTACTATCGAAAGATTCTTTTCACGTAAAAAGTCAACCGTTTCGATCACGATGCCCTCCTGATTGTTTTCGATCGGGACTACTCCAAATTTTGCGCGGCCCGTTTCCACACTTTCGAAGACAGAATGGATCGTCGGCAACACCAGATATTCACTCATGGCCCCGAACCGGCCTTCTGCCGCCTGGTGTGTGAAGCTTCCTTCCGGCCCCAGATAAGAGACCCTTTCCGGCAGTTCGAGATTACGCGAAACCGCAAAAATCTCAAAGAAAATGGCGTCGATCGCCTGACGTGTCAGCAACCCGGTGTTATGCCTGGCCAGCCTGTCAAGGATCTGCTTTTCCCGCTCCGGTCGGTAAATAATGGATTGGGACGACCGTTTTAGTTCGCCCACGGTTTTGACGAGCTCCATGCGCTCGTTCAAAATGCTCAACAACTGATCGTCAATGTCGTCGATCCTATTTCTTAATTCCTGTAATTCCACAAAGACATATTAATATGATGATCAACGGAGCGGCAAGTTTAACTTTTAAAGTAAAGCCCCCCCCCCGCTGATATTACTTGACCCTTCCAAAGATAATGAAAGGCAACACTATCCTGCGAGTGCCAACTCTTCCACATTCTTCTCTACTTTGAGATTATCAATAATAAAGCGCTGTCTTTCAGGCGTGTTCTTACCCATAAAATAGCTTAACAGTTTCTGGATGGAAGTCTCCTTCTGAAGAATAACCGGCTCAACCTTCATGTCCTCTCCAATGAACTTTCCAAACTCCTCGGGAGAAATCTCTCCTAGCCCCTTGAAGCGGGTAATCTCGGGCTTGCTTCCTAATTTTCCAATCGCAGCCTGCTTTTCCTCGTCACTGTAGCAATAAATTGTTTCTTTCTTGTTACGCACCCGGAACAGCGGGGTTTCCAGTACAAAAAGGTGCCCGTTCCGTACCAGGTCCGGAAAAAATTGCAGGAAAAAGGTCAATAACAACAAACGGATGTGCATTCCGTCAACATCGGCATCGGTAGCGATGATAATGCGGTTGAAACGAAGGTTTTCCACACCGTTCTCCACATCCAGTGCGTGTTGCAACAGATTGAATTCCTCGTTCTCATAAACGATCTTTTTGGTCAGACCGAAACAATTCAGCGGCTTTCCACGCAAGCTGAACACAGCCTGTGTTTGAATATCGCGCGACTTGGTAATGGAACCGCTTGCCGAGTCTCCTTCTGTGATAAAGAGTGTCGTCTCGTACCGCTGGTCACTCTTGGCATCCGTCAGGTGCAACCGGCAGTCACGCAGTTTTTTGTTATGCAAATTGGCTTTCTTTGCCCGATCATTGGCCAGCTTCTTGATCCCCGCCAACTCTTTACGCTCCCGTTCCGACTGTTCGATCCGCTTTTTCAACGCATCTCGCGATTCGGGATTCATGTGCAGATAATTATCGAGCCTTTCTTTGACAAAATCATTGACAAAAGTCCGCACGGTGGTACTGTTGGGGTCCGGCGTAATGGTGTTCGAGCCTAGCTTGGTTTTTGTTTGCGATTCGAAAACCGGTTCTTGTACCCGGATCGCGACAGCTCCGATAATCGAGGACCGAATGTCTTCAGGAGCATAGTCTTTCCCAAAATGTTCTCGCACCGCACGAACTATCGCTTCCCTGAATGCAGCTAAATGGGTACCACCCTGTGTCGTATACTGACCATTCACAAATGAGTAGTATTCCTCACCATACTGATTACCATGCGTCATCGCCAACTCAATATCTTCGCCCTTCAGATGAATGATCGGATAGCGCAGCGTTTCCGCGTCGGACTTACTTCGGAGCAGGTCGAGCAATCCATTCTGGGAGAAATATTTCTGCCCGTTAAAATTGATAGTCAACCCGGCATTCAGATAGCAGTAATTCCAGATCATATTATCGAGATACTGCGGGATGTACCGGAAGTTCTTAAAAATTGTTCCGTCCGGCTCAAATGCGATGTGCGTACCATTCCGCTGGCTACTCGTACCTTCGTCCGACTCGCTCAGGAGCCCTCCCTGGTGAAATTCCGCACTCTTGGTTTTGCCATCACGGAACGACTGCACCCGAAAATGACTGGAAAGGGCATTAACCGCCTTGGTACCTACTCCGTTCAATCCCACAGATTTCTGAAAAGCGCCGGAATCGTACTTCCCTCCCGTGTTGATTTTGGAAACACAATCCACTACTTTTCCAAGCGGAATACCACGGCCATAATCGCGCACCTCAACCCGGTGCTCGGTTATCTTGATCTCGATCGTTTTACCGTTGCCCATCATATGTTCATCGATAGAATTATCGACGATCTCCTTGACAAGCACGTAGATTCCGTCGTCAACAGACGAGCCATCCCCGAGCTTCCCGATATACATCCCGGGTCTCAGGCGGATATGTTCCTTCCAGTCGAGTGACCGGATGCTGCTCTCGTCGTATTGAACATTTGTACTTTCCATATTTATAACTATTCTTTTAGGAGTATTCCCGTTTTTGAAGTGGTATTTTAATAATTTTACTCTTTTGTCGTTAGCCTGTTATAACTTTGCCCGGCTTTGTGATAACCGGCCCCGATTAATAGAAATTCTTTAAAAATAGGAAAAATCTAATTTACTTTGCCATGATATACACATTCACAACATTGCGTGTACTCGAATCCCAAATTCAAAAATACTAGTCTTACACATAGTTTTAATGAATTTTCAGACTTTCAATAGTACAATAATTCTTCTTATGAACAGATCCAGGTTGGCTAAAAGTTATAAATCTCTACTCCCCTATTTCCTCAGTTTAATCATTTCCTTACCCACTTTTGCACAGGTTACCGCTCCTGCCCCCTCATCTGGAACGCAGGCGCCGAGTTCAACCGCGCCACAGGGTAATTCACAATCCGGGGCACCCAGAGGCAATTCAACGGGTAATTCTACCGGCAATACGCCATCGGGAACAGGGAACCAGCAAGGCGGAAACCAGGGAGGGACTCAGCAAGGCGGAAATCAACAATCCGGAAACCAGCAGGGCGATGGCCAGGGTGGCGAAAAAGGAAAAGCTAACCAGAACGCCCAAAATAGCGAGGGCGGCGGAGAGCAAAGCAAAATCAACACCAGTACAAGCACCACGCTGACTCCTGAGCAGCAGCAAAAAGAAGCGCTTCGCCAGAAAATATACGGTTATTCAATTTTTGCCGATAAAAATCTTGCTCCGATCCCTGATTTGCAGGTTGTTACACCTACCAACTATGTAGTAGGCCCGGATGATGAACTGAAAATCTACTTGTATAACTACGCTGAAAGCACCTACGAGGTGGTCGTGAATAAAGATGGCTTCATTAGCATCCCGCGGGTCGGAAATGTGATGGTAGCCGGACGTACAATCGAGGAAATCAAAAAGATTCTCATCGACAAATTTGCCAAATTTGTGCCTGGCATGATCGGTACGGGTGGCGAAACAGCCAGAACGAAATTGATGGTCACCCTGGGCGACGTACGCTCTGTGAAGGTTTTCGTGACCGGAGAGGTAATCAATCCCGGGACTTACACCGTGTCCTCCCTTTCCTCCGCATTTAACGCATTGTATCAGGCAGGAGGCCCGAACGAAATTGGATCTTTCCGTGAAGTACGCGTTGTACGCCAGGGCAAAGTGGTTTCGCGCATGGACATCTATGATTACCTTGTCAATGGAAAAATCGATGGCGATATCCGCGTTCAGGAAAACGACAATGTCGTGGTAGGATACTATCTGAAACGCACTGAAATAGCAGGGATGGTAAAACGCCCGGGTATTTATGAATTGAAACCGGAAGAGAAACTTGGCGACGTATTGCGTTATGCAGGCGGTTTCAGCGACAAAGCATATCGTGCCAGGTTGAAGATCCAGCGGATCACCTCCAAAGAACGCAAGATTCTGGATGTATCGGAAAGCGACTATGATACCTTCGAAATGTCCACCGGAGACTCCATCAACGTGGAAACCGTACTTGACCGCTATGAAAACATTGTGACGATCGAAGGCGCTGTAATGCGTCCTGGAGAGTATTCTCTCGACAATAGCCCGTCACTCAAAAAACTGATCGAAAATGCCCAGGGGATGCGTGAAGACGCATTTGTAGGACGTATTAATGTCCTGAGAACGCGCGAGGATTTAACCATCCAAACCATTCCCATCAACTATACCGACATTCTGAACAATGTTACACCGGACCTGATCCTGACGCGTCTGGATCAGATAGTTGTTCCATCCAGATTTGAAATGGCAGAAACTGCCTATATCAGCGTCGAAGGCGAAGTTAACAATACTAAGATCGGCGAGAATGAAGGCAAATTTCCATACACCACGGACATCACGCTTGAAGATGTGCTCGTGCAGGCAGGAGGTCTGAAAGAATCGGCTTACACTTCTGAAATTGAAGTGGTTCGGAGAAAAAGAAACTCCGTGGCGGGTGCAGCGAATGCGCAGATTTCGGAGGTCTATAAGTTTAATGTAAACAGGGACCTTTCCCTGAATGCTAAAGCAACCAATTTTGTGCTGTTCCCTTTTGATCAGGTCATCGTAAGAAAATCTCCTAACTACGTGGAGCAGCAAACTGTTTTTGTAGAAGGCGAAGTATTGGTAACTGGCCCATATACGATCATCAACAAGAACGACAAGATCAGCGATATCATCAAAAGAGCGGGTGGTTTGACCGAATTGGCCTATCCTGAGGGTGCTACGTTACTACGCAGAACGATTGTCAAAAGTCTGGACGAGCCGGTTGACTACGAACAGGTTCAGGCAACAGAAAAAAGCATCAAGGCAGGGACTGTCACAGGCGATCTCCCGAATGTTAAGGAAGAAAAGATCGGTATCGTACTGAAAAACATCCTCAAAAACCCGGGCTCTTTCGAAGATCTCGTAGTACAGGAAGGCGACATTATCCGTATCCCGAAACGTCTGGAAACAGTGCAGGTAGCCGGTTCCGTTCTTTATCCTACGACCGTCAAATATGGCAAAGGCATGTCATTCTCCGACTACATTTCGCAATCCGGCGGCTTCACGGTTCAATCTCTGAGAAAGAGCTCTTATATCAAATATCCTAACGGGAACATCGATAGAACCAGAAGATTCCTGTTCTTCAATGTATATCCCAAAGTACAGCCGGGTTCTGAGATTTTCGTGCCAACCAGAGCTGCTCCTTCTCTGAACCCTCAACAAACTATCTCGACTGCCACAACGCTCCTGAGCTCTGTGATGGGATTAATCGTAACAGTATTGGCATTCCGCTCAATCAAATAACCATGTCGACAGCGACCACACAACAAATTCCCGAAGACGAACTATCCCCGAAAGAGGTCGTCGAGAAAATCCTGGTAGTCAAAACGGCTATTTTCCGTAACTGGAAGATGCTCCTGCTATTGCCTGCATTAGGTTTCGGCATAGGCTACGCCATGGACACCTATCAGAAAAAACCGCCTATCTACGAGGCCAACGTGGTTTTCAACCTGGGTGGCGGCAGCCAGGGTTCTGGTTTTGGTGACGTGGCAGGGCTGCTGGGACTGGGATCTGCTCCTGACGCCAACATTTTTACCGGAGAGAACTTTTTCTATTTCATAAAGTCAAGGCCGGTATTGGAAAGAAACCTGCTGAAGGAAATCGACATCCATGGCAAAAAAGAGATTTTTGCTAATTTCTATATCGATTCCAGCGGTATCAAGACCTCCGATTGGGAAGAGAGACCAGATCTTCAGGCTTTCCGTTTTAAGACAAATGATATTACTAAACTGGATCTGAATTCGCGGATGATCTTGAATGCGATCGTAAAGCGTACAGCGGAAGCCACCGAGATCGCCTCCCTGGATCGGAAGTCGTCGTTTACATCGATATCCACGAAAATGGAGAATGAGTACCTGGCAGGCCTTTGGGTAACCACCCTTCTCAAAACCGTGGAGGAAATGTACACCGAGAACCAGACCCAGAAAACCCGTAAAACATTACGTCTTCTTCAGCATCGTGCCGACTCCCTGGCAGCAGTACTCGGAATAGCAGAACACAAGCTGGCGAAACAGCTCGATTACAGTGCACAGATCATGATGCCTGAGGCGAAGGTTTCCGCCAACAGCATGGAACGGAAGTCATCCTTCCTGCAACAGCTGTACTATGAGGCAATGGCAAATGCAGAGAAAATGCGCGTATCTCTCGTCAGGGAGGCACCGCTGTTTACCGAAATCGAAGGTGTCAAAGTACCACTGGATGTTAAATACGAAGACAAGCGCAATGCTAAAATAGGTGCACTGATAGGTCTGATGATCGCTCTCATCTTCATCTATTTCAGAACGGTGTTCTCCACTACAACTGTGAGCAAGGAGGTAGTAACGGCATAATCATGGCAACTCAGCACTCTATTACGATTAAAGCGGGAGGATCCGAGAAAGACTATTGGAAGGATCTCTGGCTGAACCGACAACTTCTCTGGATCCTTTCAAAAAGGGATATTTCGGTACGTTACAAACAAACGCTTCTTGGTGTGGCGTGGAGCGTACTACGCCCGCTCATGACAATGACCGTCATGGTGTTTGTATACAGCTATGTCGCAAAATTAAAAGCCGATCCCGGGGTTCCCTACCCGCTGATGGTACTGGTGGGCCTGACAATCTGGACATTTTTTGCCAATACATTTACCCAGATCAGCAACAGTATCCTGATTAACTCCAATCTTGTTTCCAAAGTTTACTTTCCGCGATTGCTAATGCCGTTGAGCTCCATTGCGGTGGGGTTTGTCGATTTTTTGATCACATTCGGCATCTATTTGCTCGTTACGACGTTCTTTCAATATCCCATAAGCTGGCAGATCGTGTTTCTTCCTTGCTTTGTTTTACTTACATTTATTACATCGATGGGCTTCGGCCTGTTTTTTGCGGTGTTGAATGTACGGTTCCGGGATATCGGTCAGCTCATTCCATTTCTGGTCCAGGTTGGCATGTATGTATGCCCTGTTGCATATTCGAGCAAACTCGTAGAAGGGACCTGGTATGAGAAATATTACAACCTGAACCCGCTGGTAGGCATTATCGATGGTTTCCGTTGGTGCCTGCTGGGAAGCAAATCATACTTTAACCCGCAAAGTCTTTATTCGACCGTGATAACGTCGACCGTGATCCTAGCCGTCGCTGTCGTTTATTTCCGCAGAAAAGAAAATACTTTCGTGGACCATATCTGAAAAATTTACTTCCGGGCATGTCAGTAATCGTAGCTGAAAACATCAGCAAAAAATATATCATCGACCACCAGCGCAAAAACGGCTCTTCCGGTTTACGCGACATCGTGTCCGACACGATGAAAAAGTGGTTTTCTTCGGAAAAGGATAAATCCGGCTTCGCAGAAAAAGAAGAGTTCTGGGCACTGCAGGATGTCAATTTCAGTATTGACAAAGGTGATCGCATCGGAATCGTGGGGCATAACGGCGCGGGCAAATCCACGCTTTTGAAAATCCTAAGCCGCATTACCGAACCTACCACCGGCCAGATCAAGATCGACGGTAGGATCGCCAGCTTGCTCGAAGTCGGAACAGGCTTTCACCCGGAGCTAACAGGCAGAGAGAATATTTTCCTGAATGGTGCTATCCTGGGGATGTCCAAATCCGAGATCAGGCAGTCGTTTGACGCCATTGTAGATTTTGCGGGTGTTGAAAAATTTCTGGATACACCCGTAAAAAGGTATTCATCAGGCATGTATGTAAGACTAGGGTTTGCGATCGCTGCTCACCTGAACCCTGAGATCCTGATCGTCGATGAAGTACTGGCCGTAGGCGACACCGAGTTCCAGAAAAAATGTCTCGGCAAAATGCGTGACGTTTCTGAAAGCGGCCGTACACTGTTGTTCGTCAGCCACAACCTTACTGCTATTCAGGCACTTTGTAACAAATCTTTCTATTTTGAAAAGGGCCGTCTGATCGACCAGGGCGAAACAACGCACATCGTTACCAACTACCTCAGCAAAGTATCGCACAAATCCCTGGAAAAGCACTGGGATAATGTAGACGGCGCGCCGGGTAACGATCAGGTAAGAGTAAAAAGCTTCAAGCTTTTCCCTGAATACCAGGACGATCTGAACCATATCGATGTACGGACGCCTATTAACTTCCAGTTCGAATTCTGGAATATGGTAGAGGGCGCAACATTGAACCTGAGCATGCACCTCTACACTTTTACCGGCGAATGTATCTTCAATGTAGGCACACCCGCTGAAAGCTTCTCAAAGGGGATAGTCAGTGGCACTTGCGAGCTTCCCGGCAACTTCCTCAATGATGGCTCATATGTGGTGTCTATGATGATCGTAAAAGATACCAGCACAGTGCTTTACACCATGGAGGAAGCATTGGTATTTGATATCGAAGACTATCGTGAAAATGTGACCTGGTATGGCAAATGGCCCGGCTACATTCGCCCTCAACTCAATTTTTCCATTCGCCAAACTGAACACGTAGTGAATGATTAACGTCACTAAAACTTTTCTACCAGATCAGGAAGAATATCTGCAATATGTCCGGGAGATTTGGGACCGGGGATACCTCACCAATAACGGACCGGTTTTACAGAAACTCGAAGCGCAGCTAAAGGAATACCTGAACGTCGACTACCTGTATTTTTGCGGTAACGGCACGATCGTCCTTCAGATAGCAATCAAAGCGCTTGAACTCCAAGGAGAGATCATTACCACTCCCTTCTCCTATGTGGCCACATCCAATGCGATCCTTTGGGAGAATTGTACGCCTGTGTTTGTCGACATTGATCGTGAAACGTTCAATATTAATCCAGAGCTTATCGAGGCGGCTATCACACCGTCGACTTCGGCGATCCTGGCAACCCATGTATACGGCAATCCATGTGATGTCGACGCCATTGCAGACATTGCGGAAAGGCATAACCTGAAAGTCATTTACGACGCTGCGCATGCGTTCGGGGTAAACTATAAGGGAAAATCCCTGCTCTCGTATGGCGATCTGAGCACCTGCAGTTTTCATGCAACAAAAGTTTTTCACACCATCGAAGGAGGAGCATTGATTTCAAACCATCCGGAACTGGATCGAAAACTTCATTTGCTACGCGCATTCGGGCACCAGGGTGACGAATACTACGAGTTTGCGGGGATCAATGGAAAAAACTCCGAATTCCATGCCGCAATGGGCCTGGTAAATCTCCCGCACGTGCAGTCGATCATCGAAGCACGCCGTGAAGTTTTTGCTGCATATGACAGCCTTCTCAACTGGGATATTCTTTTCAAACCGACGTTGAGCGAGGACATTGACTATAACTACGCGTACTACCCTGTGGTGTTCCCTTCCGAAGCAGTCATGTTCCGGGTTATGGACGCATTACGGGAAGAGGAGATCATTCCACGAAGATATTTCTATCCTTCTCTGAACACACTTTCCTTTATGCCGAGGCAAATTGCTTGTCCGGTTTCAGAGGATATCGCGGCAAGAGTGTTAAGTTTGCCCCTTTATGTCGGTCTTCCGTACGCAGATATAGAACGGATATCCCGCATTATTAACGGTCATCTATCACCATAGACGCATGGTCATTCTTTATTGGCTAAGTTTTTTCCTGTTTTTATACGGTGTCAGCTTTGTTGCAAAGAAAATTGCTCAACCCTCTCTCACAGAGCTGATCATCACATCCTTTATCCTTTTTGTCGGTAGCATTATTCCTACCGGCTTTGTGCTGTCGGCGCTGGACCTCACGGCAAACGTTTTTGCTTGGATCGGCGGCAATTTCATTACCCTTGCATTACAATATCTGCTCTGGACGAGGCTCGTACCCCGGCAGGGGAGCTATACAATTCGCGCGCTGATCGCCAACAGGGCTGTAACTTTCAAGCTCTGGACCAAGGAGTTATCCCCCTATCTGAAAGTAATTTTCGGCGCCATGTTCCTGACATTCGCTGTCATTGGGATAACCAACCTCATACTCGTGTTATTCACGGCTCCAAATGAATGGGACAGCATGACCGGTCACCTGAATCGTGCCATCCGTTACATTCAGCGTGGTACCATGGAGCATTTCGGAGGTGCCAACTGGAACATGGACACCTATCCGAAAAGCCTCACCACGATCCACGTCTATTCCTACCTGATCAGCGGGGGCATCGAGAATACATTCAAGCTTATCCACCATTTGTCGTATTACGTGACGCTGGTGTCTGTCTTTGGAATTGCACAGAGAATCGGAAGAAACCTGTCGGCAAGCTTTTTCTGCGCTTTGGCATACAGCATGTTCCTCGATTTTCTTATGCAGGCTGTTACCACTGAAACAGATATCGTGCTGACTGCCTACCTGAGCTGCCTCCTGTATTTCCTGTTCACTTATTATACTAACCGCGACAACCGCTATCTCTATTTTGCGGGGATCACTTTCGCGATTGTGACGGGTCATAAAGCGACGTTCGCTTTGCTCATGCCATCTGTGTTCGTCATCATGATCTACACCGTTTTCCTTGCGCCCAATTTCAAAGTATTTTTTGAAAGGACTTTAAGGCTAGGAACTGCGATTGCGTTTTTTGTATTGATCTATACATTACCGACCGGCTATATCCGTAACATTCAAGTCTTCGGACATCCCATTGGCCCCCCTACGGCACGATACCATCAGTCGTTCGAACGGGCCGGGAGCATGGCTAACCTATTTGAGCAGGGTAGCCGGAACGTTATCCGCTACACCTACGATTTTTGCAACCTCGACGGGATCAGGAATGCCCAATGGGGTTATGACCTGAACGCCGTTATCCGGAAGCCATTGGTAGCGCTGGAAGACAAACTACGCATGCGCCTCGACGACGAGACCGACTTTACCATTGTTCCATTCTCATTGCAGCGGGGGTTCTATTATTACAATGCCAATCCTTACTGGGGCGTATTCGGGTTTGCACTGGCGCTGCCTATTATGCTTCTTGTATTGATCCGGGTATTCAGATCGCGCGTGCATTTCTTTCTGGCCATCGCGTTCTGCCTTCACCTGGCCGCTATCTCATATTCCGCGGCCTACGATCCGTTCAAAGGCCGTTACTTTATGGAATCGGGCATATTTGGTGCTCTTTTCCTGCTTTTGCTCTTTTCACATCACCGCCTTTCGATCATCAAGCCGCGCAGGAATGTGTGGAAAGGCTATGTTATGCTGATTGTTGGTGTTGCCTGTGTTTCCGCTGTAATGGCCGTTTATCTAAATATCCGCTGCCTCCCGTTTGCATCTTACGGTATGGAATCGGCATTGACGATGGATCGCATTCCTTACCAGACATTTGCGCGGCCTGACATTACGAAAGCATATGTCCGTTTCGATTCACTCGTGCCTCAGAATGCAACCGTAGCACTGGCAACTGTCAACAGTGACTTTGAATACCCTCTCTATGGCGAAAAACTGACCCGAAAACTGATTTCCATCAATCCTTTCGAAGAAGGTCTCCGCCCAATCCCCAAAGAAGCAGATTACCTTTTTTACGCCCGAAAGGTTATCAATGACACCAGCAAGATCCGCGCATTGCCAACGGATATCCGGCTTGGATCGGACACGACGATGCATCATCTGATGGAGAAAGGCGAAGATTATTATCTGAGAAAACTCAAATAGCCCTAACCATGACTATTGCCATCATGCAGCCCTATATTTTTCCATATATAGGTTATTTCCAGCTGATCAATGCCGTAGACAGGTTTATCATCTATGATGACGTCAGTTTCATCAACAAAGGCTGGATCAACCGGAACAACATTCTTGTCGGCGGGAAAGCGCATCTGTTCACGATCCCGCTGAAGGACGCCAGCCAGAACAAGTTGATTTTCGAAGTTGGGCTGGCCAGACATGAACCCTGGCAAAAAAAGCTTCTGAAAACCTTACAGCAATCCTATCAGAAAGCCCCATGTTATCAAAAGGTTTTTGATCTGATCGAAGAAATTGTAAATTTAGAAATTGAATCAATCAACGAGCTGAACCTGTGTGCATTACAAAAAACGTGTAAATACATGGAGATCAGCACCGAGATTGTCCCCTCGTCAACGGTGTACCAAAATGGACATTTAAAAGGACAGGACCGGATTCTGGATATCTGTAAACAAGAGCAGGCCGACCATTACATCAATCCAATTGGCGGAATGGAATTGTACGACAAAGGGAAATTTGAAAAAGAAGGAATCAGGCTGGACTTCATAAAAAGTATATTGAGCCCGTATCCCCAATTTAAAAATGCTTTCGTACCTTGGTTGTCTGTTATAGACGTTCTGATGTTTAACCACCCGGACGATATCAGGAAACAGTTAGAGGCTTACGAACTAATTTAGGAATGGCTAAGATTATTGTTTTTGGAATACTCGACACAGCAGAATTAGCGCACTATTACCTGACTCATGATTCTGAACATGAGGTTGTTGCATTCACAGTCAACCGCCAATACATCGAACAGGAATCCTTCCATGGCTTGCCGGTAGTGGCATTCGAAGACATAGAGAATATTTTCTCCCCGTCCGAATATCATTTTTTTGCTCCCATGACCGGTCGTAATATGAACCGCAACCGGGAAGCAATATACAACCACGCCAAAGCCAAGGGATATCAATTTATATCCTACATCAGCTCCCGCGCTACGATTTTTGATAAAAGCGTGATAGGAGAAAACTGCTTTATTCTGGAAGATAATACGATTCAGCCATTCACTACGGTTGGTAACAACGTCGTCATGTGGAGCGGCAACCACATCGGACATCACGGGCAGATCAAAGACCATGTTTTTTTTACATCGCACGTGGTGCTCTCAGGGCACTGTGTCGTGGAACCCTACTGTTTCTTTGGCGTGAACAGTACCATACGTGATTACACATCCATTGCACAGGGAACCCTGGTAGGAATGGCTTCGGCCATCACGAAGGAAACCGAGGAATGGGGTATTTATGTCGGAAATCCTGCAAAAAAGGTGCCCGGAAAAATGAGTTTCGAGGCTTATTGATAAGGTCCGCCGATTCGAAGTTTGAGCTAGCAATTATTGGTAATGGAGCAGAAGAGAATACTTTTTGTGAGTCATGACGCTAACAGGGCAGGAAGTCAGTTGCTGCTGCTGCAGTTGTTGAGGCTATTGAAAGAACGAGGCGTCCCGATGCACCTGCTGCTTTGCAATGGCGGAGAACTGGAACAGGAGTTTGAGGAGGTTGTCGGCATTACCCGGCTTTACAGAAGCCAGAAGGTATCGACGCCGCCTTTCACGGGCAAACTCCTCCGCAAAACAAACCTGCTTAAACTCTATGAGGAGCGTTCGCTCCAGCGGGGTAACGAAAAAGTCATTGCGGAGCTCGAACAGCAGAATATCGGCCTGGTTTTTATCAACTCTATCGCCAACGCCGAGGTCTATTATGATTTTCTGAAATTCCTGCACCACCTGCCGCTGGTGCTATTCGTACATGAGCTGGCGATGTCCGTCAGGATATACACGCATGAAAAACATCTGAATTTCCTTCTCAAAAAAACAGATCATCTGATCGCTGTCTCGAATGCGGTAGCCGACTACTATGTCAGGAAATATGATTTTCCTGAAAAACATGTGAGCACTTTCACGCTGATCGATCATGAGCATATCGACCATACATTACAGTCGGTACAGAATGATATTCTTGAAAAAACCTATAAAGTCCCCGAGGACGCCATCGTGATAGGAGGATGCGGAAATGCAGAATGGCGTAAGGGGAATGATATATTCAACTGGATCGCCAAGCGGGTGATCCACAAAACACATCCTTTGCCGGTCTACTTTGTATGGGTAGGCGCCGGCCCCCAACATGAGATCTATGAGCTGATCGAAAGCGACATCAGGCTGATGGGATTGAGCGACCGTATTATCCTGGTCCCTCCCACCCCGAAAGCACTCGACTATATCAATCGCTTCGACGTGTTGTTGCTCAGCTCCCGGGAAGACCCCTATCCGCTTGTGGTGATGGAAGCCGCGCTCCAGGAAATCCCCGTTGTCTGTTTTGAAGACGCTGGCGGAGCACCCGAACTCATTGAATCAGACGCAGGATTTGTTGTCCCATATATGGACATATCTGCCGCTTCGGATGCAATCATCCAGTTGATCCTGGATCCGTCGTTGCGAAATACGATGGGGCAGAACGCCCGCAGAAAAGTACTGGAGAGACATAATACCGACAAGAGTGTAGCCAGGATCGAAGCCATTATTCAAAAGTATTTACCTTTGCAGGTTTCGGAACAGCATAATCAATGACCATTGCCTTTACCATTTGCTCCATTAACTATCTGGCCCAGGCCAGAACATTAGGAGACTCCCTAAAAGCTACCAACCCGGACGTCCGGTTTTTCATAGGTCTGGTTGATAACCTGGAAGGAGTCGCATTTGAAGAATCCTATGCCCCGTCGTATCCGATGGTCGAAATCGACAAGATAGATATCCGGGATTTTCAGGAAATGTGTGACCGTTATAATATCACAGAGCTCAACACAGCGGTAAAGCCATTTTATTTCACCTACTTTTTCAAACATTACCCGGAAGCCCGGAATGTCATTTACTTTGACCCGGATATCATTGTATACCAGCCATTGACGGGCCTGCTCGAGTCGCTCGCCAAATACAATGCGGTACTGACTCCCCATATTAATACACCCATTGACGACCGGCTTACACCCAACGAGCTGCATCACCTCAACACCGGCGTGTATAATCTTGGCTTTGTGGCATTCAGCCGGTCGGAAGAAAACGACCGTTTTATATCGTGGTGGGAAGAGAAACTCAGGTATGAATGCCTGATAGACCTTTGCAACGGGTTGTTCGTCGATCAGAACTGGATGAATTTCCTGCCGGTTTTTGTACCCAACACCCATATTGAAAGAAACCCGGGGTACAATGCAGCCTACTGGAACCTTCATGAGCGGACTTTCTCGTTCAGAGACGGCACATATTTTGTTAACGAAGCAGATCCGCTTATTTTCTTTCATTATAGCGGCTATGATCCTGCGAAGCCCGAAGTGCTTTCCAAATATCAGGACCGCTTCGAGCTCGGCAACCGTACCGACCTCAAGGCCGTTTTTGATTTATATAAAAACAGCCTTATCAGCAATGGGAATGCCTACTATCGTAAATTCCCTTGCTCATACATCAAACCAACGCCCGTCCGGCGCTATCAGCGTGTGAGGAAGTTCCTGAAAATGCCTGTCAACTACCTGATAGGCAGGTTACAAACAATCTGATGAAAGAGCTGGTAACTGTTATCATTCCTATTCTCGAGACTCAGATCAATCCAACAGAGGAAAAACTGTTGCACCATGCGTTGAACATGCTTTCGAAGTATCCGATCATATTTGTGGCGGGGGAAAATACTGATTTGTCGGTTGTCCGCGAGCATGCCGCAAATATCGACGTCATAAACTTTCCCCAACGGTATTTCAAATCACGGCAGCATCTGAGTCAATTATTTCTCATGCCCGATTTTTACGACCGGTTTAACTGGTGTGAGTTTCTGCTGATCCACGAGCTCAACAGCTGGGTCATACAAGACGAACTTTTTTACTGGTGCAAGCAAGGCTACGATTACCTGAAATGCGTGCCCCCACTTCCCGATCCTGGCATCCTAAAACGGCTTATCGGCTTGGCAGACGACGAAAAACGAGTGTACGGGGAGGGTTATACCGACAATGGGCTTTACCTTTGCCGGATCGACCGGATGAGCGGCACGTTGAAAAGCAAGAAAAAAACAGCTCATCAGTATCGCCATAACGCGAATCTGCCTTACGCAGATTCGGTATTCTGGGATCTGGAAGCAAACCGTTTCTGGCCCCATTTACGAAAGCCAACCGGAATGGTACTGAAACATTTTGCAAAAAATGGTGTCTATTCCAGTACAGATAAAAATGTGCCTTTCGCATTGACTGGCATTTCAGGAAATAACATCCATGAGGTGCCTTACTTTAAAATTTTGCCGGAAAAGGAATAAGCGTTCATGAATATTATCTACACAGTTTGCAATCGAACTAACCTGGCACACGCACTGGCTCTGGCCGATTCTGTGTTACAATACCAGTCCGATCATATTTTCTACCTGGCTATGGTAGATTCCGTACCAGCTGAGAGACTTCCCCTGCATGTCCGGCCGCTGCTGGTTTCGGAATTGGCAATCCCGGGTTGGGAGCGCATGGCAGCAGAATACTTTGACTTTGAACTTCTGCCGGCATGCCGCCCCTGGTTTGCATTGGAACTGCTGAGAAGACATCCCGAATGCAGGCAATTGACTTTCCTGGCACCCACCGTGGTACTCAAGAAGTCCATCAACAATGTTTTCTCTTCTGATCATGAAGTCTATCTGACACCCAATATATCTGCTCCGCTCAAACGTTCCGGGATTCTGGATGATAAACGGATTCTGAATGCCGGGATGTTCCACTCGGGGAGCTGGGCGGTCAGGCCATCTGAAAAAATCACTCAAATGCTCGAATGGTGGGCAGCTCGCACCGTAGATCGTGCAAAGTTCGATCTATGCAATGGCATGAACACCGATCAGCTTTGGCTCAATTATGTCCCGGTCTGGATTCCCTCGCACCAAACCGTTTACCACGCCGGATGGCATTATGGATTGAATGCGGTTTTAAACCGTACGCTTTCTGCCGGAAAAGAGGGTTATCGGGTCGATGGGCAGCCGCTTATCTCCCTGGATTTCGCCGGTCTTTGTTTCTTTGATCCGATATGGTCCGACCATGCCGCGTTATTGAAGCAAAACCAGACTTTTGAAGCGTTATTCAACGATTATAAATTGGCAGTGAGGGATAATCAAAAGCAGTTCCCAATGAGTGGACAACCCGCTTTTGGCAAAGTAGTTCCGATCAGCAAAAACAGGGTTATGAGAAACGGAATTGCATCAAAATTGAAAGCGCTGTCCACATTCATCGATCAGTTTTAATTTAGCGAAACAGGATTCTATGCATTTTTTAGAACAAACCACGCAAGACCTGCGGAACTTTCTTTCAGGGCCCAAAGCAGTTTCCGCCGGCGGCGGAAACGCGCAACGGTACCCGAAGCTCACGATCATTACACCATCCTATAACCAGGCGGTTTTTCTGGAACGGACGATCCTCAGCGTATTGAATCAGAATTATCCGAACCTGGAATATATCATTGTCGACGGCGGCTCCACAGACCACAGCGTTGAGGTGATCAAAAAGTATGAAAAATATCTTTCCTGGTGGGTCTCAGAAAAAGATCGCGGACAGGTACACGCTATCAACAAGGCCTTGGAGCGGGCAACCGGAGACTACATAAGCTTCCAAAATTCAGATGATGTATATTTCCCGGGGACTTTCTCTCGTTTTGGAGAGGCAGCGTTGAAATACCAGGCAGATATCCTCTACGGGGACCTGTATATGATCACCACCGACGACGAAGTGACAGAACTACTGAAAACAACATCTTACAATTTTGATTGCCAGATCCTGGAAGGAATGCAGATCCACAACCAGTCTCTGTTTTTCAAAAGGTCGCTGGTTGAGCAGTACGGCATGTTCGACGAATCTTTCCGTTTTGCATTTGACTATGATTTTATCACACGTTACACGTCTCACAAAACAACGACCACGAAAAAGATCGATGGGCTCGGGGGTGCGTTGCGTGTACATGCAGAAGCGAAGTCGTCAACCATTGCCACCACGATAGGACGGGAGGAACATGCCCGGGTACAAAAATTGTACATTTCAACGAATGCGTCCGCGGTAGTCAACAAAATCAAGTATCTTTGGTGTCGTATCCGTAAAATCGCCTATTTCATTCTGCGATTTGATTTTCAATACATCAGATTCAGGATTTCCAGATGAATTGGAGCTTATTTAACGTAGCCAATAATTTTAATTATCTCCGGTATTCGATGGGCATCGCAATGATGTTCAACGGGTTTCCACTGATATTTTTCATACGTGACACCTTAGGCGTAGGGCCTGCGAGCAGCATTTTTACCGCGATCTTCTTCTCGCTCGCGCTGTTGCTGATGGTGCCTGCTACGCTTTTCAAACGTCTGTACAAGCCGAATGTCATTCTGCTTAACCTCGGGCTCGGCTTCATGCTGCTCACGCTCTACTATTTCATTTTCATGAATTCAGTGGGTAAATCACTGGCAGATACCGGCAACTTTGTTTTCACATTCGGCTTTCTGATCCTGCTGATACATGTTCCCAATGATGTCAAAGATACATTGATACAGGTACTTTTCCTTTTCTCCTTTTTTACCAATATTACCCTCGTTTACTCGCTGATTACCGACCCCAACTGGACACCTGGGATGCGTGCGGCTGTAAGCTTTGCCAATGAAGGCGCCCAACCCGGCGGAAATCCGCACATTACAGCCCGTAACGGGGCGATCTGCATGCTTTCTGCCATAGTGCTGCTGGGGAATACGAAACATTTGTTCACACGGCTGTTTCTGTTCTTCTCGGTATTATTCGGATTGGGTGTGGTTGTCCTCTCTCTTGCCAAATCCAGCTACCTGGGTCTGGGCATTGCGTTCGCGGCCTATTTTCTCTTTCATTTCAAGGTTTCGGACATTACCAGCGCCATTGGAAATGCATTCAAATTCAGGAATGTGATTTTCATTGTGCTGATTCTGCTTAGTATCAACTACTTTCTCAGCAGATATGGTGATATCCTTAACCTCTTGCTAGGCTACTGGGATATTTTTGAGGACCGGATCATGAACGTGATTTTTACCTCTACCGGTGTAAGACTTTCGGAAGAGGCCGATGTCGACTACTCCGCGATGGGACGCGTGAGCGGTTTTGGTGAGTTTCTGGAAACGTTGTTTTCCTGGGACATTTTCCTGGGCAGAGGATATAAGAATGATTACCTGGATGTGCCTATTTTAGAATCCTGGGTCAATCACGGTTTTTTCGGATTTGTATTTTTCGCAGGATTTAATATTTTCCTTTTCATTTTCGTGATACGGGAAGTTCGCCGTCACACCAATCCATTAACCACATTCCTGGCATACTTCTTCCTGTCAATGATGGTGTTGCTGGCAACAGGGGGCCGTCCATATGACATTGCATTCTGGTTCCCGTATTCCGTGATGATTCGCTTCCTCGGTATCAAATACCTGGATTATATTCCAAGAAGAAAGCGAGCGCAACCCAAAACACTACCTTTGAGTCCCGTAACCACCTGACACGCTCCCCCGGAGCCCGGGAACCTGCCGAAGGTTCCCTGTTATTTACGCATGAAGAACAGAGTCGAACAACTGGATGGACTAAGGGGCATTTTTTCTGTCCTCGTCATCGCCCATCACCACAATGCATTCAAGGACTCCGCTTTTTACAATAACTTTTTCGTCATCAATGCGAGTCTGTTTGTAGACTTTTTCTTTGTCCTCAGCGGCTTCGTCATCGCACTCAATTATGTGGATCGCATCCGCAATTCAGGCGATTTTCTTGCATTTCTGAAAAAACGCTTCATCCGCCTTTACCCGCTGCTGTTCTATACCGAAGCGGTATTCGTGGTGGCCAGCCTGCTGGGAGAAAACAGCCCGATGAAAAACGTAGGTGGTCTCGGTATGGGTTATTATCTGTATACGTCGTTCGATACGTTAACATTCATGGGTTCCAGCACGGTATTCGGTGCGTGGATCAGCAACAACTACCCCTCCTGGTCCATTTCCGCAGAAATGATCTCCTATATCGTCTTCGGACTGATTGTCTGGCTTCTGCCGAAAATCAAATACCCCGCGTTTGCTGTTGTCGCGCTCCTGTCCGGGCTGTTCATCTTTTTGAGAGGGGAATACCTGCTGGCTTACGATTATGGCTTTGTCCGCGCGCTTCTATGCTTTTCACTGGGCATTTTTACGCACCGCTTCCTGAGTACCAGAAGAAGTTACGGACTATCCGGATTCGAAATTCCATTCCTCATTTTGCTGGTTTTTTCCATGTACACCGTACACCACTGGGAGCTGAATCTTTGGAAGCTCGTTTTTCCATTCATATTCTCGGGCGGTATCATCATTTTTGCCAATTCCACAGGCATCGTTACTCAGCTGTTAAGTAGCCGGCCTTTTCAATATCTGGGAAAAATCTCCTACTCCATTTACCTGAACCACGCTATTGTATTGATATTTGTCAACATCATACTTTTTCGGGTCCTGAAAACGCCGGAAACAGAGCTGATGATCGGCATTTCATTGCTGACGTCGATCGCACTGACTATTTTCTATTCCCATTTCACTTATGAATACGTGGAAAAAAGAGTAGGCAAATTCCTGAAAGACAACTGGAAATAATGGTACGATTTTTACCGGTCCGGTTTGATCCGGCTTGAAGTAAACCTTTCGGCTTCCGGATTGGTTATCTTTTCAGCATAAACAATTTCAACCATGGCAACATTTTCAGAGCTTATCAATAGCAATAAACCGGTGCTGGTCGATTTTTCTGCCGAATGGTGTGGACCTTGCAAAATGATGAAGCCGATCCTTGATAAGGTGAAGGCTGAACTCGGCGATTCGGCGACAATCATCAAAGTGGATGTCGATAAGAATCAGTCTGCCGCCCAGGCATATCGCATTCAGGGTGTACCGACACTGATCGTTTTCAAGAACGGGAAACCGCTCTGGCGTCAATCCGGCGTAGTGCAGGCAGATCAGCTGAAATCGGTTATCCAGCAATATATCTAAACATTAATCCTGTCCCCCTGATCCGTAGTTCGCGATGCTGAAAAGTAATCATTTCGAAATAGTTAAAGACATAGATTTTAGCATCGAACCCTTCACGGGAGACAGTTTTGAGCAAGTTAAATTCATTCAATGCATCTTTTCGGATCTTTCAGGCATTGACTTTATCGATTGCGTATTTCAGGATTGCAATCTCAGCAATGCATCCGTGAAAAACTGTAAGCTATCGGATATCGATTTCATTAATTGTAAACTGACCGGCATTCACTTCTCCGAGGCCAAGGATTTTGCATTTGCGGCCACTTTCGAAAACTGTATCCTCGATTATGCGGTTTTTGAAAGGAAGAAAATGGGTAAGACCACTTTCAGTAACTCCAAGATCCACGGCGCCGACTTCACCCATGCCGATCTTTCCAAATGCAGAATTCACAACAGCGATTTCTGGGATGCTGTTTTTGATAATACCAATCTTTCCGGCGTAGATTTCTCAACCAGTAAAAACTTCACCATCGACCCCACCAGCAATAACATACGTAAGGCCAAATTCCTTTCCTCTGACCTTGCGGGACTCCTGACGAAATTTGACATAATTATCAAATAGTACTTTGAACGCCTGGCCATTTTTTGTTTCTTGGCGCATCAAATTTTCACCCGTCAGGTTATGTCCACCCAGTTTTTCGCAGAAAAAGTTTATACAGGCCAGGAAGTCCTTTTCAATCAGATAATCATCACCGAAAACGGTAAAATTAAAGGCATAGAAGGCGGAACGGCACGCACTGGCATGCCACATTTCACCAACGTCGCTGCCGGCCTTTTCGACAGTCATATCAACGGCGGCGAGCAATACTATTTCACCGAGCGGGCCGATGAAGAAACCATCGACGATATTTATCAGGCGAGTGTAAGAACAGGTACCGCCTATGTGCTTCCCACCCTCATTACGTCACCTCACGACAACATTCTGAAAGGTATTGAGGCGACGCGGCGTTATATGGAAAAAAATCCGGATTCAGGTGTACTGGGTATGCATCTGGAAGGGCCGTTCCTGAACCCCGTCAAACGCGGCGCACATCTAACTGCCTTTGTGAGGAAACCTGAGAACGCAGAACTGGAAGAAATTATCCGTTATGGAAAAAACGTGATCCGTCTCATCACCATCGCGCCTGAAATGTTTACCGCGGACCAAATCCAAATGCTGTTGGACTCCGGCATCACCGTTTCTGCCGGCCATTCCAATGCGACATATGCCGAAGCAATGGATGCATTCGACCAGGGCATACAGCTGGTGACCCACTTGTATAATGCTATGTCGGCATTCGGGCACCGCGCTCCCGGGCTCGTAGGTGCTACTTTCGATACCGAATCGGTGTACGCGCCAGTGATAGTGGATGGTACCCATTGTGATTTTGGCGCCGCGAGCGTGGCCTACAAGATCAAAAAAGACAAGCTTTTCCTGATCTCCGATGCCTTGTTCCTGGGGCAAAAAGTGACACAGTTCAAATGGGGAGAATTTGACGCCTATCTGAAAGATGGTAAGTACATGAATTCCGACGGGAATCTTGCGGGTGCGACCATTTCCCTGGGTGACGCAGTGCGGAACGCGGTGGCAATGCTTGGTGTACCTGTGCAGGAGGCGATCGAAATGGCGACTATCAGGCCGGCAAAGGCGTTGGGTATCGACACCCGGATCGGCAGCATCGCAGCAGGTTACCCGGCTGTTTTTACCACGTTCGATGACGCCCTCGAAACTTTCGAAGTCAAAAGGTTTTAGTTATACAACGAGCAATCCACCGTCCTTCAACTCCTGCCAGGTGCGGGAGTTGGCAAAGGATTCAAAACTGCCGAGCCCAGCTGTCTCGAAATCGTTTTTGAATTGCTCCAATGCGTAAGGCTCCGGATTGGCGATCAGTAGATTAGGCAGCATTTCAGCCAGCCATTCCCCCACAGCCACATCCGCCTCGACCGCCCACTCTTTCTTCTTGTTATAAAAAACCAGCTCGGCGACCTCAAAAACTTTTTTGCCTTTCCGCTCTTCAAAAACCGACATTTCGGGCAGGCTACCTGTCCAGACAACGATCGCATTCGGCCTCGCAGCGTTATCCGGCAATTCGCGGACGCTTCTTTCAATGTAATTGGGTGGAATGGAAGTCGGCGGCGTTTTGAAACCGAACCATTCTGACAATGGGAAATCGAGACAAACACCGTGCATGAAATTGAATAACGACTTGCGCAACCCCTCCGCATACCGGTCATGATCGGTCCCCAGCGGGTCTTCATGTTCGAGGTCGTTATTTGCAAATGTGCCGGTATCGGGTCCGAGCCGCATTACGTCAAACTCTTCGGGATATAAGCCGACGGGGCTGTGCGCCGTCATTGCAAACCGGTGCCAGAAGCCCGATTGCACAATACCCAGCTGAAACAGCTGCCGCACCATTTCCAGCGCGTCGATCGTCTCCTGGGCAGTCTGCGTCGGGAAACCATACATCAGGTACGCATGCACCATAATCCCCGCCTGCGTGAACGCATCCGCCACGCGCGCTACCTGTGCAACGGTGACGCCTTTCTTCATTCTTTCCAGCAACCGGTCGGAAGCTACTTCCAACCCGCCTGAAATGGCAATACAGCCAGATGCTTTCAGCAGCAGACAAAGGTCGTGTGTGAAGTTCTTTTCAAAACGAATATTGGTCCACCAGACGACCGTAAGTTTCCGGCGGACGATTTCCAATGCAAGATCGCGCAGCAATGCGGGCGGGGCAGCTTCATCCACGAAATGGAAGCCATTCTGCTGCGTTTGCTCGATGATCTCCTCAATGCGGTCGCAGAGCAACGCGGCCGTCATGGGCTCATAGCGACGAATATAATCCAGCGAAATGTCGCAAAAGGAACATTTTCCCCAATAGCACCCATGTGCAAGCGTCAGTTTGTTCCACCGTCCGTCACTCCACAAGCGGTGCATCGGATTGACGATCTCGATTACCGAGAGATAGTCGTTCAGCGGAAGATCGCTGTAATCCGGTGTACCGGTATCGCGCTGCGGAACATCCTTTTCCCGGGCACCATTGTGATACACCACCTGGCCATCGACCAATGTATATACCCTTTTCAGTTGCGAAAGCGCTCGTTCGCCTTCGAGATATTCCAGCAGCGATTGCAACGGGGCTTCGCCATCATCCAGGCACACAAAATCAATGTATTTAAAAACACGCGGCTCTTTCAGCGAACGCAGTTCCGTATTCGCAAACCCGCCGCCCATCACGATTTGAATGTGGGGATAGTGTTGTTTCAAATACTGCCCGCATTTAAATCCCCCGTACAAGTTCCCGGGAAACGGGACCGAAATGCAGACGATATCCGGACAATAACGTTGTATTTTCTGTTCCAAAACATCTTTCAAAGTCTGGGAAAGTAAAGTATCCGGCATTTCCAGCGCATTCTCCATTTCATCAAAGCTCGTCGCCGAACGCCCGAGCCGCTCCGCATACCGGCTGAACCCGAAATGCGGATCGATGGCTTCCTGGATCAGGTCGCCGAGGTCTTCCAGATAAAGCGTAGCCAGGTGCCTGGCTTTGTCATGAATACCCATTGTGCCAAATGCCCAATCGAGGTCTTCCAATTGCTGAAACCGGCTTGCCTCAGGCAAATAACTGCGGTCACAAATGCTATGGGCCAGGGTGGGGTTTCGGTTTTTGAGAAAGCGGATCACCGGATCAATGGTACTGACATACTCGTCGCGAAGCGCGTACACCCGGAAGCTATTGTCCGTCAGCTCGATATCCGAAGCTTCAAGCAATGCAAACAGTTTTTTCAGCCCTTTGGAAGAAAACAGTTCCAATATAACGTCAATGCCCAGATCAGCCTGATACGACTCCCGGCCCAGCGTGTTCAAAAAGCCTTTGAGATAGGCGGTAGCGGGGTATGGCGTATTGAGTTGGGTAAATGGCGGGGTAATGAGCAGCGTTTTCTTTTTCACAGGGGCACGTTTTCTTCACTGCAAAGGTAGGGGAAATGTATCAGAGGACATTAATTTGTAGCTTTACAACCGGCTATTTTGGTGACACACAACATGATGAAAATTCTTCGGACTGACTTCTTTACTTCCTACCCGGCGCAGCTTTCAACGAACCTGCTTCAGAACTTGGGCAATCTCCCGTAGCAGCGCTTCCAGTCCGGGGAGTTCAATTTTTACACGTCTGTCGCCGTCATTTCTTCGTGCAGGATAGAAGGTGAAACAATGGAACTGGATTCTTATCTCAAACATAAGATCCAACACATCGAGTACCTGCCCGAACTCACCCAAAAGCCCAATGATCTTTTCCGGGCGTATGTTTTCGCAAAGGAAAACAGGCTTGGCAAAGACAGATTCCTGCAAGCGCACAGCTTCATTTCGGAACATTTGCCTCAAAACCAGCGTGGCGTATATCGCCGTAATGCGATGGTCGTCATGGAGCATAATACTGGGCGGATTCAGTTCGAAGCGGCGCCTGCCAGCATGGTTAAAGAGGAGATGGAAAAACTTTGGGAAGATGTCGATACGCTGCTTCGTCAGGATTTGTCTGTGGAAGAAGTGTTTTCTACGCTTCCCTGCTCCATTTGGTCTTTGTCAGCATCCCATCCATTCAACGACGGCAATGGCAGGGCGGGAAGATTGCTGGAAAAGTGGTTTTTGGCCGATAAACTGGGATCCGTTGCATGGTATATTCAGTCCGAGAAGCATTATTACCAGCATGTCAATGAATATTACCTCAATCTGAATCGACTCGGGTTATTCTATGAAGAGCTGGATTTCAGCAAAGCTGATAGATTTTTGATGCTGCTACCGGGGGGCGTTAAAAGAGTAGAGCCGGTAGTGAATAAATTGCCTTATACACATAACAATCGAAATCAAACGACACAGATCGTCGAACTTCCAATGCCGACACTTATTGCAGAGATACACCTCAATGCGGCTCCGGGTGTTCCAGATAGTCATGGAAATTAACCGGCGCGGTCCTCTTGCCGCGTCCCGGGTCCTTATACTGCGAAAACGCCCAGAGCACATACGACGTAATGTCCTGATAAAAATCCGAGCGGATCGGAAAAAGGCCGTCGCCATTTCGCAACGCATTGGTAAAAAGTACAACGGTAATATCATCAGGACAATGCATCCATATACTTCGGAAACCTTTGGGGTTAGGAATTCCGTAAGCCGAATACCACCATCCATCGTGATAACTGAACTTTCCTTCCGGCATCACCGCGCTGTAATTGGCCAATCCATTGCTCAGCATCTCCTCCCTGATTTCCTGCGTGATTACGGTCGAATTACCGGGAGAGAACAATGCGGAGTACACACTAATCGCCTCATTTGCAGACAGATAAAAGCCATACCCTCCGGTAGTAGAGGAAAAGTCGCCAGGGTCGAAGCCAAACTCTCCGGAGTATGGAAAATCATAACTATAGGTGGGAGTTGGAGCGCCATTGAGCAGGAATTTGTCGGTAACTACTCCTGCCTTTTCAAGAATGTTCTTTCTGATGTAATCCTCGTAGCTTTTGCTGGCAGATAACGCGTCATTGTCATCATCACCGGTCATTTGCAGTCCGGAAATGACCGGGATCAGTACCCGAAAAAGGCCAAAATTGGCGTTTTGGTAGCAGCTCGATCCATGGTTTTCCTTTCTGACCCCTTTCTCGATCAACGCTTTCAGGCCATACCAGATGTTTTCGGTATATGCTCCGTTCTGGCAATTTTCGCCCAGTCCAATAATCCCGCTTGTGTGCGTGAGGAGGTCTTTAAATGTAATGAGCTCCACGTTAGGACCGATGAGCCAGCTTTTCGGCAGGAATCCGATAATTTTGTCGCTGGTTTTGACACCCTTCTCTTTGGCCAGTTTCAGAAACGCCGCCGCGGTCAGCGTCTTGGTCATGCTGGCGATCTGCATTTTGGTATCCAGCGTGATGTCCTTATCCTGTCCCGCTTCCGATTTCCTTGCCTGCAACCCGCCCGTACCGGACCCAAGCAGCTCGTTTTGCCTGAAAACAGCAAAACTATATCCAAAGCCCCGGTCTTTCAGCGAGTCATTCAGGATAGTCACAAAGCGTTTGGCCGGATCCTCCATCACCGGGCCGGGATCATTGTTTTTTTTACAGGTAGCAAAAAATGCTATCATAAAAATCAGGAGGAAAATCCGGTAAAAATGTGGCTTCATGGCATGCAATGTTATGAATATGTAAAATGAAGATAGCAGCTAGTCCGATTGCATTCCAAACGGGTAATATTGTGACCACAATACATTACCGGCCCTATGCAGTCCTTCAATCATTTCTATTTCAAATCCATCTGTGCAGCCGTTCTACTGGCGGTCGGTCCTTTCTTCGCTTTTGCCCAGCAAAATAAAAGTTATCCGGCTTCCGCTTTTCCGGACCGCGTGATCCTCGGCTATAAGGGCAATCCGGCGACTTCACAGGCCGTTAACTGGCGCACCGATTCCACCGTGACCGACGCTATCGCCGCCATTCACGAGGCCGATCCCTCGCCCGATTTCCCTTCCAAGGCCCGAACCATTAAAGCCGCGACGCACCGAATCGTCCTCGACGGCAAAACAGTGCATTATCACGAGGCCAATTTCGGCGATTTAAAGCCATCCACCCAATACGCCTATCGCGTAGGCGATGGCAAGCACTGGAGTGAATGGTTTCATTTCAAAACCGCTTCCGACAAACCCGAGCCGGTTTCATTCCTGTACTTTGGCGACGCCCAGAACGACATCCGTTCACTGTGGTCACGGGCTGTACGCGGCGCATTCGCTACCATGCCTAAGGCTAACCTGATGATCCATGCGGGTGACCTGATCAATAATTCCAATGTGGATTACCAATGGGGCGAATGGTTCGAAGCCGGTGGCTGGATCAACGGGATGGTTCCTAACCTGGCCACACCCGGCAACCACGAATATTTCCGTGACGAAAATAAAAAACTGATGGTTTCGATGCACTGGAAACCGCAGTTTGCATTGCCTGAAAACGGACCGGAGGGCCTTTCGGAAACAGCCTACTACATCGATTACCAGGGTGTCAGGTTCATATCAATGGATTCACAAGCGGCCATCCTCGATCCGTCAACAATGGAAAAGCAGGCGGCCTGGTTTGAACAAATTACAACCAGCAACCCGAACCGCTGGACAGTCGTGGTGCATCACCACCCGATCTATTCAACCAAAAACGGTCGGGACAATGATGAATGGCGCGCCAAAATGGAGCCTCTGTATAAAAAACACAAGATCGACATCGTGTTGCAAGGTCACGATCATACTTACGGGCGGGGTCTCAACATCCCGGTGGGTCAGAGTCGCAAGAAGCCCGGCGGTCCTATTTACGTGGTATCTGTGAGCGGTCCGAAAATGTACGATATCGGCCTGCAAAACTGGATGGACCGTGCCGCCTCCAACACCCAGCTGTATCAGGCCATTACCATCGACCAAAACAAGCTATCATTCAAAGCATTCACTGTCAATGGTGATTTGTACGATGCATTTGATCTGAATAAGGACAAAAACGGCGCGAATACGCTTGTCGAGCTTTCAAATACGCTGAAAATGAAGGAGAGGCTGGATCTTCCAGAGCATTATATGAAGACTTTCAAAGACGAGGAGCTGAAAGAATATAATCAGCGTTATCAGGAATATAAAAAGCGCAAAGGCCTGAATTAATGTCAAAAACTTTGCCGGAACGTCACAATTCCGGCAAAGCTTCCATTGCCCTACTTCACTTTCACCGCATACAATGCACCGCGACCTGTGATAAACAGGGTATCGCTATTCTTCCCAGCCAATACAATCGTTGCGGGTCGTTCCGGTGTTTCAATCATATTGATCTCCTTACCCGACGGGTCAAATACATAAACTTGCCCGTCCGCGATATACACATTACCCTGATCGTCCACTGTCGAGCTGAATTCCCCCTTTTCTATAAATAGCCGCGGCTCCGACAAGTGCCCCTGAGGCCCGACATTAAACCGGACAGTCCTTTTCAGATACTCATCCGCACCGTAGAGCACCTTGCCGGGATACCCTTCCACCAACGCATTCGAGCGGGCGAGGTCGTACACCGCAGGCACGACCGTAACCCCGTCCGGTGCCAGCCAGCACTCCTTGAACTGATTGGTACTTACTTTCAGGAAATCGCCGGAATCCCGTCTTCTGTTCGAAGGGTTCAGGGTTTTGACAATGCCCGCAACCTTCTCCACAGGCACTTTTTGCAGCAAATGCATCGTCTCCTCCGGCTGTTCCGGGTTCATGGCGTACACCAGTGTCCCGAAACCGCTGTTACCCCAGCCACTGAATGACGTTCCTGCCGCGTCGGGAGGGTTCGGGAAAGTTTCAGGCTGACCATTGATCAGGTAGCCTGGCTTAGGGATGTACTTGAATACGACCAGCAGGTTATCCTTCGTATCACACCCCAAGGAAAGCGGTTCCCAGGGAAAATCGGCCACAAGGCTCAGTACATTAGTTTCGACCGACCATTTGTAAATCCTTCTGGCCTTCGATTCACTGAAATAGACATTTCCTTTGCTATCGCGACAAATCCCGTCGGCAAACTCGAAGCCTTTCGCGAGTTGGATCACTTTGCCCACTGTCATTTCTTCCGGCTTAGTTTCCGGAGTTTCGATTATCAGCCTGTTGAACTCCCACGGACGGACTTCCTTGTCTGAGTGGATGTCGAACAACGGAACCGTCGACGGGTATTTCGTCTGACTGTAATTGTGAACATTTAAAAATTCCAGCTTGCGGTTGTTCCACGAACGGATCGAGTAAGGGTAGGGCGTACTGACCCGGATCACGCGAAACATATAAAGGTTTGCAAAAACCATATCACTGCATTCCTCTATTTCCAAAGGCTGGCATTCCGAGCTCTCCCTGCTTTCTTCTTCTAATTGCAATGCAAATACCTTCCAGTTCGAAACATTCTTGAAACGCACCTCATTACGCACATGGTGCTCGACCGACATTGCATACACGCGCCCGGGCGTGGATGTGTACGACACATACGCGCCCGAAGTGGCGAAGGTATTGGCGGTCCAGATGTTCTTGAAAGTACCGCCTCCCCCGTCCGTCACCCATAAACTCCAGTACTGTGTGTCCCAGAACTGCTCATTGCCGGTATGCGAGGAGTTGTTCAACGCGTTCTGTCCGGGGCGCTTTCGGGGAATATTTCCGTGCCCTCCCAGAAATTTGACATCGTTCACATAGGAATTTGCCCCTGCCACCCATTTCAAGCCAACCGCCCGGGTGTTGCTGGCCGCTGTCGAAATACCGATGCCCGTGAGGATATTATTACCGCCCTTCGAAGATTCCACCATCGGTTTCGGCGGGCCGAAGCTCCCGAACGATTCTGTATTATCCTGCAAAATGAATTGCGTCGCAACAGGGCTCAGGCCGATCAACGCTGTTTTATTTTTCAATTTCAAAGTGGCTGTAATGCGGTACCAGCCTTGCGGCACGTAAATCACATCATGCTGGTCAATGGCGGCCTGAATAGCCTTCGTATCATCGGTGACGCCGTCACCTTTGGCACCTAATGCTTTGAGGTTTGCCCAGGTTTTAATGTCTGGAAAATCGGGAATATCTTTTTGAAAGGGCGCAGGTTCTGTTTTCAATGCTTCAGTATCCTGCATTGTCCCATGAACCGGCTTAGCCCCGAGACCTTCCATTTGCAACCCGTGGTGAAACGTTTTGACCCTATACAGTTCCCCGGCACCGGCAATTTGTTTGCCACTGGCACGGTAATTGGCCAGAACAGGCACCTTCTTGCAGATAATATTCTTCAAACTGATCTGGGTATACGCATTGTTTTCATTGCTGATCACAAACGCGGGACCTGTCACATTTTCCAGCCGGCTGTCTTCCATAAACAGCTTTTCATAGAAATTCGGGTTGATTTCCAAGACAGTCGGTACATTCTTTACTGTCATCCGCACGATCGTCAACCCGGATTCCTGCGAGCGGATGGCCGCTTTCCGCTGGCCTTCAAAATAGGTATCCACCATCATAAACTGCCAGCCCGGCGATGGTTTAAAAGTATAAATACCATAGTCGCCGCCGAAGAACCGGACATCTTCCATTTCATTCCCCACATCAAAAATCCCTGCCTTACCATTACCGGCATGGATATCGACATGAGAAATAAAACTGTGCTGTGCAAAATGTGTCCGCAATGCTACCGCCGAAGGATTACCGGCTCCGATCCGCAAATCCACATTGGACATTGCACTGTAAAAAGTACTCGCGCCGGCGTCAGGGACAGGCTGTCCCTCTTTGGGAAGAGATGAAGTAAACCAGAACATATATTTCGCATTACCCTTATCCTGCGGGTATTCTTCCTGAAAACCAGGAGCATTGTCCGCCAGCACAATCACCGGCCGCATGTTACCGTAACCGATCACACGCACGGCGGTAGGAATGTAGATCGTCTTACTGATCTTGTAAGTACCTGCGGGAATGAATACAATACCAAAGTTGTAGTTGGTTTTCACTTCGTTGATAGCACGTTGCAACTCATCCGATACATCAGTTTTGCCGTCGTTGGTAATTTTGAAGTTTTCGGGCGTAAAATAAGCTGCATCCTCATCCTGCAAACGTGTTTGGTAAAACGACTTGCTTTCCGGTAACTGGCTTATTGCCCTTTTCTTTTGCCCAAAGCAAAATTGCTGCGCTGAAATGATCAGCGCGAGTATTAAAATTCTTGTCAGCATATCCGGTTATTTTTTTGCGGCCCAGAAGATCGCGTTTTTGAAGATGGTTTTATAAACATCGCTTTCGAACAGCACCGGCGAATGCCCCATAAAAATGTAAACATTCTTCGCCTTCTTTTTGGGATTCGACCATATGACCGGATGGTCCCCCATTTTGATCTTCGAGTCCGGCGCGTACGTCGATTCATCCACGCTCGCGATCACGTCCACATTCGGCCGCGGGCTTTTGTCATAGATGTACCATTCCTCCTTTTGAACCGGAAAAGATGCCGGCACGCCTTTCATGATCGGATGTTTTTGGTTTTCAACCTTCACCGTCGCTGCGGCGAAATCGCCGATGTAATTTTTATAACGAATGCCGCCCATGAAGTCCTGAAACCAGGGCCATATTTTATAACCGTCAAATTCCCCCAGCAAGGTGGCATGATGAAAGCCGATCCATCCGCCTTTTCCTTCATCGATATATTTTTCAAAAGCTGCTGCTGCTTCCGGTTTCCAGGCATAAGGCACGTAGTCGAGTTGGATAACAAGCTGATATTTGGAGAGATAAGCCTCATTGACCATATCTGTTTTATCGATATAATCAATGCTGAAATGCGCTTTGTCGGCTAGCGAATCGAGCCACGGGCGGGCGGCTTTGGAATAGGCAATGTGATGGCCGCCGGGTTCGGCCATCGCCAATACATGAAATTTGGGCTTCGTCTGCGCCGAGACGTTCCCTGTGCCGACAGCAAGCCACAGCACGAGGAAACAAACCGGGAGGAATGCATTTTTCATTGGATTCAGGATTAAAGGATTTAGGATTTAAAAGGGTATTGTCTTATTGTCAGCGCATTACCGGTAAGGTAATGCTACTGGCGTTTCCTTCATAATGGTAAATGGTGATCCGCGATTTCTGAAAATCGGATTCCGATGCTTCAAAAATGTTCATGAATTTCTGCGGATTACGATCCACCAGCGGGAACCAGCTGCTCTGCACTTGCACCATGATCCGGTGGCCTTTCTTGAAAGTATGCGCCACCTCATTCAGCTTCACGGTCACTTTCTCGATCTTGTCTTTTACAAATGGCTCCGGTTTCGAAAAACTGTTCCGGAACTTGCCTCGCAGCACTTCCGCGCGGACCATTTGCTGGTAACCATCCATGACAACCGGCTTCTCGCCTTCCTTGGCAGCCGGAACTGTCGATCCGGCGGGCCATACATCGATCACTTTCACAATGAAATCTGCATCCGAGCCGGTCATGGAAACCATCAGATTGGCCACGATTTCGCCCGTTAATGTTACATCCTCCGTCAGTGAATCCGTTTGAAAACTTACTACATCGGGGCGACCGGATGCAAAACGCTGGTCTTCTGCCATGTATTCGTTGTTTCGGTGACCGCTGATAACGCTCGTATAAGGCACCGGATTTGCCGGATCGCTTTCGTAACTGGTTGCGCTTTTTTCCGCCAATAGCCTGGCAACAGCCAATCCGCCGTTCCTGGCAAAATAGTAAGTGGTTGGATGGCTGTTGACGGGCGGCCATACATCATAATTGCGCCATTGATTGGTTCCGGTTTCAAAAATCGTCACTTCGGGTACGTCGAATGCGCCTTTGCCTTTAAGGTGGTAATTGAAAAACTTTGTTTCAATTTCTTCCTGATAAAACCGGTTCACATCCGTGCCAAACTGGTATTGTGCGAACCCTTTCCATGAGGGTGCGGCCCAGCCTCCGTGCGTCCATGGACCCATTAACAGCCGGTTGTTGTTTTTTGGGCTTTGCTTTTCGATCGCCGCGTAAGTTTTCAATGCCCCATACAAATCCTCAGCATCAAACCAGCCTCCCACAACGAGCACGGCAGGTTTTATATTTTTCAAATGCTTTTTAATGTTTCTCGACTGCCAGAATTCATCATACACCGGATGTCCGGTGGTCTGCCGCCAAATGCAGTTCGGATCTGCGAAATAAGGCGCCGCGTTGCTCTTTTTCAACGGACCAAAATCGAGGAAGTATTTATACGCATCTTTGAATTCTGCATTGAAATGGCTTTGATAATTGGTACCATCCTTGCTTTTCGGGCCGTCGAATCCGCTGTAAAATCCAAAATTATCCATCAGGAAGAATGCACCGTTGTGGTAACAGTCGTCGCCAATAAACTCATCGGACATGGGCGCCTGAGGCGAAACAGCCACCATAGCCGGATGGGCGTTGGGGAGTCCCGCCGAAGAGTAATATCCGGGAAAGGAAATGCCCCATTGGCCTACTTTGCCATTGTTACGGGTGTTTTTCAAAAGCCATTCCACCGTGTCATAGGTGTCGCTGGACTCATCGACGTCCTTATTGCTTTTTTTATGCTCGATCGCCGGCGTCATTTCGCGGAAATTGCCTTCGCTTTTGTAACGGCCGCGCGCATCCTGATAAACAAATATGTACTTCTCGCGCATCAGATATGCATTAGGTCCCAGCGAACGGCGGTAATTACCCTCGCCATAGGGCCGCACCGAATACGGCGTGCGTTGCATGATGATCGGGTAGGTTTGAGAATCGTCTTTGGGTGTGTAGATGGCGGTGAACAGTTTCACTCCGTCCCGCATCGTAATATATTGTTCTGTTTTGGTATAATTGGCTTTGACCCAGGTCGTATCGGCGGTCTGTGCCCAGCAGGAAACGGAAAAGATCAGAAAGTAACAAACCAATAAAGATTTTCTCATGACTAGTTGCATTGTGATAGTAAGTACGTTCAAAAATACAGAAGAAAGCCACTTCACCAGCTTACAGGGCTACCGATCATGTAAATAATTCCCCTTCATCGGGGAAATGCACGCAAATTTAATCCCGTCTTAATCAAGGTGTTTTTGAAAACCAATACAGAACCTTACATTAGTCCCCCGATTAATCACCTGTCCCCTCCACATACTATGAAAAAACCGGTCATTAAATATTCCCTCATGATATTTCTGATAGTACTGGCATTGCTCGTCATTGCCGCCCTTGTGTTCATGCAACAACCGCAGTTTGGCCAACACCCTTCCGGAGCGCGCCTCGAAAGAATCCAACAATCGCCGCATTACCGCGATGGCCAGTTTCAAAATGAAAGCTTCACTCCTGACCTCGCTGAGGGCAACAGCTACCTCAAAGTACTCACTAAATTTTTCTTTGGTAAAGCAAAATACAACGTCCCCGGGGCTCTCATTCCGTCGCAGAAGACGGATCTGCTGCATTTAAAACCCGAAGAAAATGTGCTGGTCTGGTTTGGGCATTCGTCGTATTTCATGCAGATCGATGGTAAAACTTTCCTTGTCGATCCGGTTTTCAGCGGAGCCGCCTCCCCGATCAAATTCACGACACCCAGTTTCAAGGGAACCGATGTGTACAAGGCAGAGGATTTCCCTGCCATCGATTACCTGCTCATTTCGCATGATCACTGGGACCATCTCGATTACGAAACCATATTGAAACTCAAAACCAAGGTCAAAAAAGTAGTTACCGGCCTCGGTACCGGGGAACACCTGGAATACTGGGGATATAACGCCTCCGATATCATCGAAAAGGACTGGAATGAAGGGGCTGACCTTGGCGATGGATTCAAAATCAATGTCACACCAGGCCGCCATTTTTCGGGCCGCGGATTCAGCCGGAACAAAGCATTGTGGGTGTCATTCGTATTACAGACGCCAACCATCAAGATTTTCGTCGGCGGCGACTCGGGATACGATCATCACTTCAAAAAAATCGGCGAACAGTTTGGCCCATTCGACCTCGCATTACTGGAATGCGGCCAGTATAACGAAGCCTGGAAATACATTCATATGATGCCAGAAGAAACCGTTATTGCGGCCAAAGAACTCGGCGCGAAAAAGCTGATGCCGGTGCATTGGGCGAAATTTGCATTGTCGATTCATAATTGGAACGAGCCTATCGACCGGGCCACATTGGAAGCTCAAAAGCAAAACATGCCCCTTGTCACCCCGCTTATCGGCCAAAAAGTAGATTTAAAAAGCGACCAGATTTTCACTCAATGGTGGAAAGAGGCAAGGTTACAGCCCGAATAGGGAGTGCAAGGAATAATGCGGCATCGAGCGGAAACAGCTTGATGCCCTTCCGGAATTAAGGCGGAGCCTAATAAATATATCAAAAAAAGCGGCTGAATGGATTTCCGCCCATTCAGCCGCTTTCAGATAAACAATACAGGCTGATCAGTTCGCTTTAAGAAAACGCAGCCTGGTGGCCTCGCCATTGTGATTAATCTTCATGAAATAATGTCCTGCCCCGAGTTTTTTCACATTGATACGGTGGCTATTCTTTCCTTCATTGATGCGGATTGGGGATTCGCTCACCGCTACACCAGAAAGGTTGTATATCGTTACCTCCGAAGCACCAGCCGTTCTTGACGAGAACTGAACATCCACATAGTCCTGCGCCGGGTTCGGTGCTATTACTGTTCCCACCAGCACATTTGGATTAACCGCCACGATTTTGCTCTTCGTGTAAGTCCCGTCAATGTCGATCTGCTTCAATTGATAGTAGTTGATACCCGCCAGCGGCTTCTCATCCAGGAAATGATAGGTGCCTACGCGCTGATCCGTGAGTGACACTTTGCCCAGCACTTCTTCATTCCCCATCTGGCTATCGCGGCGCAGGATCTCGAATTCCTTTCCGTCCTGTTCAGCAACGACCTGCCAGGTCAGTTCCACGCCTTTTTCTACGGCTTTACCTTCGAAATTGGAGACATAAATCGGCAACGGCACATTAACACCGAAATTAGTTGCACTCACCGTCGATTTGCAGGTCCCTCCCTGAATTTCCAGCGTATAAACACCGGTAGCGAGCGTCGAATAGTTGATCACCGGCGTGTTGCTGGTTGGCGCTACCCTGTTTTGGCGCAGCACGGTACCGTTCTGCTTGATTTTCCAGTCAATGCCAAAGACATTCGCACCATCAAAAAGGAATGAAAGGTTCGTTTCACCGGAAGAAACAATGGACAAAAGAGTCGGTCCTTTGGTACAGGTAGTGCGCGTGTCGGTAGCCGATACACTGAAGCCCTTCGTCGCCACAGAAGCCGCCTTGCAATCCTCCGCTTTCAACTCGAATGTATACGTCCCGTTTTGCAGGTAGTTGAATGTCAGGTCGGTAGTGTTACCGCTAAGAGTGCCGGTTTTTCCACTGGCTACCGCCGAGCTGTTTTGCAGGATACGCCATGAAAAAACATGTAGGTTAGTGCCTCCAAAATCAATGGTCGCGCTGCTCGGCGTAATATTGCGGATAGTGGTTACCGACGGACCGTTCTGGCAATCCGGTACCACTACTACCGGTTCGTTAATGGTAAATGAGCGGCTGCTCACTGCCGAAGTACAGTTGTTACCTTCGATTTCTAGAGTGTAACCGCCTGGGGCAAGTGACGCATAAGTCACATTCACATTGGTACTGCCGCCAAGATCTCCCGTCGTTCCGGACCGGACTTCCGAACCGTTAGATTTTATCCTCCATTTGACGCTTGACACGCCCGAACCCGTGAAGGTGAACGTAAGCGCTGTTTGTGTAATGTTGGTAACATTGGTTGCGGTAGGCCCCGACGCGCAGTTGGCATCTGGTAGTGGCGTAGCAGTTTTTGGGACAATCGGCCAATAACATCCGTCGACCATCTGGGTTGTCAGCACATTTTTCCATTTTGTACTCATGTAGCTTCCATTCGCACCCTGGATGGTAAAATTGAGCAAACTCATGTTGTAATTTGTCGTACGATCATCATTAGGTCCCTGCTTGATCATGACCCTCAACATACCGTCTACATATTTGGTATACTGGTAGGTTTCTCCGTCGCTCCCAACATAGGTACCCAATAAATCTCCATTCGTCATCACAATGCCTGCGCAGGTAATTTCACCGCTGGGCGTCCTCCCCAGCAGGTTGCTGGGTGCAGTGCTCGGGTCAACCGGGTTAACGCATCCTGAAATAGTGGCTCCATCGGTCGGGTTGTCCTGAAATGTCCCTTCCTTCAAGTGGTTTAGAATCCAGATATTGTCCGCGATCTTACCGTTCCAGTTCAGATAGATCCGGTCGTCCTGTAATCTTACATATACCGGTTGGTCATCCTGAGTGTGCCCCAGAAGTTGGCCTTGCGCCCATATCCTGCCGCCGCAGGAAACGCGGGTGGCCATTGGTGCCGCAGTTTTGGCTGCAATAGTGAAAGGTTTTTCCGCAGACTCGGCGTAAGGGTTCCTGATTTCGTAGGAACCATTCAGATCACGTTCCATACTGCTTTCCACATTTACGCGATCGGCACGCATTCCCGTGCTCCCTGCGTCTTCGTACGGAGCAGCCGCCACTGAGCTAACTACTCCTCCCGCAAAAACAAGTTTCAGTAAAAAATTCATAGATCGTAAAAAATTTGTGGGCGATATGAACGATGTAACCGATCCTAACACATTTGGAATCAGTACAATCCTTCGTTTCAAATATACTACAAACCAATAGAAAGATTTTTATTGTAAGTAGAATAATATTGCTTAGCCAATTAGCTTATCAGGCTAATATGTGTCAAATAACCCATCCAGTGAAGAAGGAAGGCGTATTATATAAAATGGACTAAGAATTGAAATTGAAGAAACATGAATGAAAAACGGGAGCGAAAGCAAGATACCGCCCCCGCATCGCTAATTTTCGATGGGCGCAAAATAAAAAAAACCGCCCAAAAATGAGCGGTTTTTGTAATGATTGAAAGTGCAGTTTCGCACGGTTTTGTGACCCATAGGGGAATCGAACCCCTGTTTCAACCGTGAAAGGGTCGTGTCCTAACCGCTAGACGAATGGGCCGACTGGTCTCCTACTTCGTGCGTTTTACTACCACTTTCTTTCACTTTTCGTTTCCCTATTCCGAAAACGTGGTGCAAAGATGCAGGGTTGGAATTTAAAAAGCAACCCCGGATAGAAAATAAAAATCAATTAATTTTTAGTTAACTCATTTTCAGAACTTTCAAATTGAAAGTTTTTTTTATCGCTTTTCCCGTGACGGTAAATTCGGGTAACTTTCTAAATTTGGGTTGAACCGATCTACTCCTTTTCACTTCCCATGACCAAGCTGCTCCGATACTTCGTTTTGCTGCTATCCTTTTCATCCGCATTTGCCCAAAACCAGTCCCCCGACCAGTTCCTGGGGTATCCGTTAGGAACCCGGTTTGCTTACCACCATTTGATCGTCGACTATTTCAAATCTATCCAGACACAGAACACAGACCGGATGAAACTGGTCCAATATGGCAGTACCAACGAAGGACGTCCGCTCATACTCGCTTTTGTTGCGTCGCCGGAAAATATGGCTCGCCTGGAAGTGATCCGTACGAATCATTTGAAAAGTATCGGATTGCTGCCCGGAAAGGCGGACTCGAGCGTTCCTCCGATCGTCTGGCTGAGCTATAATGTGCACGGAAATGAATCGGTATCGGCAAACACCAGCATGAAAGTGATTTACGAGCTTCTGAATAAAGAGAATGCGCTGACTCAAGACTTTCTGAAAAACATGGTGATCATGATCGATCCCTGCGTTAATCCTGATGGCTATGAGCGCTATACGCAATGGTACAATCGAGTCCGGAATGCTACACCGAACGTCACCGCGTTTGCGCTCGAACACGACGAACCCTGGCCCGGTGGGCGCTTCAATCATTACCTCTTCGACCTAAACCGTGACTGGGCCTGGCAAACGCAAAAGGAAACCAGGGAGCGCATTGCATTGTATAACCAATGGATGCCGCATTTCCATGCCGACTTCCACGAAATGGGGCCGGCGCGCAGTTATTATTTCCCGCCGGCGGCTAAGCCTTATAACAAGGATGTAACGAGCTGGCAGCGCCAGTTCAATGAGCTCATCGGCGAGTATTGCCGCAAATACTTCGACAAAAACAACTGGGCATATTTCACGCGTAACGACTATGACCTGTTCTATCCCAGTTATGGTGACACCTGGCCAACGGCAAATGGGGCCATCGGCGTCACATATGAGCAAGGCGGGGGCGGACGCGCGGGCATCGCATTCGAACGTCCGGATGAGCATGATACGCTGACGCTTCAAAGTCGCATTGCGCATCATTATGCCACTAGCCTGGCTACTTTGGAGGCTGTCATGTCCCAAAGGGAAAAGGTTGTTACCGAATTTATCAGGTTTCACCAGGACGCTGCGACCGCACCTGCGGGAGCCTTCAAAACTTATGTAATCAAAACAAAGGGCAATGAAGAGCGGATCCGGCCTTTTGCCAGCTGGATGGACAAGCAGGGTTTTAGTTATGGTATTGCCGGGAAATCATTTTCTAGCAAAGGAACCGAGCTGACTACCAGTACAGAGCAATCCTTAAAAATAGATCAGGACGACCTGCTCATCAGCGCATATCAGCCCAAATCCAATCTGTTACGGATTCTCTTCGACCCTAAACCGGCATTGGAAGATTCCGTAACGTACGACGTGACCAGTTGGGGACTTGGTTATATTTTTGGATTGAAAGCCTATGGATTGAAGGAAAAACTGGAACCCGCCTCTTATCGGGTCGCCCCAATCACCAACCCCATTCCGGCTTCGTCGCCCTATGCCTACCTGGCAACGTGGTCGGAGATTGGGCACGCTTCCTTTTTATCAGACTTGTTGAAAAACGGCGTATTGGTCAAAACCTCGAACACGCCATTCGAAATGGACAAAGTAACCTACGCCGCCGGAACACTGATCATTACAAAAAAGGGAAATGAGCACCTGAAATTCGACCAACTGATAACATCCCTGGCCAATCGGCATGAAGTGCGGCTCACTCCTGTTAACACGGGCTTTGTAAGCTCTGGTCCCGATTTCGGAAACGACAATGTCGTCGCGATTAAGGCTCCCAAGGTAGTGACGATAGCAGGCGATGGTATTTCACCGACGGCGTTCGGAGCAGTCTGGCATTACTTTGAACAACAGATCAACTATCCCCTCACGATTGTCAATGTTGCCAGGTTAGCGAACCTGCCTTGGAACGAAATCGATGTCCTGATTTTACCGGATGGAAAATATGGCGATATTATTGCCGAAAAACACCTGGAAGCGATTCAAAACTGGGTCAGGAATGGCGGGAAGCTAATTGCCATGGAAAAGGCGACAGACGCATTTCTGAACAAACCGGGGTTTGCATTGACCAAAAAATACGCGGAGAAAAAGAAAGAAAGCGACGTATTCAGAAAATATGGTGAGCAACAGCGTCAAGACGCCAGTGATTCATCGCCCGGGAGCATGTTCCAGATCACGATGGACCCCACCCACCCGCTTGCATTCGGTTGCAGTAACGAATATTTCACGATCGTGCGTGACGCCTACGAACGTGACTACCTGAAAGAGGGCTGGAATGTGGGCTACCTCACCGAAGACAATTACAAAGCAGGATTTGTAGGCAAAAAAATGTCGGGTAAGCTCAAAAACACCCTGATCATGGGCGTGCAGGATCTAGGACGCGGGCAAGTCATTTACCTCATGGACGACCCGGTTTTCCGGGCGATGCTATACAGCGGCAAGGTGCTGTTCAGCAATGCGGTTTTTAGATAATAATTTTGAATAACTGGATGATTGAATGTCGAATTTTGAATGCGTGAATGGGCCGCGTGGATAGCGGAGATCTGTGAATGAATAGCAACTGAATAAGTTAATATTTGAAAATGTCCCTCTATTTTATCAACTATTCAATCATTCGGTCATTCAAAATTCATTCACTCATTAAAAATACCGCACGGCCAGCTCGTAGCCCCTCAGTCCCAGCCCGCATATCATGCCTTTGCATCGGGCAGTAAGATAACTGTGATGCCGGAAAGTTTCGCGGGCATGGATGTTTGAAATGTGGACTTCAACAGCAGGCGTAGTCACGGCGGACAATGCGTCGGCCAACGCGATGGATGTGTGCGTGTATCCGCCTGCATTGATTACAATCCCGTCGAACGAGAAGCCTACTTCATGGATTTTGTCGATCATCGCCCCCTCGTGATTAGACTGAAAGTAGTGCAGTTCTATTTCCGGAAATGTGTTTTTCAGCGTTTCGAAATAATTCTCAAACGACTGGTTACCGTATACGCCGGGTTCACGCTTGCCTAAAAGATTTAGATTCGGGCCATTCAGGATCAATATCTTTTTCATTGATTTGTGTCGCTTTAATAAATTTTTCCTTGGATATGTGGCAAAGCTACATCAAACATTTCAAAAATTACCTTCGTCTCGAACGCTCGCTTTCCGGCAATTCCGTAGAGGCTTATGTACGGGATGTTGAAAAGCTGGAAGAGTTTCTTGAACTAAGCCAGTCGGACGTTTCTCCCTCGCGTGTCACGGAGGAGCATTTGAGCGCATTTTTGAAGTATCTATCAGAACTGGGCCTGGCTGCGCATTCACAGGCACGGATGCTTTCGGGTATCAAGGCCTTTTTCAGATACCTTTTGCTGGAAAACGAGATTACCGAGGATCCTACGGAGCTGCTCGAATCCCCGCGCCTCCCCCGTAAGCTACCCGATGTACTTTCCTACGAAGAAATCGAATCGATGCTTAGTTCCATTGACCATTCTACGCCGGAAGGAACGCGAAACCGCGCCATTATCGAGGTATTGTACAGCTCAGGCCTGCGTGTTTCGGAACTGACGGGTTTACAACTCACCAATTGCCATTTTGACATCGGCTTTCTCCGCATTATTGGGAAAGGGGATAAAATGCGGCTGGTACCGATCGGGAAAGAAGCCATCAAATACACCCAGATCTACCTCGATCATGTCAGAGGTGAAATTGCCCCGCAAAAAGGCAGCGAGGACATTGTATTTCTCAACCGGCGGGGCGGCCAGCTTTCGCGCGTTATGATCTTCCTCGTGATCAAGGACATCGCCGAAACGGCTGGCATTCACAAAAATGTCAGCCCGCATACTTTCCGGCATTCATTCGCTACGCACCTGATCGAAGGTGGTGCCAGCTTGAGGGCCGTACAGGAAATGCTGGGACATGAGTCCATTACTACAACTGAAATTTACACCCACCTCGACCGTGACTATTTGAGGCAAGTAATTACCGAGTTCCATCCTCGAAGCTGAGCGGCCGGGACACAATGCGCTACCGATACTATTCCACTTCCTTTAAGAGCGAATCGAGCTTGAGTGAGTCCGCATCGGGAGTTGCGCCCGGTAATGCGCGTTTCAATTGTTTCGGTTTGTTCCAGGGGGCTGTGGTGCGGCTGGACATGTCGTAGGAGATGTAGGCAAACAACGCTACAAATGCGATCAATACGACGATAAATATCTTTCTGTTCCGGTTGGGCTGATCACTCATCTTCTTCTCTTACCTGCTTGGGGGTTTTATAAAGCACAAGATCTCCTGTTTTTGCGGATATCTCCTCCCATTTCTGATCCTTAAATTCAATAAAGACGGCACTACCTTTCTTCATCGAACCGATACTGGCTCCCGAAAGATACTCCGCAAAATAGGTGATGTCCGGGTTGTGCCCGAAGAGCATCACTGTCTCACAACGCTCCGGCACGGTCGTGACGGCCTGAAGATAGGCCTTCGGCCCTCCGTCATAGATACCAGCTTGTGTCTGAATGGAATCTATCGACATCTTATATTGTCCGGCTATAATCTCCGCAGTTTTAAATGCCCGGGACGCCGGGCTAGACACAAAAACATCCGGTTTTATGTTCTCCCGAACCAGCCATTTCCCCATCGCCAGCGCCTCCGATAAACCTTTGCTGTTGAGATTCCTGTCAAAATCCTTGATTCTGAAACTCTGGTCCTCGGCGGTTGCATGCCGGACTAAAATGAGGGTCTTTTTCATGTGCTGGTTTTTTCCTCAAAAGTAAATAATCTGATCCTGTAAAACCGTCGGGTGAGGTTGAAAAATTGGAATGGATATTCAGCCACTTAATGTCCTGAAACTACCTTTTGACATTAATTCTTCCACAAAGCGCGACAATTAATACGTAATTTTGTTCCTTGATCAACTTATGAGAAAGAATCCATTAGCAAATACATTATATGTTACAGTTCCTCAAATATGTCCTGGCGACGTTCGTCGGCATCATCCTCTTCTTATTCCTATCCATTTTTATTCTGGCAGGCATTGGCTCCATGTTCTCCTCGGAAGAGAAAGTTACGCTGGATGACAAATCGATCCTGAGGCTCGACCTCAATCAGCCGATCCAGGAAGTAGGGGTCGAAAATCCGTTTGCGGATATCGGCGGCCCATTCAGCGGCGGTGAAAACGTCGTAGGCTTGAAAGACATTCTGGATGCATTGAAAAATGCACAGGTAGATGATAAGATCAAGGGAATTTACCTCAAAACAGAAGGACCTGGAGCCGGATGGGCCACACTGGAAGAAATCCGAAACCAGCTTCTCGAATTCAAGAAATCCAAAAAATTCATCGTCACTTATGGCGAAAGCTACTCCGAAAAAGGCTACTACATTGCTTCTGTTGCCGATAAAATTTACCTGAACCCCGCCGGCGGGATCGAATGGAACGGGCTATCCGCCGAATACAGCTTCTTTAAAGGCACATTCGATAAACTGGAAGTTAAGCCACTTGTGTTTCGCGTCGGAGAATTCAAAAGTGCGATCGAGATGTTTTCCCGCCAGGACATGAGCGAGGCTAGCAAAAAGCAGTCTATCGAACTCATCGGAGCCATTAATGACAACTTCCTCAAAAACATTTCCACTTCCCGCAAAATACCCGTTGACGAACTTAAAAAGCTGGCAGACTCGCTGGCCATTGAGAACCCCAAATCCGCTTTGAAATACAAATTCGTAACCCACCTGGGCTACCAGGACGAATTGGAAACGGCGTTAAAAAAAGAGCTCAAAGTGGAAGAGAAGAAAGCCATCTCCTACATTGGTGTCAACCGGTATCTGCAGGGAGAAAGCTCCATCGAGAAAGGTGATTTTAATAACCGCGTAGGTGTACTGGTGGCAGAAGGAGAAATTACGAGCGGAGACGGCGGCGACCAGAATATCGGCTCAGATAAATTTGTAAAAGAACTGAAAGAAATCCGTGAAAACGACAAGATCAAAGCGGTTGTGATCCGGATCAACTCACCGGGTGGCAGCGCTCTCGCTTCTGATGTGATGTGGCGCGAAATTCAGATTACAGCTAAAAAGAAACCGGTAATCGCTTCCATGTCCGATGTAGCGGCATCCGGAGGCTATTATATGGCAATGGGATGTGACACCATCGTAGCACAGCCTAATACCATTACCGGGTCAATAGGTATTTTTGGCCTGATCTTCAATGTGACCGACTTCATGAACAACAAGCTGGGAATCACCTTCGACGGTGTTGGCACCAGCCCCCACGCCGATTGGCCGACTGCTACCCGCGAAATGACCGAATTCGAGAAAGGCATGATTCAGAAAAGCGTCAATGAAGGCTACGAAACATTCACCAAAAAAGCTGCGGAAGGCCGTAAAATGTCTGTTGAGAAACTGAAAAGCCTTGCACAGGGCCGTGTGTGGTCAGGGGTGGAAGCCAAACAGAATGGGCTTGTGGATGTTCTGGGTGGCGTCGACGATGCAATCAAAATAGCCGCAAAGGCTGCCAAGCTGAAAGAAGGCGATTACCGCGTCCGGTACTATCCCGAGAAAAAGAAACCAATCGATGAAATGATCGGTAAACTGCTCGGTGACAGCGAGGAAAAAATGACTAATAAAACGCTTGGTGAGCTGGCTCCCTACGTGAAGATGTACAAAAAGCTCATGAATATGGGGGGCATGCAAACCAGAATGCCCTTCGAATTGGTGATCCGCTAACTACAAAAATTACTCAAGATATTTAAAGGTCTGCACTCCAAATGCAGGCCTTTTTTATTCGGTTATTTCAACCCCAGTTTTCTTGTCCAGCTCCTGCCTCACGATCAGAACCGCATGCTTGTTTGGCGCAATGGCAATACCATCCAGACGGGCATATACTTTCGTAAACTCCGCTCCGAAATAGAGGATGATAGAAGAATAATAAATCCACGTCAGCAAGATCACGATCGAAGCGGAAGTCCCGTATGCAGCGCCCAGATCCGACTGACCTAAATAGAAGCTGATAATAAATTTCCCAACCAGGAACAACACGGCTGTAAATGCGGCCCCGACAATGCACTCCTTCCATCTTAAATCCCCATCAGGAAGGACTTTGAAAATCACAGTGAACAGCGCCGTGATAATGGTCAGGACAAGCGCCAGGTTCACAATGTAAAATACGACCACGGAAGCCTCTGAAAACAAAGCCTCCAGCCGACTGCTCAGCAAATCGACCAATGCGCTGGCTCCGAGCGATACCACCAGCAGAAAACCCAGTGTCAGGATCAAAGAAAATGATATCAATCTGTTTTTCAGATATTGCAGCCAGCCCTTCTTAGGTTTCGCCTTGATCGCCCATATAAAATTGATCGAATCCTGCATCTCGGCGAATACACCGGTTGCCCCGATTAACAAAGTACCAATCCCAATGGCGGCAGCTATCCCGGATTTATTTGATAACTCAGCATTTTTAAGAATTTCCTGCAATTGTGAAGCTGCTGTACTTCCCACCAATCCGCTGATCTGTCCAAACAATTCCCCTTGAATAGCGTCCTTTCCAAAAAAGACGCTGAACACGGAAATAATCACGAGCAGCATAGGGGCTAGTGAGAATATGGTATAATAGGAAAGCGCCGCGCTCAATTTCATCCCATTGTCGTTGAGGAACTCGTTGAAGCTGTCTTTTAACAGAGAAAAAAAGAGTTTGATACGTTTCATCGGATATGTTGACGCAGATTTGTGTGTTGTTGGAAGAATCGTTGCAAATATTTATGCCAAAAAATCAGTATTGGCCTCAAACAATAAAAAGAGCCACCATTGTGCTCTTTTTAGTAATTAACAACTGATATTCTGTGGAACAGCCGGTTATAACAGCAACCCCGCAAGCGTTGCAGACATATAGGAAGCTAACGTTCCGGATATCAATGCCTTAAAACCCAACCGTGCAAGATCCGCACGTCTCGACGGAGCGAGCTCACCTATCCCTCCTACCTGTATCGCAATGGAACTAAAGTTGGCAAACCCGCATAGGGCAAAACTGGTGATCACCACAGTTTTATGATCGAGTGTATCCCTTAATTTCACCATATCAAGATAGGCAACGAATTCATTAATAACCATTTTGGTACCCATCAGGGAACCCGCCGCTTCGATGTCCTTCCCCGGCACACCCATTGCCCAGGCAAAAACGGAGAATACCTTCCCCAGAACAAAATTGAAGCTCAGCTGAGGAAACGAGAAAAGCCCCCCTATGTATCCCAACAGGTAATCCAGCAGTGCGACGAGTGCAATAAAGCCGATCAGCATTGCAATCACATTGAAACCCACCTTCAGACCTTCTCCTGCCCCGGCCGCGATCGCATCCAACAAATTGGCGTGAGTCTTCTGGATTTCCAGTTTCACCATTCCTTTCGTGTCTGACTTATCGGTTTCCGGAAACACGATTTTAGAAATAACCAATGCACCCGGCGCTGCCATGAGACTTGCCGCAATCAGGTAAGGAGCCGGAACTCCCAATGAGATATAAACCGCCATGACGCCGCCGGCAATGCAGGCAAAACTTCCGGTCATTGAAGCCATCAGTTCCGAATTGGTCATATTTTTCAGGTAAGGCTTGATCATGATTTGAGCTTCCACCTGCCCTACAAAAGTACTGGCGACGTTGGAAAGTGCCTCTGCACCGCTGACGCCCATCAGCCAATATACGCCCCGGGCAATGACAGACACGACCCGCTGCATGATGCCCAGGTGATAGAGCATATTAACCAAAACAGCTACAAATATGATCGTCGGTATTACTTTGAAAAAGAAGACGAAATCGTTGCCGGGACCAAATGCACGCTGCATCAGATCGGGTCTCACGAGTGTACCGAATACGAAATCGGCACCTTTGTCTGAAAATGAAAGAAGCTTTTGAACTTTCTCGCCGAGCCATTGAAAAATAGCCTGGCCGATATCTGTGCGGAGAATGAAGACTGCGAGCCCGAACTGGAGGCTCAAACCAACGACAACCGTGCGGTAATTGATAGCTTTTCTGTTGTTCGACATTGCGAACGCAATGCCCAGGATCAAAATAATACCCAGCAATCCTGTAAATCTCTCCATGCGCAGTTTGTTGTCATTTTTTTAACCAAAGGTGCAAAATAACAACAAATTAGTTGCAAGTCGCAACTAGCTCAGAATATCAGGAAGAGAGGCAATTATTTAGAAGTTTTGTCTGATTTTTCCTGCGCAGCGATCGGTTCTGCATGCCGGTGGGTAATTTTCCAAACATTGTTTTCTTTGCGGAACAGGACCGTAACATGCAAATCGGCCTTGCGACCATCTGAAAAACGATAGTGTTCTTTTTGTATCAGATAGCCCTGGTCCGAACTTTCCTGCTTTGCCAGATTTTCAAACGTGTAAACCACGTCTTTCGCAACCACCGTACTGGCATTCAGACTTGCCTCTACTGCTTTCCACCCTTTTGAATCGCTGTTGTCTTTCTCTCCGAACGCGGTGACGTCGTCCTGATGCGACCACAGTGATTTAAATAGCGCAGTATTGCCTTTTGCCATTTCACGGTTGGCCTTCTGCAGGTCGGCGATGGCCGCATCCAACGAGGAAACCGATTTGTCATTAGTGGAATGCTGGCTGTCATAACCGGCAGTAATGACAGGCTGGGCTGTTTCTCTTGTTTTCGTCCTGTATTTGAACGACGACGCCAGGAGAATAAGCAAAATAAAAACAGAGATATTTCTTTTCATGGCTAATAAACTATTAAGTTCTCACTTAAATCGATTGCAAATATCAGATGTATACGATTGAGAAAATAGCGTATAAATACCTGTTTAAAACGCGGTATTCCACCTAATTACGCCATTTTGTAAAAAAAAGTATGTTTTGGGCACAAAAAAAGGAGAATGAAATGATTTCATTCTCCTTTTGTACTTTTCTAACAAGTGAAAATTAGTAACCCAACACCGGCGATAACCATTTTTCAGTGTCCTCCACGGTCATGTCCTTCCGTCTCGCATAGTCCTCAACCTGGTCTTTAAATATTTTGCCAACAGGGAAGTACCGGCTATCCGGGTGTGAAAAATACCAGCCGCTTACACTGCTGGCGGGATACATCGCATAGCTTTCCGTAAGGGTGATCCCCAGTTTCTCCGCACCGAGCAAATCGAATAACATTCTCTTTTCGGTATGATCAGGGCAGGCCGGATAACCGGGTGCTGGCCGGATACCTGTATACTCTTCCTTAATCAATTGATCGTTCGTAAAGCTTTCCGATCGTGCATAACCCCAGATTTCCTTACGGACTTTCTCGTGCATCAACTCCGCCAGGGCTTCAACCAGACGGTCTGCCAAGGCTTTCACCATGATACTATTATAATCATCATGCTCCTTTTCATATTTTTCAAGTAATGCTTCGATCCCTACACCCGCAGTCACCGCGAAGCCGCCCACGTAATCCACATGACCGGACTCTAAAGGAGCCACAAAGTCGGACAGGCAGTAATTAGGCAAATTAGCTGCCTTCTGGCTTTGCTGACGCAGGTGGTGCAGCACGGCCGCCGTATCCGCTACCAATTCACCTGCATTCAAATTTTCGGCTCCCTGCTGACTGATCTTATATTCGATATGCTGATGAGATCCGTGGCGCTCACAGGGAACTTCACGCGTTTCCTCTTCAAAGTGATGCAGGACGATATCATCCTGAATTGAATTCGCTGGCCAGAAACCAACTACTGCGCTGGCTTTTAAAGATTTATCACGAATGATCTGTCCTAAAAGTACTGCCGCATCTTCAAATAATCTCGTTGCTTCCGGCCCCACCACCTTGTCTTCAAATATCTTGGGATATTTCCCGTGCAATTGCCAGGTCTGAAAAAACGGCGTCCAGTCTATAAACCTGGCGATGTCTGCGAGATCATAGTCGTCATATACTCTGGTTCCAAGGAATTGGGGCTTCACGGCCTGAAAATTAGTCCAATCGATCTTTGGCTTATTTGCTCTGGCATCGGTGATCTTCAGGTGCGCCTTTTCTCCACCTCTTTTGGAATGATCGTCGCGCAGCTTCGCATATTCCGCTTTGATATCTGCCAACATATCTGCCTGGCTTTGTACGCTCTGAATGAGTTTACCAGCCACAGGCACCGAGCGTGACGCGTCGAGCACGTGAATAACCGCGCCCGAATAGTTAGGGTCGATTTTGACAGCGGTATGTATCCTGGATGTAGTCGCGCCGCCAATTAGCAACGGAATTTTAAACTTACGCCGTTCCATTTCTTTTGCAACACCCACCATTTCATCCAGAGAAGGCGTGATCAGTCCCGATAACCCGATGATATCCACATTATGCTCTTCCGCCGCCGCAAGGATTTTATCCGTAGGCACCATTACACCCAGGTCGATGATCTCGTAGTTGTTGCAACCCAATACTACCCCCACGATATTTTTACCAATATCGTGCACGTCCCCTTTGACAGTCGCCATGAGTATTTTGCCTGCCGAACTGCCTCCACCCTGCTTTTCAGCTTCAATGAAGGGTTGCAGATAGGCCACTGCTTTCTTCATGACCCGCGCCGACTTCACGACTTGCGGCAGGAACATTTTGCCTTCACCGAACAAGTCCCCTACAATGCTCATTCCATCCATCAATGGTCCCTCAATCACTTCCAGCGGACGGCTGAACAGGTGTCGGCATTCCTCAATATCTTCATCGATGTAGTCAGAAATACCCTTTACCAGTGAGTGCGAAATACGCTCTTTGATGGGCAGTTGCCGCCATGAAAGATCGGGCCCGCTTTGCGATTTGCTCTTGTCCTTCACAGTTTCGGCGTAACTCACCAAACGTTCAGTAGCATCGGGGCGACGGTTCAGCAGAACATCCTCCACCAATTCCAGTACGTCTTTCGGGATCTCATCATAGATACCGATCTGACCTGCATTCACAATACCCATATCCATTCCCGCTTTGATCGCGTGATAGAGGAATGCCGTGTGAATAGCCTCCCGGACAGGTTCATTACCCCTGAAACTGAATGAGACGTTGGATACCCCACCCGAAACCTTCGCATGCGGTAAATTCTCTTTAATCCAGCGAACGCTGTTAATGAAATCTACGGCGTAATTGTTGTGCTCCTCCATTCCCGTCGCGACGGTCAGGATATTGGGGTCAAAAATAATGTCCTCCGGTGGGAAGCCCACTTCGTCCACCAGGATACGGTAGGCACGTCCACAAATCTCGATCCGGCGCTCCAAGTTATCGGCCTGGCCCTGTTCGTCAAACGCCATCACCACCGTGGCAGCGCCATAGCGCAATACCGTCCTGGCCGATTCCTTAAACTTCTCCTCGCCTTCCTTGAGTGAGATGGAGTTGACGATGGATTTACCTTGCACACATTTCAAGCCCGACTCGATAACCTCCCATTTGGATGAATCGATCATCAGCGGCACTTTGGAAATATCAGGTTCGGAGGCGATCAGGTTTACAAAAGTCTTCATCGCTGCCACCCCATCGATCATCCCTTCATCCAGGTTGACATCGATCACCTGCGCCCCGCTTTCTACCTGCTCGCGGGCAATACTGAGTGCTTCATCATATTTTTCTTCGCGTATCAACCTCGCAAACTTCTTGGAACCGGTCACGTTACAGCGCTCCCCGATATTGACAAAATTGGTCAGCGCATTGATTTTTACAGGTTCAAGACCCGATAGCTTCATTACCGTCTCCGCCGAAGGCAATTGCCTCGGCTCGTATTTTCTGGCAGTTTCCGCAATGACACGGATATGGTCCGGTGTGGTGCCACAGCAGCCACCGATGATGTTGACAAGATTATCCTTCAAAAACCCGTCGATGACTTCTCCCATTTGCTCGGGCGTTTCATCGTACTCCCCCATTTCATTAGGCAAACCCGCATTCGGGTGGGCCGACGTGAAAAAAGGAGCTTCTTTGGCCAGGATCTGAACATAGGGACGCATTAAGTCCGCACCCAAAGCACAGTTCAGCCCGACCGACAGCAATGGCAAATGTGACACAGAAGTCAGGAAAGCCTCAGTAGTTTGCCCCGAAAGCGTTCGTCCGGAAGCATCGGTGATAGTACCCGAAATCATGACGGGCAATGCCTGCCCCGGCTCTATTTCCCAGGAAGACAAATGTTTCACTTTGCCATTTTTGGCATCGGTAAAGAACTGATCGATCGCAAATAACGCCGCTTTCGCATTCAAAGTATCAAAAATCGTTTCTACCAGCAGCAGATCACAACCTCCATCGGTGAGCCCTTTTATTTGTTCGTAGTAAGCTTCTACCAACTGGTCGAAACTGATTGCACGGTAGCCTGGATTGTTTACATCCGGAGACAGGGACGCGGTACGGTTGGTAGGCCCGATTGAACCTGCTACAAATCTAGGTTTTTCCGGTTCGCGCTCCGTAAATGCATCGGCTACCTCTCTTGCAAGTCGTGCCGACTCAAAATTAAGCTCATACACCAATTCCTCCATTCCGTAATCGGCCATGGCAATGGTAGTTCCCGAAAACGTGTTCGTTTCAGCTATATCTGCGCCTGCTTCAAAATAAGCGGCATGAATTTCCTTGATAATATCCGGGCGGGTTAACGAAAGCAAGTCGTTATTCCCTTTGACATCGTGAGCCCAGTCCTTAAACCGTTCTCCCCGGTAATCATGATCCTCCAATTTGTATCGCTGGATCATCGTACCCATAGCGCCATCCAGCACCAGAATACGGTGTTTGAGAATTTCGCGGATATCTGCTTTTTGGGTTGCTATCATAAGTGTTTCAATATCTGTTTAGAATTTCGCCGGAAAAGTGTATGCTATGCAGTTTACAAATTTAACGCAATAGATGTTTTGTTCAATAAAATCAAAAAATTCAGATTAAAAGTCTAGCCACTTAATTCTTCATGAATTATTTATCTATATTCGACCCCACCACAGAGTGAATAAAGATATTCTATCTATGCATAATCTGGACGAGATCGACGCCAAAATCCTGCATTTGCTGCAACAGGATGCTACACTGAAAACACGTGAGTTATCCGAAAAGTTGAACCTTTCCTACACACCCGTTTACGAACGCGTGCGAAGGCTCGAGAAGGAAGGAATTATCAAGAAATATGTCGCATTGGTCGACCGCGAGAAAGTAGGCAAAAAGTTGATGGCCTTTTGCAATATAGCGCTCAAAGAGCACTCGAAAGTAATGGGCGAAAAATTTGTCAAGGCTGTTTCAGCCATGTCGGAGGTAATGGAATGCTTCAATATTTCAGGGGATTATGATTTCCTGCTTAAAGTGGTGGTCGATGACATGTCTCAATATCAGCAATTCCTGATGCAGAAATTAGGGTCGTTGGAAAACATAGGAAGCACACACAGCCTTTTCGTAATGGGGGAAATCAAAAATTCCTCTGTACTTGAAATGCTTCCTGCCAAAAAATAAATACGGTGCCGGAAAATCCAGCACCGTATTCCAACTCACCCCTAACAAAATATTTTCAGTGTCTCCGCGGACGCTTCATCGGCTTTTCAAGCTCTTTCTTGAAGGTTCCATCCGCATTGAACAGTAATAGCTTAACCGAATCATTTATGATAATGCCCACAAAGTATTCCCCCGCCTCGTTGGTGGCTGCAATTTTGATCTCTCCATCAGCATAATTACTTGTCACATAGGAAGTAATCGAGGCAGGCAGTGCGCTGACCTCTACTTTGGTCAGTTTTGCCTTATGCTGATGCTGCTTCAATTCCTCCTTAAAGGTCCCGTCAGCATTGAATAAAAGCCCCTTCGCCGATCCGTCCGCCAGTGTCAGTGCCACCACGATTTTGTCAGACTGGTCTTTGGCCGCATACTTAATTTCCGCACCCGGATAGGTTGTATTAATATAATCCGTAACTGTTGCCGGCAAATCCGCCGTTGCAACCTCTGCGAGCTTCCCTTTACATTTACCGATCGTCACCGAGTCCGTCAACACGCCATACCTAGCTGCCGATTCCACCACACTTTCAAAATCACTCGATTCCTGAGGATCCAACGTTTCGTTATTCTTTTGGCAGGCGGCAAACCAGACACCTGTCAACACAATCAGTAGAAGTGAAATCTTTTTCATGATATACCCACGGGTTTTTGTGAAAGTATCAAACTGTATTCCTGCCTTTACGCCCCCCGGAATGCGCGTGTTGCATGTCCCGACAATTTTTTATCTTTTTTTCTGCATTACCGGCATTTCTGATCCCCAAAAACTTTTCGTAAATTTTTGCAACATAAAAGTGTACGGGGGCGTAATTCAATGTGAGAAATTCTATCCCTGACAACTTGATACCCTGACTTTGCTTTTTAGAAGAAAAATATCTTTTAACGAAAACGACTTTGGGTCGGTCGTGACGGCATGCATTGCCGGAGATAGCCAGGCGCAGAGGCATTTATACAAGCAATTTTTCGGGTATTCCAAAAGCATCTGCCTGCGCTATACATCATCGACGGAAGAGGCGGAGGAAGTTTTAAATGAAGGGTTTTTAAAAGTGTTTAACAACCTGGGGAAATATGACGCCAATCACCCGTTTAAGGCGTGGCTGAGGACGATCATGGTCAATACGGCAATCAGCTATTACCGCAAGCACAAAAAGCACAGCGAAGATGTGATCGCCCTGGAAGACGCCCCTTATCCCAAATTTGATGAAGATGTAATAAGTCAGATTACTGCTGAGGAAATACTGGGACTGGTCCAACAGATCAAGCCGGTTTATAAGAATGTATTTTTATTATACGTGGTAGATGGCTACAATCATCGTGAAATAGCAGACCTGCTGCAAATCAATGAGGCGACAGTTCGTTCGCATTATGTCCGTGCCCGTGCACGGTTGCAGCATTTGATCAAACAATATTACCCACATCTCTTCCCAAGTGATTGGGCTGTTAAGTCATTCAGAGGCAATGAAAACTAATAAATTTGAGAATACTATACGCCGAAAACTAGAGAGTATTGAACCCGACTTTCAAGAGCAGGACTGGGCCCGTATGCAAAATTATATGCAGACGCACACACCGCCCTCCTTCCTGCAACAATACGGTTCCTGGATCGGGTACGCCGCCGCCGCGTCTGTGACTTCGGTGATGGCTTACATGTATGTCAACCAGCTCTCACAAAACGATCATCTGGTGAAGGATGTGAAAAACCTGCAGAGCCAGATCGAAGTAATCAGGAATCAGCCTGCGCCAGCCATCAAAACTGATACGGTCTACGTTTTGCAAAAGACACCGGACAGTGAGCAATTTAGCGCACGCCCGCTGGCGGAATCACAGTTTGGTGATGATAATGCTTCACAGCAGACGGAAGGGATCACTCCTATAGGCCAATCCGGCCTCCATCCAGGCGTTGACCAACCGCGACAAAATGTTGCAACGGAGGCAAATGAGTCTGCCGCCATTGCAGCCGGAAAAAAAATTGCCAGCGACTCTCAGGGATCCTTAACCCCGGAAAGTAAAGAGTTAGCTTCGCAATCTCCTCATAGTAATCAGGCTGGCTTGACTTCCGGCGGGGCAGCGGTACAAAACAATACGCCGCAAAATCCGGCCGCAGGTAGTAACGTCCCCGGCGTTGGTGTAAAAACTTTTGACGGTAATTTCCTCATAGCCGCAATCGACAATCCGGTAGAGATGAATACCGAGCATTCATTAGGCAGGCAAATGAACTACGAACTGGCTAACAGGCTTTCTGGCAGGCAAGTACAAAAAGCGCTGCTTGCTACTGGCATTCAACAATCCAGAACATCCGTTTCCGGCAAAAAGACAGAGCAGGTCGCTCAGGCAGAGAACGTCGTTCCGAAACTGCCCCTGAAAGTTCCTTATCGCTTTGGTGCCGGATACCAAATCGAAGGAAATGGTCAGGGTAAAACCGTGATGGGAGAAGTGATCGTCAATAAAAAGTTCTCGATTGCCGCTGGCATCACCTGGTTAAAAGCGAAACCTGCGGAGTTTTTCAGCGAAAAGATATTCAGAGAAAAAAATCGTCGGGATTTCAAAACAACACATCCCGGAGAAGTTCCGCTCATATTTGAGCTGTACAATATTAAGATCGATCAGACCGTCGTTCAGATGCCGCTCACGCTGGCGTTCCGCAATACACTTAAAAACGACTGGGTTTACTATGCCAGCATGGGAACCAACATCAAGATTTCGTCCAAAGAAACAGTTTCTTACGATTGCAGAGGCCCCAAGAATGAGTTCTTCAACCAGAAATTTTCGAAGAAGGGAGACGTCTCCCCGATCACCTCGATGAACTTCTCACTGGGGATTGAAAAGACATGGTACCCGATCGTGGTACAGGCAGAAGGTTACTGGGTGAATTACTTTAAACCCCTCACCCCGCTTAGCCGCAGCGCCGGCCCTGGCCTGAAGGTGAAGCTTATGTATCAGATTGGCCGCCAAATGTAGGTCCTGCTCATGAACTTTCGCGGACAAGATATTGAAACTTGTCCGCGAAAGTCTATTTTTGGCCTTTATTTACCCCCTATTCAACGCGCTTTTGAAATTCGCAGCCATAGATATCGGATCCAATGGTGCCCGTATGCAAATATCCTCGGTGTTGCATGACGAAGGCATTTCCCGCTTCAAAAAAGTCGAATATGTCCGTTTCCCACTTCGCTTAGGCCATGATGTATTTACACAGGGTCGCATTACCCCGCAAAGTGAGGACAGAATGATGAAACTCATGCTGGCTTATCAGTTGTTGATGGAGCTCCATGAAGTAGACGATTTTATGGCATGCTCTACCTCCGCTATGCGCGAGGCGGCCAACGGGCAGGAAGTGCGTGACCATATCGAACGGCGAACCGGCATTCATATACAGATCATCGACGGGCAAAAAGAGGCTGAGCTGGTAAACAATGTAGTAGTTCAATCGCTCGGTGAAGGCCAATACATCCACATCGATGTGGGCGGTGGCAGTACGGAACTTAACCTTTACCAGGACAGGCAGAAAATCGTAGCCAAATCGTTCAAACTAGGCTCTGTTCGGCTCCTGGAAGGAAAGGAATCCAAGAATGCCTGGCTGAAAATCAAGGAGTGGATTAACCTGAATGTCGATTACACCCAGCCCATCCAGGCAGTAGGAACGGGGGGAAATATCAATAAGCTCTTTGACCTGTCGTCCAAACTCACAGAAAGTTCTACCAGCCTGGAAGAAATCCAGAAAATGCGGGATTACATCGACCAATTCTCTCTCGCAGACCGGATCAATAAGTTACAGCTTAATCCCGACCGCGCAGACGTGATCGTACCTGCAGGCGATATTTATACGTCGGCCATGCGCTGGGCTGGTGCAGAAGTAATACATGTCCCGGATGTTGGACTCAAAGACGGCATGCTGCAATTGCTCTACGACCGGGCATGCCGCAAAAAAAAGGCCTGAACCAGGCCTTTTTGACTTCTTCTACGTTTATAATATTACCAGACCTGTTCCAGGTCTTTCGCAGCATATTTGTGATTTCGTTCCGTGAAAACGGAATCGGTGTCCTCTTTCTTCAGATTCAACGGATTCTTTTTTGTCAACTTCGCAATTACTGCGACTGGAAAAAGTACGACAAAGAATACAAGCGACAATAAAATCCGGCCGTTGATCGCTCCCAGGATTTCGGCGATCTTGTACCAACCTTTGACGATCAGATCGCCAAAGACCGGAATAGCCAGACTTCCCACGCCCACAACCGCAGCCCCGATCAGAAAATAGGGATATTGCGATTTGAAAATAAAATAGAGGACAACAAGCCCGGTAACGATCACCAACTGCGCTTTGACTTTTTCTGATTCACTCATTTGAATAACATAATAATGATTCCGGTAGCATTACCTTGCTGGCAATGCTACCGGAACAGGTTTCAAATATATATAGGATCGATCTGCGTTGACCTGGAATGATCAGAACAAGGTATATATGAAAGGCGCCACAGCCGAACCTCCGCCAATCACGATCAGCACACCGATAAGGAGCAGAACGATGATCACAGGAGCGAGCCACCATTTTTTACGCTCCTTCATAAATGCAAATAAATCTGTCAAAAAATCCATTTTGATCTAGTGTTTAAAAAATCAAATGTAAAACTTAAGTATCGTTTATTAACGCTTATCGTATTAATTCTGAGTTACCGTTTACCCATCACGTCATAGAGCCTATCCGCAATCAGCTGATTCAGCGCGGCGCTGCCATGACCATCGTTCTTGCCTACCACGCGTTCTTTTTCGGGTATTTTGACAACACCGTCATTAATCCCAACCACTGTTACATTATTTGCGCGAAGATACTCCTCCACCGGCTTGGTATACCCCGCACTTTTATCGACCTGGAACAGGAACGGAATGAATACAGCATACATCTGAGCCTTCGTGCTGTCGCGATACGCAAGCATACCCGAAAGATCTTTCAAGTGCGCATGGAGTATTGTTGTGTCGGTATAAGCCGTTTGAACAAACTTTTCAAACGTACTGAAACCCGTATGCGGTAATTGCCAGTAGATGAAGTTGGGGAGATAGAAACGCTTCACAATCGTCGCCATTGGACCTTTGAGATCCGCATACGGTTCGGCACCCGTCAATGTAAGCCCTTTCTCGCGACCTACCTTCTCTATGTCATTGGGAAAATATTCAAGGATAATGATGTCTGGTTTTACCGGAAACTCCTGCAACCGTTTTACTTCGTCACGGGTGTCGGCCCCCGACATTCCCAGGTTATAAATGGTATATTGATCCCTTCCGAGCTTTGCTTCGAGCATGTCTGAGAACCGTTCATTTACATCTTTCAACCCATGACCGGCAGCGAAGGAATCACCGATTACCAGTACATTTTTCTTACCGGGTTCGCTCTTGATTTCTTTGTCGTGATAGCCCAGCGAGTTTACCGGATTCCAGTACTTTTCCCACCAAATCTGCGAGGCTTTTGACAACACACCTTCGTGGCTCTGCGGAACGTACATGAATATGATTTCGAGGAAAATCAACGTCACAATCAGCGGAACGGAGATCGTGACAACATTAGCCAGCAGTCCTTTCGCTTTGCTCTTTACAACGCCATAGTAGAATATGCGGAGAATCTCGATGACCAGCAGAAGCCAGAAAGCGAATTTCGCCAATCTTATATGCCAGCTATCACTTTGCGGATAGCCGGGATAATCGAATTTGATATGAAATTTGTCCGGATAGAACAGAAACACGAACAATATCCCCAGAAATAAAATCCGGATTATGCTGGTAACAATTTTAGACGCCATTACTTTGGATGATCAATGGGGATTAATCCAGAACGAATTCTTCCTTCCAGTTATCTTTTTCCAGCCACTCCGGCTGCTGTTTCTTATCAAAAATAAAGTTCCCTACGACCAGGTAGTCCATTTCAGTCCGCATGAAGCAACGGTAGGCGTCGTTAGGAGTACAAACGATTGGCTCTCCCCGTACATTGAAACTGGTATTGACGACTACGGCGTACCCTGTCAATGCTTTGAAAGAATCGATCAGTTCGTAATAACGCGGGTTAGTTTCTTTATGCACGGTCTGGATACGTGCAGAATAGTCGATATGGGTAATGGAAGGCAGGTCCGAACGTTCGAAATAAAGCTTTTCACGCAGGTCCAGCGAACTATAATCGGCAGGCACCGGCTTTCTCCGGTTTTGTGCAACCGGATGCACCAGCAGCATATAGGGTGAAATACCGTCGTAGTCGAAATAATCGGAGCAATTTTCCGCCAATACCGACGGGGCAAAAGGCCGGAAAGACTCACGGTATTTGATTTTCAGATTGAGCTTTTTCTGCATTTCGGCATTTCTTGGATCGCCCAGAATACTCCTGCCACCCAGCGCACGTGGGCCAAATTCCATCCTTCCCTGTACCCAGCCTACTACATTTCCTTCTGATAACAACTGTGCAGCCTCCTGTGTAAGGTCTTTGAAATTTTCGAAGTGCGTATAAACTGCTTTGTATTTTTTGGCAGTCAACGCAACGTCCAGATCCGAGAAAGTGGGTCCCAGGTAGGATCCGCGCATCGCGTCCGCCTTCCAGGTAATGTTTCTCTCTTGTCCGAAAAAGATATGGTATGCGGCTTGAGCGGCACCCAATGCACCGCCGGCATCACCTGCTGCGGGCTGAATGAAAATATCTTTGAATATATTGGCTTTCTGCAATTTCCCGTTCGAAACGCAATTCAATGCAACCCCACCTGCCATGCATAGGTAATCGGCACCGGTAAGGCGTTTAGCTTCTTTCGCCATTCTCACCACCGCCTCTTCCGTAATATTTTGGATTGCAAGTCCCAGGTTACAATGAACAGCTTCCAGGGCATCCTCCGGTCTTCTGGTTTTAAAGCCGAACAGAGCCTCCCATTTATGCTCGTTCACCATTTTCAGGCCCGTTGCATAATCGAAATAATCCTGATCAAGCCACACCGATCCATCTTCCTTCAGATCGATGAGATCTTTCAGAATAATCTCCTCGTAACGCTTGATGTCGGGCGAAGTGGGGTCTCCGTACGGCGCGAGACCCATGAGTTTGTATTCTCCCGAATTCACCCTGAAGCCCAGGAAGTAGGTGAATGCCGAATAAAGGAGTCCCAGCGAATGCGGGAAACGAAGTTCTTTTAAAATACTGATATCTTTTCCTTCACCCAGGCAGATCGAAGCCGTGGCCCATTCACCCACACCATCGATGGTCAGAATTGCGGATTTCTCAAAAGGAGAAGGATAGAATGCACTCGCTGCGTGTGACAGGTGGTGCTCCGGGAAGAGCATTTTCACCTTTTTCTTCTTTTTATCGTAACCCAGCTTTTCGAGTTCCTCGTTAATCAATCTTTTGAGAAACATCTTTTCCTTGATCCAGACCGGCATGGCCGTCAGGAAGGATCTTACACCCCTTGGGGCAAAAGCGTAGTAGGTTTCAAGCAATCTTTCAAACTTAAGGAGCGGTTTGTCATAGAAAACAATCGCGTCGAGCTCGTTTAGAGAAAGTCCGCCGTATTCCAGACAAAATTTCACTGCATTAGAGGGAAAACCGGGATCGTGTTTTTTGCGGGTGAAGCGCTCTTCCTGGGCTGCCGCAACTATTTCTCCGTTGTCGATGAGAGCCGCGGCCGAATCATGATAGAAAGCCGAGATACCTAAAATTTTCATTAAAGCGTATTTATATAAATATGTATAGCTTTTCGACCTACACTGTTCAAAAGGCGTGCAAGTTAAGCATTTTGGGCAACCCTGCAATCGAACCCCGCTACCGAGCACCTTAGATTTGTTATCAAACGGCTCGAAATCAGTCAAATGTCAGCCAGGAATAATGAAATGTTAACACAGGGCCTAAATTCAACTACCCTAAATAACTAATTCTGAATCACTTCCAGGAAACGTGAGCCTTATTCCAGTAATTTATGCCGTACGATAAATTCGGTAATCTCATGTGCAAGGCGTTGTGCCCCAGGCCCGCTCAAATGGCAGACATCGCAAAACAGTTCCGGGTCTCTCGGCATCCGACGCTCCATGTCAAGAAATAACGTGTTGTGCTTGTTAACCAGCCCCTTTAAAACCTGGTTATGTATGGCTATACCTTTTTTGACATTCTCCGGCCTGCCCCACATCACGACAGGCGTAGCAACAAATCTGTTGCATCCCGCAAAATGCTGCATATCCTTTTCCTCACCGGTCAGCAAAACGTTTTCGGGAAAAAAGGATGCATAGCTCACCAGCAAAAGCTTGTCACCCCGCTTTTTGGCAATGGTTATAATCTCCTCCAAATTTCGGCGATAGGGTTCTTCTGTCTTGATATCCGAACCATATTGCGCGAACTGCGGGTCGACCTCCCCATGGCTAATGTAGACGCGATGTTCCAGGCGGTCTTTAACGTTACCCATCACCTTGTCGAGCACATAAGGTATTACTGTAATGTTAATCTCCGGATGAGATTGCAGAAGGTAGATATCGTGATACCAGCGCATGTGTGAATAATCCTGGCGAAAGTCTTGCGCCGGAACATTGTTAGCCCTGTTTTCGTTGATCGCTTCATAGTAAAGTACGAGGTCAAAGCGCTTCTCTCCTAGCAAACTGTATTTCAACGCATTGTCCCTGGAAGTATGACCAGCATCCGCCACATTATAAAAAGCGTACCGTGCTCTTTTTCCATAATGCTTTTGCAAAATCGTGTCCAGCCTGCTTTCCATATGTGTCCAAGCCGTACTTACCACTGAACCGCCCAGGATAAGCACATTTTTAACTTCACCTCCCCGTCGAATCTCATTGGAACTGACTTCCTTCATGTTAGCGTAAAACCCGGAATAAAGGTAGTCGGATGGCCGAAAGAATGGATAACCGAAGAACAGCAATCCCAGGCGAAGCAGAATCTCTGACACGATATAAAGGAAAAGAACAAAGATACCTGAGAAGATAAAAGAGCGTGATTTCATGAAGCAGGATGCCGATACAGATGGAACAGTCCCTTCAATATCACCTTCTGCTCATTTTTTTTGTTTTCTGATGAATAACCGGCTGATAAAATTACCCTTCGGGCACTGCTTATATGATCCTTGTAGGTTTGTGATTTTCGTCAAGCGCCACGAAAGTAAAAATCCCCGTCACCGCCTTCTCCCGGCTCTCTTCATACATCTTCTCTACAAAAATATCTACCCTGACCTTCATACTGGTATTACCAACGGTTTCAACGCGCCCCACGAGCTCAATAATGGTCCCGGCTGGGATTGGATGCGTAAAATCAATGCGGTCGGATGAAACGGTTACGCAGCGTAATCTCGAAAAGCGCGTTGCGGCAATAAATGCTACCTCGTCCATCATCGATAATGCGGTTCCCCCGAAGAGGGTGTCGTAGTGGTTGGTGTTATTGGGAAATACGGTTTTAAAAACGCGGGTTTCCGAAGCGGTAATTTTTTCTGCTACTGTCAAAACCTTAGAAAATAGTGATGAGAACTGGAATAATAATAAGTTGGGTGTGGCCATCTGCGACCACACCCAATTGCTATCCGGCAACTTCCACCGATTCGCGCAGCAAGTTAGCCGCAGAAATCATATTCCGCAAAGCGGCCTCCGTTTCCGGCCATTTCCGGGTTTTAAGCCCGCAGTCGGGATTTACCCACAAATTGCGGGCAGGGATGACCTTTAATGCCTTTTCCAGGAGCAGAACCATTTCCTCCACGGTGGGTACTCTCGGGGAATGGATGTCGTATACGCCCGGTCCTATTTCATTGGGATAGTTGAATGCAGCGAACGCGTCGAGGAGCTCCATTTGCGAACGCGAGGTTTCGATCGTGATCACGTCGGCGTCCAGGGCAGCGATAGAATCGATAATGTCATTAAACTCCGCGTAGCACATGTGCGTGTGGATCTGCGTCTGGTCCGCGACACCTGCCGCGCTCAGGCGGAAGGCGTCCACGGCCCATCGCAGATAGGTATTCCATGCGTGCTTACGCAAGGGAAGTCCCTCACGAATTGCCGGCTCGTCGATCTGGATCACACGGATACCAGCTTTCTCGAGGTCTACTACTTCGTCGCGGATAGCCAATGCGATCTGGAAAGCTGTATCTTTCTTTGGCTGATCATCCCGCACAAACGACCATTGAAGAATAGTGACGGGACCTGTCAGCATTCCTTTCACCAGTTTTTCGGAATTAGCTTGCGCAAACGACGACCATTTCACCGTCATCGCTTCAGGCCGCTCTACGTCACCATATATCACCGGCGGCTTTACGCAACGGCTGCCATAGCTCTGTACCCAACCATTCTGAGTAAAAACAAATCCCGACAAACGCTCTCCGAAGTACTCGACCATGTCGTTGCGTTCAAATTCGCCGTGCACCAGCACATCTATACCCAGCCGTTCCTGCCAGCGCAGAGAGTCTACTATCTCCTCCCGGATGCGTGCCTCGTATTCGTCTATTGACAAGGCGCCTTTTTTCAACTGCGCGCGGAGTTGCCGCACCTCGTCCGTTTGCGGAAATGAGCCGATCGTAGTCGAGGGGAATAGCGGTAATTTTAATTTTTCAAGCTGAATACTCTGGCGTACCGCAAAACCATTCGACCGCTCAAAGTCTTTTTCATGAATAGCTGCAACGCGCTGCTTTACTTGCGGTTTATGGATCAATGCAGAGGTACGGCGACTGTCAATAGCTTGCTGATTAACCACAAATGCCCGATCCAATTGCCATTCCGTTCCGGAAAGCCTCGCCAGAGTTGCCACTTCATTCAATTTTTGTTTCGCAAATGCCATCCAGTTTTTAATCTCGGGTGTCAGCACCTGCTCGTTTTTTTCGAGATCCAGATCGAACGGGCTATGCAACAAAGAGCAGGATGGTGCGATCATCACCCGGCTTTCTCCGAGCACATTCACAGCCTTTCTGATCAGCTCCAGTGATGGCCCGAAATCATTTTTCCAGATATTACGCCCATCCACTACTCCCAGAGACAGTTTTTTGGAAGAACCGATGAACGACGCGTTGTTCAGCATCACATCCAGGCTTTCCAGCCCCCTGGTGATATCGATATGCAATGCATCCACGGGTAAGCTCACAGTCACGTCCGCATTGTCCTCCAATGCCCCGAAATAGGTCGTAACCAATATTTGTAGGGAGGGTAATTCTTCACGGATCTGCTGGTAAGCACGCTCAAATGCAAGCCTATGCTTCTCCGACAGATCGAGTACTAATGCCGGCTCGTCCAGTTGCACCCATTTGGCCCCACGCGCGGCCAATTCTTTTAAAACAGATAGATAAACCGGTAAAAGGTTGTCCAGCAAATCGATTTTCTCAAACCCCTCTTCTTTTTCCTTCCCTAACAACAAATAAGTGACCGGGCCCAGAAAAACCGGCTTTGTGAGAATTCCTTTATGCAATGCATCCTCGAATTCGATAAGTGCTTTGTCGGAGTACCGCCTGAATTTTTGATCTTTCACAAACTCCGGTACCAGGTAATGGTAATTGGTATCAAACCATTTGGTCATTTCCATTGCCTTGATATCCAGGCCGTTCTTCTGGTATCCCCTCGCCATGGCAAAATACAGTTCAAGTTCTTTGTTCGATTTGCCGTCGAGCAGCTGGTGATAACGCCGGGGAATCGCTCCTACCATGAGGGACATATCCAAAACGTGGTCGTAAAGGGAGAAATCGTTCGATGGGATCAGCTCAATACCCGCACGCTGCTGGGTATCCCAGTTCTGGTGACGGATCTGCTGGGCTACCTTTTGCAACGCATCCCGATCGATAGTTCCGGCCCAGAATTGCTCATTGGCCTTTTTGAGTTCACGATGGCTCCCCACACGCGGATAGCCGAGGTTGTGTGACAACATAATTTTTGTGTTTAAAGAGTTTGAAAAAACCCTGTGAAAACACCCACCCATCCCGGCGACATCGCTGCCCCGGTACATCATACGCTCCCGTTCACCGCCCTGGCCGCAGAAAATGTGCAGACATGCCTCCCTGAATATATCCAGGAGCGCGGCTTCGGGGTTAAATATGTGGTAAATCAATACTTGGCCATTCCCCGATCGTGAGAGAATAGTCATTGAGGATGACGGCAAGTCTCCTGGCTTATATCATTTTTACCGCCCTTCTCGCTGTTTCGGCTTTCCTGAAAGCCTGACTGCAATGGGTCACGAGGGTAAAAAACCGCATCCATGTGATGCAGATACTTACAGTAGCACGACTGCCCGTGATTTGCACACGGTTCCTTTTTTCTTTTGCTGTATTTTGGCTGAGGGATCCAAAAGCAAAACCATCATCCCGATTGACGGGTGTTCACAAAGAACAGCTCAAATTTAAAAGGAATGGAGATTGGCCCGGAAATGGGCTATTGAATTAAGTGACGCGAAGAGAAATTAATGTTTTGGCAGGATAAAATATCTGTTTTTGAATCGAAACAGCCCCCTCAAAAGTGATTTTGATATCCCGATTTCGTGACCAGCTATGAAACCGGGGCAGCTGCGTCCCCGTCGAGGATAAATTCCGCATTCAAATGGTTTTGCAATACCGTAGCAGGAAAATCTCTGGAAACGGGGAATGCCATTGCCCGTTGAATGATTGCCGCTTTGGGCCTCCCGGAAGCGAGCAGGATCGCGGCTTTGGCTTCCAGAATATGTTTGATGCCCACCGTCAATCCCTTCGTAAGTTCAGTTGGCTGATGAAAATACTTTTGTCCTACTTCTTTGGTAATGGTTTCCAACTCCGAAATATGGGCATAAGTATCCCAGGAGGTACCCGGTTCATTCAACGCAAGATGTCCGTTCATCCCCACACCCAGCACGATCAGATCGAGACCACCCAGACTGGCCAGAGCCTTATTAACACGATCGCATTCATCCTGCGGGTTCAACGCCCTTCCATTAAAAAATATGATTTGACTGTCGCGAAGGCCAATCGGTTTCAAAAAATCCCTGTCCAGCAGGTCCCGGCAACTCCCGTCGTCGCCTGCTCCCATTCCTATCCACTCGTCGAGTCCGATAAATGTGCATTGTGAAAAATCAACCCGGCCGTTATGGTGTGCCGCCACCAGCGCTTGGAACATCCCTTTGGGCGTACTTCCCGATGGGAAACATACGACCGCGCGAGGCTTGTTGATCAACAAAGCGATTACACGTTCCGCAGCCGCAAAGCTCATCGTAGTATAATCCGGGTAGATACTGATTTTAGGAGTCATAATAAAGGCGGTATTCGGGATCAGGTCTCACCAATCTAAACATTCTTTTCCCGTCCTTAAACATTTGTCCTTAAAAAACACCAAAAACTGCAAGTCCGCCCCTAACTTTACCGCTTAGTACGCATTGTTCAATTACATTATCATTCTACTTAAAAATGGAATACCGTATAGAAAAAGACACCATGGGCGAAGTGCAGGTTCCTGCCCATGTATACTGGGGTGCCCAGACGCAACGCTCGATCCAGAACTTCCCTATCGCCCAGGATATCAACAAGATGCCTAAAGAAATTATCAAGGCATTTGCATACCTGAAAAAAGCCGCAGCCATCACCAACTATGAGGCCGGTACGCTCCCGAAAGAGAAAAGCGACCTGATCGGGCAGGTATGCGACGAAATCCTGGCTGGCCAGCTCGACGACCAATTTCCGCTCGTGGTATGGCAAACCGGCTCGGGAACACAGTCCAACATGAACTGCAATGAAGTAATCGCCTATCGTGGACATGTATTGCAAGGCGGGGACCTGGCCGACAAAGCCAAATTCCTCCACCCGAACGATGACGTTAACAAGTCGCAGTCATCCAACGACACCTATCCGACCGCTATGCACATTGCAGCTTATAAAATCCTGGTGGATATAACGATCCCCGGCATTACGAAGCTGCGCGACACATTGAAGGCCAAAGCGCAAGCGTTCAAGAATGTGGTTAAAATCGGCCGTACACACTTTATGGACGCCACGCCGCTGACTCTGGGACAGGAATTTTCGGGCTATGCTTCCCAGCTGGATCACGGCTTGAAAGCGATCCAAAATACCCTCGCGCACCTTTCGGAGCTCGCATTGGGCGGAACCGCAGTGGGAACAGGCATTAACACACCTCCCGGATACTCTGAAAACGTGGCGAGGCACATCGCCACACTCACGGCGCTGCCATTTATCACAGCCGAAAACAAATTCGAAGCGCTCGCGGCACACGATGCGATCGTAGAAGCCCATGGCGCATTGAAAACCGTAGCTGTAAGTCTGATGAAGATCGGAAACGACATCCGTATGCTCTCATCGGGGCCACGCTCGGGAATCGGCGAAATCCACATTCCGGATAATGAGCCAGGTAGCTCCATCATGCCGGGAAAGGTAAATCCAACCCAATGCGAAGCGATGACCATGGTCGCAGCGCAGGTAATGGGTAACGATGTAGCGATCAGCATAGGAGGCTCCAACGGCCATTTCGAATTAAATGTGTTCAAACCACTGATGGCCTATAACTTCCTGCATTCGGCACGTCTGATCGGCGATGTCTGCGTTTCATTCAATGACAATTGTGCAGTAGGCATCGAACCGCTGCACGACAATATTAAGAAGCATGTGAATAATTCGCTGATGCTTGTAACTGCATTGAATACTAAAATCGGTTATTACAAAGCGGCAGAAATAGCGCAAACTGCACACAAAAACGGCTCTACCCTGAAAGAAACGGCCGTGGCACTCGGTTATCTGACGCCAGACGAGTTTGATGCGTGGGTAAAACCGGAAGATATGGTTGGAGAGATTAATTAATTGACACCCAATCCTTATAACTTGGCAAATGCTCCGCGGTGACGCGGGGCATTTACTTTTAAACATCGGCCGCCATGAACATCAAAAATGAACTGCTGGCAGATCCTTTTCAATCCAAACGTAAAGCGACCGAGGTGGCCAATTACGCCTGCACCTCGCCGGAGGCATTCAGGCAACTGATGCACTGCTTTCTGTCCGACGAGACCCGCCTCGCGCAGCGCGCTGCGTATAGCGTAAGTATTGCGGCCCATTCTCACTCTGAACTGATCGAGCCATATATCGGTGTGCTGATCAGCCAACTTAAGCGCACAGACATCCATGACGCCGTGATCCGGAACAGCGCACGCATTTTACAGGATTCGAATATCCCCGACGAATTCCACGGCGAGTTGATGGATGCCAGCTTTGAATTAATACAAAATCGCCAGGTTCCGATTGCGATCCGCGCATTCTGCCTGACTATTCTTTATAACCTGTCCGGTGTGTATCCCGAGATCAAAAAGGAATTGCGGGTGATCATCGAAGAATTAATAGATTACGAAAAACCTGCATTCCGGTCGAGAGGTAAGAAAATTCTGATGTTGATTTAAGTAACCAGCGCTTCATCAATTCCCTTGGAGGAAAACTTCTTCCTTTACGAAAACAACCGGATGTACCTTCTGGCAAAAGCGGCATTTTCGTGGTCTGGTGAAGGGAAAATCCAGTTAATTCGTCTTACCTTGCTTCTTTAAACAAAACCTATCGATGATCATATACTGCCATTCCTTACTCGATGAAACGCTCAATGCGAAACTGAGCGAAGCCTTATCGCCCCGGCATCAGATCTTTTTCCGCACGGAGACAGCCAGTAATGAAGAGCTAAAATCCTGGTTTGCAAGCGCCAACTATATTCTCGGCAACCCACCGGTGGCATGGTTCGACCAAACTCCCCCGCAATTGCAGTTCTGGCAACTCGACTCCGCCGGATTTGATCAATATTCGACCGTGCCACTACCTGGCCCTATTCGTGCGGCCAACATGGGCGATTGGTTCGCACGCCCTTGCGCGGAGTCCATCGTAGGAGGCATACTGGCATTGTATCGTGGCCTGGATCGCCTCACCCTTCTCAAGCAAAAAACGGAGTGGATCGGAACACCGCTCAGAGCGGAATTAAAAATCCTCTATAAACAGAATGTGATCGTGCTGGGAGCAGGAACCATCGGGCAATCGGTGAATGCAATCCTGAAAGGACTGGGTTGCATTACGCACCTTATGGCACGCACTTCACAGGAGGCTGACCTCCGCAGTATAGAAGACCTTTTCAATGAACTACCGCACGCCGACCTTGTGATCAACACTTTACCGGGCACAGCACATCACTTTGTAAATGCAGAATTCCTTTCAGCGATGAAGGATCAGAGTGTATACGCAAGTGTAGGCCGCGGCAGTACCACGGATGAAGAAGCGTTGATCGCAGCATTACGATCAGGAAAACTGGACGGAGCGGTATTAGATGTTACCGAAATAGAGCCGTTGCCTGCCGATAGTCCGTTGTGGGGAATGGATAATGTGATCCTGACTCAACATACCGGCGGCGGACACAAAAATGAGCACATGGGTAAAGTAGATTTATTTCTCAACAACATTTTTGCAATGGAAAACGGCGGCGCCATCGCCAATGAAGTGAACCTTGTAAAAGGATATTAATAACCGAAACTAAAAATGCTAGCAACAGAAGCTGATATCGCAGAGGGTATCCAGGATAAATATTTTTTAAAATTTGGTACCGGTAGCCGTGAGCAGGTGCGCGTATTCCGTTCACCGGGAAGGATTAACCTCATCGGAGAGCATACCGACTATAATAATGGCTTTGTACTGCCTGCCAGTGTGGATAAGGCGGTTTACTTCGTCATCGCTCCCCGGGAGGATGATCAGGTGATCCTCTACGCAGCCGACCTGAACCAGACGTACTCTTTTACATTAGACGACCTTTCCAAACCTGAAAAGTCGTGGTCGCATTATCAGATTGGTATTGTAGATCAAATCCAGAAAAAAGGATTGCAGATAGGCGGCTTTCAGGCCGCATTCGGAGGTAATGTGCCGGTTGGCGCCGGACTTTCCTCATCGGCGGCACTCGAATGCTGCCTGCTGTTTGCATTGAATGAAATATACGGGCTCAACCTGGACCGTTTAGGCATCGTCAAAATGTCTCAAAAGGCCGAGAATGAATATGTAGGCGTGCAATGTGGTATCATGGACCAATTTGCTTCGGCATTTGGAAAAGAAGAGTCGGTAATCCGCCTCGACTGCCGCTCGCTGGAATATGAGTACTTCCCCTTTCCGATGGACGATTACCTGATCGTCCTTTGCGATACCAGCGTAAAACATTCCCTGGCCAGCTCCGAGTACAATACCCGCCGCCAGGAATGCGAAAAAGGCACGGCTATTCTGCAACAATACGATCCCCATGTTCTGAGCCTTCGGGATGCTACCCCTGCCCTGGTAGAAACACATAAAGACGAGATGGGCGATGTGGTGTACCGTCGCTGCAAATTCATTACCGAGGAGATTCAGCGTGTACAGGACGCCTGCGACCTGCTGGTTCAGGGTAATCTGCCGGATTTTGGCAAAAAAATGTATGAAACCCATTTCGGCCTACAAAACGAGTACGAAGTGAGCTGCCCGGAACTCGACTTTCTGGTCGCGCAAACGGCGGATGACGACACCGTGTTGGGCGCTCGGATGATGGGTGGTGGTTTTGGTGGCTGCACGATCAATTTGGTGAGAAAGGAAGAAGTCGAGGCTTTTGAGATAAAAATGAAGCAAGCTTACCAAGAAAAATATCAGATCGACCTGCCCTGCTATCGCGTAAAAATCACCGATGGTACCGAGGAAGTCGCTTTGGCGTAACCTGACCATTTATACAAACTCTTAACCTTTGACTATGAGAAGAATCCCTTTTTTACTCACCGCACTGACCGGACTGTTCCTTTTCAGCTGCTCAAAAACCAAGAATGACGAAAAAATGATCAGTACTATTTCCAAAGAGGCATTTGGCCAACTTCCCGATGGGCAGACTGCCGACCTGTACACACTTACCAATGCCAACGGCATGACGGTCAACATTACCAACTATGGCGGGATCGTCACCAAACTCACAGCGCCTGATAAGAAGGGTGAATGGGCGGACGTCGTCCTGGGTTTTGATTCACTGGCACCTTATCTGAGCGGACATCCTTTCTTCGGTGCGTTGGTAGGGCGTTATGGCAACCGCATTGCCAAGGGGAAATTCAAACTGGACGGCCAGGAATATTCACTGGCTATCAACAACGGTCCGAACGCATTGCATGGCGGAACAAAAGGTTTTGATAAAGTACTCTGGAAAGCCACCGAGGTCAAAGGCGATTCGACTGTGGGGTTACAGCTTGAATACACCAGCAAAGACATGGAAGAAGGTTACCCCGGCAACCTGACAGTGAAAGTGGTTTACACATTGGATAATGACAATGCATTGACCATCGATTATACCGCCAACACCGACAAGGCAACCGTTATTAACCTCACCAACCACTCCTATTTCAACCTCACCGGGCTGAAAAGGGACATATTGGATCATGAAGTAACCATTTTGTCCGACAGCATTGTACCCGTCGATACCACATTAATACCAACCGGAAAGCTGCGGGCAGTAGAAGGAACGCCATTCGATTTCCGGAAGGCCACCAAAGTCGGTGCTGGCATAGACAAAACGGAAGACGAGCAGATCAAGGCCGGCGGTGGTTACGACCATTGCTGGGTCATCAAGCGGAGTGAACCGGGCCTGATACCATTTGCAACCGTGAAAGATCCGGAAAGCGGCCGTGTAATGGAAGTATCCACGACAGAACCGGGCGTGCAGCTCTATACCGGCAATTTCCTCGACGGCAAACTGACTGGCAAAAACGCGACCTATTCGAAACGTTTTGGCCTTTGCCTCGAAACCGAGCACTATCCGGATTCACCGAATCAGCCCCAATTCCCGACCACTACATTGAAGCCGGGCGACACGTATCATACGACAACGAAGTACAGGTTCTCGGCAAAGTAAATAGCTTTGCCATTCGATTAGACGGGTGTTACCGGCTGCTATTGGCCGGCAACACCCGTATTTTTGTCAAACTGTATGCTAGCCAGCCAGCGTTGAATATCCCTTACCAGGCATCCTCATCCTTCATACAACAAGTATCGCGGTCGCAGGCCTTTCGCAAAATTCAAAATCGAATGAGATAATGTCGTCTGGGAAAGGCCTGCGACGTCATTTTCCCGGTTGAACAGGCCCATTCGGGAAAGATTGATTGATTGTAGCGGGTTTTGCCTAATTTTGCCGTATTATTTTTTAAACATCCGGATAACGATCCGCATTTGCACATTCCCAATGCTTACTAAAACCGTAAAAATCAGCAACGTTACCAACCTTTCCGATGCGCGTTACTGCGCCGGAATGGGTGTCGAAATGCTCGGTTTTTCCATTGACGAAGATTCGCCTCATTACATATCTCCTAAAAAATTTGAAGATATCTGCTCATGGCTGGCTGGTGTCACACTGGTAGCCGAGACGGGGAAGACGGATCCGGATGCAATCCTGCGTGCGCTCGCGGAGTATCCTGTGCACGCTATACAGGTCAATGACCCGGGAATGCTGAATTACCTGCGTGGAGAATTGAACCTGCCATTGCTGCTGCGGGTTAGCGTGGACCTCTACGACGCCGAAGAGATCATTCCGATTCTAAGCCGCTACGAGGGAGAAGTCACTCACTTCCTGCTGGAAAGTGATGAAAATGCCGAACTATCTGAGGCCTGGATGCAGGTTTTGAGCAAAATAGATCCGGAATATCCCATCCTGATCGGGTTTGGCCTCGATAACGAGTATACCGTCACCGCCCTGACCGAACTATTCCCGCATGTAGGCATCGCATTGCGCGGAAGCGAAGAAATCCGGCCTGGCTACAAGGATTTTGGCTCGATGATGGACATTCTGGAAGCATTGGAAGAGCAATAGCCCCTTTTTTCATCCATTTTAAATACATTCTCCTCAAAAATATCCGTTTAACACGCCCTTCCGCCGATAATAATTTTCCGGTTTACAGTATCTTGCATTACCTACTACCTTTGATTACAAATAAACACTAAACTAATCATGGAAAAGAAATTGCATCGTATACCTGACCAGGCAGTTTTTGGAGGAGTTTGCGCGGGAATCGCTCATTATCTGCAAATTGACGTGGTAATCGTACGCGTGATCTTTGTCGTTATGGCGCTGCCGATACTGCCTCCCGGCTTTGGGATGACGGGATTGTTGTACATTATCCTCTGGGCAGTGCTGCCGATTGGTTCGGCAGGGGACGTGTACACCGCACACACTACATTCAGCGCGGAACCCTCCAGGTCATCCGAGCCGCTCGATAAAAAAAGAGCCGATCAAACGATGATGATCCTCGGTGGCGTGCTGATTTTCTTTGGTGCCTTGATGCTGATCGATGATTTCCCGGTTTGGTACCAGTTTAAAAAATACTTCTGGCCCATCGCTCTGATTGCCATCGGAGCTTTTCTGATCCTTCGCCAGCGCGACAAGCAGCAAGAAAACAATTCGACCGTGTACCCGACAACGCCTCCGCCCGCGGAACCGGTGGCTCCTGGTCCCGACCCGGAGCCGTACACGCCTTTCTCTCCTGCTTCTTCAACAGGGACGCATTTCCCGGAAGACCCTGAATTGAAAAAACCCGACCATGGTGATGACGATGTTATCAAAGTCAACTAACCTTCCCGGATTTACCAAAAACCATATAGCCATGAATTTCAAAAACATTTTCTGGGGTGTAATCCTCATCGTCATCGGTTCGCTGTTCCTGGTGGAAGAACTGACTGCCTTCGATTTCGGGCGCTTCTTCTGGCCGATTATCCTGATAGTAACCGGTGGGTTGCTGCTGTTGCGCAACTTCCTGAATTCCGACAGTGCTAACCGATCAAACATCTAAGATCATGAAAAACTCGCGTGGTATCGTTTGGGGTGGTTTACTGATCATTCTTGGGATGATCTGGCTGCTCAGGAGTATGAATTTACTGAATATCGACTGGGATGCGATACTCCCCTACTGGCCTGTGCTCCTGATACTTGCAGGGGCCTTATTGCTGGCAACAGGCAACCAGCGAGGCTCTGGCGGCGTAGTCGCATTGCTCATCACACTGGCTGTCCTTGGCGGTGTCGTTAATAAAACGCACGAGGCATTTGACAATCATGGCGACAACTGGCATTTCGGATGGGACGACAATGATGATGACCACGAATACGGCTATCATCACGAAGATCATGACGATGGTGATCAAAACGACCAGGACGATGACCGGGACGACGACTACGAGAACGATCGTCGTGGCAACCGGCCGATCAACGGCTCATACAATTATGAAATGGCGGATTTTATCCAGAAAGCCAATTTCAACCTCGAAGGCGGCGCCGGCTCATTCTCTCTGAATGGCAATACAGCCAAGCTTTTCGAAGCGGATACTAAAAGTACGATGGTCGGTTTCCGGTCGAATACTTCGGTGAACAAGCTGGACAATTCGGCGACGGTTACTTTAAAAATGGAGGAAGGCAATGTCAAAATCAAAAACGGTGAGATTTCGAATCAGGCGAACATTCATTTGAATGAAAGGCCCGTCTGGAACATCGATCTCGGTATCGGTGCCGGCAAGGGAGATTTTGATTTTAGTAACTATAAAGTTGAAAAACTGAAAGTAAGCACCGGTGTCGCTGACATGGATATCCGGCTCGGCGATAAAATGCCGACTACTAACGTGGATATCGAAGCTGGCGTAGCATCGGTAACCCTCGAAATACCAACGTCCGTTGGCTGTGAAATGCACATGGATGGTGCGCTGAATGCCAAGAGTATGCAAGATCTCGACAAGGTGGGCGACGGGCTGTACCGCTCGGCAAATTTCAGCACCGCCGCAAAAAAAGTGATTATACGCTACGAAGGCGGTCTCACCAGCATCAATATCAAACGATACTAGGGCAACCGATTCTATCCGTTCAAAAAAGAATATCTTTGCAACCATTGCAGAGATATTCTTTTTTATGTTCAAAACCACACTAAACCTGCTGCTGGCCGCACTACCGGCGTTTCAAAGCAGCGCCCAGTCCTCCCGGCCGCTTCCGGCCATCGAACAGAAAATGGTTGATAAAGGACTTGTCGATATACAAAAGTTGGATCCCGAAATTTTGGTAGAACTCAAATATTCAACTACCGACAATTTCATAGGCAGAGATGTGTACGGCGACCTTACCCGCGCCTACCTGCAACCGGAAATGGCCAAAAGGCTTGCCAGCGCGAATGCGCTCCTGAGGCGATTGAAACCTGGTTATAAGCTGCTCGTTTACGACGCTGCTCGTCCTAACTCGGCACAATATGATCTTTGGAATGCACTGGATGGCCTCAAAATCCCTCCACGTAGTAAGACCCAGTACGTGGCCGATCCCAAAATCGGTTCCAATCACAATTTCGGATGTGCAGTGGATCTCACTATTACGGACGAAAAAGGCACCTCCCTGGATATGGGCACCCAATTCGACTTTTTTGGGCCTTTGGCATATCCGCGTTCGGAACAGGAAATGCTAAAGAAAGGAAAGCTGACGGTCAAACAGATCGAAAACCGTCAGCTTTTACGAAAAGTGATGACCCAGGTGGGATTCAAGGTCAATACCACGGAATGGTGGCATTTCGATGGCATGTCGAAAGCGCAGGCCCGGGCTAAATATGGAATGATCCCCTAAGAAAACTAGTCAGCGCGGACACTACTCCCACCAGAAACCTCCTTTTCGACCTTGGGGTTGCCACGATAACGTACACTGCTCGCACCACTCGCCTTCACATCCAGCAGGCGTGTAACCCACACGTTCGCATGACTGGCTCCCGAAATATCCAGATCGGATTCTTCGGCTGACAAATCAAACGCATTCAGTTGTGATGCGCCCGAAGCTTCACCGTCCAGAAATTTCATTTTACCATACACACTAAGCTCGGACGCTCCATTGATATCAAATTTCAATGTGGTGCCCGAACCATCGAAATTGCATTTAGATGCACCCGAAAGGTCAATCTCAATGCTGGGTAAATTTTCGAAATTACCGATCGTCGCGTTGACGGCTCCTGAAAAATCTACCGAAGCGAGATCCGGCATTGTAATATCGATATCCATTCTACGACGGCTCTTCCATGAATTATTATAACGAGCAGTCAGTTTTCCGTCTTGTACAAAAATATTCAGATCGTCAAGGTCATTCCGCTCACCGGTCGCGGAAACCTCAAAAGAAGGGCCTGGCGTTACATGTACATAAAATGCATTCCCCATTTCGAGCTCGTCAAAGTTGCGAAAATCGAATGTACGGGTCGTTTCACCTCTTGGCGGGATGTCTTCATCTTTGTTAATGCAAACACAGGACTGAGAAATCGCGACAATACTGAGTGTTAGGGATAGTTTAAGGAAGAATTGTTTCATGGCTAAAAGATTTTTGGGACTATGACAACTCTCCCCTTAGTCCCCCCTATGAATAAAAAATATTTTTTATTCATAGGGGTAATGCAGCCGGTAGTTGTCATGTTCAAAAGGAAATTCAAACGTGTCAACGACCGCTCTTCTATATCAGGAACCGCTAATCGAAAGAGATTATCTATTTTTGACCGAAAATCAAAAACAGATAACGGTGTACTCTTCCGACCCAGAAATAGTCAGCGCAATACGGCGGGGCGATGAACAGGCCTTTGAGCGGACCTTCCGTACCTACTATCCACGGCTGTGCAATTACGCCTGCACGATGCTCAAAGACGAAGAAGAATCGGAAGAAGTCGTTCAGACCGTCTTCCTGACTATCTGGGAAAAGCGGGAAGACCTTGAAATCACGCTCTCATTGAAATCCTATTTGTACAGGGCCGTACACAACCATTGTCTCAATCGTTTCAAACATTCCACCGTGCGGGAGGCGCACAAAGACTATACACTGAACTTCACAAGCCAGTCTTACGATTCGGTGACGGAGGTGATCCATGCTAGTGAATTGGAAGAGCGCATTGAACGGGCAGTAAGTACATTACCCGAACAATGCCAGAAAGCATTCAGATTAAGCCGCTTTGAGGAGTTGAAATATCAGGAAATAGCAGATCAGTTGGGTATATCCATCAAAACGGTTGAAAACCAGATCGGGAAGGCGCTGAAAATACTACGGACAGAACTGGCAGACTATCTGCCTGTTACGCTGTGGCTTTGTTGTACCATTGTTGAACAGTTAATCAGATCGTAACCATGAACTCATCTCATGCAAACATATCGGAGGAACTGTTAGCACGTTACCTGGCAGACACCGCCTCGGAATCCGAACGAAATGAAGTAGAAGCATGGCTGGCCGAATCGGAAGACAATGCCCGCGAACTGGCCACTTACCGGGTGATCTGGGATCACACAGCATCCATGCCGAAAACGCGCATGACCATAGACACGGACGCGGCGTGGAACAAAATGAAGGCTAAAATGGGTGAGCGTCCGGCCCCAGCCGCGAAACCGGAGGCCAGGACCATCGACTTCCGGCCTGGGGTCCGCAAACGCCGCTTACCGGTAACGGTTTGGGCAGCGGCAATGATTGCCGTCCTGGTGATGGCATTCGGATGGTTTTTCCTGATTTCCGAGAAAACACCCGGGTCACTGAACATCGCGACCACAAACAATACCACAGAGCAAATCCTGCCGGACGGAACCAAAGTGTTTCTCAACTATAATTCAACGCTGACTTATCCCGAGCATTTTAGTGGCGATCTCCGGACAGTTTCCCTGCACGGAGAAGCATTTTTTGATGTAAAACCCGATGCCTCCCACCCGTTTGTGATTCAGGCCAATGGCACCGAAATCCGGGTTCTGGGAACTTCTTTCAATGTAAAAGCTTACAAGGAGGCTCCTGTACGGGTGGATGTCGCGACCGGGAAGGTACGCGTAAGCAAAGATTCCCACCGCGTGGATCTCGTTAAAGGACAAAGTGCAGAAGTACTTCCCGACTCAATCAGAAGCCTGCAAGCCAACCTAAACATCATGAGCTATCGCACACAGGTGTACGACTTCAATGCTGCGGATCTGGAAGATGTTGTCAATTCGATTCGCGACGGGTACCATGTGGATGTTCGCCTCTCCAGTGACAAAATAGCGCAATGCAGACTGACCATCCGTTTCGAAAAAGAACCTGTGGATGCGACGCTGTCGGTCATCGCGGAAACACTCGATCTCAGTCTTCGCAAAGATGGTAAAGTGTACTGGCTGGACGGAAAAGGCTGTCAATAGTAACTACAAGATATCCTGCTTTGAAACTGAAACACTACAGGTCTGCTTTTTGGTGTATATGCCTTTGTCTGCTTGCGGGCCATACAGAGGCGCAGGAATTACTGGAAAGACGCATTACGATCAAGGTAACGAATCTACCGCTGGACGAAACGCTCCAGAAGATCGGTGACCTGGGCAATTTCAGCTTCTCATACAGCCCCGATCAGATCGATGCCAAAACAAGGGTATCGATTCAGGCAAGCAATCTCAGTGTCAGAGAAATACTTACAACCATTTTTAAAGACAAGGTCACATTCAAGGAAAGGCGCAAGTACATCATCCTTCAAAAAAACACGACAACTGAACAGCCTCAAAAACCTGAAAATTTTGACCTTAACGGTTACATTATTGATAACAAAACAGGTAAAAGGCTTGCCAATGCGAGTATTTACGAATCCGTAACACTGGCTTCGGCCGTCAGTAATCAATACGGCTATTACAAAATTCGGCTGCCGGCAGCACGGCCTTCACTCCGTCTGGAAGTAAGAAAGGAAGATTATATCGGCAAATCCATCCCCATTCCCATACGGAAGGATACGTATTTTCAGATTTCACTCAATCCGGATACACTGAAACCCATTTCCGGTAAAATGGCTTCAAGGAGTTCGGTGCAAGTGGATTCATTGCATCACAAAGTAGCCATTCCACAATTCCAGGTCGCCGCCAAAGAAACTGCCCCACAGGATAGCATCATTACCGATAGCACCACCAGTCAGCGCCTCGCGGGTATGCCTGATTACCCAAAGCTGCGGAGAACCTATCGAAACGTTCAGAATAAATTCGTTTCTGCATTTGCTTCGGCCAAGCAGGCCATTCACACGCGAAACATCCAGGACACGCTGTACAGTCCTTTTCAGGCTTCCATACTTCCTTTTTTAGGAACCAATCATGGGCTGAGCGGGAATATCATAAATGACTATTCCATCAACCTGATCGCCGGGTATTCGCTCGGTGTCGCCAAACTGGAAGTGGGTAGCTTAATAAACGTAGTGAGAGGGAACGTAACGGGTTTCCAGCTCGGCGGCGTTGCAAACGTCGTCGGGAACAACGTAGCAGGCTTTCAGTACGCGAATGTACTGAACATGACACTGGGTAATGTGAACGGATTCCAGGGAACCAACTTTATTAACTATATCGGTCGAGATCTTACGGGTTTTCAGGTGGCGGGTGTTGGCAATGTGGTGGTCGGCACACTTCGGGGCTACCAGCTGTCGGCCGGGTACAACTATGCGCACACTGTAAAAGAAGGGCATCAGATCGGCTTTGTGAATTATGCTGACTCCACTGCTAAAATCCCTTTCGGCTTGTTCAGCTGGGTGCATAGTAACGGTTACCGGCGTTACGAGTTTTCTACAGATGAATTCAATTATTTCAATACCGCATTTAAGACGGGCGTCAGCCGGTTCTATAATATTTTCAACCTGGGGTTCAACGGGCTGGCTGCTGACAAGCCACTCATTACCATCGGTTACGGTTTAGGAACCGCTCAGAATCTGGGCAGAGGTTGGATGGCCAATGCCGACCTCACGGGAAGCTTTGTCATTCCCGATCACGAATCCGCCGAAGCTTTGGGACAGGGTTTGTTCAAATTTGCATTGGGTATGGAAAAGAAATTCGGCTCCCGATTTGCTCTTTTCGTGGGTCCATCGGTAAACATGTTTACCTCCAAAGACTCAGGTGTTATCAATGCAGCTGAAAACAAAGGGTTCTCTCCCATCTGGATCGGAAGAAAGCCCGACAATACAACCAAGATCTATGGTTGGGTCGGGTTCCAGGCAGGAATCAGGTTTTGCAATAAGATCTGAGCCGATCTGCCACTTAAAATCCGATGCGTTTCCTCCCGCTCTGCACGGCTGCACCATTCACGTAAGACCTGAGTTCCATCAATTCTTTTTCGAATCCGCCCGACAGAATCGGGAAGCGGCACCACGAGCGAGGGTCAAGGTTACGGTCGTCCAGGTGAAATGAAGGTGCATAGCGTTCACGTTTCCATTGGTTCCGGCTCCATAGCTTGAAAAACCGTTCAGTCCACCCCAACAGTTGCTCCGCACTGTAAGTATCTTTGTACCGCACATACAAACGCCGGTATGATTCCACCGGCGACTTTTTGTCCCTGATCGCCAGTCCTTCCAGGTCGTTGAGAAACTCATAAGGCATTAAATCAGCCTCATCCGTTTGCGTTTGTGCCAATGGCCGCAACTCAGCTGTCGGTTGCAGGCTATTCACCTTTTTCAAACCTTCTATCCGGATATGTCTTCCCTTCACTTCACAGCCTACCGTTTCAAGCCAGCGGAGCCATTGCCGCAGATAATATTTGTCGATGCCTGCCAAGGGACTGATACTTCCCGACGTGTCGCCGTCCATCGTGGCATACCCCACTGCCGCTTCCGAACGGTTAGAAGTCGCCAGCAACAGATGGTTAGCTATATTGGTCAGTAACCACACGCCCGGAGCGCGTACCCGCGCCTGGATATTTTGCAATGCGATATCATCTTTCTCCCATGTGAGCTTTCTTCCTATCTGCCCTTCTATCAAATCCTTATAGGTTTCGACCAATCCGTTGATGTTCACATTGTAAAATGTAGAGCCGATTGATTCCGCCAGCGATTGTGCGGATTCGAGTGTGTCGACAGAACTGTTCTCCGTTCCCTGATAAATATTATGGATCAGCACTTTGGCTAGTTCTTCCTCCGTTTTGGCCGATTGAATATCCCTGATGTATGAAAGCTTCTGTTTGAAACGATCCATACCGATGCTTTCGTCAGCCAGCCGGATCATCAGCCCGCACAGCGCGGTACATGCACAGGAGTCGGCACCGCCGGATAATGATATCGTGTAGCCATTTGACCTGCTTTTTCGAAGGTAATCAAACAATGCAAGGCATTCTGCACGCGCAAACTCCTCTTCTTTCAATGCGCCTCCTTTTTCAAAGGGTTCAATATCCGGCACCTGCGTTAAGACAGGCTCTATTTCTGGGAAATCAAACCGCGCCGAAATACGCCAGGTCCTCTCCTTGGCCGGGACTGCAATTTTACTTTGCACCTGGCTCAACCGCGTGTATTCCGTATCAATTACCGCTGTCGTAATCACGTAGTCTTCATAGCTGAATCTGGGGCTCGACGCCAACAAGTCACCATTGGAGGCAATCATAGCATCACCATCATAAATGGCCCTCCCCGCCTCGTTACCCAGCAAATTGGTATAGATATAACTGCAAGAAAATGACCTGGAGGCGTCTACTACCAGCTTTTCCCGCACCATAAATTTATTGAATGCGAAATGGCTTGCGCTTGGATTGAGAATGATGTCTACGCCCCGTTCATAATGTCGTCTGGCCGGACGGTTGGCTACCCACCCGTCTTCACAAATTTCAAAGGCTATTTTTACTCCGTGAGAACCTCCCAGGACCGGCCCGGGGGCAACATCAAAGATCAGGTCTCCGATCGGATAAAACATCTGATTCACTTCAATACTCTCCACCACACCCGGTTGCCAGGGTTTAAACCAACGCGCCTCATAATGAATACCGTTGTTCGCCAGATTTTGTTTGCAGTAAAAACCGACGATCTGCTTGTTGGCGATCAGACAGGCTGTATTGTACAAGCTACCGTTATGCCTCATTGGCAAACCCACAGCCACAATCATTCCCGCTGTTTCGTCGGCTATTTCCAACAGGCAACGCTGCGACTGCTCCACCATATCCGGAGCAAAGAAGTAATCGTCGCAACCATATCCTGAAATACACAGTTCGGGCAAACACAGCAGGCTAACCTGCTGCTTTCTGGCCTCTGCGATTGCATCGATAATATTTCTGGTATTGGCCTCCCAGGCCATGGGTGTCTGGTTTACGACTCCGGAAGCAACTTTGATCAATGGCATGGATCGGATATGTTTTTCTGACGCGCTCTATCTTCGTTCTAAATCAAGACAGGCAACTTAATAAAAAAAAGCCTTTTTCGAAGCGCTTATGTTTTTTCCTATTTTTGTCAACAACTAATTTAAAGAACAGATTCCTCTTGCAATTTCCCTCATTCATCGCCAAACGGATTCGCCATAACGAAGCAGGATCATTTTCTGCAACGGTTTCACGGATCGGTGTGGCCAGTATCGCGATTGGTATTGCGGTGGGGATTATCGCTTTCGCTGTTCTGCTGGGTTTCAAGCAAACTATCCAGCAAAAAATATTCCTTTTTGGCGCGCATATCAATGTCAATGCGTTTTCCCAGGGCAACACCTATGAGGAAGGCCCTTTGCCTTCCAAAAACCCGGTTACAGAGGTGCTCCCAGGCATTCCTGAAGTGAAACGCTGGCAAGCGGTGGCCCACAAATCGGGTATTCTTAAAACACCCGACGAAATTAAAGGCGTTATCTTGAAAGGCGTTGGAAAGGATTATGATTGGGAAACTTTCAGAAGCAACCTTGTGGACGGTAAGCTTATCGAGCGCAATGATTCCTCTTCCATCCGTTACGGGTATTCTTCACAGATCCTGATCAGCAAAAAGATCGCGTCCCAGTTACGGCTCAAGACCGGTGATGAAGTGATCATGTACTCGCTGCAAAATCCGCCGCGACCTCGTAAACTCATTATCAATGGAATTTACGAAACGGAAATGGAGGAGTTTGACAACAACCTCATTATCGGAGACATCGGTCTCGTACAACGGCTCAATGGCTGGGGTGCCGATTCGGTCGGTACTTATGAAATCTATCTTAAAGATTTCCGGGACCTCGACATGGTTACGCACGAGTTACGCCGTGTATTGCCACCCGGTTTGTATCTTCAAAAGGTGACCAGCCTTTTTCCGCAAATTTTCGACTGGCTCATCCTGCTGGACCGCAATACAGCTGTTTTCCTCACGCTGATCCTTTTTGTAGCCTGCTTCAATATGATTTCGATCCTGCTGGTGATGATCATGGAAAGAACGCCGCTGATCGGCCTGTTAAAAACATTAGGAAGCCCTAACCGCCAAATCAGAATGATCTTTTTCCGCGTGGGTCTGGATATGGTGAGGAAAGGCCTCCTGATCGGCAATGTCGCCGGCCTGTTTCTTTGCTGGCTGCAGTATCAGTTCAAACTCATTCCCCTCGATCCGGTCAATTATTACATGGACACTGTTCCCATTGTATTTGACTGGGGAATTTTTGCGTTGGTCAATGTAATAACGGTGATCATCACTGCACTGATTCTCTTAATCCCCACCCTGATCATTACCCGCATTCAACCCATTAAGGCTTTGCTCTTCAAGAAATAGCCGGTTACCGGGTAATCAGTCTGGTCAGCAGTCTCAGATCCGTTGTAAAATCAACCGGAGGAAGAAATTCTACTTTACCGAAATCGCCCGCAAGCGGGTTTAATATGATGTTCCGTTCAGTTGGGACAATTGCAGAAGGAACTGTAAAAGCAATAATGGAAGGGTCACTCAATATCTGTTCGCCAATCCACTGAGTGTAAGTAATGTCATCTGTCCAGTTCTTTTTAAGCAGATTTTCGTCTGTGTGGAATAGCAGCTTGGCATCATCCGGAACCCGGATCCGTAACAAAGCCAGTCGCTCCATATTCTCCCGGTACTCGGCATGAACAAATTTTTCAAGCAAAGCGAGCGAAAGATGCGTACTGGCATAAATACACGGCAATCCCACTGAATTCCACCGTCCGCCAAACAACTTTGCGCCCGAACCTGTCAAATCACCTATATACGCCCTGGCTGCGATGCGGTAGGCGGTCATATATAAACACCATGTTCCATACGCCCGAGCTCATTACAGATCAGCTTTACTCCCCAGAACGACCTCAAAGTCGAAAAATCCTGCACCTCTCCCAAAACCTCCCGGGATGTCCGCAACCATGCCTCCAGCGATTTGGAATTACCAAATACAAGCAGACCAAGATCGGCCATATTTTCGAGCTGATAAAGATGCTCGGCATACAATCCCTCGAAGTGCTTTCCATCTTTCAGATATCTATGCAGGGTTCTGTCGCTGATATGGAGAATATCAGCCCATTCAAGCTGTGTAAATGGCAGTTTCTCGATAAGGCTTTGAAACCTTGAAACGGGAAATTCTCCGATTTTCTTCCTTGCCATATACAAAACTTCCGGCTCTGCAGCGATACGTAAAGGAATGGTTTCTTCCGGTATCTGATATAAGATCTTTTTCATACTTACCGAACTTTGTCTTGTCAAGATACGACTTTTTTCAGCAATAGTTTAAGCACTTTACTAGGCTCTGGTTGCCTCTTACCAAATGGCTTTGTTCAGTAATTCAGCGGCTCTAAAAAGTGTCTCATCGTTCTTAGCAAAACAAAAACGCAATGTTTTGTAATCCGTCTCGTGTGCGTAAAATGCCGAAACCGGGATCGATGCCACGCCCGCTTCTCTCGTCAGCCGCTCCGCCAAAGCCAGGTCATTTTCATCGGACAAATTCGCGTAGGACACATTCTGAAAAAAGCTTCCTTCCGAAGGCTTCATCAAAAAACCGATGTCCCTGATCGAGTCTATAAACAGGTTTCGCTTGCGCTCATAAAATGCCGACAGCTCCAGATAATGCGCCGGCTCTTCCAGGTATTCTGCCACGGCAAACTGGAACGGCGTCACAACGCTGAACACCAGAAACTGGTGGATCTTACGGAATTCGGCCGTCAGTTCGGCGGGAGCCAGGCAATAGCCCAGTTTCCAGCCCGTGGTATGAAATGTTTTACCAAACGAGCCACAGAGAAAGGTCCGCTCGGCCAATGCAGGAACCGATGCGATGGAAATGTGCTCCCGGCCATCGAAAACGATGTGTTCATAAACTTCGTCGCTAATGACAATCAAATCGTGCTGCTCTGCCAAAGCCGCCAGTTGCTGCAAATCACCCGCTTTCCACACTTTACCTGTGGGATTATGAGGTGTATTGATGATGATAGCGCTTGTCTTCTCTGTGATCCGGCTCCGTACAATGTCCCAGTCGATGGTTTCATACTGGGGGTCGAGCGTTACAAAAACGGGAATCCCGCCGCTCAGTTCAATGGCAGGCACATAGCTGTCGTAAGCAGGTTCGAATACAATCACCTCATCGCCAGGATACACCACGGCGCTGATCGCCACAAACAATGCTTCGGTAGCGCCACTGGTAATGGTAATTTCCGTAACCGGATGGTATTCCCTTCCCGATGCCGCAAATGTCTTGCGCGAAATGGCCTCTCGCAATGGTAATACGCCCGGCATGGGCGCGTATTGATTTTTGCCAGACCTTATATACTTATCCACCAATCGCTGCAAATCCGGCGCGCAATCAAACTCCGGGAATCCCTGAGCGAGGTTGAAAGCACGGTATTCTTCAGCCAGCGCCGACATCCTGGTAAAAATAGTAGTGCCTACATTCGGAAGTTTGGACCTCAGCCCCTTTTTCAATAACATATCCATTGATTTTTCAATACAAATACCGCATCAGCCATCGCCCAGCCAAATATAACAGATGACTGGCAAGCTCATGCGGTATCGGCAATTCTTACAGCTAGATTTGCATTACCGGCCCTGATAAACCGCCTTTAACACAGATTTGATATCAGGCGTATTGTCAAAGTTTTCGTCAACAAAAGAATATCCGATCCGCCTGTCTTTTCTCAGCACAAACAACGACGGCGTAAACACTTCCTCGGAAATGCCCGCGATACGGTCCCAGATCGGCGATGTTTCCGAAAACACGCCATATGACCTGGCTACATTGTAATTTTTGTCATGGTATATGGGTACATCAGGCCCAAGTTGCCTGGTAAGACGCAAGATCTCCTTTTGCGTCTCATTGGTGAGGATCAGCAGCTGACCGCCAAAAGCTTCAACCTGCGGGGCCAGCGATTTGACGGCCTCCAAATGCCGCGGTGCATAACTTCCCCAGCAATTGCAGTAGAAACTCAAAACCAAAGGTTTGAAACGCACAAGGTCTAAAACAGATTTTGTTTCATGGACTTCCGATAGGCCACTTAGTGATGTGACGGGAAGGCCATCTTCATTTCTGAGATAGAAAAGCGGGGCCATTTCACCGCTTCCCGGCGGCACTATTTGTTCCGCTGCTTCTTTTTTTCTGATCCGGAGAGTCGACACATTACCTACCTCGTCTTCAATTTCGTAGTACATCATTGCCAGGGGAGTTTCTGATTTGACCCAAATTTATTATTAATCTATATATCCTACAAATTTAATAGACTTATTTTTTAAGTAAGTGAATTAGTATAAAAATCAGTCATACACTTATAATGCTGATCCTAACCTTGATCTCTTATGAAATCCGTTACCCGGTTCACCATCTTTATCATCTTATTTTTTACGCAATCAGCGCTTCTCGCTCAAAGTATTCAATGGAAGGAAATATATCCGGGCATCTGGAAAGGTGTCGCCGGTAAACCCGACAGCTACGATCTGCTCAAGGCAGCGGACGTCACTCCTTCTCCTGCACTAAATGCCCTTGAGAAGGCCGCTTTTCCACTCGATAAGGCCAATATCTCCTTCCAGCTCAATGGAGGTAAAACGTATCTGCGTTTACCACTCGAAAGGAATGAACAACTCTACGGGTTTGGTCTGAATTTCCAGACTATCCATCAGCGTGGTCGTATCATGCAACTCCATGCCGATCATTACGGTAAGTCCGATAATGGGAGAACACACGCTCCCGTTCCGTTCTATGTATCGTCCCTCGGTTATGGTGTTTTTGTCAACTCAGCCAAGTATATCGATGTATATGCGGGTTCGGGAGTCAGAAAGGATAGTAAGAATCCGCCCAGGACCATGGACAGGAATACCGACAAAAACTGGGAAGCACATCCCTACTCCGATGCAGTGGAAATGCTCATTCCGTCAGAAGGCATTGAGATTTACGTCTTCGCCGGCCCTAAACCGTTGAATGCCATCGAGCGATTCAACCTGCTGAACGGGGGCGGTTGCCTGCCGCCGCGCTGGGGCCTCGGCTTTACGCAACGCGTACACCGGCTTTACACCGCCGATCAGGTAATGCAGGAGGCAAAAGCTTTCGAAGAAAAGGGCTACCCTCTCGATTTCATCGGCCTCGAACCGGGCTGGCAAACCAAATCATATCCCTGTACATTCGAATGGGACCGCTCCCGATTCCCCGATCCGGCTGGATTTATCAAAGGAATGGGTCAAATGGGTGTAAAAGTGAACCTATGGACCAATCCTTACGTGTCGCCCGATGCATCCATTTACAAAGCCATATCCCCTTACACGGGCACGCATACGGTCTGGAACGGCCTTGTACCAGACCTATCCATGCCACAGGCCCAAAAGATCCTGTTCGACCAGTTTGACAAAGAGCATGTAAAAATCGGGGTGAGCGGATATAAGATCGACGAGGTAGACGGCTTTGATTCCTACCTCTGGCCCGATGTCGCAACATTTCCCTCCGGACATTCTTCCGAACAAATCAGACAGACTTACGGGCTGCTCGTCCAGAAGCACAGCTTCGAAGTTTTTCGTAAAAACAATTCCCGTACATACGGGCTCGTGCGTGCGTCCAACGCAGGAGGTTCGTCGTTCCCTTACGTAATCTACAATGACAATTACAGTCACGAAGATTTCATTACTGCCTTGATCAACAGCGGTTATGCCGGCGTGCTGTGGACGCCCGAAGTGCGTGCTTCGAAAACGGCGGAGGAATGGCTGAGGCGTTTTCAAACCGTTTGCTTCTCACCCATGGCGATGATCAATGCATGGGCGAGCAGCATGCAACCCTGGACCTTTCCTGAAGTAGCGCCACAAATCAAAGCCCTGGCACAGCTCAGGATGCAGATGATGCCGTACTGGTACTCCGAGTTTGCCAAATACCACTACAATGGCACCCCTCCTTTCCGCGGAATGAACCTGGAAGAAGGATTTGGAATGGACATCAAAAAGGAGAAAACAGAGCACAACCTGCAAGAGAACCCCTATGAAGAGGCGGTTACCAGAGAAGTGAAAGACCAGTACATGGCAGGAGCGTTTTTACTCGTAGCGCCGCTGTTCACCGGTCAGACTTCCCGCAAGGTGATCCTGCCGAAAGGGAAATGGTACGATTTCTACACCGGAAAGCTGGCGGGCGACGGTGAAGTAATTACGATTACGCCCGGTATAGATCGCATACCGGTTTTTGTAAAGGATGGCGGCATTATTCCAATGATGCCCACCATGCTCCACGCACCGAAGACTGGCGAGAAAACCGATCTCGAAGTCCGGCATTACGGACAGAAAATCGGAGATTACAAGTTGTATGATGATGACGGTGAATCATTTGCCTATGAAAAAGGCATCTTTTCCTGGCGCAACATCCGGGTAGAACGCCAGGCTGATGGCAAGCTCAAAGGCAGTATTTCTCAGGCAGAAGCCGGTAAGCCCAACACAGTAGGCAACGTTACGTGGCGATTCATGACGGAATAGCACTGATGCTATCGAGGTCCCGGAAGTCTGACGTAAAATTTCCGGGACTGAGCGGCTTTTTAGCCAACTCATCCGCAAGAAACTCGGGATAAACGCTGATCGACCCAAGGTCGTCCACGTCATGCCATTTGAAAAGCAATTCGTCATCTCCCTCCACACCAAAAAAATCGTCCTGGTCTGCCACGTCCCTAATCTCCATCAGGAAATAAAATCCGATTTCGTGATATCTGCTGCCATTGTAGTGGAAGAAATTCTCGGAAACCCACAGCATTTTACCGACTTCCACTTCCATTCCGGTTTCTTCGTGCATTTCACGCCGCAATGTGTCGCCGGAAAACTCAAAAAGTTCGGCCCGACCGCCGGGAAGCGTCCAGTAGTTATCCGAAGGAGTCTTATGCAGTAGCACCTTGCCATTCGCAATAGCCACGCCGGCTACCCTGTAATTGAACAAAGCACCATTAATAGGAAGGCTGATCATCCGTTTGCAGTTTTTTCGGCTAAACTACGGTTTTTCCAACAGACGAGGCCCGTATCGTCAATGCTGTTTTCAGCGAGCGGGTTTCGAACTTCTCATCCTTTTGTGGGTGTTCGATCAGCCTGATCAACAACTCGACGGCCTGCTGCCCCATTTCCATAGCGGGCTGCATGACGGTCGTCAAGGGAGGATTCAAAAGGTTTGCGACGCTGATATTGGTAAAGCCGACGATCGCAATTTCCTCGGGTACTCTGATACCCTTTCGCTGGAACACCGACATACATCCGGTCGTCAGCCGGTCACTGGCCGTAAAAATGGCATCCGGCGGCTCCGGTAGCGCAAGCATTTCCTCGATCGCAGCCTCATTTTCAGCTTCTATTTTTCCTCCGTACAAACAGTACTTGACATAAGACTCGTCAAACGGGATTCCGTAATCTTCCAGGGCTTTTTTATAACCTGCAAGACGTTCGGTCGTAATGGAAAGATAAATCGGGCTGGTTAAATGCGCGATCCGCTTCCGACCCGAAAGGATCAGGTGCTCGGTCGCTTCATAGCTTCCCGTAAAATTATCCGCAACCACCTTATGTGTTTCGATATCGTTGGGAACACGGTCCAGGAAAACAATCGGCAACCCCTTCCCCATCAGATCCTGAAAATGGACCAGATTCGTAGTCAGGCTCGCAAGCGAAACCAGCAGGCCGTCGACTTTCCTCGAAACAAGATAATTGGTATTCGCAACTTCCCGTTCATAGGAATCATGACTCTGGAAGATCACGACATGATAACCGAGATTATACGCAATGGACTCAATGCCATTGATGAGCTGGGAGAAAAAATGATTGGCAATCTCCGGAATAATCACCCCGATGGACTTGCTTTTGCTGTCTTTCAGACTCAATGCAATGGGATTGGGCCGGTAATTCATCCGCTCGGCATACTCCATTACCAGCTTCTTGGTCTCCGGATTAATCTCGTAACTGTTTCTCAGCGCGCGGGATACGGTGGAGGTAGAAAGATTGAGTGCTTTGGCAATATCCTTGATTGTGATTGCTTCCAATGGAAATATTTGTTTATTCCAATTTATTATTTGTTTTAAAATATCAAATTAACTCCGGAACTCGAAATCAAAACGAAGGTTTCTTTCACAAATCCATCAACGCCCGAGTTAACTGACAACGTTCCCGATAACGATTGCACAAAAAAAGACAATTCAGTATTTGATATTTCTGATTATTACGTCTAACATCGTTCGGTTGGGACCTATACAACCCGACGCTAAATATATCGGATACCCCGAAAAAGACAAATCAGAATCCATTAATGAATACCGTTAGTTTATTTGACCTTACCGGGAAAACTGCGTTGATTACCGGATGCAATCGCGGAATAGGAAAGGCAATGGCAGAAGCGCTTGCGGAAGCAGGTGCCGATATTATTGGTGTCGCTTCTTCACCCATGCCGGAAGATAGCAGCATTCATCAGTCTATTCAAAATACCGGCCGCGGATTCACAGCCTACCAGGCCGATCTGGGAATCCGCGAAAATCTTTATACGCTGATCCGCGATATCAAAGCCAACCATCCGGTGATCGATATCCTGATCAACAATGCAGGCATTATCCTGCGTGAACCCGCCGCCGAACATCCGGATGAATACTGGGACAAAGTTTTGAATATCAACCTCGATGCACCATACATCCTGTCTAGGGAGGTTGGAAGGGACATGATCGCACGCGGCGCTGGTAAAATCATTTTCACAGCATCCCTGCTGACTTTCCAGGGCGGTATCAATGTCCCCGGATATACGGCCTCTAAAAGTGCCATCGGCGGGCTTGTGAAAGCGTTGGCCAACGAATGGGCCGGAAAAGGTGTAAATGTCAATGCGATTGCGCCGGGTTACATCAATACGGATAATACCGAAGCACTCAGGAATGATCCCGTCAGGAGCAAATCCATTCTCGACCGTATTCCGGCGGGGAGATGGGGATTGCCCGAAGATTTCAAAGGACCTGCTCTTTTTCTGGCATCGAAAGCATCCGACTACATGCATGGCACCATCCTGACCGTCGACGGAGGGTGGATGGGCCGTTAAAAAGATATTTCATTTAGTATACCCATTATCAGTTGTCATCACTCATGCAGATCAGATTTGAAAGCAGCCGTAAAGAAGTCTCCCAAATGGATACGCAAACGTTACGGGAGAATTTTTTGGTAGATAATATTTTTAAAGATGGCGAAATCAATTTCGTATACAGTCATTACGACCGTGTGATCATAGGCGGTGCCATACCACTGACCACTCCGATTGCGTTGCCGGTATTTGACAGTCTGAAAGCCACCTTTTTTCTCGAAAGACGTGAAATTGGCATCATCAACATAGGTGGTGACGGAGAAGTCATCGCTGACGGTGAGCACTTTGCGATCAGTAAGCTGGGTTGCTTGTACCTAGGCAAAGGCACCCGCGAAGTTCTTTTCGCCAGTACCGATGCCGCAAACCCTGCCGCATTCTATTTGCTCTCTTCCCCTGCACACCAGGCATGCCCTACCCGGCTGTTTACGAAAGAAGATGCCGCGCCGACCACGGTTGGGAGTATGGAAACATCCAATCACCGCACCATCTACAAATACATTCACCTCGATGGCATACAAAGCTGCCAGCTGGTAATGGGTCTCACCGTGCTGCAACCAGGAAGTGTCTGGAATACCATGCCCTCGCATGTGCACGATCGCCGCATGGAGGCCTACTGCTACTTCGACGTGTCCGACAACCAGCGGGTGCTGCACCTGATGGGCGAACCGACGGAAACCCGTCACCTCTGGGTCGCCAACCGCCAGGCGGTCATTTCACCACCCTGGTCGATCCATTCGGGATGCGGGACTGCCAACTATGCATTCATTTGGGGAATGGCGGGAGAAAACAAGGACTACACGGATATGGATCCTGTACGCATAGCAGATCTCAAATAACATCTGTCATGAAAGATTCAGAAACAAAAGCATTCGTCACCGACAGCGAAATCGCTTGGGAAGACCTCGGCGGAGGATTAAGACGCAAGATCATGGCCTATGACGATAACCTGATGATGGTGAAAGTCGCATTTGAAAAAGGCGGTATCGGGGTTTTGCATAGCCATTATCACACGCAAATGAGCTATGTCGAGAGCGGTGAGTTTGAAATTACGATCGGTGCTAATCAGCAGGTGCTTCGGAAAGGCGATGTATATCATATCCCGCCACATGTCGTCCACGGCGCATTATGCCTCTCCGAAGGGGTGCTGATCGATATTTTTAATCCCATGCGCGAAGATTTTGTGCAACCCAGGCTATCCTGATCCCGTCCCTATGAAGATGTATCTACTTCGGTTTGTCTGCACATTATCCGTCATAGGTTGTTTTTGGTCAAAACCATCCTGCGCACAGGATCTGCCACTTTCCCGGCGAATGGCCGACTCCTTTATGGCCCGTCACAAAGACTCCATTCTGGTAGGCAAAAACACCGCGACCAAATGGGACTATGAGCAGGGGCTCATGCTTAAAGCTATCGAAAAAGTGTGGTACCGAACCGGAGAGGGTAAATATTTCGATTACCTGCGAAAAGATATAGATCAATACGTACGTCCCGACGGCAGTATCCGTACTTACCGGGCCGATGAGTTCAACATCGACAACATTCCTCCCGGCAGGGCATTGCTAACGCTGTATCAGCAGTCTTTGCCTGACAAAGACAAGTACAAAAAAGCAGCTGATCTCCTCTGGAAACAGCTGGAACAACAGCCTCGCACCAAAGAGGGTGGGTATTGGCATAAAAAGCGCTACCCCAACCAGATGTGGCTCGACGGGCTGTTCATGGGTGAGCCGTTCGCAGCCGAATACAGCCTCATTTTCAATCATCCCGACCATTTCGATGACATTGTCAAACAGTTCGCATTGATCGAGAAATATGCCGTGGACGAAAATACAGGTCTGGTTTATCACGCTTACGACGAAAGCAGGGAACAGCCATGGGCCGACAAGCAAACCGGCAGGTCTCCCAGCTTCTGGGCAAGAGCCATCGGCTGGTATGCCATCGCATTGGTGGACGTACTTGACTATTTACCCCCATCACATCCGGGCAGGCCGCAATTGATCGGTTACCTGCAAAGGCTTGCACCAGTATTGGCCAAATACCAGGATCCTGTATCCGGTGCCTGGTATCAGGTCATCGACCAGGGAACCAGGACAGGGAACTACCTCGAAGCCTCCGCTTCCTGCATGTTCGTATATGCATTAGCGAAGGGATCACGCCTGGGCTACCTTCCGTCGCATTTTTTGGATACGGCTAAAAAGGGTTACCGGGGCATTCTCCAAAATTTCCTTGAAAAAGACCCGGACGGGCTGCTCAGTCTGAATAAAACCGTGAGCGTAGGCGGCCTGGGCGGCACTCCTTACCGTGATGGCACCTATGCCTACTATCTCAGCGAGCCGATCCGGAAGAATGATCTGAAAGGAATCGGCCCGTTTATTTTCGCCAGTATTGAAATAGAAATTGCAGCGGAAAACACGGTAGGCAAAAACAAAACCGTAGGTCTCGACTACTATTTCAACCATGAGACCCGGAAAAACTTAAATGGCGACGCCGAGCAGTTCCACTATACCTGGGAAGACCGTATGCATTCGGGCTTCTGGCTTTGGGGCAACACATTCCGCGAACTGGGCGCACGTACTATTTCGATAGCGGAAGCACCGACTGAGTCCAGCCTGAAAGGCATCGACGTGTACATCATCGTCGATCCGGATACCAGAAAAGAAACCGCTAATCCCCACTTCATCGACCCCAAATCCATTGCGGCCATCGAAAAATGGGTAAAAGCAGGCGGGATACTGGTGCTCATGGCCAACGATACAGCCAACTGCGAGATCCCGCATTTCAATCAGCTCGCAGGGAAATTTGGCATACAATTCACTGCCAAAAACCGGAACATGGTGCAAGGCACACAATTCGAACAAGGCAGGATCATGATCCCGGTGGAAAGCAGGACCATATTTAAAACCGCTGAAAAGATCTATATCAAAGAGCTCTCACCACTCAGTCTGACACCACCGGCCAAACCTTTCCTGACCGATCAGGGTGACGTCATTTTAGGTATTTCCCAATATGGAAAAGGAACCGTTTTTGCTGTGGGCGATCCATGGCTTTATAATGAATATGTGGACGGACGCAGGATCGACACCAGTTTCGAAAATTTCGAAGCCGGAAAAGACCTCGCCGGTTGGTTGTTGAAACAGGTTGTAAAAAAGTAAATCTCAATGCTATGAGCAATCTCTTCCGGGAAAATCTACGTCAGCTCAGGCACCACCCCACCGTCACGGTGCCTGACGACTCTGTATTCCAGCTACCCGAAAAAGTGCTCCAATTCGGCACCGGGGCATTCCTTCGCGGGCTAGCAGACTATTTTATCGACAAAGCCAACCGCCAGGGCATCTTCAACGGGCGCATCGTGGTCGTCAAATCAACCGATGACGGCGACATCAAAGCCTTTGAACGGCAGAACAACCTTTACACCATTTGCTCCCGCGGGATCCAAGACGGTGAAGCTAAGGAGGAAAACATCATTTCCGCTGCGATCAGCAGGGTTTTGCCTGCAAAAACGCAATGGTCGCTCGTACTTGACCTTGCCAAAAACCCGGCCGTAAGTATCGTCATATCCAATACAACCGAAACCGGTATCCAACTCGTCCAGGACGACATTTACCAGTGGCCGCCTGTCTCATTCCCCGGCAAACTGCTTGCTTTTCTCTATGCGCGGTATGTGGCATTTGGTGGTAACCCCGACTACGGCGTGGTGATCATCCCAACCGAGCTCATTGCCGATAATGGCAAGAAACTTGAAGCGATTATCCTCGAACTCGCACACCGGAACGGGTTGGAGGCAGCATTCATCGACTGGATCGAACAATGCAATTTTTTCTGCAACTCGCTGGTCGACCGTATCGTACCGGGCAAACCCGACGACACGCGGTTAAAGGAACTGGAAGAAGAACTGGGTTACCGCGACGAACTATTGATCACGACCGAACATTACCATCTCTGGGCGATCGAAGGCGATGAAGAAATCCGCAAAAGAATTCCTTTCTACGGAATCGATCCGGGGCTGATCATCGAACCTGACATTCAGCTTTATCGTGAACTGAAATTACGTTTGCTCAACGGCGCACATACGCTGGGAGGCGGGCTCGCGCATTTGTGTGGCTTCAAAACTGTTGTGGAAGCAATGAACGACCCTTTTTTCTCGGCATTCATGGTTTGTCTGATGGAAAATGAGATTGCCCCGGCCATCCCCTATTCAATGCATCCCGATGTAGCACTCGCATTCAGCAGGCAGGTGGTGGAACGTTTCAAAAATCCGCATATTCTGCACAGATGGATGAATATCAACCAGAACTATTCGGCCAAGATACTTTCGCGCGTTATTCCTACCTACCTGAATTTCGAAAAACAGAATGGCTATCTTCCTGAATACATGACGTTTGGACTCGCTGTGTTTATTTACTATATGAAACCGGTGAGAAAAGAAGGTGACCACTACTTTGGAAAGGCAAACGAAAACCACTATCTCATTCAGGATCCGCGTGCCGCATACTTTCATCAAAAATGGCAGATGACTTCGATCCCGGAAATGGTGCAGGTAATTTTGAAAGAGCAGGGCCTCTGGGGACGAGATTTAAATAAAACCGGTACGTTTCATAGCTCCGTGACCACTTATCTCCGGGCACTGGTACAAAACGGCGCTTTGGAAACACTTAAATCGCTTTTGGAAAAACCCGTGTATGCATTGCCGCAATCCTAAAACCTTGATTTACAACTTATCAATTCTATATGGAAAATAAAATGACAGGCTATCGCTGGCGGGTGGTAGCGCTGCTGTTCTGCGCCACGACGATCAATTACCTCGACCGCCAGGTCCTTGGTCTGCTGAAACCAACCCTGGAAGCCGATTTTGGCTGGTCCGAGTCTGATTTCAGTCACATCGTCATGGCATTTCAGGCCGCCTACGCCATCTCACTGGTTGGTTTCGGCGCTATTATCGATAGGATAGGAACTAAGATCGGCTATGTCATTTCCGTCGTCGTATGGAGCATCGCGGCCATGTTGCACGCAGTTGCTACCGGTACTTTCAGTTTTGCACTCATGCGGGCTATTCTCGGCCTGGGTGAGGCGGGTAACTTTCCGGTAGCCATCAAAGCCACCGCGGAATGGTTTCCGAAGAAAGAACGGGCTTTGGCCACGGGGATCTTCAACTCCGGCGCGAATATCGGCGCCGTTGTGGCGCCTATTATGGTACCCTGGATCCTGGGCTCCTATGGCTGGCAGGAAGCATTTCTGATCACCGGCGCGCTGGGGTTTGTGTGGCTGATCTTCTGGTTGCGTTATTATGAAATACCATCAAAACAGCCACGGGTAAACCAGGCTGAATTCGACCACATTCATAGCGACAATGAACCGGATACGAGCAAAGAGGCGCCGGTCAAATGGCTTCAATTGTTCAAGGTACGCCAGACCTGGGCATTTTTCTTTGGAAAAATGCTCACAGATCCCATCTGGTGGTTCTTTCTGTATTGGCTCCCTTCCTACTTTGCGGAAGCCTTCAAACTGAATCTTTCCAAACCAAGCCCCGAGCTGGTGATCGTATACACCGCCACGACGATCGGCAGCATCGGCGGAGGCTATTTGTCGGGTTATTTCATTAAGAAAGGCTGGGCGGTTTTCAGGGCGAGAAAAACCTCTATGCTCATTTTTGCGATCCTGGTCATGCCCATAATGTTAGCGCAATACACTACTAATATCTGGCAGGCTGTGGTACTGATCAGTCTGGCGGCCGCCGCCCACCAGGCCTGGAGTGCAAATATTTTCACAACAGCCTCGGATATGTTTCCTAAAAAGGCTGTAAGTTCGGTCGTCGGAATTGGAGGAATGGCCGGATCAGTAGGTGGAATCCTGTTTCCTCTTTTGGTAGGGATCATTCTCGATAACTATAAGGCCGCCGGAAATATCGGAGGAGGTTACAATCTGATCTTCATCCTCTGCGGATGCGCATACATGCTCGCATGGGGCGTGATGCACCTGTTTTCACCCAAAATGGAGCGGGTTGATATCTAGGCAGCCGATGTGGAGAGCCCGGATACCGATTGACCAAGTACAACTAAATCCTAATTTTTAATCAATGAAAAAAAGTCTTTTAATCCTTGCGTTTTTCCTGATCGGTAATGCATTTGTATTCGCTCAAAGCGCTGACGAGAAGGCTATCGCCGCCACCGTCGAAAAACTGAAAACGGCCATCATCAGCGCCAATGAAGCCGAACTGAAAAAACTGACATCGCCAATGCTCTCCTACGGGCATTCCAACGGCCTTTTGGAAGATCAGAAAGAGTTTATCCGCGCGCTGGTGAGCGAAGAGTCTAAATTCACAAAAATAGATCTCACCGACCAGACCATCTCGGTTTCCGGCGATGTCGCACTGGTCCGCCATAAGCTCTTCGGAGATACCCACAACAAAGGAAAAGATCCCGCACAAGTAAAACTGGGCGTGCTGATGGTGTTCCAGAAAGCCAAAGGAAGCTGGGTGTTGCTGGGCAGGCAGGCCTTCAAACTATAAAATATCCGCAATCAGGATAGGAAAGGTTCGTGATGACATTCACGAACCTTTTTGTTATATAGCTGTGCCCGGTTTTATGGTGCTTAATTGATGTGATTGCCCTCTTTGATCATCTCGTTGATCCCTTCGGTAATTCAAGCCGTTAACTTCCAAGAAATTTCTTTCAGAACAATTGCGTAACAAAAAAGTTATGCATCATGCAGAGAGATATCAAAACTTAAATGATTTTACCCCTATCCGCCCGAAGTGATCCGGGAGTGCCTTACCAATCCCGAGATCCTGACCAAATGGAGCCCTATGAAAGATTTTAAATCGGATTTGAATGCCAGACACAACAGCCGCCTCGTCCGTCGCAGGGCTGGGACGGCATTATGTACCATAAAATTCTGGAAATCGAACCCAAAGACGAAGGAACAGAATTGCGTTTGGAGCACACCGGGTTTGCCGGCCCCAAAAACATCCTCACCAGCTTTATTATGGAAATGGGATGGAGAAAGATTGTCAACAAAAAGCTTAAAAAAGCTTTTGAAACACACCTCGCATGAGCACCGGAACTGTCGATTACTTCCAGGCCCTGGCAGATCCGGGCAGAAGGGAAATATTGATGATGGTCGCGAAGGAGAAACGCTCCATCAATGCGATTGCCGATAATTTTGATATCAGCAGACCTGCGGTTTCCAAACACATCAAAATCCTGCAAATGCAGGATTTATTAACATCGAAGAAAAAGGCCGGGAAAGATATTGCGTGTTAAATCCGGCTGGCTTCAATGAAGTCCGGCAATGGATCAACCTGTTTGAGGAATATTGGAAAGCACAATTCGAAAGTCTGGGAAATTACCTCGCCCACAATGTGGTCACTCCCGCCCAAAAATCCGGAAATGTCCCGCACACATAGGCCTCAATGCGCCGGTTTCTTGGGAACCGGCGCAGATGCGTGGTACTTCTTCTGGATGATTGCCGCATACTTGTCCATGAGCTCCACCACTTTGTCGCGGGATTTGGAACGTACGACCAATCCGACGTGATGCGGCTCCTCCATGCGCCAAACAATTTCCGGATCATTGAAAACCGACAGATCGGGCCATTCCTGGCGTGCCAGTGAAATGACAATGCCGGAATACTCTTTCCGGACAGATGGCAACTTGTAATTGTCGCCTTTTGCCTCGGCAGTTTCCATTTTAGCCCATTCCTTCCAGAGGTTAATCCCCGACGAAGCTTCCACCATTTCGGAGAGATTGGCTCCTCCTACGCGGGAGGAGGTTTCAAGAAAGTAATATTTGCCATCGTCGTGGCATCTGATTACTTCGGTATGTGAGGCACTGTGTTTTAAGCCGAAGGCTTTCAGCAAATCAACCGCCAGCGTTTGCAATGCATGTTCCTCCGAAGAGTCGAAGGGAACAGTAACAGACCTGAAAATACCACCCCCGTGCGCCACGTCAAAAGGAGGTGCCAGGTATTTGCTGTTCCAGGAAAAAATCACAATGCCATTATAGGAAATCGAGTCGACGTGGTAAACATCCCCGGGTTTGTATTGCTCCACCAGGTAGGCATGGCGTTTGTCGCCCAGTTCGTGGATCGTGTTCCATAATTCTTCCGTCGTATGCAGCTTTTGGATTCCCGTGGCCGACGCTTCGGATCTGGGTTTAATCATCCATGGTCCCGGATATTTTTCTATGAAACGGTTGATCTGATCATCATTGAACAGCGCTGAAAACCCGGGTACCAGGATCCCCGATTCTACCGCTTTGGTACGCATTGCCAGTTTGTCGCGGAAGTATCGGCCCGTCGTTTGTCCCATACCCGGAATCCGGAAGTACTCGCGAATATGTGCGGCCTTTTCCACATCGAAATCATCGAGCGCTACCACGCGGTCGATAGGCCTCGTACGCATTACGTAGGCGAGGCCGGTGATGATCTCATGCATATTATAGACACCATCCTCATCCTCCTCCACATAAAAAAATTCATCCACGGCCTCTCGGGCCCAGGGCTTGTGTTCCAGTTTCTTCGCGGTAATCATAAAAACCTTGTTGCCAGCGGCTTTGCAGGCTCTCAGAAAGTCGTTACCCTTGAAGTAGGTAGAAATGCAGAGAAAAGTCAGAGTATGGGTCATAAAATGTGATTTGGTGGACGCCAGCGTTATTTATCCCGGGAGGTTATCGCCAAAGCTTATAATCTCAAATCTAGCAAAAAGAACCATTTTGGCAAGAAAAGGCCGGGTTAAATTTCCGTTACACACGGTATTGCCGCATCTTTTACTTTTACATCCCCAATTTTGAAAGATAGGCGATCAGTAAACGGATCCCATAGGCTGTCCCTGCCCTTCCCGGAGCAAATTCTGTATCGCCGAAAGCCATCCCCGCAATGTCGAGATGCGCCCAGGCCGGATGCTTTTGCGTAAATACTTCGAGAAATTTAGCTGCGACGATTGCCCCGGCCAACGGCTTTCCATGGTAATTCTTCACATCTGCAATATCGGAACTAACCTCCTCGGCATATTCTTCCCAGACGGGGAGCCGCCAGAGCCGTTCGCCGGTGGCTTCTCCCGCCTCTGTAAGCGCACGGGCGAGTTCGTCGTTCGGAGTGAATAGCCCGGCTGCCTCGTAACCCAGGGTCTGAATGACACTGCCGGTCAATGTGGCGAGGTCGATCAGCACATCCGGTTGATAATGTTTAGTCGCATAATGCAGCCCGTCCGCCAGGATCAGTCTGCCTTCCGCATCGGTATCAATCACTTCAATGGTTTTGCCGGAGTAGGAACCTATGACATCCCCGGGTTTCACGGCAGCACCATCCACGCCATTTTCGGTAGCGGGAATAACCCCTATGATCCGGACAGGTAACTTCATTTGCGCCGCCAGTTCAATGGTGCCCAAAACCGCCGCCGCGCCGCCCATGTCGCTCTTCATGAGATGCATATTAGCGGAAGGTTTGATGGAGATTCCTCCCGTATCGAAGGTGACGCCCTTCCCTACCAACGCCACAGTTTTTTCATAACTTTCGGGCAGGTATTCGGAGACGATCATCACGGGCGGAACGGCACTCCCCCTGCTTACCGCCAGCAATGCTTGCATTCCCTGCTCTTCCAGGTCCTTTTTTTCCAGCACCTGCACCCGAAATCCATATTGATCGGCTGACTCTCTCGCCCATTCGGCCAGGGTTTCCGGCGTTTTGTGGCTCGACGGCGCATTCATCAGGTCCATGATCCGCATTTGGACGGTGGCAGTTGCCTGCGCATTATGGACGGCTTCTTCCAGGTCGGCACCGGGATCGGACAGCATGAAGAGCGTTCCGCTTTTGAAAAAATCACTAAACGGCTTCGGTTCTGTTTTATAGAGTTGGAGGTCATATCCGCCTAACATAATACCATTTACCGCATTGATAACCCACGCATTATCGCGCCCCCGTACATCCAGTACGATTTCCGCCGGCCAGCGATCCTTTCGCTTGAAAAACAATGACCGGAAGATCTTTATGACTGCGGGCAATTTGGGATCTTTCCCGAGTCCCAGCCACAATTCTTTCGAAGAATACCACCAGGCCTCTCCTTTTTCGGCTTTGAACATTTTCTGATGCTCCGGCTCCGATCCCTGTTCAAACGATCGGATGATCAATATGTCTTCGTTGGGTTCCTGAATGATCTGTATTTGCATGGGTATATGGACTGAATACTAAAAAAGCAAAGACAATATATGCCTTTGCTTTCAATAATGGGTCAATGTGTTGCTAATCCAAGCCGCCCCGACGGGTAGGCTTGCGTGGTTCGGGCCAGGTCGCCGGTACTCCTTTTGCATCCAACGGAAGGATACTTTTGTCGCGGGAAGTTCTCGCAGGATCTTCGCTGGCCTGGTAGGCCAGGACTGCAGCCAGAATAGCATTGCCCCGTACGTCGTCAAAAACGATCTTGTCATAAGTATCACGGTTGGTATGCCAGGTATAGGTACCATACGACCAGTTAAGCGAACTCAGCGAGAAAGCAGGCGCACCCGCCGCCACGAACGAGGCAAAATCAGAACCGCCTGCCCCGGGCGCACCGGGGAATTTGGTCTCGATCGGCATCCTGATCGGCTCCGGAACCTTGGACAACCAGCGGGTCAGGTATTCATACGCATTCAGGAAACCCTGTCCCGAAAGGTTAACCACCCTTCCCGTTCCATTGTCCTGATTAAAAACTGCCTGGATATTCTGCACGATCTCAGGATGGTCTTCCACGAAAGCACGGGAACCATTCAGGCCCTGCTCCTCGCTACCCCAATGCCCAACCAGGATTGTCCGTTTCGGGTTAGGGTAAACTTTTTTGAGTATACGCATCGCTTCCATCATAACGAGTGTGCCTGTACCGTTGTCGGTAGCGCCGCTTCCTCCATCCCAAGAGTCAAAATGTGCTGAAAGGATCACATACTCGTTGGGCTTCTCAGTTCCTTTGATTTCGCCAATGGTGTTGAATGTCGGGCTTACACCGGTTTCCTTCGCATCGGCCCGAACGCTGATCTTAGGCGTATGTCCCGATTCCGCCAGCCGGTACAGCAACCCGTAATCCTCCACAGAAATGTCGACGGTGGGCACAGTTTTCGTGTACGCGCCAAAAATCTTATTCGCTCCGAACCCTTTCGACCAATAGCACATCACCACACCCGCAGCTCCGGCCTTTTCCAGTGCCGGCGGTAGGGTACGGGTTGAATAGCCGACCTTTTTCAACCTGCCGTTCCATGCTTCCGTCTGGGCATCACGATCTTTCTTCATTTTCTCGAACGACTCCTTGGTTGCAAATTCCTGCCAGTTATAATCGGGCCGGCCAGTGGGCTGGTTCATGCTGATCATGACGAACTTACCTTTGGCAGTGGGCAGCCACTTCTGGAATGCAACAGAATCCGCCACATCCGGCAGAATCACTACCTCTGCTGTGACCGTCTTCCCGCCCGTCCCCGGGCTCCAGGCCAGTTGCATCCCTTCCAGCGACTTCACCCGGGGCGCAACCATGTCAATGTGCGAAACGCCGCGTTCCCATCCCCTCCATTCGCCCCATTTCTCATTCCTTGCTGTAATATTCCAGCCCTTGTACTTCGCAACAGCCCAATCGTGCGCCTGCTGCATTTGCGGCGACCCCACCAGCCTCGGACCGATCACATCCATCAATTCGTGTGCCAACTTTTCGAGCTGTGAGTTTTCCGTCGCTTCCTTGACAATACCTTCCACAACGGGGTCTTTACTTTGCCCTTTTGCAGCTATTCCCGGTAGTACGAGGCAAAGAATGAAAATCGAATAGATTTTTTTCATGTAATTGGTGGTTTAAGAATATATCCGTTTTCTAATGTAGGAAATAGCGATGAGGCTTTCCAATACGTCTTTAAAAATTCTAAATTGATATTTTAATTGTATCATTCCCGCATTTGATTGTCAGCAGGTGCTGGTTTACAGACCGATATGAAGAAAAAGGTCGTCGAATTCGTTTTTTTTGCCAACTATTTCGTGGGACTCCTGGCGGTTGCCCTTTCGCTCGAAACCGCTTTTCAGCTTAGCCTGCCTTTGAACTCGCCACTGTATTATCTGCTGATATTCTGTGCTGTTGTTTTTTATTATACCAAGGCATATTCCGGCCCCGTGCCGCCCAGCGTCTCCGCAAACCCGCGTACCGAGTGGTACAGGCAGCATTATCGCTTTGTTCGCATCAGCCAGGTTGTACTGCTGCTTGGCTGCGTAACCATGGGTATTGTTTACCTGATCCTTCATTTCGAAGGGATGCTACATCTTCCGGTATATTACTGGCTGATACTGGCCACTGTACCGATGGCGGCCATTCTATACTATGGCCTCCTGCCCGAATCGCTTATTTCACTCAATCTGCGCCGGACGGGCTGGCTCAAAGCATTTGTGATCGGATTTGTATGGGCCGGTTCCGTCAACCTCTTCCCGCTTACCGCCCTGCGCGTCGAAAAGAGCATTACTGTGGCCGAGCCGCTGCTGATGTTCTGGCTATTAATTAAAAACTGGATGTTCTGCACCGTCAATGCGATTATGTTCGATATGAAGGATTATGAGGACGATGCCAACATCGAACTGAAAACCTTTGCCGTTCGGATCGGACTACGCAACACCATTTATTACGTGCTTGTACCGCTGCTCCTGATCGGGGTGGTTTCGGTTCTGGCATTCGCCATTTACCGCGGGTTCGGGCTGGTAACGATCCTGTTCAACCTGACGCCGTTCGTTTGCCTGCTTGCGGTCGCTTTTGCATTGCATAAACCGAAACAGATCCTCTACTACCTGATCGTTATCGACGGGCTGCTATTGGTAAAAGCCGTCTGTGGCATCATCGGCAGCTTTTTTGTAAAACATCCTGTGGCATTGCATTAATAACCCGGATATGCTGAACAATTACGACCGCATTGCGGGCAGCTATGATAAACTGAGCAGGCTTGTCTTCGGGAAAGCGATCGTACGTGCACAACAGTCGCTGATACCGGTGATCGATTCACCCGCCAGCGTACTCATTGCGGGAGGTGGGACGGGTTGGATTCTGGAAGAAATAGCGCATGCGCATCCATCCGGGTTAAGCATCGACTATGTAGAAATCTCATCCAAAATGATTGATCGCGCCCGCAGCAGGAACTCCGGGAACAACCACGTGACATTCATCCATTCAGCCATTGAGGAATTTCATGCCGGATCCCCCTATGATTTTGTAGTAACCCCTTTTCTGTTTGACAACTTCAATTCCAAACGCGCGGAGACTGTTTTTCGGAAGCTCGATGCATTTCTCAAACCTGGCGGCCATTGGCTATTCACGGATTTTCACATAGAAAAAGGTTTGCACGGTTACTGGCAGAAAGCATTGCTGCGTGCGATGTATGTATTTTTCAAAACCGTCAGCGACGTAGAAGCGAGCCACCTGCCCGATATGAAGGCATTGTTCAATGCATCGGGCTACCTGATGGATACCGAAAGCTACCATTTCGGCGGATTCATTCACTCGGCCGCTTATCGTAAGGTTACGCCACAGCAGCCCGCCGCCTTCCAAAAATGAAACGCTCGTTGAAAACGACAATAGAAACGAGGATCAACGAATAAGCGATGATCTGAATACTGTTGATCGGCTCATGAAAGTAGAATAGCGCGATTGCAAAATTCATCAATGGATTGATATACAACAAAATACCCATTGTGGAAGAAGTCACGCCTTGTAATGCGTACAGATTCATGAACAGCGGAATGATCGTAAAAACCACCGCGATCAGGCTAATCAGCACATAAAAAGAAACTTCCGTTGGCAATGCCTCGCTGTATGAAGGATAGAACGGCAGTAGCAGCAATGCCGAGAATATGATCTGGATCGTCAGTACGAGGAACTTGTCGATCCCGGTGTTCTTACGCTGGCTAACCAGATAAAATGCATAGGACGCCGCGACGATCAGACTGTACAGAATGTCCGCGATGTTATTGAAGGACAACAACAGGCAGCTTACGACACTCAGGAGCACAGCGGTCCATTGCCATTTGCTAAGCTTTTCGTCCAAAACAAAGAACGCGATGACCGTCGTCATGATCGGGCAGACGAGATATGCGAAAGACGCGGCTTTAACACTGATATGGTTCATCACATAAATAAAGAAAAACCAGTTGGCGGTCAGCAACACGCCGCCGGCCAGTGTCAGCAGGGTCACCTGCGTTTGACGCTGCGGTGACATTGCTTTGAAGACACCGACACTTTCTTTCAAAACTTTCCTTCTTACAAAAACACTGACCACAGCCATGATCGCCGCGCACATAAAAACGCGGTAAAAGAGGATATCCAGGGACGGATAAGCCTTTAATGGTTTCAAGGCCAGGCTAAAAAAGCCCCAGATAACAAAAGATATGAAAGCAGTGAGGTAGTACTTGGAAAATTTCATCAGAAAGCCGCGTGATGTTGTGGTGGACTTCTGGGAAACAGCGAAAAAGCCCTGGCAGTTCTCCGGAAGGTTTCGCAATGTTCAAAATTAATAGCGGAAAGCAGTATACCCGGAACCTTACCTACCTTATTTGGCTTGATTAGTAAGGCAATATTTAATCTAGTATGACATTTTCTGATATCCGGCTGATAGCTACCGATATGGACGGTACGCTTTTGAATTCCAAACACGAAATCCACGAATCATTTTTCCCGGTTTTCCGAAAACTAAAAGACGAGGGGATCATTTTTGTCGCAGCCAGTGGACGTCAGTATTTCAACCTTGCCAAAACCCTTGATGCGGTAAAGGATGAAGTTATTTTTGCTGCCGAGAATGGCAGTTATGTCGTTTTCAAGGACGAGGAAATCCATATCCAGGCCATTGATCCTGAGGTTACAAGAGAGCTGATAGTGATTGCCAGGAAAGTCAAAAATACTTATCCCATCATTTGCGGGAAGAAAAAGGCTTATGTGGAAAACGACGAGCCTGAATTCATCAATCATCTCAAACTGTATTTCGAGCGGTACGAAGTAGTGGAAGACCTGCTCGAAATTCGCGACGACCAGTTCCTGAAATTCACGCTATGCGATCTCGCCGGTTCCGAAGTGAACAGCTACCCGCATTACAAAAAATACGAGGAAAGCCTGCAAGTGAAAGTTTCGGGGCCGATCTGGCTGGATATTTCGCATAAAAAAGCCAACAAAGGGCGTGCGATGGAGGTGTTACAGGAGAAGTTCAACATCACACCCGAACAGACGATGGTTTTCGGGGACTACCTGAACGACCTTGAAATGCTGCAAAAGGCGCATTACTCGTACGCAATGGCCAATGCGCACCCGGACATCAAAAAAATAGCCCGTTTCATCGCCAAAAGCAACGATGAAAACGGGGTCGTAGAAGTCCTTTCGGAAATCACGGAATAAGGCAGGGCCTTACTCCGTATATTTTTTGAAGATGGAAGTCGCGGTATGTCCTCCGAAGCCGAAGGTATTGTTCACCGCATAGTTTACGGTCTGGTTCACCGATTTACCCAGGATGATATTCATTCCTTCCGGAACATGTTCGTCCAGGTTTTCGGTATTGATCGTGCCCGGGATGATGTCTTTTTGCACCGCCAGCGCACAAACAATGCTTTCGATAGCGCCCGCCGCACCCAGGAGGTGGCCTGTCATGGACTTGGTTGCGCTGATCGCGACCGGGTGATCCCCAAAAACAGTTTTGATACCATTCAGCTCACTCATATCACCCAATCCTGTGGATGTCGCGTGGGCATTCACATACTCCACCTGCTCAGGCGTAATGCCTGCTTCATTCAAAGCTTTGGTCATACCCAATGCAGCACCCATTCCGTCCGGGGGAGTGCCTGTCAGGTGATAGGCATCTGCTGCCATACCCCCACCGACAATCTCGGCGTATATTTTTGCTCCTCTTGCTTTGGCATATTCCAGGTCTTCGAGAATCAATGCCGCGGCACCTTCGCCCATTACGAAGCCGTCTCGGTCTTTGTCGAACGGTCTTGAAGCTTTTTCCGGTGCATCATTTCTCTTCGAAAGCGCCTGTGCAGCGCTGAAACCACCTAACGCTGAATAAATGATCGCTGCTTCGGAGCCTCCCGCCACCATCACTTTAGCCTTGCCCATCCGGATCGTGTCGAATGCACTGATAACCGCCGTGTTGGAAGAAGCACAGGCCGATACCGTGCAATAGTTGGGCCCGTGCAGTTTATGACGGATCGAAATAACGCCAGCCGCGATATCGACGATCATTTTCGGAATAAAATACGGGTTAAAACGAGGTATTCCGCCGGAAGCATGGAATTCGAGAAGCTGGTCTTCGAATGTTCCCATCCCACCATTACCGGTCGCCCAGATCACGCCCATGTCGTAACGGTCCTTTACATCTATATTTGCAAAATCCAGCCCTGCATCCTTAATCGCAGTATCGGAAGCCGCAATCGCGTATTGCGTGTGCAGGTCATACTTTTTGATCTCCTTCTTTTCTATGTAGTCTTCCGGATTGAAGTTTCGCACTTCGCATCCGAATTGCGTCTTGAATTTGGATACATCCATCTTCGTAATGGTAGCAGCACCGCTTTTACCATTGACAATATTCTGCCAGAACTCTTCCACAGAATTCCCTAGCGGGGATATAACCCCCAGACCAGTCACTACTACTCTTTTCATACAATTTGATTATTTGATCGAAGACGTCGGGGGTATCTAGTCAAACCCCTGAGTCACTGCATCTTTGAACATGGCATCGACCAGTTTCTGAATTTTCGGGCCAACCAGCAAAATTACCGGTATGACCATCAGGTAAGCCATGCTCCAAGATTTGAGCCAAATCACCAAAAAATTGGCAACAAATCCAATATTTACGGAAATCAAAGTGAAGGAAATTATCCCCGTTGTGACAATTCCCATGATCATGGCGAAAGCGATTTTCTGTCTCATTTCTCTTTCTCACGTTATGCCGTTTCCAGCTGCGTACCAGGATTCATAGCCTGCAATGCGGCCGCCGGTGAGCTCAGGAAAAGCTTGAACACATCGGCTGTACGGCCTACCAACACCTCGTATACATCGTTTTCAAATGCGTGGACCAGTTCATCGGCTACCTGTTTCGGCGGTATGCCGTTTTCTCCGCCTATTTCGGCTGAGAAGTCTGTATTGACTAGTGGCGGCAATATTTCGAAAACCTTGATGCTGGTAGATTTACCCAGTGTGATCCGGAGTGACTGGGTGTAGGAATGCAAAGCGGCTTTGCTCGCTGCATATGTCGGCAGACTGTGATTCGGCACCAGGCCGGCGATACTCGAAACAGTTACAATAGCTGCCTCGTCCGCTTTCAGAAGCAATGGGGTAAGTTTCTGGTTCAGGCGGATGATCGAGAGGTAGTTCGTGACGATCTCCTCTTCTGCCAGTGACGCAGCGTCCGCCTCCCCATTCAGATAGTAATACGATGCCTTACCCGCATTGTTGATCACTACATTCAGTTCGGGAAACTCGTTTTCGAGGCGGGTTACCAGCTTTTCGGTATCTTCTTTGTTCACGACGTCGAAAACAATGGGCGTAACGTTAGTCAGCTGACTTGCAGCTTTCTGTAAACGCTCCTCGTTCCGTCCGGTGATGATAACGTGATTTCCTTTTTCAGAGAATGCTTTGGCCATTTCAAAACCAATACCGGCACTTCCACCGGTAATTAAGATTGTATTTCCAGTCGTTTTCATTGCTTTTCAGGTTATTTTATACCAATCGGTATTTTATTTGATAAAATTTTAACCGGCGTCGAACCGGCTATTTAAATGAGTTTTAAATCACGTGACAAATATATACCAATCAGTATATATTTACAAATAAATCTTATTAAATTTTGAGTCCTTGTCGTTTATATCAGGCAAAACAGCCTCGTTTTCATTCCAGGCCATTATCTTATATCCATTGGTCACAATGTTCACTTCGCAGTCACACGCCAGATTGTATTTCCCGAATCGTCATTGACCAGTAGTGAGCCATCGTCCATGACCGTCACATCTACCGGGCGGCCGTATACCTTTTTCTCACTCTCTACAAAACCTGTCAGGAAATCCTCTGGTTTACCGGATGGCTTTCCATTTTTAAATGGCACGAAAACAACTTTATAACCGGAAAGTGTCGACCTGTTCCAGGAGCCGTGCTGCCCTACAAAAGCTCCGTTCCGGTACTTCGCAGGAAATTGAGTTTTGTTATAGAAAGCAAGTCCCAGCGACGCGGTATGCGATCCTACCGGCACGTCGGGTACAATGGTCTTCGCAACGAGGTCGGGACGTTCTCCTTTCCGGCGAGGATCCTCATTTTGCCCGAAATAGGCATAAGGCCATCCATAGAAACCGCCTTCCTGCACACTTGTGATGTAATCGGGCACCAGGTCATCACCCAGTTTGTCTCTTTCATTCACGGCTGTCCACAGCACATTAGTCCCCGGAGCCCAATCCATTCCTACCGGATTACGCAAGCCGCTCGCAAAAATGCGCTCTCCCGTCCCATCCGGGTTCACTTCGAGGATATTGGCCCGTCGCTTTTCCTCATTGATACCATGGTCGGCGACGTTACTGGCCGAACCCACTGAAATGTATATTTTGCTGCCGCCCGCATTGGCCAGCAGATTTCGTGTCCAATGGTTGTTGTAACCGCCCGCCGGCAAGTCCACGATTTTTTCACCTTTGGAAGTAATTTTTGTTTCACCTGCCTTATAAGGATACCGGTAAAGCCCATTGGTATTGGCTACGTAGAAATAATTTCTCATGACAAGCATTCCAAGCGGCTTGTTGAGCTTTTCCATAAAAATCTCCCGCATTTCAGGTGTCCCGTCCTTGTTTACATCGCGCAGCACTGTGATCCTGTCCGCGCTCTTGCGGGTACCCGATTCGGCCACGAATATGTCGCCATTCGGCGCAATGTATGTCCAGCGGGGACTGTCGAGCTTGTCGGCAAACTTCGTTACTACAAAACCTTCCGGGGCCACCGGCATCTTACCCTCCGGCCAACCCACTTCCTGCGGCCTGTTTTCGACAGATTCCGTCGTAAAGGGAGCAGGGAGGACCAGGCTGTCGGTCACTGTAACAACAGAGTCCGCCCCACTGCGCCCAGCTTGCTCCTTTTCTTTATTGCCGCCGCCACAGCCCGTCAGGAAGCCGATCACCAGCGCAAACGTTATTGATAAGAGTTGATTCTTCATTTTTGATCGGGTGTTCATGCAAAAAGCTGGTTCAGGACTTTCAACCCTGATACCAGCTTTCACAATAATAATGCCAATTATTTCTACCCTCGATTACACCAGCCCCCGCTCTTTCAGAACGGCCTGCTCATCTCCCGTGATGTACGCAAAAACTTTAAGCACTCCGTTCAGATTTTGCAGGAAATAGATCACGCTAAATTCAATCGAGTCGCTATGGCCGTCTTTTTCATAGAAAGACTCCCAATATACCTCCACCATATAATGCAGTTCATTGAGCTCGGTGATATCCAGCTGCCTGATCTCCATTCTGGTGATCCCGATTGAGCGATAGAAGTCGTACCCCTTGGGGACAGCTCCCAGAAAGTCCTGGTCGTTTTTTCCCCCTGATACGCCCACCGGACTTGCTTCTACGAAAAAGTCGGCAAACGCCCGGACAGTCTCCTCCGCCACTGCATTTCCGGCCAGTCCCCGGGCAAATCTTTTTTCGTAGTCGGAAAAGAATTGTTCTATCTGATCATTGATATCCGCCATGTTTGTCGATGCATTGGTAAGGAAATCGATGCCGGAAAGAACCATGCCATTCCCGGACTGCTATCGTCAGAAAGTTACCGGAACCTCCACGACGGTTGTCTCCCAACCCAGGTACATCTTAGCTGCTTTGTCGGATGATTTTTCGAATACGATCGAGAAGTTTTCGATGGGAGCTTCGGCCTTCTTCACGGGCGCAGTAACACGCAAAACGTCGTTGCCTTCCTTGTATTTGTAAGCACCCCAATAATCCAGGTCCGAACTAAGGATGATGGTCCACTCCTTCTCGGTCGGAATCGCAAACATCGAATAGGTACCTGCCTTTACTTTTTTCCCGCCAAAAGTCGCATCCTGGTAAAATTTGATCTCCGTAGATTCATCGGCACCAAGCCGCCACACTTTGCCATATGGCTCCTTTTTACCGAAAATTTCGCGGCCTTGCAGATACGGACGGCTGTATGAAACTTTGACCAGCGCTTTTTCTCCGTCTTTGCGGTCATGGGCAAAATGGTCGGGGAAATACGCTATATCACGTGGGCTTTTGTCGAGCCCGCGGAATTTTTGTGCATTCGCTCCGAATGCTATCACAGTCATTAAAAGTGCCAGAAAAATGTTCTTTTTCATAAAGTGGTTTTTTGTTAAGATTTGAATGCTAATGATATAAAAAATAGCCGGGATTGTGCGTCCCGGCTGTGTTAAGTTTTATCAAAAAAAGCCTTATCACTTTACAACTTCATATGTCGGTACGTTTCCATTGTCTTGAAACCTGTCGAAGAATGGCACCCCGTTATAGGATGCCCTGTCGATAGTAATTATTCCTCGGCCAAGGGTATATTGCGCCGTAATGGTGTCGGTACTGCCATCTTCAAATTCAAGAAAAGTAGTTATCCAATCACCTGCATTGGAATCTAATCTTGGCATGTCAAGAAAAAGTTTGAGGTGATACCATGATCTGATAGGGTATTTTTCAATTACATACCCCAAAGGTGCACTCATCCATGGATCATAATAGAGTTTTTTGACACCGTTTCTTATACAATATACTTTAAAATCCCCGTAGAACCGGGAAGGTTTGGGTCTAACAAATCAGTTCCAGCTTCATTCTTCACGCCTATCGCAACCAGCGAAGACACATGAATACCGGCAATCTGCTCGTCCATTGCCTCATCTTTTTCATCCTTACAACTTAAAGCTAGCAGGATAAAGGCAACTGTTCCAAAATAAATGATCATGTTTTTCATGGCGATTTATTAAGTTTTTTTTAATACCTGCTACCATTGCGAGATTTGTAAAGTAATTCCCAACTTTGTAGGGATCAGCTTCCGTTGGAACGTAAAATGCATTGTACTCACTACCATATCCCCAATTCATATAAAATAAACGCGCATTTGAAGAAGTGCATGATATGCATTGATAATAGCCGTCGCAAACCCACGCATGTCTACCAAAACCGCCATATACACCACCCTAAATCACAGGCCTGCCAAAATTGACTATTTCACTTTCAACCGTATTGGCATTAAATGTATTTAACCAGGTCACGGAGGGCGAATCACCAAATGTACTCTTCAAAGCCGAAGGCACAGAAGACAGATAAGCGTATGATCCTGTACAGTCGTACATCATATTTACGCTATTGGCAGCGGAGCGCATTAGAAAAGCGGTTTCGGGTGAGAATGGCCCCATATTACCCCACTGAAAGTTATTCGGGTGCTTGTAGTAGTTCATCACTTCCGCCATTGCGGTTGCCACGCAGCCAGTATACATTCGACCATTGGGCATTCCCGAACAGCTATACTGCAATTGCTGTGGCATATTGGCATTCCACTGTGTTCCCTGGCCCCATGTCGCAGTATTCAACGTTACATAGATTTGGGAGTCCTCGCACCCGGGATCGCCAGGTTGATCCAAGACCCTTCCTCCTGCATCTTTCCTGCGTTCAACCAGCTGTTTTATCGCAGCTGTATTTTGTAATCTTTCCCATTCGGCGCTGATACCCGGATCGGGTGCTGCATTTGTAGACCGCAACCGTTGTATCGATTCCGCGTAGCTATTCATAAGCTCTTTCACTCCCGCAGGTAAGTCATGGTCAACAGGAAAATCATTTGTATCGGAAAACGCTAAAACTGGTCAGGCCCTTTCTTCGGCGGATACAATTACGAATCCGCCATCATAATATGTAATTACATGGTATAACGCATTTCGCTGCGTATCACTGAATGTTTTTATTCTTTTTACATTCTCTTCTTTACTACCCGTTCTTGCATTAGTATTTGAGGCCTTACTATTATTACTATTCGAAAACAGCGCACCGAGTTTGTTTGATATTAGCAATGCATGATCCTGCCTTATTTCATTTGGAGAGGCCGAACTATTAGCGAAATTTACATTTTCCGGCTGCCGGCAGGATATAACAACCAGAAAAATCACAAAAAATACAGTTAACTTTTTTCATAACGTTAATTAAATTGATTTGTGAATGAGCAATAATACCACAACCAATTAATTAACCTTATTCCCAAAAAGCCAAATGATGCTACGGACTAATTAATTGTATAAAAGGTCATAGTCTAAGGACAAAATGTTTCAAAAATGCGAGACCAGTTACTGAAATAATATTTCGATTACGCCTGGCCTGAAATATTACAACAGTAATGGCTGAAACCAATCTTATCATGCAATTGCCTTGCCATTCAAAACCGGTCGTGGGTCTTTCGTATTGCCGATAATCGCAAGGCTTCGTTTAAACTCAACCTGCAACTGATCCCCTTCGAATTTACATCGTACCGTTTCGTAATGCGCGGTCTCGATGAACCGCCAGGTCATTTCAAAGGTGCTGTCGTCGATCCAGGCACCGTTACCGGCAATCTTCGTTTTCTTCTCGCCTGGTACAGGCGTTAAAACCAGTTTGAGTGGCATTGTGGACAAGTCCGTCAGGCCAATCTTCCAGTTGCCCAGGCCATTCACCACCAAGTGCTCCCCTTTATCGTCCGCAATTCTGAACAGACACCAGCCTTTATCAAACTCAAATGAAATTTTATTGATTTTCAAATCATTGTCAGCAATCATAAAACGCTTGCCATTCATTTTCGCCGCAAGTTCGGAGGCGGGCTTCCCGGGCGTGAGCGGCAACGCAAGAGCGGTCAGTTTTTTCTGCATTTGGACAGGCACTTCTTTATCTGCCGGCACACCGGCCGCCTTGACTGTCGGTAAGATGTGGTTCCAGACATGGTTCAGGATCGCCTGCATATCTCCTGTTTCGCTGGTAATGGCCACCACCATGTCCTCCCTGGGCATTACGATACAATATTGCCCGAAAGCGCCGTCACCACGATATGCACCGTTCCGGCACCGCCAGAACTGATAGCCATAGCCTTGTTGCCAGTCGTCATCTTCCGGCTTGCGGTTACTACCCTTCGACATAATGTGAGAGCGCGTGGCCTCTTCGACCCAGGCTGCGGGAAGTATTCGTCTCCCATTGTATTCCCCTTTTTGCAAATAAAGCTGGCCGAACTTCGCAATATCCTCGGTTTTTACGCGTAAACCCCAGCCACCGGTGTTGATTCCCTTCGGGTCCACCTCCCAATCGACGTCATCGATGGCCAGTGGCTCAAAAAGTCTTGGCTTAAGATATTCCAGCAAAGTCTGCCCGGTCAGTTTCTGGATAATGGCCGAAAGCATGTAGGTGGCGCCGCTATTATACACAAAGAATGTCCCCGGTTCATGTTCAACCGGCTGTGCCAGAAAGGATTTCACCCAATTGTCGCTCCCGGATTCCCGTAGTTTTCCGGTTGTATCCTTGTCATGACCAGTAGCCATGCTCAGCAAATCCTTCACCCGCATGGCCGCGAGGTTGGGACTTATAGAAGCCGGTTTCTCTGCCGGGAAAAACGAAATCACTTTATCGTCGACTTTGAGCCTGCCTTCCGCAACCGCCAGGCCAATTGCCGTGGAAGTGAAGCTTTTGCTCAGAGAATACAAGGTGTGTTTCAAATCGGCGGCATACGGAGCCCACCAACCTTCTGCGACCACTTTCCCCTGCCTGAGAATCATCAAACTATGCAGATTAAGCCGATCGTTCTCGACTGCATTGGCAAAATCCAGGATACCTTTGGCCGACATCCCCTGCGACTCCGGCGAACTGCGTGGCAATTGCCCGTAACCGATGGATGATGCCCAGGCTGAGGCCGGAATGGCGCTGATTACGCCTAATTGCAAAACACCTGTTCCGAGCTGTCGAAGAAATTCCCTGCGATTGTATGACATGGTCAATGTAAATGACTGGTGATTGAAAGTTTCCTGGAAGCGGTCCCGGGTTGGCGGCATTTGAAGAGGTAGTCCTATCTTTGCACCGATCATTAAACATTGACCGCATGCCGGAGAACGCAACTTCCTTTCAATCGCTTGGCTTATCCGAGCCATTATTAAAAACCATTGCTGAACAGAATTATACTCAACCCTACCCCATTCAGCAAGCCGCCATTCCGGCGATTTTGAAAGGAAACGACGTGCTGGGCATTGCCAAAACAGGGTCCGGTAAAACGGCAGGCTTTGTACTGCCTATATTAGAATTATTTCAAAACCAGCCACCTGCAAAGAACCGGCATATTACGGCCCTTGTGCTGGTGCCTACCCGCGAGCTGGCGGTGCAGATCGGCGTAGTTTTCCAGACATTTGGCGAGCGGCTGCCCCGTAAGGTCAAAACGTTAGCGGTGTACGGCGGTGTATCGATCAACCCTCAGATGATCGCCCTACAAAATGTCGAAATTCTCGTAGCTACGCCCGGACGTTTACTCGAACTGATCTCTTACAAAGCGCTCAGTCTGACAGAAACACGCATTCTTGTGCTTGATGAGGCAGATAAGATGCTCAACATGGGTTTTGCGGACGAAATGCGGGATATCTTTTTTTTGCTGCCAAAAAAACGGCAAAGTATCCTGTTCTCCGCGACCCTTGGCGACGAGGTGGACAAAATCAACAAGGATCAGCTAAGAAACCCACTGAGGATCGAAATCGTGGAAGAAGAACAAAACCTCGATCTGATCAAACAAACGGCTTATTACGTCGATCCCGACCGGAAAGGCCCTTTATTGAGATTTCTTATCAAAACCATGGAAATGCAGCAGGTTTTGGTGTTCGTATCCGCAACCAGGACCGCAGATAACCTCGTTGAAAAGTTAAAAAAGAATGGCATTGACGCCATGGCGATGCACAGCAAAAAAAGCCAGGGTGCACGCACCGAGGCTTTGAATAAGTTTAAATCCGGGAAATTGAATGTACTGGTGGCCACCGATCTGGCTTCAAGAGGGATCGACATCCAGTTTTTACCTTATGTCATCAACTTTGAGCTGCCAAGATCTCCGAAAGACTATGTGCACCGGATCGGGCGCACAGGGCGTGCGGAAAATCCGGGCGAGGCATTATCCCTGATATGCCCGGAAGACGTCCACCATTTCAAAATCATCCAGAAAAAGATGGGAAAGCGGGTTGAAATGATGGAGTCTTACGACATTGAGCTGAAAGGCTACTAAGCCTATTTCCCCTTCTTGGCAGCCAACTCGACGATGTCCTTCTTGCTTCCTTTCCAGAAAGCGATTTTTCTACGGTTATAGGTGTAGGTAACCGCAACCGAGTCGCCCCAGCTGATGACGGCAGGATAGGAATACTCATCTTCTTTCTTTCCCGTAGCTATATCGAGTTTATCGGTCCAGTTCTGTCCATCGTCATAGGACAATATCAGCGAAAGCGGTGAACGTGAACCCCAGTTATTATCGTCCGGATTATATGCCAGCACTAATGTACCGTCAGCCAGTTTAGCCAGGTCTATACCACTGTTGGGATTGGGTAAGCTGGTTTTCCGGATCGTCGACCATGTTTTGCCATTATCCTTAGAGTCGCTGCGACCGATCACACCACCCGTCGTACGCACGAGCATATGCACCTGACCCGGCTCCGATTCCCAGAGCGTGGGCTGAATGGCACCTTTTCCCTTAATTTCTGTCGTATCTATTTTGAAGTACGGACTCGCGGTCCATGTTTTTCCCTTGTCGGTACTTCTGTCAACAAAAACTTCCCAGCGTTTCACCTCGTTGGACGCACCGGCAAGCCAGTCTCCATTCGAGAGTTCAATTAACTTGTCTTTCACCGGTCCGCGTCCGCCCTTGTCGCCCTTCACGAGTTCGTACGCTTCCGACCAGGTTTCCCCGTTATCGGACGACGTTTTCACCCAGGTTTCCCATTGTGCAATTTCCTTACCTACTTTGAAATACAGGATTACCTTTCCGTCAGCGGTTTTCTGTAAAACAGGGTTCCAATGCGCATCTTCACGGATTTTCGCAACCTCTTTCGGTTCGCTCCAATGCCCCGGCTGGCCTTTTGAAAGCCAAATGCCCACATCGGGATTTTTTTCTTCGGTCCCACCAAACCATGCAACGAGAAACTGCCCATCGTCGAGGCGTACCAAAGTGGATGCGTGACATTGAGGAAACGGCCTTTGATCGCCAAAAACAAACTCCTTGTCGCTGGCCAGCGAATCCGGCTCGCCTTCTGCCTTTTCGTTTGTTTTCGAACCGCAGGAAGTCATGACGATGGTGCCTAGCAGCAAAGTAGCCGCCAGCCAAACAGATTGTTTTTTGGATTGTAGCATGGATCTAAAAATAGGTTGAACGTTTTGCAGAAATACCCTTACAAAGTGAAAAGAGGCTATTATTTCAGCAACTTCTTCAATTCATTCATCACGGCAGCCGGAGAGTGTTCCTCGTACAGAATGCGGTAAACCGCTGTGGTGATGGGCAAATCAACGTGATAAGACTTATTGAGCTCACAAATACTTCTGGTGGCATAATAACCTTCGGCGATCATTTTCATCTCCAATTGAGCCGCTTTGACGCTATAACCCCGGCCGACCATATTCCCGAATAGCCGGTTGCGGCTGAACTGCGAATAAGCAGTCACCAGCAGGTCGCCGAGATATGCCGATGAACTCAGATTTCTCTCACGAGGATCCAGTGCAGTCACCAGGCTCCCGATTTCCTGCATGGCATTCGACACCAGCACCGCCTGAAAGTTATCGCCGTAGCCGAGCCCGTGCGTGATCCCACACGCGAGCGCGATGATATTTTTCATCACTGCGGCATATTCTACGCCATAAAGGTCTTCCAGCGGGTTGGCCGTGACATAACGGCAAGTCATCAGTTTCGCAAAGTCCTCCGCTGCCGGACATTCCGTCGATGCAATGGATAAATAGGACTGCTTTTCCAGGGCAACTTCTTCCGCATGGCAGGGCCCCGCTATTACACAGGTGTCTTTCAATGCAACGCCGAAAGCCTCGGCCACCCAGTCGGTCACCAGGATGTTCTTATCCGGGACCATACCCTTGATGGCGGAAACGACCCGCTTCCCCTGCAAATGCTTTGCGGAAAGGTGCTGTAATGATTCTTGAATAAATGCGGCTGGTACGGCCAAAATAACGTAATCGGCCCCCTTGACTGCGTCGATCGTCTTCTCAAATACTTTTACCTTTTTCGGCGAAAGTACGACATCGCTAAGGTATGTGGGATTGTGGTTAAATTTCCGGATGTGGTCGATATCCTTCTGATTTCTGAGCCACCAGCGGATCTGTACATGGTTTTGTTCACAAAGAATTTTGATCAAAGCTGTCGCCCAACTGCCGCCGCCGATCACCGCGATCTTAGTATGATTTAAAAAACTCATCCGGAAAACTTTTATATACTGTCGGGCTCCTCCAAATGTGCCAGATTAGCCTCGATAACGTCAGAATTTGCCGGAAATATGGGGCCAAAAAACGGGAAAATAAAAAATCCTTGCAGCAAAGCCGCAAGGATTTTCCTTTTTAACCTAAACTAAATCGAACTTATTACTTTTTTACAACGCATCAGTTCGGGTTTTCATTTGATTTTTTGCCATCTTTTTTCACATCTTCTTTCTTTTTTTCGACGAGGTCACCATTGTTCAGGTTTTTGGACACCGCAATGTAGGGTCCCGAGATAATTCTATCGCCTGGTTTCAGGCCAGAGAGTATTTCTATGTTCTCAATATCGCTGATCCCGGTCTTCACTTCTTTCATGACCGCCTTCCCATTTACGTCTGTGAAAACCACTTCTTTAATGACCTCCTGCTTTTTCGGCTTCTTATCGTCTTCATCCGTCGACTGGCCATTGTCCGTGCCTGGCCCGGATCCCGGAATCGGTTGCGGCGTATTGCCACGGGTGGTGACGGCCGCAATAGGCACCGAAACCACTCCGTTTTTCCTGTCGGTAATGATTTCTACCGACGCCGTCATCCCTGGTTTGAACGGATATACTTTCTTGGACCGCGTGGTCATCAGGTCTTTGAAGGAGTCATTCAGTATTTTCACCTTGACTTCAAACTCCGTTACAGCATCAGCGGACGCACTGGAGGCAGCAGTGGAAGAGGTAGAAAGCGATGCCAGCCCCGCGGCCGTATTAGCAATTTCTTTTACAATCCCCTTGAACTTCCTGCCCGTGGAGTTATATGCATCCACATCGATTTCCGCGGTATCCCCGAGCGAAACACGGACAATATCGTTTTCATTGACATTGACCCGTACCTCCATATTGGCCAGGTTCGCGATCCGCATCATCTCGGTTCCAGCCATTTGAGAAGTCCCTACCACCCGTTCACCCGCTTCCACATTCAGCAGTGAAACGATGCCGCTCACCGGCGCAAAAATGCTGGTCTTTCGAACGTTTTCAGCAGCATCCCGTAACCCTGCTTCCGCGCTCTTGATATTGAAAAGTGCTGCGGCAACGTTGGCCTTGGCGGACTCCACGTCCTGCTGTGCTACCCCAAAAGTGGATGAAAACTGTTCGAAATCGGCAGCAGAAATGACTTTGTCTGAAAAGAGCTTTTTGTTCCGTTCAAAATTGGCCTTTGCTTGGATCAGGCGGGCTTCGGCCTGTGCTACCATGGCCTTGGTTTGCTCATAGTTTGCCTTGCTGGAATTGACCGCTGCCTGCGCCCGGGCCATCTGCGATTCATAATTATCGGGACGGATCTTAAGGAGCAGTTGCCCTTTTACCACCGAGTCCCCCTCCGCCACATTCAATGCGATGATCTCTCCTGAAACATCCGGACTGAGCTTAACTTCCACCTCTGGCTGTATTTTCCCGGAAGCACTCACCCGTTCGATGATATCCGACTTCTTTACAACCGTATATTCCACTTCCGTTGCCTTAGGCTTGCCGATATAACCGGCCTGTTTGGCGCCGAATAAACCGCCGATGAGTAGCACTACAACGCCTGCTGTTATCCACCAGATTCGTGTCGAAGATTTACGTGCCATATATTTTTGATTACGATTTAAAATTAGTTGCTGATATGATGGGGATTTTAGAAGTCGGAGAGCGGGCGATTCATATAGAAATCAAGGATTTTGGTCCTGAAAACATAGTCATATTTGGTTTGCACCAGGTTCCCATTTGCCCTGTCGAGATTGGCCTTGGCGATATTGTATTCCACCGAATTGATTGCACCTACATCAAAGCGAACCTGCGATACGCGGAATGTTTCCTGCAATGCCTTCACCTGATTGGCCGTGGCAGAGTACCGTTTAGCCGCATTGGTCATGTCTATATACGCCTGCTCCACATTCTTACGGATAGTAAGTTGCACCTGCTGCGCCTGGTATTCATAGGTTTTTTGTTGCAGCTTGGCATTCGCGACATTGTATTTGACCCTGAAATTACTAAAGATCGGAATGGACAAATTCAGGTTAATGGCCGAGTTACGGTTGAAGTCGAGCTGATTAAAATAGCGGAAATTCTGCAATGTACCATTGGGTGTGGTAATCCGTTGCACCAGTGGAATCTGCTGGTTGTTCACCATTACAAAGTCTGTTTTCGAAATTACATCCACTGTTGTACTTCCCGAACCATCCGCGACATACCTTTCTTTGGGTGCTGCACTTGAAAAAGCGGTATACACCCCTCCATTGAGACTCAATGTCGGCAACCCCACTCCTTTGGCAAGATCCACGTTGATTTTCGCGGCATCGATACGGAGATTTGCAGCCTTCATCTGGGGCAGATTCCCGAGGGCAGTTTCATAAATTTCCTGGATCGTAGCGTCATAGGCCTGCAGGGTTGGATCCTTAACCTCGATCTTCACGACCTCGATCACTTCACTGCCGGGCATGTTCATGTATTGTTTCAGATTCAGCTTTGCCGTTTCCAGATTATTCTCGGCATTAACCAGCGACAATTCGTCGTTGGCAAGCTGCGCTTTCAGGTCGAGCAGGCTACTTTCCGCAGAGGTACCCGCTTCCACCAGTTTCGCCGTACGTTCAACCTGCAACAGAGAAGCATCTACCTGCCGGCGTGCTACTTCGATCAGCTCTTCATTGCTGATGACCTGCAGGTAGGACAATGCCACATTCAGCATGATGTCGTTCCGCGTCGCTTCCAGGTCTTTACTACTGGCCTGGTAATTGGCATTGTTGAACTTGATGTTGTTGCTGATCTGAAAACCGCTGAACAATGTGACCTGCCCGCCCAACTGATAATTATTGGAATTGACATTCTGTTGTACGAACTGGTTGGTGAAGGGGTCAATGTTACGACCAGAGCGGAATCCCTGGCTGGCAGTGAAACTGAAACTAGGCCAGCGCTGCCACTTGGATTGTTGATAAGTGTTCCCGTTGGTCTGCACCGTAATTTCCGATTGTTTGATCTGCGGATTGGTTTCGAGCGCGATCCGGATGCAGTCTTCAAGTGAATAGGTGTGCGCCGGCTGATCGACATTTTTCTGCGCCAAGGCCGTTTCCGGCATAAAATTTCCCCAAATCAGTGCAAATGCAAGCGCAGAATAGCGTAACGATTTAAACATAAGCGGTTCAGAGTTAGATGATCAATATTACTGTTTACGTCCAAACCCAACCATCCATTTGGTACGGACGGTTGCATTTCCGGGGTAAAGGGCGATTTATATCAGCTGCTTTAAATCAATGAAAAAACAGGTAACCAAGCCAGATTCCCGCGATCACACCGATCACATCGGCAATCAGGCCCGCTACAATAGCATACCTGGTGTTTTTGATCCCTACTGATCCGAAGTAAAGGGCAACGATGTATAAGGTAGTGTCAGCAGAGCCCTGAAAGATGCACACCAGCCTCCCGACAAACGAATCCGGTCCAAATTCCTTCATCGCATCTATCATTAACGCCCGTGCTCCGCTACCACTCAGAGGCTTCATCAATGCGACGGGTAATGCATCTGTAAAATCCGTATTCACGCCAGTAATGGCAAAAAACCATTTCAATCCATCGATCAGGTAATCCATTGCCCCGCAGCTCCTGAAAGCGCTGATCGCGACCAGCAACCCGACGAGGTAGGGTATAATGGTAACCGAAGTAGTAAAGCCGTTCTTCGCGCCTTCAATAAACGCTTCAAATACATTGACCTTCTTGTACATACCCCAGGCCAGAAACCCGGCCACGACAAACAGCAACACGGAATTACCCGCCAGAATCGAAATCGTCTCAATTTGCTCCTTGGGTAGTCCTGATAGATACCAGAGGATCAATGCAATCATGGCTGTCACACTGCCGAGTCCCAGCATAACGGTACGGTTGAACAAGTTGATCTTCTGCCATGCCGCAGTGATGATCATACTCACCACGGTAGTTACATATGTCCCGACCACACAAGGAATGAACACATCGGAAGGGCTTTCGGCCCCGAGAATGGCCCGCTGGGCGATAATGGAAAGCGGGATGATCTGCAAGCCAGAAGTGTGGAGCACCAGGAACATGATCTGCGCATTGGATGCCGTGTCTTTGCTGGGATTGAGTTCCTGAAGACTTTGCATGGCTTTCAGGCCGAAAGGGGTCGCTGCATTGTCAAGGCCCAGGAAATTGGCCGAAAAATTCATGATCATCTGGCCGTTGGCCGGGTGGTCTTTAGGCACTTCGGGGAACAACTTGTTGAAAAAAGGCCCAATGAACCTTGCAATAACGTGGATGATACCTGCCTTCTCCCCTACATTGAGTATCCCCAGAAAGAATGCCATTACGCCTGTCAGCGGCAGCGCGATATCCATTACGGCCACTTTGGCCATTTCGAGCATCCCTTCTGTAATGGCTTTGAAAGTCTGTACATCACCTGTCAGAATGAATTGCAGAAAAGCTATCAGAAAGGCAATGACAAAAAAGGAGACGAAAATGTAATTTAAAGCCATATCGGATGGGTGGGTGCAAAGGCAGGTTTAGTAATGATTTTTTAATAAAGCCCTGAGTAAAATATTTCTTTTAATGCAATTAACAAAGGTATATTGCAAACAGGTAGCCCGATCAACAAACCTCAACGATTTTCTATGAAGCATTACAGCTTTTTACTTCTTTTGGCATTATTGTGCTGCAACAAACCTGAAAAAAGCAGCGAAAACAACACCGGCAGCGACGAACCCGGCAAAGCCATCAACGACACGATCCCGCTCACAAGGGAAAAAGTGGAAAATAGCCCGGTTGCCAGCTACAGTGAAAAAGTGAAGGATCCGCTGAACGACTGGCGCCTGGCCGTCGATATTTACGAAACGAAGCAGACCTTCAAGTTCCTGATGAAAATCGAATATATGGTGCAGGAAGCAGAGGATACGCTCACAATTCCCAATTTTGGTATCATGCCCAAAGTGGAAGTTCGGAAAGGGCCGGAAAAGGAGTCATGCGTTGTGGGCTTTCTTGACAAGCAAGGAGAATTCAAAGAATACAAGTTGATTGCTTTGAAGGATAAGCAACTGAAGATTTCAACTCTGAAATATTATGGACGGGCGCGGTATAAGGTTTCAAAAAAATAATCAGGCAGGTAAACTGTTCAGCCTGCCACTCTAAGAAAAGAAAAAGCCCGGAAAATTTCCGGGCCTGAATATCACTTGTGATAACAGCAGTTACGCCTTAAAAACCTCATCCATTTTTTCGCGGATAGTTAATAAACGCTTGCGATCGCCGCCGGAAACTTCCGCAGAAGCCCAGCCTGAGTACCCTATTTTCTGCAATGCCTTATTTACTTCGGGCCAGTTGCAATCGCCTTCCATAAACTCTACGTCGAAACCTTTCCAGAGCCCCAGGTCATTCTGTTTTTTCAAGCTGTATTCCTTCAAATGGAGCTTCAAAATACGTTTGTTCAGGGCTTCAATCCAAGAAACCGGCCAGCCGTAACGCAGTACATTTCCGATATCCATGTACCAGCCAACCATGGGGTGCTTAAAGTCATCAACGAACTTTGCTGCTTCCAATGGGCTCAGCAGAAACTGGTTCCAAACGTTTTCAATAGCTATTTTAACACCTGTCTTTTCAGCTATGGGAAGTAACTTGCGGATCTCGGCCTGAGAACGTTCATATGCTTCACCATAGGTAACACTGGCGTTCACCACCCCCGGTACTACGAGTACCGTGCTGCCACCATATTCCTTAGTATCCCACAATGCTTTTTCAATTGACTTGACGCATTCTTCCCGCTTCTTTGGATCAGGATCAGATAACGGCAGTTTCCAGTGCATTGAATTTACCGTTCCCGGAATCAGCAAACCGGTTTTATCTCTGGCCGCGAGCACCTCCTTCATGTCCAGTTTGTCGGGAGAATCGAGCTCAACACCATCATAACCTAGATCTTTCAGTAACTTAAACTTGTCCATTACTGACAAATCTTCCTTTACCATCCCCCACATCAGGCTCTTTTTCACCATCGGGCGGGCAAGCGGCGCAGCTTCAGCACTTGACAGTACCGAAGAACCCACCGCCACGGCTGATGCAGCCATGGCGGTGTTTTTCAGAAATTCTCTTCTTTGCATACAGGTATCAGGAGAAAGCGGTGATACCTGGTTTTGCCACCTCTACAACAGGTGGTTTCATATCGAAACTGTATGAATCCGGGCCCAGTTTTTCAGTAGAATTCAATGCTTCATCCCAGGTAACGCGCTTGCCGGTATAGGCAGCCATTCTGCCCATGATGGCCGTCAGGGTGCTGTGCGCCATGAATTCACCATCGTTGATCAGCTTGCCGCTACGGATAGACGCAAACAGTTCATTGTGCTCCGTCTGATACATATCGTTCTGTGCACCTTCATATTTCCACGGATTAGCACCGGTGATTTCGTGTACATTACGCGCACAGTTCACCATTGCACTTCCTTTGGTGCCGAGTGTCTGTACGAGGTAGCTGTTTTCGCAGTTGGCCTGCTGGCGTGAGTGGTGGAAGCCCTTCACCCCGTTGTCATAATCGTAAACCACCGAGAAGTGGTCGAAGATATTGCCGAACAATGAGTCGGTGCGAACCTGGCGGCCGCCTGTTCCTACCACAGACACCGGCAGTTTGCCGCCCATTGCCCAGGCCATCATGTCGATGCTATGTACAGCCTGTTCTACAATATGATCTCCGGCGAGCCAGGTATAGTAAGTCCAGTTGCGCAGTACATACTCCGCATCTGTCCAGCCTGCAACGCGCGGGAACGACCAAAGCGTACCGGTATCGTAGGTGTTGTAAATCGCTGTAATATCCCCTACCGCTCCGTCCAGGATTCTTGAGAAGCTGGCGCGTTTAGGTTCGTGGTAACGCCAGCAGAAGCCCGACATCAGAGATACATTCTTCTGTTTGGCCAGTTTTGCAGCGTCGAGTACTTTACGTACACCCGGTGCATCCACCGCAACCGGTTTTTCACAGAACACGTGCTTGCCTGCATTGATCGCAGCGGTAAGGTGCTCGGGACGGAAATGAGGAGGAGTTGCAAGCAACACTACATCCACACCTGAATCCAACACTTTTTTGAAAGCGTCGAAGCCAATGAATTTACGTCCTTCGTCCACTTTCACTTTCGGGCCGTGCACTTTCGTGAGGTTTTCCAGCGAAGCGTCCATTTTGTCCTTGAAAATATCCCCCATTGCCCACAACACAACGTTAGGATCTGCTTTCAAAGCCTGGTTGGCCGCACCGGATCCGCGTCCGCCGCAACCGATCAAACCTACTTTCAGGGTTTCGCTGTTCACACCTGCAAATGCACGATTGGGGTTCAGAATTGCAACAGTTGGTAGTGCGCTACCTGCCAATGCAATGCCTGCCATTTTCAGAACATCTCTTCGAGAAGTACTCATTGTCAATTAAGGATTAGGTGATAGAATGACTGATTTTTCGTTGATTTTTAAGTATAATGCCAGTGATTCAGGATCTTGGAAGCATTAAAGGTAAATAAAACCGCTATTTTTTCTGCTAATATAAACCAAAATTTCCATTTGCGTGCTCGACCACACACAAAAGTTATCAGATGTTAAATTGACAATTTATATACTTTTATATCTCCGAACCTCCCTTACAACGATATGATTCTTGAAAATCTTTTACTCATCATTTCCCTCCTGTTTGTAGTTTCCATGCTGACGATGCTCAGCAAAAAAATCGGCATCTCCTATCCCATTTTCCTGGTAATTGCCGGCCTGCTGATCAGCTTCATCCCCGGAATACCTCATTTCGAACTCGAACCCGACTGGGTGTTTCTGATATTCCTGCCGCCATTACTCTATGAAGCCGCCTGGAACACCTCCTGGAAAGACTTCTGGGCCTGGAGGCGGGCCATCGGGCTGCTTTCCATCGGGCTGGTCGTTTTCACTGCCACAGCAGTGGCTTATATCTCATACGCCATGATCCCCGGTTTCACCCTGGCCATGGGCTTTGTGTTGGGTGGCATTATCTCTCCTCCCGATGCCGTCGCGGCGACATCCGTCCTTCATGGTCTGAAAATCCCCAAACGGGTCGTAACCATTCTCGAAGGTGAAAGCCTGGTTAACGATGCTTCTTCGCTGATTGTGTTCCGGGTAGCGCTGGCAACCGTCGCGACCGGCAATTTTGTGCTGTGGAAAGCAGGGGTTGATTTCCTGACGGTAGCTACAATGGGTGTTGTGATCGGCCTGGCGATTGCCCACGTGCTTTATGTCGTGCATCGGTTTTTCCCCACAACACCGAGCATCGATACCGCGCTTACATTCATTTCGCCTTACCTCATGTACATCGCGGCGGAGCATTTTCACTACTCGGGTGTACTCGCGGTGGTCAGTGGTGGATTATTCCTCAGCTTTCGCGCGCATGAACTGTTTTCATACCAGTCCAGAATGCAGACCAATTACGTCTGGCAGACAGTAGTCTTCCTCCTAAATGGTATCGTATTCATTCTCATCGGTTTGCAACTCCCAGAGGTCATCAATGGCCTTCATGGCTATACCATTGCAGAAGTAGTAACCTATGCGGTCATTATCAGCGTCGTGACCATTCTGATCCGCATTATCTGGGTTTACCCCGCCACTTATCTGCCCCGCATGCTGTCCAAATCCATTCGCACAAAAGAACAACGTCCGAAATGGCAAACAGTTTTCATTGTGGCGTGGAGCGGTATGCGGGGCGTAGTCTCACTTGCCTCCGCACTGGCAGTCCCCCTAGTGGTGAGCGGAAACCCTTTTCCACATCGCAACCTGTTCCTGTTCATCACCTTCGTGGTCATCCTTTTCACTCTCGTGTTCCAGGGATTAAGCCTGCCTTATCTGATCAAATGGTTAAAAATCGAGGGTGATGGAGAAAACCTGGAAGAAGAAAATGCGATGATAAATTCGCGACTTGCCACCGTCAGCCTGGACTTTATGAAATCAAACTACGACGGTGAAATACAGGATTTCGAGCCATTTCGCTTGTTAAAAGAGCGATACGAAAAGATCGTCGACATGGCTGATTATAAACTGCTCCATTCGGACGACGATATGTCGGTCGACTACGTCCGGAAATACCGCGCCATGCTGCTGGAAATCATTGAAATAAAAAGAGAGGAGATCCTGAAACTAAGGCAGGAACGGGCCTGTTCTCACGAGTTGATCAAAGCCAAAGAACATGAATTGGACCTCGAAGAAGCCCGACTCCGCCGGTCTCCGTAAGGTCAGTTCCATTCGACCTCTACCACGTAGTCACGCAGATCGATGGTGGTAAACTTTTCGTTATTCTGCCGTTTCAGCGAGATTTTACCATTCTGGATCTTCCCTACCTGTTGCGCAATCACGTCCTTTTCATTTTTCTTGCGATAGATTGCCACCAGCGAATCCTGGCTGGTCACGTCTACTTCACAAGTCCGGCCTTTGGCGGTAACCAGCTTGGAGTTGTTGGGAAGATAAGGTGCTTTGGCCAGTGCGAGTGCACGTGAGGCCTGCGGTACGCCGTATCCGACGAAGTTATTACCATAAGGATACAAATGCGAAGATTTTTCGATCAATGCGATCAGGTCCTTGTTCGAAAGCATCGGATTGGCCTGTAAAAGACAGGCGGCAAAGCCCGTGATCACCGGCGCTGAAAGTGAAGTTCCGTACAGGGAAAAGCACGATACATTGGGTTTGACATACGACAAAAACTCCGGTCCTACGCTGCTGTATCCGATCCGGTTCCACAGCTTTCCGTTGGTCGCTCCCACAGAGAGCACGCCTTGTGCGTCGGCAGGAGCGGACACGATGCCCCAGCTTTTGTCGTCGCCTTCATTACCCGCCGACACGATCAGCGTGATACCCTTTTTGTCCGATGCGATCTGTGCTGCTTTGGTAATGGCGCTGGTTTTTCCATCCATTTGAGCAGGCAGGTAGTTTTCTTTGGGATCTGAGAATCCTTTGGCATAACCTAATGAAGTATTGATCAGGCGAACTCCCAGGCTGTCCATCCACTCCATGGCAGCGATCCAGTTATCTTCTTCGCCCCGGTATTCACGCATGGAATAATCGGTTCTGGCGAGGTAGAACTTTGCATTTGTGGCCATCCCATATTGTACCTGGTCCTGATAATCTATACCCGAAATAGCGGCCAGTACTTCGGTTCCGTGCATGTCGGAGAAAGACTCGGCAGTGCTGAACAGCAACTCGCCCGGCCGTCCGCGTTTTACGTAGTCACGGACACCCAATATTCTGTTGTTGGAAAAAACCTGGGAAAGGGATAACGACGAATCTGCGCCGTAAAAGCCCGCATCGATCACCCCGATCGTCACATCCTTGGCGGTAATGCCTTCTTTTAGGAATACATTGGCCTGTACCTGAGACATAACCGGTGCCATTTGCGCTTTCTCAATGGGATTCGTGCGGGTAATCACAAAACCGGGATCGATCATAACCACATCCTGAACAAAATCCAATTGCCGTACCTTCATCGCCTGTTCGCTCGTCAGGTTCGCAGATATCGCATTCAGCCATTTGGAGCGGTTTATGATGCTAACCGACTGCGCACGTAATGCTGTTTCGTATTCTTTTTTGATGGGAAGATCGGTTTCATCCGACAGTGTCAGCCCCAGTTTCTGCCGGTTTTCAAGCGTTAATGCCGACACCGCAGGGCTCGTATTCAAGTCTTTGTTTTTCAGATAAATCCAGTATTTCGGGCTTGCGGACAACACAAAAGGCACCAACGCAAACGCAAGCAGAAGCAGTCTTTTCATCAACGGCATTAGTTAGGTATTCTCAGTCAATTTGGTATTTCAAATACAATATTTGCTGCGAAAACCGCACTGGAAAGGTCTTTTCCCGTAGCGCAGTCTTTTAGAATTTTTGAACAAGATAAACGTAATTTTACAAATTAAATTACCTGATCTGAAAAAATACCCCTATGCGATATTCCCCCATCGACAAAAAGCTGTTTATCGAAAACAGACGCCGTTTGACTTCATTGCTCGCACCTAAATCGCTCGTTGTTCTGCATTCCAACGACATTATGCCCACAAATGCCGACGGCACCATGGGCTTCAAGCAAAACAGCGATTTGTTTTATCTTACCGGTGTCGATCAGGAGGAAACCGTTCTTGTGATTTCACCGGATCACCCCGATCCCAAGTTCCGGGAAGTCCTTTTCCTTCGTGAAACCAATGAGCTCATTGCCGTATGGGAAGGCGAAAAACTAACAAAAGAACAAGCTCGCGAAGTCACTGGTATCCAGAGCATTTACTGGACGCACCAATATGAAACTATTTTCGCCGGCATCGTTTTCGAAGCCAGCCAGGTTTACCTGAATACCAACGAGCACACCCGTAACGACTCCTACGTGCAGACGCGCGACGCCCGCTTCATTAGCGAATTCAAGGAAAAATATCCATTGCATACGCTCGCCCGGCTCGCTCCGCTCATGCATCAGTTGCGGGTCATCAAGCAGCCGGAAGAAGTTGTATTGCTGCAAAAGGCCTGCGACATTACCAAACTGGGATTTGACCGACTTTTGAAATTCGTTAAACCGGGTGTACACGAATTCGAAATCGAAGCAGAACTGCTTCACGAATTTGTCAGAAACCGCTCAAAAGGGTTTTCTTACCAGCCTATTATCGCTTCCGGTGCCAATGCCTGCGTGCTTCATTACATTCAGAACAACCAGCTGTGTAAGGAGGGCGACGTTCTCCTGCTCGACGTAGCCGCTGAATATGCCAATTATGCAGCCGACCTGACCCGCAGCATTCCGGTAAGCGGGCGATTCACAAAAAGGCAACGGGACGTGTACGACGCCGTACTCCGTGTCTTCAAAGCGGCAAAGGGCCTGCTGGTGCCTGGTAACATCTGGGACGACTACCACCAGGAAATTGGCCGGATCATGGAAAGCGAGCTGATCGGACTCGGGCTTATTACCAGGGAGGATATTGAAAAGCAGGACCCCGACTTGCCTGCATACAAAAAATACTTCCCGCATGGCACCTCGCATTTCCTGGGACTGGACGTTCACGATGTAGGTAACAAATATCGCCGCTTCGAACCCGGCATGGTTTTCACCTGTGAACCCGGCATTTATATCCGGGAGGAAGGCCTGGGTATCCGTCTTGAAAACGATATCCTGATCACTCCGGGTGGCAACACCGACCTGATGGCGCATATTCCGATCGAAGCAGAGGAAATTGAGGAGTTGATGAATGCATAGGAATGAGATCTGTTTCGTAATTTTATCGTTTACGAAAACACACACTGACGAATATGAAACAGAAATCCTCCATTGCGGAAGCCAGGCGTTACCTGGACAATGCGGAGGAGCTCCTTAGAGAAAAGGCCGTTAAAGAAGATTGTTATTACCAAAACGTCAAGTACGTAAAAATGGTCGGCATACTGCCTACGCTGGCGTACTATTGACATTGGATCAATATCTTGGCAAAAAGTCGAAAGGCGGGAAAGATGCCGATTGGTACAAACAAAAGCTTTCGAAGCTGGACAAGAAAATATTGAATTCGTTCCTGACAGCCTACCAGGTGCTTCACCTTGATTCGGCCAGCGACGGAGCGGGTAGCGCGGATCTTGCCAGAAGCGGTATGCCGGAAGCTGAAAAATTAATCGGCTGGATGAAAGTACGAACTGCCGCCTAAAACAAAATACATATCCAAAAGCCGGGGAGGTCGTTGATCTGCCCGGCTTTTAATTTCATAAAATTGCCAGATGGAACTGCTTCCCGAAGATGTTTACAAACTACTGGTTTCCTTTACACTCGGTGCGATCATCGGTGCGGAAAGGGAGTACAGAAGCAAGTCGGCCGGATTGAGGACGTTAATTCTCATCTCGGTAGGATCGACATTATTCACCATTCTGTCGATCAAAATCAGTTCTGATGCCGGACGCATTGCCGCCAACATCGTGACCGGTATCGGTTTCATCGGAGCCGGGATCATTTTCAGGGAAAACAGTCGGGTCGTCGGGATCACCACAGCCGCTATCGTGTGGGTCACGGCCGCAGTCGGAATGGGCATCGGGGCAGGATTTTACGAAGTGACCATCACCTGTTTTGTGATTTCGGGTATGTCACTCGTGATTTTGTCACCGGTACAAAGGCTGATCCGCAGAAAAAGTCAGATCCGGAACTATCGCCTGATGTGTGTTTATCAGAAAAAAACATTGCGGGTTTATGAAGATCTTTTTAAAGAATATAACCTGAAAATCCTCCGTGGCGAGCAAAGCCGCAGCGGCAACCACATCATCGGCAGCTGGACATTGCAGGGCTCTGAGAAAAAGCACGAGAAACTGACCCATCACTTGCTCAATGACACCGATATACTAGAATTCGATTTTTAACTTTCGGTTACTTATGAAATTAGTCTTTCATTAAAACTGACATCAATCATGCGTGTTGGTGAGTCCAAACCGCATCGAACAACGTTATAAATGAACAACCCGAAACTTTATAATGGCAAAGTGTCATTGTAACAATAATAACCCAGCACAGGAAAGGATTTGTGCCTGTTCGTTACGAATCCGAATGAAGTAACCCGCTATGTCCGATATTATCAAACAAAAACTCCTGGAGGTGATCACTCCGCATACATCCGGCACAGAAGCCGAGTGGTTGCAACAAAAAGGGTCCTCCGCGCCTCTCGAACTGATGACCGCATTCGTAGCGGCACCGAGGTGCTTACCCAAGAAAATCATTTCAACAAACCAAGAGACACAGGCTGCATTGGACCTCGAAATACGCGGTTTTTCGGTAGAAGGCTGGTCGCTCGTAAGATTGGCCCGGGTGTGGTTACTGACACAGCTCGATTCGTCGGACCAGGAAGAGTATGTGAAAAATATCGAAACCTTATTCGATACTGCCGAAATGAATGAGTTGGTGGCACTTTACTCCGCACTGCCCCTCCTCTCCTATCCTGAGAGGTGGCTTTTCAGAGCAACCGACGCAGTGCGTTCCAATATGGGTTTTGTTTTTGATGCCATTGCACTGCATAATCCCTATCCCGAGAAATATTTCAGCGAGCTCGCGTGGAACCAACTGGTACTCAAAACAATATTCAACGACAAGCCTATCCATTATATAGCAGGACTAAATAACCGGATGAATGAAAAGCTTGCCGTAACTTTGTCAGACTTCGCGCACGAGCGCTGGGCAGCCGGACGTAGCGTGCCCGCTCAGGTGTGGCGGTTAACCGGCAAGTACATAAACACAGCGTTGTTGGCTGATATGCAGCATTTGTTCGACTCGGAAAAAGAAGAAGATCGCCAGGCTGCCGCGTTAGCCTGCGGAGAAGCTATACTTCCGGCTGCGAATTACCTGCTTGCCAAGTATACCGATCTCGAAAAAGAAGTTAAATCCGGCGCATTGACCTGGGCCGACCTTGAACATTGACATTCTGACCATGTGCCTCAATCATAACGATACAACCCAAAACCCTTCGCACTTTGAAGACAGCGAAGCCGCAGGCCAGGCTCCCGCACACCGCGACATTGCCTGGGATGATTATAAAGACCTTATTAAAGGAATGCGTTTTTTCGATCCGCATATCCACATGGTATCCCGCACTACCGACGACTATCAGGCCATGAACCAGGCCGGTATCGTCGCGCTGATCGAACCGGCATTCTGGGTTGGGCAGCCGCGGACCGGGTTATCTACTTTTAAGGATTATTACAGCAGTCTGGTCGGCTGGGAACGTTTTCGTTCCTCCCAGTTTGGCATTAAGCATTATTGCACCATGGGTCTCAACTCGCGGGAAGCAAATAACGAACCGCTGGCGGAGCAGGTGATGGAAATCCTGCCCTTGTACATTTATAAAGAAGGCGTTGTTGGCGTGGGTGAAATTGGCTTTGACGATCAAACCCCTGCCGAAGAAAAATACTACCGGCTGCAACTCGAACTGGCCAAGGAGGCGAAATTGCCTGTGCAAATACACACGCCACACCGCGACAAAAAGAACGGTACCGAACGCAGCATGGCCATTGCATTGGAGCACGGCATCGACCCCTCATGGGTGATCGTGGACCATAACAATGAAGAAACCGTAAAAAGTGTGCTCGATCAGGGCTTCTGGGCGGCATTCACCATTTATCCTTTTACCAAAATGGGTAATGAACGCATGGTCAAAGTAGTGGAACAATACGGCCCCGAACGCATTATGGTCAATTCGGCGGCCGACTGGGGCATTTCGGATCCATTAGCGATCCCGAAAACTGCCGCACTCATGAAGATGCGTGGCATATCCGACGAGACGATCCGGTTAGTAACCTACCAGAATGCAATCGATGCATTTGGTAAAAGCGGACAGATCGACGTGACAGATTTCGAGTCAGGTTACGCGGTCAATCAATCCGAGAAATTCCATGGTAACAGCATTCTGAGAGGTGGCCAGCAACCTGCTCCGGTGAAGGATTTTTTAGTGATCAATTAAAGTGAGCAACCTCAAACCTTATTTGCAGCTAACCCGCCCTGCCAATCTCGTAACCGCCATAGCAGATATCCTGGCAGGTATGGCCATTGCTCAGTTCACATTCTCGGACTTGTCGCCCGCATGGCTGGTGTTATCCACACTGGGACTGTATGGCGGCGGCGTAGTAATGAACGATGTTTTTGATGCCCGACTGGATAGCGTCGAACGCCCGGAGAGGCCTATCCCGAGCGGTAAAGTTCCATTGCGGTCGGCCGCAACAATGGGTATTTCGCTGTTACTTCTGGGCATTGTCGCCGCAGGTGCATTCAGTTTGCAAAGCGGCATGATAGCCGTGGTAATTGCCATGCTTACGGTCCTTTACAACCGGTTTGCCAAACATCACGTCTTTTTCGGGCCACTGACGATGGGTATGTGCCGGGGCGGCAACCTGATCCTCGGGATGAGCGTTCTGCCCGAATCATATCAAAACTGGATTTTCATCGCTGTGTTTCCCATCATGTACATCGGTGCGATCACGCTGATCAGCCAGGATGAAGTCCATGGCGGCAAAAAACGTACCTTATATATAGCGGCATTTCTCTATCTCGCCGTACTGGTTGCCCAACTTGCCATTGCCCGGGAAAAAGCAAACATCCTTTTTACATTGCCATTCGTGCTACTGCATGCCTGGTTCATCTTTCGCCCGCTCTGGAACGCGATCCAGAATCCGATAGGTCCGCTGATCGGCAAAGCCGTAAAAGCAGGGGTTATCTCGCTTATTGTGATGAATGCGTCCTGGTGCGCTGCCTTCGGACTGCTGCCTGTGGCCGTTGCTGTACTGGCTTTGTTGCCGCTCTCGATGTACCTGGCCAAAGCCTTTGCGGTTACCTGAGCAAAAAGCCGGAGTAAGTAGAAGGGGAAAAGTGAAAGTTTTTAGTCTTTATATCAATGATTTTTGAATACGTTTGAACGGATCGCCCCGTCAAACGTTTTATAGTAGATACCCATTTGCGCGTTCAATGCTGAATTCAATGCAGACCATACAACAACGTTTCCAGGTGGAATACCATTATGCAGTATTCTTCACCCAACATTTATTTGACACCCAGAACCCGTTACTGAAAGATTTTTTTAGCCAATATACCGAGCAAGGCTTCCAACGGAAAGCGCTTGTGATCGTAGACGAGGGGTTTGAACAGACACAGCCGGATTTACGCCACCAGATCCGGGCGTATTTTGCTGACGCCGTTCAGCACATTCAGCTCGCACCGGAAATCATCGTGGTTCCTGGCGGGGAAGCTTGTAAAAATGATCCGGCGCAATTCGACCGTCTGGTGGAAGCGGTGGACACCTTCGGCATTGACCGTCATTCGTTTGTGATCGGCATCGGCGGCGGCGCGGTACTCGACCTGGTTGGCTATGCAGCGGCGGTGTCACACCGCGGTATTAAGCTGATCCGCATCCCAACGACCGTACTGTCACAGAACGACTCGGGCGTGGGTGTTAAGAACAGCATTAACTTCCATGGCAAAAAGAACTTCCTGGGCACATTTGCACCACCAGTGGCTGTTTTCAACGACCTCACTTACCTGCGTACGCTCGACGACCGCGACTGGCGGGGAGGTGTAGCAGAGGCTATCAAAGTGGCGCTTATTAAAGATGTTTCATTTTTTGAGTGGATCGAAGAACACGCGGAGGCGCTTGCCATGCGTGACGAGGAGGCCATGGCATATCTCATCCACCGCTGTGCCGAAATGCACACTGAACACATTGCAGGGGGAGACCCCTTCGAATTCGGGTCCTCCCGTCCGCTGGATTTCGGTCACTGGGCAGCGCATAAGCTCGAATACCTGACCGACTTCAAGGTGCGGCATGGCGAGGCTGTCGCGATCGGTATCGCGCTGGATTGCGTGTATGCTACTAAGATCGGGATGCTGCCGGAAGGCGATCTCAGCCGCATTCTGGATGTGCTGCACAAGCTTGGTTTTGAACTATATCACTCCAAACTGGCTGAAAACGATAAAATCAACCTGCGTAATGGCTTGCAGGAATTCAGGGAACACTTGGGAGGAAGGCTAACGATTATGTTGCTGGAAAGAATTGGCAAAGGTGTAGAAGTCCACGAGCTGAATGCCGACATTATCGCCGAATCCGTAGATTACCTTGAAAGCTCCAAAATAATCCCTGCATGATCACGCCTTACGGACATTTAACTTATTGCAGTAACATCCATCCCGGCGAGAAATGGGCAGGCCATTTTAAATCGCTGCGTGAAAATATTCCATACATACGCCAGCAACTGTCACCAGATCAACCCTTTGGACTGGGTCTGCGGGTAGCCAATGAAGCCTCCGTCGAACTAAACAAACCAGAGGTAATTTCGGAATTTAAAAGCTGGTTGAAAGAGCAGAATGTGTATGTTTTTGTGATCAATGGCTTTCCTTATGGCGGTTTTCACAATACCGTCGTGAAAGCAGACGTGCATACGCCCGACTGGACCACCGCTGACCGTCTTGCGTACACGATCCGTCTTTTCAATATTCTCGCAGAGCTACTGCCCGCCGATATGCACGGGGGAGTATCGACGCCCCCGTTATCCTACCGTCTCTGGTGGAAAACAGAAGCAGAAAAGCAGCAGGCCACCGAGACTGCCACGAACCATGTTCTGGAACTCCTCGATGAACTGATCCGCATTCACAAAACCACCGGTAAACTGTTGCACCTGGATATCGAGCCGGAACCGGACGGCATACTGGACAACACAACCGATTTTGTAAGCTGGTATGCCAACATCCTGCTGCCCAAAGGCATTATTTACCTGCTGGAAAAGTACGGAATGGGCGCTGGCGAAGCGCAGGAAACCATTCTGAGGCACGTCCAGTTCTGTTACGACATATGTCACGCCGCCGTCGGCTACGAAGATCCGGAAGACATTCTCGACTCCCTGAGTGAATTTGGTATTAAGGTCGGACGCATCCAGGTCAGTTCCGCATTGAAAGTTGATTTCAGAAGTGAGCGGGAAATCAAACGGAAAGCTATTGAGACATTCGATGAACCGGTTTACCTCCATCAGGTTGTAGCAAGGCACGAAGACGGTCATTTCACCCATTACCCGGATCTGAAAGAAGCTTTGACGGACTGGAATGAAACGCATGAAGAATGGCGCGTCCATTTTCATGTACCATTGTTTATCAATTCTTATGGTGTACTGGAATCCACGCAGGCCGACATCGTCAAAACCCTTGGAATCCATAAAGGCGCGCCATTCTCCTCATTCCTGGAAGTTGAGACATATACCTGGGGCGTACTCCCGGAAGACATACAAAAACCGATCGGCGAGTCTATTGTCCGCGAAATCGAATGGGTGAAGAAAGTGCTGAATTATGAATAAGACCGTCGTTATAGATATTGTTGCGTTAAGCGCAAACCTGATCGGAGAGCATACTCCATTCCTGACTGAATACTTAAAAAAAAGGCATTTAACTCCTATCAAACCCGTTTTACCGGCCGTTACCACCACTTCCCAAAGCACTTACCTGACGGGTAAATGGCCAGCGGAGAATGGCATCGTCGGCAATGGCTGGTACGACCGCGAAGATTCAGAGGTCAAATTCTGGAAACAGTCCAACAAACTGGTCCGGGGCGAAAAAATATGGGAAGCAGCGAAGAAACTGGATCCCGCATTCACTTGCTCAAAAATGTTCTGGTGGTATAATATGTACTCGTCGGCCGATTTTTCGGTAACTCCGCGGCCGCAATATCATGCCGATGGCGTCAAAGCACCGGATTGCTATGCGTACCCACCAGAATTGAGGGACGAACTACAGACCGAGCTGGGCCAGTTCCCGCTTTTCAATTTTTGGGGGCCTAATGCGAATATCAAGTCGACACAATGGATCGCAGATGCATCCATGTCTGTGGAAAAAAGGCATAATCCGACACTCACGCTGATTTACCTTCCGCATCTCGATTATTGTCTGCAAAAATTCGGGCCCGATTTTTCAAAAATCAGCAAGGAACTGGGCGAAATCGATGAAGTAATTGCCAAGCTTGTGCAATTCTACGAGGCCCGGAACGCGAAAATCATCCTGCTTTCCGAATACGGTATTAACCCCGTAAACAATCCGATCCATATCAACCGCATTCTCCGCAACGAAGGACTTATTTCAGTCAGAACGGAACGGTGGTACGAACTGTTGGATCCAGGTGTTTCAAAAGCATTTGCCGTCTCCGATCACCAGATCGCCCATATTTATCTGAATGATCCTTCGGTAAAAGAGCGGGTGATCACCCTCTTGCAAAAAACGCCTGGCATTGACCTGGTGCTCGACAGAGACGCGCAGAAGGCCCATCACATCGATCATGAGCGTTCAGGAGACATTGTGATAGTAGCAAGGCCGGACAGCTGGTTTACCTACTACTACTGGCTCGATGATGCCAAAGCCCCTGACTACGCACATTTGGTAGACATTCACCGCAAGCCGGGCTACGATCCGGTAGAGATGTTCATGGATCCCAAAAATCCGTTTATCAAGCTTCGCGCTGGCTACAAACTGGCACGTAAACTACTGGGATTCAGATATCTGATGGACGTAATCCCGCTTGATGCGACGCTCGTCAAAGGTTCACACGGCAGCGTGACTGTTTCGAAAGAATACTATCCGGTCTGCATTACGGACGAAGCCCAGGAGCAAGCCGAACTCAAAGCCATCGACGTCTATGACGTCATTTGGAAGCATCTGATTTAAAAGCATTTCCAAAACAAAACCACTTTCATGACGTTGTCTAAGAAAAAATTCAACGTCATGAAAGTCTCTTCATACTCACTACTCGTTCCTCTCATTCTGATCCTGGCTGCGCTGGCCTGCTCGTCTGATGATCCTAAAAGTCCGGAAGAGCCGCAGGAGCCTGAAAATACCGTCGGCGCCAGAGAAGCGTTTCCTTCCCTGACATTTAATATGCCCGTCGATCTTCAGCAGGTACCGGGTGACAGCAGCAGATTCTTCATCGTAGAAAAGGAGGGCATCATCAAAGTGTTCAGCAATGCAGCGAACGTAACAAACAGCACCATATTTCTGGATATCAAAAGCAAGGTTACGTCTGGCGGAGAAAGAGGCTTGCTGGGCCTGGCATTTCATCCCGATTTTAAAAACAACGGCTACTTTTTTGTAAACTATACTTCCGGCAACCCATTGAAGACCGTCATTGCGCGATACAAGGCTTCCTCGGCCAACTCGGCAGACACGGGCAGCGAGGCTGTGCTTTTTACATTTAATCAACCTTATGATAACCACAATGGCGGTTCCTTGCAATTCGGGAAAGATGGTTATCTCTACATTGCCACTGGCGATGGCGGCAGTGGCGGCGATCCGCAGAACAATGCGCAAAACCTGCGAAGCCATTTAGGCAAAATACTACGGGTGGACGTCAACGCTACGGACAAAAGCAACTATGGAATCCCCGCTGATAACCCATTTGTCGCAGGCACCGCGGGTAATCTCCCTGAAATTTATGCCTTCGGCCTTCGTAATCCCTGGCGGATCAGTTTTGACAGGGCCGATGATCGCTTGTTCGCGGGAGATGTAGGACAAAACGAACGGGAGGAAATAGATATCATTACCAAAGGCGGAAACTATGGCTGGCGGATTAAGGAGGGCGTCGATTGTTACAATCCGTCGTCAAACTGTAATCGGTCGGGGCTTATCGAACCCATTCATGATTATAGCCAAGGTAATGGGGATCGATCTATCACCGGCGGTTATGTGTACAGGGGATCGGCGATTCCGGCGCTGGCGGGCAGGTACATTTACGGCGATTATGTGAGCGGCCGCATTTGGGCGTTGGAAACCGAAGGCAACAGCAAAAAATCCAATACACTGCTGATGGAAAACATGGGCTCCATTTCTTCATTCGGGCAGGACAACAGCGGCGAAGTATATTATCTCAACTACTCCAACGGCAAGGTGATGAAGCTGGTTAACGGAAATTTAAATTGAAAAATTGACCGGCCGTCCTATCTTTGCCGGAAATTTTACCGGACTTGTCAGGTCTCCGGACCCATCAGGTCTCTAACCGTTCAAACTTAACAAAATGTCCAAGGTTCTTATCATTGGTGCAGGAGGTGTCGGTAGCGTAGTGGCACACAAATGCGCATTGAATAGCCACGTTTTCACCGAAATAATGCTCGCAAGCCGCACCAAGGCCAAATGCGATAAAATAGCCGCTGAAATCAAGGAAATGCATGGCGTGACGATCGAGACTGCCCAGGTGGATGCGGACATCGTCGCAGAAACTGTGTTGCTGATCAAACGTTTCCAGCCCAAAGTACTCATCAATGTAGCTTTGCCGTATCAGGACCTCACCATCATGGACGCCTGCCTCGAAACCGGCGTGCATTACCTGGACACCGCGAACTACGAGCCTAAGGACGTTGCCAAGTTTGAATACAGCTGGCAGTGGGCGTACCAGGAGCGTTTCAAGGAAGCTGGATTGATGGCCGTGCTCGGTTGCGGCTTCGACCCGGGCGCTACACAGGTTTTTACGGCTTATGCAGCCAAACATCATTTCGATGAGATGCATTATCTGGATATCATCGACTGCAATGCAGGTGATCACGGTAAGGCCTTTGCGACGAACTTCAATCCTGAAATCAACATCCGCGAGATCACTCAGCCAGGGCGTTACTGGGAAAACGGCGAATGGGTGGAAATCCCCGCGATGTCCATTCATAAACCGATCGACTACCCGGGCATCGGACCGAAAGAAAGCTATGTTCTTTACCACGAAGAACTCGAATCACTGGTAAAGAACTTCCCTACATTGAAACGGGCACGTTTCTGGATGACATTCGGGCAGGCTTATATTACCCACCTGAATGTGCTTGAAAATGTGGGTATGACCAGCATTAAGCCGATCAAATTCAATGGAATGGACATTGTTCCGCTTGAATTCCTGAAAGCCGTACTTCCCGCACCCGATACTTTGGGCGAGAATTATTCAGGACAGACCTCTATCGGATGCCAGATCAAAGGCATGAAGAACGGAGAAGAAACAACTTATTACGTTTGGAACAACTGTGATCACGCGGCGTGCTATCGCGAAGTTCGCGCGCAGGCTGTAAGTTATACCACAGGCGTACCCGCGATGATCGGCGCCATGCTGATGCTTACCAACGAAGAATGGATGAAACCAGGCGTTTATAATGTAGAAGAACTAAACCCTGATCCGTTTATGGACCTGCTGAACAAGCACGGCCTTCCATGGCATGAGCAAGTGAATCTCGAACTTCCACATGAATATTGACTGTAAATAAGAAAGGCGGTTGAAACCGCCTTTCTTATTTACAATGCTATCCCTCCATCGTTATCACCGCCCGGGTGCAAACCCCTCCTATCGGCGGATTAAACTTAGATACCTTCACAGTGACTTTTTCAACCAACGGGTAATGCTCCCGGATTTTCTCGATGACATTGAAACCAATGTGTTCAAGTAATTTGGCAGGCTCCCTCATAACGGTAGCCGTTAACTGATAGAGCGTTTCATAATTGACCGTTTCGCTCAGCTTGTCATGTTGCGCAGCCTGATAAAAGTCGGTAGATATGATAATGTCCAGGGCGTACTTATTACCGATGCGCTGCTCTTCTGGATAATAACCGTGGTATGCAAAAAACTCAAGTCCTTCGAGGCTGATCGTTCCCAATGTTCAAGATCAAATTTGGTCAAAAAATGAACCTCCCCCGGATTTCTTAGGCTGGGTGCTTTCTCTCGGCCTGTTGATACCCGTGGTCGAATCCCGCGCCTTTTCAGCGACTTTATGCATTTCTGCCAACGCTTCCGACGCTTCATCGGCAGCACTTTTAGCTGTCTCTCTGATCTTGTTGTACTGGACGGGCTCTTCCTGAACGGGCTCGGGTTCAGAAGTAAGCACGGGCTCTGGCTCCGGCGTAATTGCAGCCACTACCTCCTCAGGTTCCGACGCTGCTTCCGGCAGAATTTCCTCTTCTTCAACGATTACTTCTTCTTCAGTATCCACTACCTCGAATACTACTTCCGGCTTATCATCGGTCAATACCACATTTACTTCGGGTTCTGTAACCGTCTCCTCTGTTTTTACCGGCGTCTGATACACAATTTTCTTCGGAATCTCGATCTCCGCCACATGCTTCTTGATCTCCTCCATCTTGTTCAATACCGATTCCTTATCGTACTTCTGCTCAAACCGTTCTACCGTTTCCAGTGCACTGTTTGCAAGAGAGCTCAGCTGAACAATCAGGTTGTCCCGGAAGTTTTCTATGGCCCTGAAATCACGTTCCTGGATCTTAATCTCGCCCGCAAAATCCTCCCTGAATTTTGTCAGACGCTCTTCTGTCTGGCGGATAATCTGACCGGTCCGCTGCTCGGCTTCTGCTACCAGATCATTGGCTGCCACCCTGGATTCTTCTATTCTTTTCTCAGCTGCTTCGTTGGCCTCTTTCTCTATTAACTTACTGGTATCTTCTGCTGCTTTTAAGGTTCTGAATAAGGTTGATTCTATGTCTTTCAGCTTGCTCAATTCCTTTTCCGCATATTCCAGCTGCATCTTCAGCAAGTTATTTTCGCTTGAATACCGCTCCCATTCCTGAGACAAGGAGTTCAGGAAAGCATCTACTTCGTCCGGATCGTAACCTCTGAAAATCTTTTCAAAAGTATGCTTGCGTATGTCTATAGCGGATATTTTCATGATGCATTCTATGCTTTGATGCCTAGTTAAAAACGGTCGTGTAAGTTAAAGATATATGATTCATTTTTCAAAGTATTTACCAACATTACCATATTATAAGTATTCGGTCAGGAAACCTCCCAAACGGATATCATACGGTCGTCGCTACATGAAATCAATTGATTTTCAAAGCCCGTCCACAGCAGTTTATTGACCGACGTTCCGTGCCCGGCATGACGGGCTCTGTCTATTATTTTTTTCAGTTTAAATGTGGCTGCATCCCAGACTTTTATGGATTTGTCCATGCTGCAGGTAGCGAAGAGGGAGCGATCAGGGCTGAATGTAATATCGTTGATCGCATACATGTGCGCAGGTATGTCGCTGACGATGCCGTATGCATCATTGACGTCCCATATTTTCAGGTGCGCGTCCCGGCCAGTCGTAAACAGATATTTACCGTCCGGTGAATACTTAACGGAAAAGACTGAATTTGAATGTGCCTGAATCGTCTTTTTTAATTTAAAGCCGTCTAAATCGAAGACATGGACATTACAGTCGCTGTCGCCCGTCGCGAACTCATTGGTCCCGGTATTGACGGCAATGCTGCGCACACTTTTCCCCGCCAGCTTGATATGCTTTTGAACAGCGAAGGAGGGCACATCCACTACTGCGACAACCCCGTCACCCAATGCCACAAGTGCTTTGTCTCCCCAAAACTGAATATCGAAGATGGCTGCGCTGGTAATTTTTGAAGTTTTACTGATCCGGTTCTCAACGATATCCAGCATCTGCAACCCTTCATAATTCTGTCCGATCCAGAGTGCTTTCGTATCCGCATGAAGCGCAAGGGCATATACCGATGCACCTGCACGTGCGACGAGGTTTCCCAGATCCGGCCTGTTGAAATCCCATTGGATCACAAACCCATCGGCCCCCGCAGAATAGAATCCATTACCGGTCAGATCTGAAATAATTGTATAAACACTGTCCCTATGACCGGAAAAAGTATCTACTTTGCGAATATTCATCTTGTTAGTTTTGTGCCGGAACTAAAATATTTAAAATAGAAATTGTAAACAGAATTCACATGCCCCTCGTTCATTCCGAAAAGATTGAAGAAACCAGCACGCTGCTGCTTTGGAAACTGACGGAAACCGAAACAGAACTGCAAAATAACCTGGGTAATGGGTTCAATCAGCAGGAGTTGGATAAGATTTCTCATCCTCAAAAAAAGCGTGAATGGCTCGCCAGCAGAATGTTGATCAAGACATTGGCAGAGCAGTTCGGCATCAACTACGTAGGCATTCACAAAGACGAGCATGGCAAGGCATTCCTGATCGACAACGATTCTCATATATCCATCACACATACCTTTGAATTTGTCGCGGTGGCGATCAACCCTGCAGCCGCGATAGGCATCGATATGGAGAAAATAGATGCGAAACTCCAGAGAACTTCCCGGAAATATCTGTCATCCCCGGAATTCGATCACGCAGCGGACGAAATGAAGCCACTATGCATGTATTGGTGTGCAAAAGAAGCCCTGTATAAATTGTATGGCAAGAAAAAGATCAGCTTCAAGGACTCAATTTACATTGAACCCTTCCGAAATGGAGATTTACTGCTCCGTGGTAGACTGACGGACCAGCACCTGGTCGTACATTCCAACATTCATCTCAGGTGGTTCGATGGCCATTGCCTGGCCATTGCCCTTTAAGATCAGCTGCCCGGGATCTCATCCAAAGTCGACTTCAGTATTTTCTCGATCTCTCTGATCTTATCCTGCTCGCTGGTTTTCTCATAGGACAGGATGAGGTTTCTCAATACCCGCTGGACAATTTCCAGGTTGGTGCAAGGCTGATAAAAAATGTCTTTCGACTTGATATTCAACTGAGCGATGTAATGATCGATATCTGTTTTGGAAAAAATGATACCGCGGTTGAAGACATTGATATAGAACTGTGTCTTATCGTTTTTATAGGTCAGGACAAAAAGATTCGGCAAGTTCACGCCATACACCGGCAATCCGAGCTTTCTGGCAATGAGCAGGTAAATCACGCACAAAGTAATTGGATTCCCCCTTCTGCTTTCAAGTACGGCATTGATCATCGAGTTGGTCGGAGAATGAAAATTCTTGGTATTGGCCGCGAAATTCATCACTCCGAAAAATATGCTGTTGATCCGCTTCACCTGATCTACTGCATTCATCTCTTCCTGGAACTGGATCCAGATATCGTAATAAAGCTGCTCGATGGTGGTTTTCAGCTTCTCCATCGAAAGGTCCGGATAATGATAGGTAGCAATAATCCACATCCCCTCCAACAGGTCGAGCGCCCCCCCGTTTTTCCACGCCTGCAACCGTTCAATCATTATACCTAGCTGCAATTCGTGTATCAGTTCCTCGATTTTTCTTTGCACGATCGGGTTAAAACTCTCCTCCCATTCAGTCTCCAGAAAAGGTATCACAGTCCCTCCCAACGATAGTATCTTCCCTTCAACGTGCTGACTCACTTCATGATCCTCGTCATCAAGTAAGGATATCAGTGCCTTGATTTCTTTCTGGTTCATTTTCCTCAAATCTGCGTTTTACAACCAACGGATAAATAAAAACATTTTTTTTTTATGGACGTCAAATTTTCTACTTTTGCCCGGAAAAAAATGCCCCTTCCCAGGCATATTTTCAAGGGTAAGTATGGCAAATCTGCGTCATATCGCATAATTTCTGCTTACTTTCGGGGAATATCTATACCACCATATTTTTACAAACAAAGCACATAACGCATGAAAATTCTCGTTACCGGAGGGGCCGGATTTATCGGTTCCCATACCGTTGTGGAGTTAGACAAAGCGGGGTTTGAGCCTGTCATTGTCGACAATCTTTACAACTCCAATCTCAACGTTCTTGAAGGAATCAAAAAAATCACCGGCAAAACGTTTCCGTTTTATGAGATCGATTGCAATGACACCGACAAAGTAAGGGCCTTGTTCGAAAAGGAAAAGTTTGATGGTGTGATTCATTTCGCCGCTTACAAGGCTGTGGGTGAGTCTGTTGAAAAACCCCTGAATTATTACGAAAACAATCTGAACTCCCTGATGGTACTCCTCAGAGCAATGAAGGAGTTTAGTGTCGATAAATTTGTATTCTCTTCATCCTGCACGGTGTACGGCCAGCCCGAAACACTTCCTGTGACAGAAAGTACTCCCAGGTTACCGGCTAGCTCTCCTTATGGAAATACCAAGGCCATTGCCGAGGACATCATCCGTGACTATGTTCATTCCGGTCCGGGGCTCAAGGCGATTTCACTGCGATACTTCAATCCAATCGGAGCCCACGAATCTTCACTGATCGGAGAGCTGCCCAACGGCGTTCCCAGTAACCTCGTTCCGTTCATAACACAAACAGCCGCAGGGCTCCGCAAATCACTCACGGTTTTCGGCAACGACTACGATACGCCCGATGGCACCTGTATCCGCGACTTCATTCACGTGGTCGACCTCGCAAAGGCACACGTGAAGGCACTGGATCTGCTGGATTCGCAAACGGATAATAATTATTATGATGTATTTAACGTGGGAACAGGAGAAGGTTATACTGTTCTGCAATTGATTAATACTTTTGAGGAAGTGAACGGCGTCAAACTGAACTATACCATCGGGCCACGCCGCGAAGGAGACGTTGAGCAGATCTACGCACAATCTGACAAGGTCAATAAAGTGATGAAATGGCATGCCGAGAAAACCATGGCCGACGCATTGCGCGATGCATGGAACTGGCAACTAAAACTAACAGCTGAAAAATGAAAAAAATCTTGATTACGGGAGGAGCGGGTTTTATCGGCTCACATGTTGTACGCCGGTTTGTCAACTTTCACCCGGATTATCATATTTATAACCTCGACGCACTCACCTACGCTGGTAATCTCGAGAACCTCAGGGACATTGAGAACGCTCCGAACTATACATTTGTCAAGGGTGACATCGTCGATGCCGCATTCATCGACCAGCTGATCGGTGACAACGATTTTCACGGCATTATCCACCTGGCTGCCGAAAGCCACGTCGACAGATCCATTACCGACCCGATGTCCTTTGTGATGACCAATGTAGTCGGGACCGTGAACCTGCTTAATGCCGCAAAAAAAGCCTGGAAAGATGATTTTACCGGCCGCCGGTTTTATCACGTCTCGACAGACGAAGTATACGGTGAGTTGCATGACCCGGGTACATTCTTTGTCGAAACGACGAAGTACGATCCAAGATCGCCCTATTCCGCTTCAAAAGCATCGTCAGACCATTTCGTAAGGGCCTACCACAATACCTATAAGTTGCCGGTAGTGATCTCCAACTGTTCCAACAATTACGGTCCTAACCATTTCCCAGAGAAGCTGATTCCGCTGATGATCCATAATATCATCCAGAAAAAGCCGCTTCCCGTTTACGGTAAAGGTGAAAATATCAGGGACTGGCTATTTGTGGAAGATCACGCGATCGCGATTGACGTCATTTTCCACCAGGGTGTCAATGGCGACACCTATAATATCGGGGGACACAATGAATGGAAGAACATCGACCTGGTGCATTTGCTTTGCAGCATCATGGACCGGAAGCTGGGTCGTGCGGAAGGTGAAAGCGTTCAGCTCATCACTTACGTAAGCGACCGCGCCGGACACGACCTGCGCTACGCGATCGATGCCACCAAGCTATCCGAGGAACTCGGCTGGAAGCCATCATTGCAGTTTGCGGAAGGCCTGGAAAGAACAGTAGAATGGTACCTGACCAATCAGGACTGGCTCAATAATGTAACTTCCGGCACTTACCAGAAATATTATGACGAAATGTACCAGGACAGATAATCCGGTCATTTCTTACCCAATTGAAATTTTATGAAAGGCATTATATTAGCCGGAGGCTCCGGTACGAGGTTACATCCGCTTACATTGGCCGTCAGCAAACAGCTTATGCCTGTTTATGATAAACCAATGATATATTACCCGCTGTCGATTCTGATGCTGGCGGGTATCCGCGAAATCCTGATCATCTCGACACCACATGACTTGCCACATTTCGAGAAGTTGCTCGGAGACGGAAGCCGGCTTGGCTGCGAATTCAGTTACGCGGTACAACCCAGTCCTGATGGTCTCGCACAGGCATTCATCATCGGAGAAGAGTTCATTGGCCACGATAAGGTAGCATTGATCCTCGGGGACAATATCTTTTACGGATCAGGGCTCTCGAACCTGCTCCAGTCCAACAACAATCCCGATGGCGGCGTGATTTTTGCCTACCAGGTTCATGACCCCGAAAGATATGGCGTCGTAGAGTTTGACAAGTTCAACAACGTCCTTTCGATCGAAGAAAAACCGGAAACGCCTAAGTCGAACTATGCTGTTCCTGGTTTGTATTTCTATGACAATGATGTTGTGGAAATCGCCAAAACAATCCCTCCATCGCCCCGCGGTGAGCTTGAAATCACCGACGTCAACCGGGTTTACCTCGAACGCGGCAAACTTAAAGTGGGTGTTCTCAACCGCGGCACAGCCTGGCTGGATACAGGCACCTTCCAATCGCTCATGCAGGCCGGGCAGTTTGTCCAGGTCATCGAAGAACGTCAGGGCTTAAAAGTGGGCTGCATTGAGGAGATCGCCTACCGTATGGGCTTTATTAATGCAGAACAACTGCGTGAAATTGCCAAACCACTGGTAAAGAGTGGCTATGGCACTTATCTTGAACGCATTGTAGCTAATGTCTGACCGGCATTAGTATCGGGATTAGCATATATCATATTCGGATGAAGTTTTTGGTAGAGGAAATCGAAGAATATTCCGTAGCCCACACGGAAGAAGAGAATGCTCTGCTGAAGTCCCTGAGCAGGGAAACCTATGCCAACGTTCTCAGTCCCCGCATGCTCTCAGGACATTTACAGGGCAGATTTCTTTCCATGATTTCCAGGATGATCCGGCCCGACCGCATCCTGGAAATCGGCACCTACACGGGTTACTCGGGCATTTGCCTTTGCGAAGGACTCAATGCGGACGGCAGGCTGATCACGATCGATATCAACGAGGAGCTTGAAAACTTCACAAGACGTTATTTTGACCAGACCGCCTTCAAGGATCAGATCGATTATCGGATCGGTAATGCACTGGATATTATCCCAGCGCTGACCGACACATTTGATCTCGTTTTCATCGATGCAGATAAAATCAATTATTCTTCTTATTTTAACCTCTGTCTCGATAAAGTCCGTCCAGGCGGCTTCCTGATTGCGGATAATGTGCTGTGGAGCGGTAAAGTTGTTCAACAGTCCACCAAGACAGACAAAGACACGCAGGCATTGCTGGATTTCAACAGGATGGTACATGAAGATCCCCGGGTTTCCAACATACTTTTACCGATCCGGGATGGATTGATGATTCTTCAGAAATTATAATACTCAATAGTCAGCCGAGCATTTATTCTTATATGGCCAGAACTTTCATTAACAATATCACCTCTTTTACTCACGTTGTCCTGCTGCTATTAACCAGCGGTGCAGTTTCTGCTCAGACCCAACCGGAAATACCCGCAAGTGTTTCTTTCGGAGGCATTACCGTCAAATTTGACCGGGGCGCACAGAACGTTATCGAGGAAGACGTCAAAAGTCTGATGTCCAACAAAAAGTTCTGGGAAGAGAAAATGGACCGCGCTGTCCTGCACTTCCCGATCGTGGAAGGAATTTTAATGGACGAAGAAGTCCCCATCGACTTTAAATACCTGGCGGTTCAGGAAAGCTCTTTCCGTCCCGATGTCGTTTCGAGCTCCAATGCTGTGGGGTACTGGCAATTCAAGCCCGAAACTGCCCGTGAATTGAATCTGCGTGTTGATGGAGATGTCGACGAAAGAAAGAACATCAGCTCATCGACCCACGCGGCTGCATGGTATCTGAAAAAGAACAATCAGCAATTCAATAACTGGGTTACGACCTTGTACTCTTACTACCAGGGTGCGGGAGGTGTCAAAAAAGTAGTTCCTGCCAGTTGGGCCTATGCGCGTGAGGTCACGCTCACTGCGAAAACCGACCGGTACATGCTCCGCTTTTTTGCCCATAAAATTGCATTGGAATCCGGAATCGAACGGTACAAGTCGCCCAACAGCTTTATTCTGATGGAATCGGACTATGGGAAGGGGCAGTCCTTCGAGGAAATAGCCAGATCCCTGAATGTGCCTTTAACCGAGCTGAAAAATTATAACAAGTGGCTGAATGATGATAAAATTCCAGCCGATCGCGAATATCTGCTCACATTACCTGTACCCGTGGACCAGGTGGCTTCCGTTCGTGAGAAATTGTCATTACCCCCACGCCAGACTGCGGTAGCATCGGTGTACGAAGACACTGGCTTCCCCGTTTTGAAAAAGGCGGCAGTACAATTGACGGAGCCCAATTCCCCGACATTATACGATATCAATGGTCTGCCGGGTATCGAAGCTCGTGCCGGGGACAAGCCCAAAACACTTGCCAAAGCAGCGGGTGTCCGTGTCCCACGCTTCATGCGCTACAACGACCATCTGGCCGATATGCCATTAATCCCCGGACAGGTTTATTATCTTTCCCGAAAACATAAAAAAGCCGCCACGCCATTTCATACGGCACGTCCCGGCGATACCTGGCTAAGCGTTTCCCAGCAATATGGCGTCCGCCTGGTGAGCTTGCTAAAATATAACCGTACAACCAGCCGGAACTATCCGATCCAAACCGGGCAAGTTCTTTTCCTGACAAAAAAACGGCCCCGCAAACAGCCAATCGAAATCATCGCACCGCCACAACCAACCACCTTACCGGCCCGAAAGGATTCTGTCATAGCTGTGGTCCCTGGAAAAGCACCGGTTGCGAGTTCCACGCCCATCGCGTCTAATAGTACGATTCCTGATAAACCCGCCGGGCGGAAAAAGTATACTCCCGTGTTGGTTGAAAAGACCGAAAGTAGTGCTGAAAAAGAGGCAGAGCCTGCCACAGCCCCTGCCACCACACCTACGGCTAACACCCCCGCCAAATCTTCAACGGCCGCTGCGGGGATATACAAGCCTTCTGCACCAGCCGCCAATACCAATGATCGCGTGGTGATCATTACACAGGACGACACCAATGCATCATTCAAATCGACTGAGGAAGAAAAACCGAATTCGAAAGCTGCTGCACCGTCCAAAGTTGTTACGCCCAATGACACCAGGACTACCGCCTCCTCGGGCTCAGTTTACGCCCGGCAGCGTGCAGCCGCAGCAGAAAAGGCAGCCCGGGAAGCAGAAGCAGCAAAGGAAGCGACTGCAAAAAAGGAAACAGAACCGGCAAGTTGGAACAGTGCCAACAAAGAAATCGCTTCGGCTGCGCCCAGCTATCACACTGTGCAGTCGGGCGAAACCTATTTCAGCATCGCCAACAAATACAACCTTTCGCTGAAAGATCTGTTGAGCATTAACAACCGTACCGCTCAGAGCCGACTTGTAAGCGGGCAAAAACTGCTTGTTTCCAGGACAGGTGAAGAAGGAGCACATCCGAAAGAAGTAGCGGAAAGACCAGCCCCAAGCAAGGTAGCCGTCAGTCGCCCGGCGCCCGCCGAAACCTTCAAAACGCCCGAAGAAATCAAGGAGGAAACCCGCTTGTCTGCAACTCCCGGTTCGGAATTCCATGTGGTTCAAGGCGGACAGACTTACTACAGTATTTCCAAAGCCTACGGAATCTCCATCAGAGAATTGCTTTCATTGAATAATCTGAGCGATTCAGATCGTCTGAAGTCCGGGCAAAAGTTACGTGTAAGAAGGGCCGAAGGCCAGGAAAACGGAGCTGAAACGCAGCCGTCCGGAAGCCAGACACATACCGTTGCACCCGGTGAAACACTGTTCCGCATTGCTCAGACTTACCGGACCAATGTAGAAGATATCAAAAAATTAAACAATATGTCCGGAAACAGTGTTATGGTGGGACAAAAACTTAAAATACCTCAGCAATAAGCTGTTCCGTTATGATTCTGATTAAAAATACCTGTATTAGCGACGACATTGAAGACCAGCAGTTTGTCTGTAATCTCGACAAATGCAAGGGGGCATGTTGTGTGGAGGGGGATTCAGGCGCCCCGCTGGATGAGGATGAGCTTGCTATTCTCGATGAAATCTATCCGAAGGTAGAACCCTATCTTACCGAAGCCGGGAAGGCTGTTATTGCCAAAGAAGGCACCTACACCAAAGACTGGGACGGCGATTATGTCACCCCCATCATTAACGGCAAAGAATGCGTATATGCTATTTATGACAAAAAAGGCATTTTGAAATGTGCGATAGAAGAGGCCTATAATGACGGAAAAATCAGTTATAAAAAACCGATTTCGTGCCACCTGTATCCGATTCGCGTAACTAAATATGAACAGTACCACGCGCTTAACTACGATCGCTGGGAAATATGCAGCCCAGCTTGCAGTCTTGGACAAGAATTGAAGGTACCAGTCTATAAATTCCTCAAAGATCCTCTTATCCGTGCATACGGAGCTGATTGGTACCAGCAGCTATCGGATGAGATCGATGAGCGCCAGGCAGCCCGTGCAAACGAGAATGAAAAAGGGAAATGAATTTTTTAGTGATGTTTACGATGTTGTCAGGCAAATACCCAAGGGCCGGGCAACTTCCTACGGAGCCATCGCTGCTTACCTCGGTGCCAAGCGCGGCGCACGGATAGTTGGTTGGGCCATGGGCAATAGCTACACCCAGGATGACATTCCGGCCCACCGCGTTGTCAACAAACAAGGAGAACTAAGTGCCAGGCATCTCTTTGACACCCCCACTACCATGCAGGAACGTCTTGAAGAAGAAGGTATAAAAGTGGAAAATAATCATATTCAGAACTGGGAAGAATGCTTCTGGGACCCGGAAAAAGAATTACACTGACAACAAAAAATCCCGACGTTAAGAAGTCGGGATTTTTTGTTGTCAGCATTACTTACTGTAAAGAGATTTGTTTCGAATTGGTACTCTGAATATTTACTTCCTTCACCAATTTGTCTTTTTTGTGAATTAACTCAAAGTAGTAGGTTCCGTCGCTCATTTCGTCGAGATTGAATACGCGGCGATACTTGGAGTCTTTTTCATTAAACACTTCGGAGTAATATACTTTACCCCCTTTGTCTTTCAAAACTACGCGCAATCTGTCATTTTCATTTTTGTTAACTGATAGTTTTACTTTGTTTGTGTCGTTGATTTTGTATAGGGCCGCATCAAATTTAACGGCACTGGCAGTTTCTTTTTCTTCGCTGTTTTTCTTTTTGTCACCTGCAATGGATGCGAAAGACAATGTGAGCGCCAAAGCGCAGGTCAGGATGGAAACAATGGAGATTTTCATGGCTAATTTATTTTATGTTATGGCTGACCGTACAATTGCACGGTTGTACCTACATAAAAAAAGGATGTGCCAAACCCGGTTACTATAAACTTTCGTCTGGCACATCCGATATTCAAAACACTGAATATCACCCAAATAAAAACATTTTTACAGCCATTTTTTACACGTTTTCCGTTTATATGGTTCTGTTCAGAACCGAACGTTTTTATTTGAAAGCGAACGCCTTAAAGGTTGCATGGGCCTAAATTTTTCCTCTGCTTTCATTCGCTATTTTCTGAATCATCGGTAGCCTGCTTGCAGGTATCGGGTGCCGGTAATCCCAGAATGCCGACACGCAAACGATCTTCCATTCCCCGTTGATCTTTTCAAGCAGCCTCACTTCCTTGCTGTGATGGAAGTTCTTCTCCGATTTATCGCTATTGAACTGATCCCAGGTAAGATAAGCCACATCATCATCGTAAAATTTGAAGATCATGTTCTTGCGTTCCACAATTGGGTGGCTGGATACAGGTTCGGGATTATCGTTGATATATTTCCCAACCTGCTTGTTGATATCTGCCCAACCCACGTTGGAATCGAAGGTCCCATCATCATTGCTCCAAGCCTGGAATGCATAATCGGTTTGGGCATAGTTCGATTTCCACGCATTGAAATCCCTGGCGAAAAAAGACTTCGTTTCGTTTTCTATAACTGCTTTGATCGCTAGCTTCTCCTTCTCGAGATTGGCCTGGCGGGTGGCCTCCTCGTCTTTGGCTTTATCCTTGCACGAAACACATAATACAAGTGCCAACATAATGACTGACAGTGTTTTCATATTGCAAAAGTTTAGTTTGTTAAATAAATAACCGAACTCCATCTTTCAACAAAACATCCATCAGGTGGCATGAAAGACACGCCTGATTTTATCAGAAAGTTAATATTATTTTGGATATATGCAAGAAAAAGCCTGGGAAATGTGTAACCGTTTCCCAGGCTTTTGAATATTAAAATATTTCCAGGAATCTGCCGCCTGCTTATACCTGTGGCACGTAACGTTTTCCGGCACGGTCGTGCAGCAACCACAGCCCGAGGAAAGTAATCAACCCATTGATTATGAGCCTCTCAAAGCCAAATTTATATCCATTGAACCATTCAGCCGAGTGATCGTTGATGATATAGGTCAGAATGGGAGCCAGGACGCAGACAAAAGGAACGAACCGGTCCTTAACAGGTCGTTTCAGGAAGGCACCAAAGGAAAACAGCCCGAGCAGCGGCCCGTAAGTATAACCAGCCAGATCAAATACTGCCGTAATTACCTCTTTGCTGTTCATCCGGTTGAAGATTAGGATTACCAGGTAGAAAACCACCGAGAAACCTACGTGCACCCAAAACTTGATCGATGAACGCTTTTCCTCCGGCCGCTTTTCGATATTCATGAAATCGATACAGAATGCGGTTGTCAACGCGGTAAGGGCCGAATCCGAGCTGGCGTAAGTAGCGGCGGTAATACCCAAAAGGAATGTAATGCCTACTACCAGTCCCAGATGATTCAATGCGAGCATGGGATAGAAATCATCCGTTTTAGCTGTCACGGGTATGCCTTGCGCCTCAGCATATACGTAAAGCAGCGCACCCAGCGACAGAAAAAGGAAGTTAACAATCACCAGCACCACCACAAACCAGAACATATTTTTTTGCGCTTCGCCGATGTTTTTGCAGGTCAGGTTTTTCTGCATTAAGTCCTGATCGAGCCCTGTCATCACAATAGCGATGAACACGCCGGCAAAAAACTGCTTGAAGAAGTTTTTGGGATCATTGGTTTCCCAGTAAAAGATCTTCGAGTATCCGCTTTTCTGAACGCTGGTCCAGATATCACCAATTCCATTCAGATTCAGTTCCTTAGAAACAAGTATGATCGTCAGAATGACCGCTGTAATAAGGAAAAAGGTTTGCAGTGTATCCGTTACGATGATCGTTTTGACCCCGCCTTTGAATGTATAAATCCAGATGAGGAATATCGTGATCGCCACCGCTACCTCGAACGGAATGCCGAGCGGCTTGAACAAGGCAAGCTGCAAAACCTGTGCGGCCACATACAGGCGCACCGCAGAGCCCACTGTGCGCGAGAGCAGGAAAAAACCCGAACCCGTTTTATACGACCAGAAACCGAAACGCTGTTCGAGGTAAGAGTAGATCGAAATCAGATTCAACCGGTAATAGAGCGGCATCAGCACCGTACCTATCACAAAGTATCCGAGAATATACCCGATCACCACCTGGAAGTAGGAAAACTGGATACTCGCCACCGCCCCGGGAACCGAAACGAACGTGACACCCGATAACGAAGTACCGATCATACCGAACGCCACCAGATACCAGGGCGACTGCCGGTTGGCGGTAAAAAAGGTGTTCGTATCCGCGCCCCTGGATGTATAAATGGACACTGTGATGAGCATTCCGAAGTAAACTACCAGTATCAGCAGGGAGATGTAAGGGTTCATTAAAGTGGGTATTTGAGGATTCAGGAGTGGATTAAAAGGCGCTTAAAAGCTTCGGATAGTCTCCATTTTTAATTAGATTTGCTAATCAAACAGAAATTTGGTTGTTATGCAAGCGCTCACAGATACAGAGCTGGAAATTCTGGAAGAAACCGTAGATACCGACATTAAAAAGTTGGTAATCTACAATGACGACGTGAATACCTTCGATTGGGTGATCGATACGCTGGTCGAAGTTTGCGGCCACACGAGCGAACAAGCCGAACAATGCACGATCATTATCCATTATAAAGGCAAATGCTCCGTTAAAGAAGGATCTTTCGAAGAGCTGGCCGGGATGCGCAACGAAATATGCCGGAGGGGCATTTCAGCCGAGGTCCATTGAGCCGTCTCTCGCACTGCCAGCATCAACAAACGGGTTTTGATATCCTCTCAAACCCATCACTCAGCATCTTCTCATGAATTATCCCTCACGTCTTATTGAGGAAGCCGTTGCCGAAATTTCCCGTCTGCCGGGAATAGGCAAAAAAACCGCATTACGTCTGGCACTGCATTTGCTGAAAAGAGATGAGGAGCAAACGCGCTCACTGTCCGATGCGTTGCTGAACATGCGTACCAAAACCACCTATTGCACCCGCTGCCATAATATTGCCGACGATGTGCTCTGTAATATTTGCAGCAGTAATAAACGCGACCAGACGACCATTTGCGTCGTAGTGGACACCCGAGACGTACTGGCCATCGAATCTACGAATCAGTACCGTGGCCTGTACCATGTACTGGGAGGTATTATTTCACCGCTGGAGGGCATCGGTCCGTCGGATCTGGAAATCGATTCATTAATGTCGAGAATCGCAGGTGAGCAGGAAGGCCAAGAGGCGGTTCAGGAAGTAATATTGGCACTGAGCCCTACCATGGAAGGTGACACCACCGCTTTTTACCTGCAAAAAAAGTTGAAAGCCACGGGCGTCAAGATAAGTACAATTGCAAGGGGTATCCCCATTGGCGGAGACCTGGAATATGCGGACGAGATCACACTCGGTCGCAGCATTGTAAGCCGGGTGGTTTACGATTAACACTAAACACTTAATGTACTATTATGAATAGAACAGATTTTTTGCGGACACTCGCTGGCAGCGCACTCACTGTTGGCGCATTGGCTGAGCAATCGATTGCCGGAGCGCCGGCCGCAGGATTATCCAACACTATACTGGCGGAAACCGCTCCATTCAAGCAGGGACCGCTTCCTTATGACTTCGGCGCATTGGAGCCCAGCATAGACAAAATGACGATGGAGATCCATTACGGTAAGCACCACGCGGCTTATGTAAAAAACCTCAACGACGCCGTAAAAGGAACTGAATGGGAGAAAAAATCGCTCGAAGATATCATCAAGTCGATCAGCAAAGCTCCGATGGCCATTCGTAACAATGGTGGCGGGCACTGGAACCATACTTTCTTCTGGGAAGTAATGGGGCCAAAGAAAAGCGCTGCTCCGACTGGCGCTGTTGCCGATGCGATCAACGGTCAATTCGGTTCATTCGATAAGTTTAAAGAAGAATTCGGCAAGGCTGCCACTACCCGCTTCGGCTCAGGCTGGGCATGGCTTGTTGCCAAAGGCGGAAAACTGGTAATAGGCTCGACACCCAACCAGGACAACCCGCTAATGGACGTCTCCGATTTAAAAGGAACGCCCATCCTGGGCCTCGACGTGTGGGAGCACGCATATTATCTCCATTACCAAAACAAACGTCCGGATTACATTAAGGCATTCTGGGATGTGGTAAACTGGGATAAGGTGGCGGAAAATTTGAAGAAAGCTTAATGTCACGCTGAGCGCAGTCGAAGCGCATGCATGATGCGGTTTTACCGTATGGACTGCCTTCGACTTCGCTCAGGCTGACATTTCTTTTTTCTCAGTCCTTCCAATTCCTCCCTTTCTTCCCCAAAAGCCTAATTACAATAAGTCCCAATGACCTTATAAGCGTGCTGATAGCCCAGCTCACCCGCCTTGCTCAGATCAAGGCAGCCATCGTTGACCTCGCCCAGGCTGTTTTTGATGATTCCTCTCAGATAATACGCTTCCGGATAATCCGACCGCAGTTTAATGGAGCTCGTGAAATCCAGCACCGCGCCCATTTGGTCGCCCGATGCCGAACGGATCATGGCGCGTGAGAAATAGGCATTGGAATAGGTGGGGTTAAGCTCAACAGCGGTAGTAAGGTCGGCTAATGCACCTTTCAGTTCCCCTACTTTCGACTTCGCGATTGCGCGTACATAATATGCCTCCGCGCGCTCGTTCGTCAGGTTTTCAATCTTCACATTCAGCTGCACATGATCACGCAACTCATCCAGCTTCTCCTTATTGATCTTACCTGTGAAAGCATTCTTTTTAGGATCACCTGTATAGGCATTTTTCACTTCAATGGCTTTGGACAAATCGGCGATAGCCCCGCGGGGGTCGTTCAGTTTCCCTTTGGCAAATCCGCGACCGTAATAGGCATTGTAATTTTCGGGATCGAGCTGGATGGTTTTATCAAAATCAATGATAGCACCCTGGAAATCATCTACTTTATTTTTAGCAAATCCACGGTTGCTGTAATACTCGCTGTCATTGGGACTCAGCTCGATGGCACGGGTAAAATCGGCGGCAGCCCCCTGATAATCGCCCAGTTCCAGTTTTGCCAACCCCCTGCCTGCGTAAGCACCCGTGCGTTTCGGGCTCAGCTCAATCACACGCGTGAAATCGGCGAGGCTGCCCGCATATTCCTGCAAATCCTGTTTGCAATTTCCTCTTGCATATAATGCTGCTAACTCGTCGGGATTCAACGCCAACGCGTGGTCCAAATCGACGAGCGCATTTCTGTGGTTTCTCAATTTGGCATAACTCACGCCACGATTGTAGTATGCCTTAGGCTCTTCCGGGTTAAGTTCGATGGATTTGGAGTAATCTTCGATGGCCGAGCGGAAGTCTTCCTGCAAACTTTTGCTCACGCCACGGCTCTGGTAATAAAGTGCTTCCTTGGGATTCAGCTCGATGGCTTTATCGTAATCCTGCATTGCACCACGGTAATCTTTGAGGTTGGCCTTGGCAAGCCCGCGGTTGAAATAGCTGGGCGCATGCTCGGGACTCATGGAAATAACCGCGGTGTACGCCTGCATTGCGCCGTTGAAATCACCCGTACCGGCTTTGGTGTTACCGTCTTCGAAGTACTCGGCAGCTGAACGTTGGGCGAAAGCGGGGCAAGAGAAGGAAAGTGCAAGGAGAAATGAAATGCCAGTAAATTGAAGTCTCATGAATGTAAACCTTTTCCTCAAATCGATGTTTTTTAAATAGTGTATAAAAGTATTCAAATTCCGAGTCAGCATCAAAAAAAGAAAAGCCCTATTTTTGGAATGGTTCCCATCCACATCCATTCACCAGAACTACACCAATTATGTTTTCAACCACGAAAAAAATATCCCTTGCTTTACTACTGCTCGTCGCAGGGGCGGCAGTCTATTTTGTGTTTTTCAAATCACCAGAGCAGGAAAACAATGTAGTCTCGGAAATACCGGCAGCACAGGAATCCGTTTATCTGCCGCTAACGGACTTGACGGGCAACCGGGTGACAATGAGCGAGGACAAAATCGCTTTTGTAAATGTATGGGCTACCTGGTGCGGACCGTGTAATATGGAAATGCCAGGTATTCAGACGCTTTACAACAAATACAAGAACCACAACAAAATCGCATTCTACATTATTTCTGACGAGGATGCGGCAACTGTAAACCCATTTATCGCCCGGAAGGGCTATGATCTCCCTTTTTATCAATACGCCGGACCTTACCCGTCGATGCTGGACGGCAATGCAATCCCGAGGACCTACATCATATATAAGGGAAAGATCCTGGCCCAGGAAATCGGCGCGTCACAATGGGATCGGCCGGAAGTCGTCGATTTGATAGAAAAGCAGTTGGCCGATATATAGAAACAGAAACGGGGCCGGATAATCCGGCCCCGTTTTATATTTAAAGCTCAGTTTCGCTTATTCAACGATGAAGCTACCTTTCATCAGCGCGTAGTGGCCTGGGAAGCTGCAAATGAAAGTATAAGTTCCTTTTGCAGGAGCTGTAAATTCAATTGTATCGCTTTCTCCTCCGCCTACCAGTTTGGTATGTGCGATGATGCTTGCCTTTTCTGACGCAGGGATATATTCGGTCTCTCTCGCAGCAGCGGCCTTCGAACCGAATGCAGCTACATCAGTACCCGCCTTCAGGAGCACCCAGTTGTGGCCCATTGCGGCTTTCGCAAGTTTACCTGAGTGTGTCAGCGTCAGTTTCACTTTTTGACCGGCCTTCACTTTGATCTCTTTCAGGTCGAACTGCATTGCATCACTTCCCTTGATCACGATCGTCTTAGCTTGCTTTACATCGCTTGCCACTTCTTTGGCAGGTGACGTTTTAGCCGAAACAGGGCTCATTGTAACTGCTCCGAAAGCCAAAACAGAGGCAAGAAGCATTACGCCATACTTGGTCCTTTTCATATTCTGAGTATTAGTAAACTTGTTTATTTAAAATTAACCGGTGCAATTTACGACACGCGGTCTGAAAAATGCAATGCATTAACAATTGTTTGAACTTAAAAGAGAATCTTATACTGGTCCCGAACGGCCCGACCTACGCATATAACCGATAAAACCATCATATAGTGATTGATATCAACGGGATCCATAGGAAGTGGAAGCCTCCCCGACTTCGTCGACAATGCGAGCAACATCATCGAGAATAAAGTCCATAGCGCACTCTTCTGTCTGTTGGCCAGCCCCACGCACGAGATCAACAACGTAACCAGGATACAAAACGATTTGATGATCAACCCTACGTATTCGACCTTGAACCACGTGATACAGTAGAAAAGAAGTGCCCCTAGTCCGATGGTTGAGACAAATAGGTACAGGCCGCTATTGTAACGCATGATCAGGCACCAGGACGCCGTGACCAGGCACATCGCGCCGAGTGTCATTTCCCCCGCAGTCAACAACTCCTGGACCTCTCCCACACTTTCTACGCCCGCATAACGCAACAGATCAGCCAAGGCTACAAGTGAAATACTAACAAAGAATATGCCCCAGAGCCACCTGACCAAAACAGGTTGCTGTCTGAAATACCGGAAGAAGACAAATAAACTGGTGATCGCTAAAACGAGGTTGGAAAATATATGTGGATTCAGAAATATGTTCATAAACAGCCGCCATGTTGTCAAAAAAGCAATTTACAAATTCTACCTACATTTTGCTACTTCGTGCTTTTCGTCCTACTTTTACCGAAAAAACTGATTTACCAACATGAGCGTTTTAGTTAATAAAAACTCCAAGATTATAGTTCAGGGATTTACCGGTTCGGAGGGCTCGTTCCACGCCCAGCAAATGATTGAATACGGTACGAATGTCGTAGGTGGTGTTACACCTGGCAAAGGTGGGCTTTCTCATTTGGAAAGACCTGTTTTTAATACTGTTGACCTTGCCGTGCGCGCTACCGGTGCAGACGTTGCCATCATCTTTGTTCCACCGGCTTTCGCTGCTGACGCAATCATGGAGGCTGCTGATGCTGGTATCGGCGTTATCGTCTGTATCACCGAAGGGATTCCTACCAAGGACATGATGCAGGCAAAAGAATATATCAAGAATAAGAACTGCCGCCTGATCGGCCCTAACTGTCCGGGTGTTATCACCGCTGAAGAGTGTAAAGTAGGTATCATGCCTGGTTTTATCTTCAAAAAAGGAACGATCGGTCTGGTTTCAAAATCCGGAACACTTACTTACGAAGCGGTAGATCAGTTAACACGCGCCGGATTGGGCCAAACAACTGCAATCGGTATCGGTGGCGACCCTATCATCGGTACTACCACCAAAGAAGCGGTTGAACTGTTGATGAACGACGATGAAACTGAGGCGATCGTAATGATCGGCGAGATCGGCGGAAGCATGGAAGCCGATGCAGCCAATTACATAAAATCCACGGGCAACAAAAAACCGGTGGTAGGTTTTATCGCCGGACAAACTGCTCCGAAAGGACGTCGTATGGGTCACGCTGGTGCTATCATCGGCGGTGCTGACGATACCGCGGAAGCAAAAATCAGGATCATGAAGGAATCCGGTATCTTCGTTGCTGAATCACCTGCGCTCATTGGAGAAACAATGCTCCTTGCGCTCGGAAAGAAATAATGCATTGTCTGAACAAATAGATGATAAGAGGGCTGGGGTAACCCCGCCCTTTTTTGTACCGATGAAGTCCATCCTCTCAGCTTCTTTTTGGGCTTTCTTAGCAGCAGTAAACTTGTTCGGAGTATCTGCGTTTGGTGCTGCGAAAGTTTCACCGCCAGAGCAGTTCTTCCCCGTTTACAACTACCAGGACGACTGGCTCGTATACAATGAGCAGTACAAAAACTATGTCCCGTTCTCGCAGGGCGTCAATGAAGGCACCCGGTTTGCCAGCCTGTACATCGATCTCGTTAAAAACAGAAGATATTCGTTACTAATCCAGGCCGGGAATGAAAGCTACCTGTTTCTTGAAGGCGCATTGCAGAACAGAATCGCACCCGGGCAATGGCAGCAACTAAATCTGGATAGCCTGTACAAGGTGTATCGCAAAGACGAATTATTGCTTACGATTTACGGCAGCGCCGGTATTGATGATAAAACAGTACTAATTTGTAACAAAAAAAAACAGAATGAAATAGGCCGCTCCACAACCGCCCGGTCCAGTATCATCAACATCAAACCGATATCATTTTCGCCATTTGGCAACTTTGCGGGTATTACGTTGCTGCTTATCCTGATCCTAAATGCATGGATTTTCAATCTCAACCCGCTTTCCTTCATACGTTTGATAAATCCAATCGAATTTTTCAACAACGACCCCCGCGACCAGTTATCGAAAATCAACAAGCCTTATAGCAACACGGTGATCTTTCTCGTTGTCATCAGTTCGATGATGATGGGTTTCACAGTGATCTACTTTTCCGTGAACAGGCTCAATTTGTTTTCAGTCAGCACGATCTTGTCTGAAAAAGCGAACACATTACAAATACTCGGCGATTTCTGTGTACTCACCGTCATCTTCTTTTTACTCATCTACGCGAAATACGTCTTTATGGTCCTGGCAGGCAACATGCTGAATCTGGACAAACAGGTCGATATTATTTTTATTAAAATAGTACAATCATCTTACCTCTTCTACGCATTGATCTTCATGGTTATCTTCGCACTGAATTTCAATCATATCAACTGGCTTGAGGTAAGTCGGCCTTACCTGCTTTTGCCATTTCTGGTTTTTTACCTGGCCCGTTTTTTCGGACTTTATCTTGTAGCCAAGCCTACGGGCTCGTTGATTAATCTCTATTTATTTTCTTACCTTTGTGTCATTGAAATGATTCCGCTAATCGTGAGTATGAAGTTTGCTTTGTAGTCAGCACAGATGAAACGGGAATAAACTAATGAGGATTATACATGAGTGATACCATCAATTTTGATCAGGACAGACTAAAAAAAGTAACCAGTCTTTTAGTAAGTCAATCCCGACCAGCCGACGAGAATTCACCTTACTATGAATTAGCCAGAAAGTATAATATCAAAGTTGATTTCAGGCCATTCATACACATTGAAGGAGTCTCGTACAAAGACTTCCGCAAACAAAAAATCAACATTCTGGATCACACGGCCGTGATCTTCACCAGCCGTAATGCCATTGACCATTTCTTCCGCATTTGTAATGAAGGCCGGATCGAGGTTCCTGCTACCATGAAATACTTCTGTATTTCCGAGCAAACTGCCAACTACCTTCAGAAATACATCGTGATCCGCAAAAGAAAGATCTTTACAGGTACTAAAACAGCCGCGGAATTGATCGAACTAATGCGCAAGCACAAGAAAGAGAAGTTCCTGTATCCCTGCTCAGACGTCAGAAAGAACGACATCCCTGAATTCGCGGATACCGAAGAGTTTCATTTCGTAGAGGCCACGATGTATCAGACGGTATCTTCCGACCTTTCGGACCTGGAAGATGTATATTATGATATCATTGCATTTTTCAGCCCGTCAGGTATAAAATCTCTGTTTGAGAACTTCCCTGACTTTCAGCAGAACGATACCCGAATCGCCGCATTCGGATCAACGACCGCAAAGGCGGTAGAAGATGCAGGTCTCATGGTCGATATTCAGGCTCCATTGCCTAATGCCCCTTCGATGACAGGTGCACTTGACCTGTATATCAGAAAAGCCAACAATGTATAGTAAAGCCGGTTTATATGCTCAAAAGCCCTGGAAAAAATCCAGGGCTTTTTGATGTTTATGTCAATTTTTTTAAGCAATATGCGTTATGAATCTAAATCCGAAAGCATATCAGCGTGTTCCTTAAATCCATTCCAGCGGCATGACTTTGACCTTTACCTTTCGAAGTAACAGATATATCCGGCTAGTTGTCTTTTTGCTTCTTTCTCCCTTTTGCGCTATCGCTCAAAAAGACGCTCAGTTCAGCCTTTTTTCTCTGAATCAGCTTTATCTGAATCCTGCTGCCGCAGGTGCGGATGGTCTCACGAAATTCCAGTTGACGCACAGGACTCAATATGCTGGCTACCAGGGCAATAATCTCGATGATACGGGTGGTGCACTTTCGACCCAGCTATTCTCGTTCAGTATGCCTTTCAAGAATTTCGGGGTTGGATTTTACGCGCTGAATGACAAAAGCGGTCCAAGAACAGACCAGGATTTCAAAATCTCGGCTGCCTACCACATTCCGGTGGCCGGCGGGAAATTTCAGGTAGGAGCAAGCGCAGGTTTGTTCCGTCAGGCAATAGACTATGGTAAACTACGCGCCCGTGATCCCGATGATCCATTGATACAAACCGGTACGGTTTCTGAAATAAACCCTGATTTTTCTGTCGGCGCGCGATTTGAAAACGAAACATTTTATGCAGGAGTATCTCTAAATCATTTCCTGAAACCCAAGTATCAGTTGGGATCCGAAGCAGGTACCAACCCGCTCCCGAGAACATTGTACTTCAATGCAGGTGTGAATATCGAACTTGGTTATCTGCTGGATATCCAACCCATTGTTCTCGTCAAATCTGATATCAGCACCGTATCTGTTGAAGGCGGGGCCACGGTAACCTATAATAAGAGATATTGGATCGGCGGAACGTATCGTCAGCAAGATACTTATTTCATCATTATGGGCGGAGTTTATCTGTTACCGGACCAATCCCTCCGTTTGTCAGGCGCCTATGACCTGGTGATAGGTGGCGATAAGTCAAAAGCGCCCTCATCTTTCGAGGTGATGTTGTCATACGCTCTGCCTTCTCCGAAATTAGGCAAAAAATCGATCATCCGCACTCCCCGGTTCCGCTTCTGATGAGCACAATACGCCTCAAATAATATTAATATATTATCACTAAATTATTAAAATTCCAAGAATTCAATGTCAAATCGACGCTTTTTGCGAACCAGTTGGTAACTCTTGTGAATCAGTTTGCGAAACTTTGATTTATATTTGTAAAATGTTCGACTTCCATACCAATTGCATTATTCTTACGTTAAGTCGATAAACGCCTGATTTAGTAATTGATTCACAGCGGTTTCAGCAGCAAAATCTGCTGTCATTCGTCCCGGCAGGTGTTCACATTTTGTTTTATTTCAAGTATACTAGATATCATTCGTTGACGTTTTTAGGCTAGCATTTTATTATTCAAAATTTACAAAACCACTATGAATGTGAAAGTGTTCTATCGGGATGGAGTCAAAAGCCTGCTTTTGGTAGCCGCGCTGATGCTGATGCAAAGTTGCGGTTTCATCAAGAGCAAGTTTGGCAAAGGAGGAAAAGAGGAAAGCGGTATTTCAAACGGCGAAATTACCGCGACTGCCCGTAAAGGATTCAAACAGACCACTCCTGCCGGAATGGTTGTAATCCCCTCAGGTTCTTTTGTAATGGGCCAGGCTGATGAAGATATCGCTTCCTCCATGAACAATATGAACCGCAGAGTGACCATCAGTTCATTTTTCATGGATGACACCGAGATCACTAATAATGAATACCGCCAGTTTGTCAACGCATTGCTTGTTGATTCTGTGTCTGTATTGGGCGAGGAGGAAATTATGTCTAAATACTATCCCGATACAACTGTCTGGAAAAAAGACTTTGCATACTCAAACGGTGATCCCTTCGTAGAATATTACTACCAACACCCCGGTTTCGACACTTATCCTGTGGTCGGCGTAAGCTGGGTTGCAGCCAGCTACTTTTCGAAATGGCGTACTAACCTGCTCCACGATTTTCAGAATAAAGAAGGTCAGTTCAATTCGACAGGCTTCCGTTTGCCGACAGAGGCTGAATGGGAATGGGCTGCAAGAGGTGGACGTGCCGTTGCTAAATATCCATGGGGAAACCCTTATACTATGAATGCCAAAGGGTGTTTCTTAGCTAATTTCAAACCGCAACGCGGAAACTACGATGCAGACGGCTATCCTTATACCGGCCCTGCCAATGCATATAATCCTAACGATTTCGGCCTTTACAATATGGCTGGAAACGTAGCGGAGTGGACATCAGACGCATACACCGATAACGCGACAGCGATCGTATGGGATATGAACCCGCGGTACGACAGTCCGGATGAACCCCGAAAAGTGGTTAAAGGAGGTTCTTGGAAAGATATCGCTTATTACTTGCAAACCGGCACCCGGACTTTTGAATACGAAACTGAAACCCGCGCTTTTATTGGCTTCCGTTGTGTAATGGACAACGTCAACGATCGCGGTGGAGCACGTGCCCGTCGTCGCTAAAAATACTTTCACCTCAAAAGAAGCAGCGTCTATACTCTGCTTCTTTTTTACGGTCTCTACCCGAATCAATCTAACACTTTACTACTTATAATTTTTCACTGTAACCGATTTCAATTCGTATGGCTAAGAATAGCGGACCTAATTTTTTTTGGGATAAACTAGTACCAACAATATATAGTGCCGGTGCTGCCGTTGTAATTTTAGGAGCTTTGGCAAAAATTCAACACTGGGATTTCGGCGGCCCCCTTCTGACAGCGGGTCTTGGAACCGAGGTTCTCATCTTTTTGCTCTACGCATTGCAAACATTAACCCAATCCACTGATAAAGATCCAGACTGGACGCGGGTTTATCCTGAGCTTGCCGATGACTACTCGGGGCCAGCCATCACACGCGGCAGCGGACAAAGCAGCAACATTACAGCGAAACTGGATAACATGCTGGATAATGCTAAGATTTCACCTGAAGTTTTCGACAGCCTGGGCAAAGGATTCAGAAACCTTTCAGAAACTGTTGGCAAAATCAGCGACCTGACTGACGCTACTGTGGCTACTAATGATTACGCGAAAAACGTTAAAAGTGCTTCAACTGCGATCAATGATATGAACAAATCCTATGGCGTAGCCATCAATGCGATGAGTTCTATGGCCGATGCTACCAAGGATGCCCAATCGTACCGCGACCAATTCCAGCAGATCACCAAAAATATGGGTGCATTGAATGCAGTTTATGAACTGGAACTTCAGGACACCACCAAACACCTTAAGGCAATGAACGCATTCTATGGTAACCTGACGGCGGCTATGGAAAACATGGCTGACGCGACCAAAGAGTCACAGGTGTTTAAGAATGAAATGTCTCGACTTACCAGTAACATTTCTTCGCTCAACGGCATTTACGGCAACATGCTTACCGCTATGCGTGGTGGCAATGCCTAAACCTCTGGCAATGACTCTTTGATTCCACAGGATTAGAGAGTCATTGTTTTTAGTTAAATAATTCGATCACTGAAAACTGATTACACAACAATATGGCAGGTGGAAAAGAAACACCCCGTCAAAAGATGATTGGAATGATGTATCTGGTACTTACAGCGATGCTCGCATTGCAGGTAAGTTCAGCCATCATCGAAAAATTCATCCTTCTGAACAATTCCCTAGAACTATCATCAGGAGCAGCTGACAAAATAAATCAGGAAACCGTACTCAAAATCAAAGCCGCAGTAGAGAAATCGGGGAACCGGTCGGCTGATGTGGAGGTGATCAAACAGGCTGACGAAGTTCGTAAGCTTTCGTCCAGCATCTCAAATGAGTTGAACGCTTTGAAACAGGAAATCATTAAGAATGCCGGTGGCGGTTTTAATGAAGAAGGAGGCATTAAAAACCCTCAGGAAGAAGCAAAAGTAGCGGAATTGATGATCGGCGTAAGAAAAAATGGCAAAGCTTACCAATTGAAGCAAACATTGAATACTTATACCACATCTCTTAATAAGTACTCACCCAACCAGTTCAAGGGACTCGCTCTGGATGGCAGAGAAGATCCGGTTGCAAAAGGTAATAAAGACCAGAGAAACAAAGATTTCGCTGAGCTGAACTTCGAATCTACGCCGGTAGCAGCTGCTCTGGCAGTTTTAAGCCAGAAACAAACGGATATCCGTCGGATGGAAGGCGAAGTCCTGAATTACCTGGCAAGTAAAGTAGGTGCCGCTGATATCAAATTCGACCGTGTACTTGCAATGGTGAGCGCCGATGCAAAAACGGTTGTAGCAGGTACCAAATTCAAAGGACAAATGTTTATTGCCGCTTCGGCGTCGGGTATCACGCCGCGTATGAGCCTGAACGGTTCTCCCGTAAAAGTAGAAAACGGTGTCGGGTTGATCGAATTTACGGCCCAGGGTGGCGGTTACAATGCAGAAGGCCTTGCGAAACGAGAACTCAAAGGACAAATCACAATCCCTACTCCGTCGGGAAGAGATACTACCTATACGATGACTCAGGAGTACTTCGTAGTGAAGCCTTCCTATCAGATAGAGACTGGAACCTTACCTCCGTTGTACCTGGGTTGCGCGAATAAACTGAGCATTCAAAGCCCTGCACTTGGTCCGCTTTGGGCTCCAAGTTTCTCAACGGATGGTGGAGAGATCATTAACAGCCAGCAAAAAGGTAAATTCACTATTGTTCCCAGCAAAGCGCAGTTGAATATCACGGTAAGCAACGCTGGCAATGTATTGGGTTCTGAACCGTTTCGTGTGAACCGGGTTCCGAAACCATCCCTGGAAGTCAGGGTGAATGGTGCTGTTTTTGACGAGCGACGTGGAGCACCTGCCTCCGGTGCCAGAAGTATTCAGATTGTTGCTGTTCCTGACGAGAGCTTCAAAAACTTCTCACCTGAAGATGCCAAATTCCGAGTATCACAAGTCGAGATATCCTTGGCCCGCGGCCCAAGACGTATCAATGGCGTCACTTTGAATGGTGGTGGCGGTTCGATTTCGTCTCTGGCGCAGCAAGCACAACCTGGAGACAGATACGTAATTTCAATTCTGAAAGTAGAACGTCAGAATTTCAAAGGCGCTGTAAGTGAGGTTGAAATGGGTAACCAAACTCGTACTGTAACACTATACTAATCCAGGTCTTTTAGTCGTTGATTGGACAATACAACCTTATGCATGATATGAGAAGAATGAACGGAAAAACGATTGCATGGTCACTGCTTTCTTTATCCCTCGGAGCAACCGGTGCCTTTGCTCAGGAGAAAGAGGATTCGACTGCAAATCAGTTCTCGTCGCGACCGATCGCTGATGGGGATGTGATGATGAAAAGGACACTTTGGAGGCGGGTTGACCTCAAAGAAAAGCAGAACATCTCGATGTTCTCTAAAAACAATGAAATTACCCGCTATCTGTTGGATGCTGCCAAAGCCGGCTTGATCGATGCATTTGTGAATGATTCATGCGCTACCAAAATAACCGGAGATGAACTTCATAAACGTATTCTTATCCCCAACCAAACTGCCGGCCTCTCAGAGGAAGAAATAGCTGCCGGATTTGGGGATGCTGCTAAAAAAGAGGATGGTTGGGACTCAAAAGCGAAAACTGATCCCGCTAAGCAAGCAGCAACAGCTGATGATGGCTGGGGTAATGCAAAGAAAGATACTAAGAAAGAAGCCGCGGCAGAAGATGACGGATGGGGTCCACCTAAGAAGAAGTCATCCAAAAAAGGCGCAAAAACCGAAGTCGCTAAGGAAGAGCCACCGGTTGTGGAGCAACCCAAAGTGGACTCAACGGCGTTCAGCACACAGGTTGCTGCTTCCGAAGAGGAATATTTCCCCGATCAGCTAAGCATTCTGGAGGTAAAAGAGGACTGGGTTTTTGACAAGAAGAGATCCCGCCTGTACAACGACATTCAGACATTAACAATCGTTCTTCCATCCGACCAAACCGCAACAGGACTTGAATTGCCCGTTGCTTCATTCAAATGGAAAGATGTAGAAAGACTTTTCAGAAGCGATCCTAAGAAATATATCTGGTATAACACCCACAATACCGCTCAGAATAAAAATCTCGCAGATGCTTTCGATCTTCGTTTGTTCTACGGAAGGATCACCAAGTTCTCGAACGCCAATGACAAGGCATTTTTGGATATTTACAATGGCGAAAAAGAGGCCCTGATCAAATCCCTGAACTACGAACAGGAGCTGATGGAACTCGAACACGGACTTTGGGAATACTAAGAAATCAGAGATGATGATAAAAGCGAAAGAGCTCCCAAATTGGAAGCTCTTTCGCTTTTTAGCTACCTTCAAAAAATGTTGTGACGAGCATTTCATCTCTGTATCCTCATCGCAACATTTGTGATGTCTTACTTTTTCAATTTCAACTTCAGTTTGCCTGCTGATTTAACTTTCTGGTCTGTTAAGCCAAGTGCTGCTATAGTCTTCTCATAATTTTTCAAGTCGACTTCCGCGCTCATTCTGCCTAAGATCGTACCGGGAATAATTACGACACGCACATCTTGAAAAATCCTGACCGGTGCTTTATCCTGATCCTCGCTCCAGTTGGTGGGAATTAATTGCACAAAGAACGTTGACTGCTGAACTCCGTGGATGAATGTAAAACTACTTAACTTATCCCCGGGAAAGGTGACCACGCCTGGCATTGCCCAATAAACATCACCTGATTTCAGATACACTAGCACAGCGGATGACTTTAACAGTTCTTCCTCATCAGCCGACAAGTCAGGAATACCTGTAATGTAACTTCCATCCGCGTCTGTTGTATCTGTTCCGGTTGAAATGATCAATGCAGAGCTACCCGCACCGTCCTCACCATCTGCACCGGCAGGTCCAGCCGGGCCGGCGGCACCCGCTGGCCCGGCTGGACCAACATCACCCTTTTTTCCTTCGCAGCTTACTAACGCAACCATCAATGCTACACAGGCAAATAGTAATAATTTTTTAAACATAACTGTTAAAGTTTAGAAAGTGATAAAAGAAAGAACTGTACGAGTCAATACGCAGATAAATCCCAATATGACGAGATAGAGGCGTTTAACGCATAAATTATACAAAAAAAACTACTAATCCTTCGGCGTCTCTAAAGAATCGATCTGCGCTTCCAGTGTACGGTAATGCGTATATTCCTTTAACATAGCGGCGTTACCATCCGGCAGTTTCATCTCCACAGACCAATTCATAGAGGCTGCTAGTTGAAAAATCATTAATTGAACCTGATTGCCGGCAATTCGTGGCAGATCACTTTCCAACGCTTTATCATTCATCGTCTGCTTTGCTTCATTCAGAATGGCGGTATAGTCATCGCTATGAAACCTATTGAGCCAGCCTTGCTCTATATCGTAAAATTTATAATCGGTATCGATAGACAGAATCTCCGGTGCAGGGAAAAAATCGATTACCAGCTTCCGTTCACCGTCCGGACGGTGAAACTTCATTTTCCCAAAGTCGTAACCGACCAATACCTTTGCCTTAGCAATGATGAGGGCTTTCTTTTTATCATTAATCAGATTCCAGATATTCCTATCGTGCTGATAGTTGTAGATTTCTGTAAAATACCCCTCGGCCATCACCACCTTGAAAACCTTCTCAATCCGCTCAACCAGAACGGAAGCTTCGTGTGTGGACACATATTTCCTCGACTTTCTGTTCTGGAAATAAGTGTTTATGGCAGCCCCGGCCGCACCACCCGCTAAAAGCGCAATGATTAAAAAAAGTAGTACAGAGGAATCCATATCTCTATTTTTGTCCTGATTAAAATTCAAATAAAAACGGCACAATGCCAAATAGCCCAAAGAAATATCTGGTAACCGTAGCAGGTCCTACTGCGGTAGGGAAAACCGCCTTATCTATCCGGCTGGCCAGTACGCTAAATACCGAAATTATCTCCGCAGATTCCCGGCAGTTTTTCAGGGAACTAAATATCGGTACTGCTAAGCCTTCGCCGGAAGAACTGGCACAGGTACCGCACCATTTCATCAACTCGCATTCAATATCCGAATCATATAGTGCAGGCGACTTCGAACGGGATGCGCTAGCCCTATTGGATGAGCTTTTCCATCAATACGATATCGTTGTAATGACCGGAGGATCGGGCTTCTATGTCAAAGCCGTTACCGACGGGCTCGACGACCTTCCCCCGCCCCTACCCGGTTTACGGGACTCACTGACACACAAGCTGGCGGATCATGGCCTTCCGGCATTGCAGGATGAAGTTCGTCAGATCGATCCGGTATTTGCTGCTACTCCCGAAATTTCAAATCCGCAGCGCGTTTTACGGGCTCTGGAGGTTTTTTACACCTCGCGGATGCCCATCAGCCAGTTCAGGATAAAAAACACGCGTGTGCGGCCATTTAACATGATTAACATCGCGCTGGACAGAAACCGCGCGGAGCTATATGAACGAATCGATCAAAGAATGGATATGATGCTAGGTGAAGGCCTGATAGCAGAAGCCAAAAGTCTTATTGGGTTCAGGACTCATCATGCCCTGCAGACAGTTGGTTATAAAGAAGTGTATGGCTTTCTCGACGGGGAATACGACGAGCTTGAAATGATTAAGCTCTTAAAACAGAATTCGCGGCGATACGCAAAACGCCAACTAACCTGGTTCAGACATCAGGGAAATTTTGAGTGGTTTCATCCGGACGATTACGATCGCATTCTCGAATATGTCACCCAGCGATCCGGACAGGGATCGTAGGCATTTGATGGCGTGCAGCTATCAAATGCCTACGATAAAGATTAGTCTTCCAGTTCGCGGTAAGCCAGGATTCCTCCTAACACGTTTCTCACGTTGGCGAACCCTTGCGACTCCAGATATCTTGCCGCCTTTCCGCTTCTTGCGCCAGACCGGCAGTGGATAATGATTTCTTCATCCTTCAAAGCTTCCAGTTCATCCAAATGGTCGGGAAGCTCGCCAAGAGGTATCAGTATTGCGCCCAGGTTATCCTCTTCATACTCATGCTCCTCGCGGACATCATAAAAATGAAGGTCCTCGCCTTTTTCCAGACGTTCTTTCAGTTCTTCTACGGTAATATCCATATTTATTAAATTTGTAACGATTTGGTCTATTTTGAGATTAACATCTTTTGCACAAAAGAACGTTTCCCGTCCGTAGCTTTAATCATGTATATTCCCTGATTCAATGCCCCGAGCGGCACGGACTGTTGCCCTGCGGACGGCAAAACAGATTTGACCAGCGTACCCCTCGTATCATACACATCAATTTGCTTCAGTAATCTGCCCTTCCAGCGGATCTCGTCCCGGACAGGATTGGGATAGAAAATACTTTCTTTCTCCAAAGGTTCATTTCCTGTAACAATACTCTGCGCTTTTGCTCCGAGGTAAGGTCTGATCATGATCGTACCTTTCAAAGTGGTTTCTTTCGCCCATTCTGTCCCGAGGTTGTAATAAATCATATTTTTCCCCAGTATAGAATTTCTGTCAAACCCTACCGTCACTGGTTGGTCATTGATCTGAAGCCAACCGACATAAAAGGTATCGGGTACGGCGATAGGGCTACTGAACGCATAATCTACAAAACCATTCCGCATTACCGGGTATTTCACCGCGACTGACCTTTGCGCAATCAGTTGATCGGGTTTACCGTTCTTGTTACCAAAAATCTGTATCGTAAACCCCTGCCCCGAGATATCCTTATTAAAAGATACCATCGACATTCGTATTCCGCCGATCGTATCTGCCTTGCTGAGAACATACTGAACGGCCACACGTGCGAGTTTCTGATTCACCTGAACACCATATTCGGCACTACCATCATCATAGGCAAAGTAATCCGACAGTACCGCCCTGCCGACAATCGTATCGTTGGTTTTAAGATTAACACCTGGTATCGTGTCGGTGGTCGTGATAAAAAACTTGCTCACCAGACGCAGGCTGTCGATCTTGGATCCTGCATTAATGACGGGCAACTTCACCCTCAGCCCCAGCGGTTTCAATGATTCTACATAAATGGATCTCTGAACACTCCGCAAAAATTCGGTTCCTTTTTGTTCATCGGTCAGTGTGTAGGTGCTTGTGACGATATTAAAATTATTGAAATTATTTACGAGATCAGTTCTCATCGAGTCCGCCGTAGCAGCTTGCGGGTTCACCTGATATTGCCGCAACGGCATCGCTGTATATTTTTTCAAAAAATTAGAAACCGGTTTTCGCATAGCCACATCAAATAAGTATGGCTGCTTCACAGACCTCTTGGAATTCAGATACACGTAATCAAGATGCCACGTGTCGTAAGGTCCTGAACTTCTCCCGTAAGATCTGAACCGGAACTGGAATGCATCGTGGAAATAGTTGGGGTCTTTAATGGCGATGAATTGCTGATGAAACAATGTGTCCACCTTGTATCCTAGTCGTGTCCAGACAGGTACCCATTCTTTTGTCTTGCTATAAAACTCCAGTCCGAGAAAGTCACTGGAATCCGGTAGCTCTCCGAGCCCCTTGGCACCCCAATAAAAACTGAAATAAACTGAATCAGCCGCTACTTTACCGGCTAAATTGATAGGCTGCGATGTAAGCGTGTCGGTGTAACCTTGCGTGAGGGGATTAACTAGATTATACGGAGTACCATTGGCATTCAGGCCGTCAAATGTCGCTACATTCAGTGATGGATGCGAAATCGATAGCGTATTGTTAATGTAAACGCCACTTCCGGGAAGCCAATTTCTCGTATTAGGACTTAAGGACTTCGAAGTGGAGAAGTCGTCAAAAAAAGGCAGGTTAAGGGATGCCTCCGTCCGCAGATTATCATTTTTCCGGACTCCGCTTTCCGCATAGCCCTGGCGATCGATCGGAACAAGCCGTAATTGTGCTTTCACAGCCTGGCTTTGAACTATCCCCAGGAGAAAGATCCAGATAAAAAGTTTATGATTCAAAGAAAGCCTACTGCTCCGGTTGATTTTCATTATCACTTGATTCAGGCGCCTGTGGTGTAACCCACAAGTCTATTACATCTCCAATTCTTACCTTATTTCCGGCATCGGGATTCTGCCTCACTACCGAGCCAGCTGCCTGACCTTCTTCGGCCGGTATTTCCATTTGCTGCCCTACTTTAAGCCCGGCACCGACGATAGCGATCTTCGCCTCATCCAGAGGCATTCCGATAACTGATGGCGCCTCAAATTGGGCAGTACCAAGCCCTTCCCCCAATTCCAGATCAATTTTTGACCCCTTTGCAATGGGCTGCCCGGGCAGGATTTCTTTCCCATTATACATTTGTCTCAATACCGCGTTCTGCGCCATATCCGGGACGTAGGAAATATTTCCCTCTTCCAACCCTACACTTTTGAGCAGCATCTGCGCACTCCGGTGCGTCATATCGGTGAGCTTAGGCATCTTAATCAAAGGTGCCGTTCGCGAAACAACGGTTACATAAATCTTCCGGCCTTCTTTTACCTTCGAACCGGGTAGCGGATATTGAGAAATAATCGTCAAAGGAGGCACATTGGTCACAAACGTACAATCGACTTCATATCTCAGGTCACGATCGCCCAGAAAATCTTCCAGGTCCTGGACATTCTTTTTTTTCAGATCCGGAACGGTAATGGCTTCACCGTGATTGGTAGTAAACGGTAGGTAAACGAAGAAAAACCCCAGAAAAAGGACCAAAAGCAGCGAGACAATGATTCCGATATGAATGAAAAGGTCAGTCCTGGACTGTGTACTTATTTTGGCCATGAATATATTTGATGCGCTTTGGTATTATAAACGGGTAAAAATAAACGTAATATTCCAAGATGCAAACATGCTAAACTGCATATGAACCCAGAATTCTCTTGATATACTTACCCAGGATATCGAATTCCAGGTTAACCGAATCCCCGGCTTTCAACGAATGGAAGTTGGTAAAGTTGTAAGTATAGGGGATAATAGCCACGCGGAAAGTGTTTTCTCCCGAATTGAAAACGGTCAGACTGACACCGTTAATACATATGGATCCTTTTTCAACGGTGATGTTGCCCTTTGAGGCATCGTATTCAAAATCGAATAACCAGCTTCCGTCGCGTTCCTCTACTGAAATACACTTTGCCGTTTGATCGACATGCCCCTGTACAATGTGACCATCGAACCGTCCATTGGCTGGCATACAGCGCTCCAGATTCACCTTATTTCCTGGAATGAGCTCGCCAAGATTGGTTTTAAGCAGTGTTTCCTCAATGGCGGTCACATCGTATTCATCTCCGTTCACTGCTACTACTGTGAGACAAACACCGTTATGGCTCACACTCTGATCTATCTTGAATTCCCCGGCAATGGCCGACCGAAAAGTAAAGGTCTTATTCGTTCCCTGTTCTTCCACTTTAACTACTTCGCCGACTGATTCTACGATACCTGTAAACATTATTTCTGATGGATTGTTGAATACAAAGTTACAATTTCTCAACCGCTCTCCTATCTCACAAAATTCCCGGAACCTGTCATTATTCTTATCTGCTGCTTTTCTATTAAGCATTCTTTGCGAACTTTGCAGGAAATAAGCTCCCCTGGCATCGCAGCATGGCGCCGGTAATCCAAGTGTGTTAATGAAAAAAGTTCTTTTTATCGATCGTGACGGCACGATCATCGTCGAGCCTCCCACCGATTTTCAGGTAGATTCACTCGAAAAGCTCGAATTCTTGCCCAAAGCTATTTCCTCGTTAAGGAAGATTGCCGAAGAAACTGATTATGAACTGGTGATGGTGACCAATCAGGACGGGCTCGGAACCAACTCCTTTCCGGAGGATACTTTCTGGCCCGCACAGAACAAGATGGTCAACACACTGGCCGGAGAAAATATCCTTTTTTCCAATGTCCATATTGACCGTAGTTTTCCAGAAGACAATCTGCCTACCCGCAAGCCGGGTACGGGAATGCTTACTGCCTATTTTTCGGATGAATATGACCTGGCCAACAGTTATGTAATCGGGGATAGACTCACCGATGTGCAACTGGCCGTCAATCTCGGCGCAAAAGCAATTCTATTCCGCCCCGAGCTACCTGACAATGATCTTTCGAAAGAAATGAACGCGAGCACTGCGTTGGTTTCCGATGACTGGGATACAATTTATGAACATTTGAAATTGCCGTCACGGACCGCATTCGTTGAAAGAAACACCAAGGAGACGCAGATAAAAGTAGAACTTAATCTCGACGGCAGCGGCCGTTCGGACATTCACACCGGCCTTGGCTTCTTCGACCATATGCTCGATCAGTTGGCCAGGCATTCCGGTGCCGACCTTTCTATCCGTGTGGTGGGCGATCTGCATATCGATGAGCACCATACCATTGAAGACACGGCCCTTGCATTGGGCGAAGCATACCGGCAAGCGATTGGAGATAAGCGCGGTATCAGCCGCTACGGCTTCCTGTTGCCCATGGATGAAGCGCTGGCCCAGGTAGCAATCGATTTCTCCGGCCGGCCGTGGATCGTCTGGAATGCTGAATTCAAACGCGAAAAGATTGGCGAAATGCCCACGGAGATGTTCTTTCACTTCTTCAAGTCATTTTCAGACACTTCGCTATCTAATCTCAATATCAAAGTTGAAGGAGACAACGAACATCATAAGATCGAATCGATTTTCAAAGCCTTTGCGAAGGCGATTAAAATGGCGGTCAAACGTGACCTGAAAGCGCTCGATTTTATGCCGTCGACCAAAGGTGTGCTCTAATTTTTTCCGAACTGCGATCCGGGTCTGGCATTTTTTAGCTATTTTTGCGCACAGTATATCGCATTCTAATTGAATTCAATCATGACGATGACCATTATAATGATCGCTTTTTATGTAGTTCTGCTCACCAGCGCCTTCCTTGTGGGACGTTGGCTGGAGAACAATGAAAAAGCGTGGAAAACGAATAAGTAAGGGTTGTTTGATACGACCCTTTTTTATTTGTTCTTGTGATAGAATTAACATAAAATTCATCTGCAGGGTATAATAAACGGTGATCCTCCGAACGTTTAAAATGGGTTGCGTGTTACGCCTTTGCCCCAAAATTTGTTTTTCCCGTGCTCAGAACACTTTGTCTCATACTACTTACGGCCTTCCTCATCTGTAAAGCCACAGATGTAGCCAGCCTCCTGCTGGCCAAGGAAAAGTCATCTGTGGTTTGCGATACAGGAACCTGCGACAATGAAAAAACAGAGGTCGAAAAACTGAATGACGACCAGCTACTACATTCACATAGCGTCTATTTTGACCGCTCCGTCACATTGATACCGGTCAAAAGCTTATTCTTCTACACCGCGAATTTCGAAAAGGAAATTTACCGCAATCTGCTTTCTCCGCCTCCGGAGCTTATCTGATTTCTTCCCCAACATCCTTCCGAATGCATACCGTCGTAACACGATGCGATATTTCCGCATCCATACGCACGTGTCTGTCTATTATTCCATTCTTCTATTTAACCAGGAAATCATGATAAGGGCATATAATCAGTTATTTGAAAACAACAAAAAGTGGGCAGAGCAAACGACAAAGGAAAACCCGGAATTTTTCAGTAACCTGGCAAAGGGCCAGGCACCTAAATTCCTTTGGATAGGCTGCTCCGATAGCCGTGTTCCCGCCAATCAGCTCACCGGTACCCAGCCCGGCGACATCTTTGTACACCGGAACATCGCCAACATGGTGATTCACACCGACATCAGCATGCTGAGCGTGCTCGATTATTCCGTGAATGTACTGGGTGTGGAGCATATCCTTGTCTGCGGACATTATGGCTGCGGGGGCGTGATCACTGCCATGGGCAACAAGCAGGTGGGCCTCATCGACAACTGGCTGCGCCACATCAAAGACGTGTACCGCTTGCACGCACAGGAGCTGAATGCGATCGAAGATCCCAAAGCAAGGGCCGACCGCTTTGTCGAAATCAACGTTCAGGAGCAGGTACGCGACCTTGCCAAAACGACCATCGTACAAACCGCATGGGCGAATGGCAAACCACTCCAAGTGCACGGTGTCGTCTACGACATCAGCAATGGTATCCTGAAAGACATGGACGTTACGATTGACGCCTCCAATTTCGCCGACGACGTATACCGTCTTGAAATACCGCAGTTAGTCTGATCAGCGGTTCTGCATGCTGAGTAATCCAATTAATGATCCATTTTTGAATCAATCGTATGTCATTGAATAATAAAAGTCTGTTCGCCAATATCAAATACGATTTACCTGCCGGGCTCGTCGTATCCCTGGTAGCGCTGCCGTTATGCCTCGGTATTGCGCTAGCCTCAACCGGGCGCTCCGATCTTCTTTTTTCGGGTGTTATTGCCGGCATTATAGGCGGAATCGTAGTAGGCTCGCTGAGCGGCTCCTCCCTGGGTGTGGCAGGTCCGGCAGCGGGTCTGGTTGTGATTGTACTCAATGCGCTCGACACGCTGGGCAGCTTCGAGGCTTTTCTGCTCGCCGTCGTGCTTGCAGGAGTTTTGCAAATGATTGCCGGCTTGCTGAAAGCGGGCATCATCGGCTATTACTTCCCATCATCGGTGATCAAGGGAATGCTGGCAGCTATCGGTATTACACTTATTCTGAAAGAGATACCACACGCATTCGGTTACGATGCCGATTTCATGGGCGATGAGGCATTTGCTCAGAAAGATGGCCGTAATACTTTCACCGAGGTGTATTACTCACTTCGGTACAACAGCACCGGCGCTATCATCATTTCCATCGTTTCACTGGCATTGTTGATTCTGTTCGACAAGCCGTTCATGAAGAAAATACAGTTGTTCCGGTATATTCCCGGTGCACTGTTCGTGGTACTGATCGGCGTTATCCTGAACCTGGTATTCGGTTCGGTTGCACCTCATTGGGCATTAGCCGGTGAACACATGGTACAGCTTCCCGTTGCTTCGAGCGCCTCGGAGTTTTTCAGTTTCTTCAAAACACCGGATTTTTCCGCGATAACCAAGCCTGAGGTTTACACCGTAGCGCTAACGCTGGCCATCGTTGCCAGCCTTGAAACACTACTTTCAGTTGAAGCAACCGATCGCCTCGACCCGTTTAAACGGAGCACGCCAACGAATCGTGAGCTGATGGCGCAAGGCGCAGGTAACATGATATCCGGCCTGATTGGCGGATTGCCTATCACGCAGGTAATCGTTCGCAGTTCTGCCAATATCGACTCAGGTGGCCGTACCAGAATGAGTACCATCATCCATGGCATGATCCTTCTTATTTCAGCGGTGTTTATTGCTAAATTCCTCAACTATATTCCACTCGCATCGCTGGCAGCGATCCTGTTGATGGTGGGTTACAAGTTGTCCAAATTCTCTTTGTACAAAGGAATGTACAAGCTGGGTCTGGAACAGTTTATACCCTTCGTGGTGACCATTATTGCCATCCTGAGCACCGATTTGCTCAAAGGTATCGGTATAGGTATGGTTATCGCGATCTATTTTATTCTGAGAAAGAATTACAAGCATTCTTACCATTATATCAAAGAAGAGCACCGGAACGGCGAAGTGATCACGCTTTTGCTCTCGGAAGAAGTGACATTCCTGAACAAAGGAAGCATCAGCGCCACACTTGATAACCTCCCCGACGGCACGAAGGTCGTTATCGATGGCAGCAAGTCGATGAACATAGATTACGACGTGCTGGAAATCATCCAGGATTTCAAAAAGCACTCGGCCCCGCTTAGAAACATCTCTGTTGAAACCAAAGGTATTGGTGAGGTAGAGGCTGTCGGCGCTCATTGACACCAGGCAATAGCAAAGAAAAGGCCCGCTCCAAATGGTTGCGGGCCTTTCTGTTTTGTAATAAGTCGACAAGCAGGTTACTTATTTCCTCAGTTTTTCTGTTTTAACCGCTGGATCAGCATGTCGTTGAATGTACGTTCAGCTTTGTATAATTCAATCACCTGGCTAGCAGTAATTACCTTTAAAAACTTGTTCTGATATTCCTTTTCCAGATCCAGTTCCTTTTGCCTCAGTTCCTGAACTTCTTTCAGGTTATTCAGAACCTGTTCGTCGTTCTGTCCCTCGGCCTTTTTATCATTGATGATCTTACGCTGTGCCCTGTGGATCTCCCTTCGTTTTTGGGAATATTCATTGTAAATGGGCCAGAAACCGGTTGATTGCTCGGGCGTCAGATTCAGGCGGTTGGTAATAATAGCTACCTTGGCATCCTGTATTCTCTTGATCTCCTCTTCGGAGCGCCGTTGTGCATGGGCCGATGTAATGGCCCCAAACGTAAGGAGCAGGAGCGCAAAAGTGTTTCGATACCGTTTAATTACTAGTCGTAAGTTCATTTTTGGTCATGTGTTAGGGTCATATAGTCTCCTGAACTGAAATGGCTTCCTCCAATTGCTGACGGAGAATATTGTCATCCAGCCCATCCAGGTAATTGAGTACCGTTGAATCGGTATCGAACGCCTTCTGGACTACTTTATGTTCACTCAAATCATAATAACTGATATTCTGCTCTTCCAGATAATCAATAATAGAGGCGTCGCTAACACCGCTCAAAGGCTCCTTCCCCAGTGAACCCTGGCGTTCCGGAAAAGTTACCCATACCAGCACGAAAATAAGCGCCATTGCGGATACTAACGCCACAGATCGTTGCCACGACCAACTCACGAGGGGTTTACGAACTGGCTCCGCACGAATCCTGGCCTGGATCATTTGCGGCAGCTTGTCAAAATAACCTTCCGGCACGGTGAAGGGTGTCTCCCTTTTCAGGTCATCCAGCCGTATACGTTTTTTGTCCATGATTATTTATATTTCCTGTCTTGTGAAGGTTTGACCAAAGTAATAGCAAATAGTTTAATCGCTCCCATTCAAAAAATCTTCAATTTTTTTAGAAGCCCAATGATATGAGGCTTTTAGCGCACCCACCGATGTCCCGGTGATTTCCGAGATTTCTTCGTAAGGTAAATCCTCAAAATATCTCAGGTTAAAAACCAGTCTTTGCTTTTCCGGTAATTTTAATAATGCCTTTTGCAATTTGAGCTGAATGGCATCGCCGCTTAGCTCCGGGTCGGCTTCCAGTTTCTCGCTCAGCTCATTCTCGACGTCATAGATCGGAATGAAATACTTCCGCCGCTTTTTATTCAGAAAATTGATGGCCTCGTTACTCGCGATCCGGTAAAGCCAGGTATAAAGCTTAGCGTCTCCCCGAAAGTTTTCCAGGGCCGTCCATGCTTTGATAAAAACGTCCTGGGTAATGTCGTTAGCGTCGTCATGATCCACCACCATTTTCCGTACAAGCCAATATACTTTTTGCTGATACTTGCGCACCAGCTGGTTGAAAGCGTTCCTCCGCGTTTCGGGATTCTCAAAAAGGGATAATAATTCTTCGTCGGACATTTAATCAGTGTTAACCTGATCGTTACTTACAGGAAAATCTGCGGGACATGTTTTGTTGCCTGAACCCGAAGTCAACGCCAACCAATAATACTTTATTTTTCGGTTCAGGGCAAATAAATTGAGTCCTGCTATTGTAAAAACAATGTTCTCACAATAGCAGGACTCTGTCAATAACCGACACCTTCATGCCGGAAAAGCTCCAAGTTATTTTCTTGCAATCGCACGTTTGGCAGCTTCCACGATGTGCTTCGCTGTCAGACCGTACTTTTCAAGCAATTGCGCAGGCGTTCCGCTTTCTCCGAAGCTGTCATTCACAGCTACATATTCCTGTGGAGCCAGTCTGTGCTTCACTAGCACCTGCGCGATGCTGTCGCCCAAGCCACCAATGCGGTTGTGTTCTTCCGCAGTTACCACGCAACCTGTTTTTTCAACAGATTTCAACACTGCCTCTTCATCCAAGGGCTTAATGGTGTGGATGTTGATGATCTCTGCGTTGATACCCTCTGCTTCCAGCAATTCTCCTGCCTGAATCGCCTCCCAGACCATGTGTCCGGTTGCGAAGATACTCACGTCGGTACCTTCGTTAACCATCCATGCCTTGCCAATTTCAAATTTCTGGTCGGCATCGGTGAAAATAGGGATCACCGGACGTCCGAAACGCAGGTAAACAGGACCATCGTATTCAGCAATCGCGATCGTAGCCGCTTTAGTCTGGTTGTAGTCACAAGGGTTGATGACGGTCATGCCGGGAAGCATTTTCATCATACCAATGTCTTCCAGGATCTGGTGAGTCGCCCCATCCTCACCCAACGTAAGGCCCGCATGTGAAGCACAGATTTTTACATTTTTTCCGGAATAGGCAACGCTCTGACGGATCTGGTCATAAACGCGCCCTGTCGCGAAGTTAGCAAATGTAGTAGCGAAAGGGATTTTGCCTCCGATCGTCAGACCGGCTGAAATACCGATCATATTGGCTTCGGAAATACCGCATTGAACAAAACGCTCAGGGTTTTCCTTAATGAATGGCTCTAATTTCAATGAACCAACCAGGTCGGCACAAAGCGCCACGACGTTGGGGTTTTGCTGGCCCAGCACATGCATTCCGGCCCCGAAGCCTGAACGTGTATCTTTCTTCTCGGTGAAAGTGTATTTTTTCATTTTTTATGATTCTGTTTATGAAACCATGGGACTTATCAAACGTCCCGGTTCTGGTCTGTTAGTAATCTCCCAAAGTTTCTTCCAACTGAGCCAGTGCAGCTGCCAGTTGTTCGTCATTAGGCGCAACACCGTGCCATTTGTGGCTTCCCATCATGAAATCCACACCATAACCCATTCCGGTATGGAGCAATATCATAATTGGCCTGCCATGTCCCAAACGGCCTTTCGCTTCATAAAGCCCTTTCAGGATCGACGCCATGTCGTTACCTTCTTCGATGGAGATTACTTCCCAGCCAAATGCTTCATATTTCGCGCCCAGGTCGCGGTTGTTCATTACTTTAAGCGTAGGGCCGTCGATCTGCTGACCGTTCAGGTCAATGAATGCGATCAGGTTGTCGACTTCATGGTGTGGTGCGAAAGTAGCCGCTTCCCAAACCTGTCCTTCCTGCTGCTCGCCATCGCCCATCAGCACATATACTATTCCTTTGTCGTTGTTCAGTTTCTTGGATAATGCCGCCCCGATCGCCACCGACATACCTTGCCCCAGCGAACCGGATGCGATCCGAATGCCTTCGAGGTGTTCGTGCGTGGTAGGGTGCCCCTGCAAACGGGAATCCAGCTTACGGAAAGTAGCCAATTCGGAAACAGGGAAATAACCCTTCCGGGCCAGAACGCTGTACCATACAGGAGAAATGTGGCCATTCGAAAGGAAGAACAGATCTTCATCCTTACCGTCCATATCGAATACAACCTTGCCATCCTGCTCTTTAAGCTTCATACGCTCAAAATACAATGCTACCAACAAATCGGTGCATCCCAGAGATCCTCCCGGGTGACCCGACTGACAACCATGTACCATCCGTACGATGTCCCTGCGAACCTGGGAAGCAACTTTTTCTAATTGTTCAATTTCCATTTTTATTTATTTTCTATTGGACTGTCCTTAATCCGGTTACCCGAAGTGCGGGACCATTTAGGCGGCGTAAATGTCCTGCTATTCGGAATGGTAAAATGACTGATTATTATTCAGTTTTTCCAAGAATTTGATCAGTGTGTTTCGATGATTCCACTTTGGAAATAATCTCCTCTATGATCCCCTTTTTGTTGATGACGAAAGTTGTGCGGAGCACACCCATATAAGTGCGGCCAAATAATGTTTTTTCTCCCCAGACGCCGTAAGCTTCTACCATTTTATGCTCGGTGTCAGCCAGCAGGGGGAAGGGCAGGTTATGTTTTTTGATGAACCTTTGATGCGATTTCTCGCTGTCCGGGCTCACGCCAAAAACCTTGTACCCCTTTTTCAAAAGCAACTGATAGTTGTCACGGATATTGCAGGCCTGGTTGGTACAGGTAGGTGTGTTGTCCTTGGGATAAAAGTACAAAACCACTTTTTCTCCCTTTAAATCCGACAATTTTACTTCGTTTCCGTTCTGGTCTTTTACTGAAAATGCGGGTGCGGGGTCACCGACTTGAAGTCCCATAATCTATCGTTTGCGTTTTTTGGTTTTCTTACGGATAACAACCGGTTCAACCAATTCTGTTCGCAAGATAGTATTATTTCCGGCCCTATCCGTCACTTCCAGTACGAGTTCTCCCTCAAATGGCTGACCGTCATCGAGTTTCTCAGACCAGATATATCCTTTTTTGAAATCATAGTTCAGCAATACCCATTCACCATTGATAAGCGCCTTGAAATGGTCGATACCTGCCATCGGATCCCATATATATCCTCTTATGCGCTGCTTGCTATGCTCCACCAGCCTGATCTTTGGAGGAATGGTATCCACCTGCGTCACAAAAGTACCCAGTTCGCGGGTCTGGAAACGAATCAGGTCGTCCTCCCATTTCCCTCCCATAAAGCGGTAATCACCATTCACATAACGGTACACAAAAGTACGCGATTTGTCCTCTGGCACCTTTTCGGGCGCAAAAGTTACGTTAATGTAATCATTCAATGCAGTGCCCCGGTTATTAATGGTCAATGCATTGAAATTCCGTCGACCCATCAGAAACAGTGTGTCAAACAGGCTGGTATTCTGGAAATCTACCGACCATTTGGCCTCTTTGTATGACGAAGCAATTCCCGGAAGTACCTGACTACGCAGATAGGTTCTTACCGTCGAGTTCCCGATTTTCACTGAATCGGGACGGTACTGGCGGAGATCAGTAAGGAAAACGGCAGATTCGCCCGCATAAAAGTCAGGGGCCTTTTTTTCCTCCTTTCCCTGAATGTAATAGACAGCCGAAGGATTCTGGCTTCGGTAATATTTCGCTTTCACGACCAAAGTATTCTCCTGCACGTCGGTTTGTATCCATTCCGGATTCACCTCGGTGTTGAATATCGGCAGGGGAAGGTTTTGCGGTTCTCCTTTGATTGTAAATTCCAGCTCAGAGAAGTTCTCGTAGGAATCAGAAATTCTAATCCTAACCTCGTGACTCAGCGTGTCGGTAATGTTCAGCTTTCCCTTGTAAGCGCCGGTTTTATACAGGTTAAAATTATTGCCGTCGGGCACGTAGCATTTCAGAAAGCGCTGCCCGGTTTCCTGTTCGGTTTCGTAGTCGATCAGGTTGTTATAGTCACGTGTAGAAGTGTTAGGGAATATCTCCATATTGTACGAGAAAACTTCCTTCCCATCCATCCGGATTTCAATGCATTGCAAACCATACCTGAAACCGGTTCCGGTCATCTGATCGTGGGCGACCAGATCGATACCGATGATACCGGTGGCTGAAACCGGGTAAGGCAAACGATACGAACCATCTTTAAGCTTGACGGGGGCATACACCTTCCGGTCGAACTGTCCGTTCACCCGCCCGTTAATATCCAAGGGCCTGATCGCAAGGTTCACGAATTTGGGCGGCGTTACGTCTCTAATCTCAGCGAAACCGAAATACAGCGGATTCAAGTAATTGTCTTTCGAATCACGTATTTCAAAATGCAAATGCGGGCCGGCCGAGCCACCCGTATTACCCGATAGTGCGATCACCTCCCCCTTTTTGAACACATACTTGCCTGCCTCAGGAAAAAGGTCAATCTCAAAAGCCTGCTTTTTGTATTGCTCCTCGCGCACATAGTTAGCCAGCGGGTCGCTGAATTTCAATAAGTGCCCATACACCGTCGTCTGTCCGTTCAGATGACGCAGGTAAATCACATTTCCATAGCCGGTCCGCTGAACGGCCACTTTGTAAACATAGCCTTCCGCCGCCGCATAAACTGGCAGGCCTTCACGCTGCTGCGTGCGGATATCCAGACCCGCATGAAAGTGGTTGCTCCGCAGATCTCCCAACCCTCCCGCCAGCGAATTAGGCAATCCGGGACGAATAGGAAACTGGTAGTAGCCTTGGGGATAGGACTGTTTCTGCGCAAATGACATCATTCCAATGCCTGACAAACCCAATACAAACAGCCCGGAACGGGCGAATGCCCGAAAATACTTTCGCATGAAAAAGTGCATGAATAGGCGGTACAATGACCGGTGATATGAAGAGTATGGTTTACTTAACGTACAGTTCGAGCATCTTCTTGCCTTCTATCGAAGCGGTCAGCTTATCGCCGATCTGCACCGGACCGACCCCTTTCGGCGTTCCCGTGAAGATCAGATCTCCTTTTTTAAGCATGAAGAACCTGGAAACGAACGAAATCAGATAATTGATCCGGTAGATCATCATCGAAGAATTGCCATTCTGGCGGGTTTCACCATTGACATCGAGACTGAAATCGATATGCTGAATGTCTTCAAAGTCGGAAACAGGGACAAACTCGGACACCGGAGCCGACCCGTTGAATGCCTTGGCCAGCTCCCAGGGAAGGCCTTTCGCTTTTAGTTCCGATTGCAAATCCCGGGCGGTAAAATCGATACCGATACCGATTTCATCATAATACTTGTGGGCGAATTTTTCCTCTATATTCTTGCCGGTCCTGTTGATTTTCACAACGAGCTCCACCTCATAATGAACATCCTTTGAAAAATCCGGATAGAAGAAGGGCTCTCCCAGGCGAATCTGTGCGGTTTCGGGTTTCAGAAATATAACCGGGGATTCGGGTGTCTGGTTATTTAATTCGGCAATATGCTCCGCGTAATTCCGGCCTACACAAATAATTTTCATCAGGGGTCAATACTGTTTTAAATGGAATGAAAGTCAGTAACAAAGCTACTTACAAAGCCGGCAGCCTCGCAACATTTATCACAATTTTTCAGCCTGCACGGAGTTAAAATAGTAGCAGTTCATCTGCCAGGTTCACATTGAAAATATCCTCGCAAACATATAATTGTTATTTTTGAATCAACCATCGGGTCAATACATCGCTCACGCATGAAGAAGCAAATTCCCCTTTCACTTTACACAATCTGTATACTCTTTATCACCTCACTCCTGTTTTCCTGCGACACACTCCGCAGAACGCCCGAAAGAAATACCGGTTCACGAACCCGGAGTGCTCCCACACGCAGGCCCGTAGCAAAAGCACCAGCCCGTAAGCCAACCCCGTCGCGCGCAACCGCACCGGCAGCTTCCCGCTCGCGCCCCGTATCTGCGGGCGACATTCCCGAGGTCGTGCAGGTCGCCCGCACTTATACCGGGACCCCCTATCGCTCGGGCGGGAACGATAAGGGCGGCATCGACTGCTCAGGTCTGATCTGCTCGGTTTATTCAGAAATAGGGGTAAAAGTGCCCCGCATTTCCTGGCAACAATCCGAATTTGGCCAGGAGGTCAGCAAAATTGAAGATATCAAGCCCGGTGACTGGCTGTTTTTTGTACCTGAAGCGGGAAAAGAAGGCTATGTGTCCCACGCCGGCATCGTCACCGACGTAAAGGGCAGTCAGGAAATCATTTTTATCCACGCGTCCACTTCCAGAGGTGTACGGGAGGACAATCTGTTTTCCACCTATTTTAAAGGCCGGTTTGTAAAGGCTATGCGCCCCTTCTGAAATCTGCTGATAAAATATTGAGCGACAATGGGGGTGATGGCCATTCCGATTGTCTATTTTACGAGATTTACAGCCACTACTCAATTTCCTCTACATGATGCAAAAAACGATTGTCCCTCGTCCGGGTTTCATCGACCGGACGGCGACTATGCCAGGCAATCCGGCCATACCCATTTATATTTTCGCCACGGTTTTTGCCTCTTTTTGCGTCATCACCGGGTTGATCTGGGATATCTGCTGGCATATGAGCATTGGTCGCGATGGACTTTTATCACCGCCACACCTGGTTATTTACCTGGGAGCAGTCGTAGCCGGGTTATTTTCAGGTTATGAGATTCTTAGAAAAACGTTCTGGGGCAGCTCCTTTGAAAAGGCAGGCAGCGTTAGGATCTGGGGCTTTTTTTACAGCTCGCTGGGCGCATTATTCTGCGTCTGGGGCGCACTGTCTATGCTTACTTCAGCTCCGTTTGACGATTGGTGGCACAATACCTACGGCCTCGACGTTACCATTCTGTCGCCACCGCATACTGTACTGATCCTGGGGATCATAGGTATTCAGTTCGGGGCTATGATCAGCGTGATCGCCATCAAAAACCAGTTTAAAATCGCCGCCAACCTGGTCCACGCCTCAAGCAAATCGGCCGACACGACGTTATTCTGGCTTTTTGCATTGTCAGCAGGCTTTTTACTCACTATTTGGTACACATTGATCTCCGAAGAGTTGGGCCGGATGCAATCCCACCGTTCGAGCTTTTACATATTTGCCGGCGCGGCATTGCCCCTATTACTCATGTCGGTAGGAAAGGCTGTTTCCCACAAATGGACGATTACCGCCGTAACGGGCGTATACACCTTTCTGATGCTCGCCACGCTATGGATCATCCCGCTTTTCCCCGCCGAGCCGAAGCTTGGCCCGATCCTCAACCATATCGATCACTACCAGGGATTCCATTTCCCATTGCTGCTCATGATCCCCGCCATGGTCATCGATATCCTAAGACACCGCTTCGCCTACCTCAATGACTGGAAACTGACCGTTTTACTTGGGAGCGCGTTTCTTTTTGTATTCTTCCTGATTCAATGGTACTTCGGAGGTTTTCTCATGGAATCCCCATATGCCAGAAACTGGTTTTTCGGAAGTCATTACTGGTATTTCGGAAATGATCCAAACTGGCAATATCGTTACAAATTCGGCCCGTGGATGGAGGAAGAAACACCAGACATGATCAAAGGTCTGGGCATAGCGCTGCTGTTGACGCTGATTTCCACCCGGATCGGACTCGCCTGGGGCAACTGGATGCATAAAATTCAACGATGAAAAAGACTCTCCTTATATTTCTTCTGCTATTTATGAGCATCGCCTCCTACTCACACGTAGGGAGCGCCGGCGTTCAAATGCAGGCCCAGGCAGGGCCTTATAAAGTGCTGGTGAGCATTGTTCCGCCCGATGTCATTCCGGGAACGGCGCAAATAACAGTTTTTATTGAAAATGGCGCGGCAAAAAGGGTTGCTATCAGACCCGTTTACTTCTATTCCGGCGATAAAGGTGCCCCTTCATCCGACGAACTCACCGTCGTAGCCGGGCAAACGGGACAATTTCAAGGTTCAGTCTGGCTGATGGAGTGGGGCTCTTCCAGTGCCCAGATCCGCATTGAGGGCAACCAGGGTACCGGCGAGCTAATCGTGCCCATTGTAGCGGTGTCTACCGCGGAACGGAAAATGCCTGGCGAGCTGGGTATCGGACTTGGTGTTCTGGGCTTGTTGTTGTTCGTGTTGATGATTACCACCATTGGGGCCAGTGTGAGTGACGGGCTGTTGAAACCCGGAGAAGAGCTGAGTCCAGGTCAGAAACGTAAACGCCGGCTCAACATGGGAATTGCCGCTGTCGTATGCTCACTGGTCCTATACGGGGGCAGCAGTTGGTGGGACAGCTGGGCGGCAGAATACAAGGAGTGGCTGTATAAGCCGCTTAAAGCAAATGCATCTGTTGCGGAGGCTGATTCCCAGCGCATATTCAGGCTGCAAATCGACACCACCGGCTGGAACAAGCGCTTCAGGGGCAGCATGCTGAGCACGCTCGTACCTGACCACGGCAAGCTCATGCATACCTTCCTGGTACGGACACCGGGCCTCGATGCATTTGCGCATATCCACCCCGAGCGTAAAGACAGTCTTACATTTGACGCATTCCTTCCCGACTTACCTGCCGGCAAATATCTGGTGTACTCCGACATTGTACAATATTCCGGGTTTGCCGAGACCATTGTCGACACGCTGGACCTTCCTGGCCCCCAAGCTTACGCACCTTCTCAGAATAGCTCCCCGGTTGAAGACACTTATATTGTCACCGATCCGCTGGATATGCCGGGAAAGGTACCGATGGGCGAAAATGTCGTGATCTGCGGCAAGCCGGGCACCAAGACGGTTTTTAAAGACGGCTCCTATGCGATTTGGGAGGGAAAGCCGGACAAACCACTGGAAGCGGGAAAACCCTACCAGCTCAATTTTGAAATTTATAATCCGGATAATAGCCCTTGTTTTCCGGAGCCTTACCTGGGAATGTTGGGCCATGCGGTAGTGGTTCGTTCCGATGGTTCCGTTTACATCCACCTGCACCCCACCGGATCCTATTCCGTGGCAGCAGAAAAATCCTTCAAAAACCGGATTGCCGACACCGCCCGCATAGCCCGACGGCCTGAACCCGAAATATTCCGGGACAGTATCGACAAGCACCTGGCAAGGCTCAGGGCTATGCCGATGGTGGATCGCGAGATATTTCTGATGACAGAAATGGGCATGTACAATACAAGCGGCGGCGGCATGACAGATATGGAACACGGAACGCGCATTTCGTTCCCGTATTCATTTCCAAAAGAGGGACAATACCGTGTTTTTCTTCAGATCAAAAGAAATGAAAAAGTCCTGACCGGCGCCTTTGATATTAAGGTCGCCGATCCGGTCACATTATAAACCCCGTTAAAAAAGGGAGGCGATCTTTTCAAAAGAAAGATCTGTATAGTCATTTACGTACATGTTGCAAGGCGGCAGTTCGTCCTTTGAATGAGAACTCAGCACACCCACTACGCGCATCCCTGCATTCAATGCCGCGGAGACACCGGAAAATGAATCCTCAAATACCACACATTGATCCGGCGCCACACCCAGGTTTCTGGCCGATGTAAGATAAACCTCAGGGTCAGGCTTGTGTTTTTTCACATCTTCACTAGCCAGAACCGATCCCAGCAAATCACGGATAGGCACCTTACCGACGATCAGGTCGAGATTGGCACGGGGAGCCGAAGTGGCTACACCCAGGACCGCACCATTGGAAACCAGTTTGTGCATAAAAGCGACGATACCTGTAATTGGCTCCACGTAGGGTGCATACAGCTCCCGGAACAGCCCCTCCTTCTCTTCCTCCATCTCCAACAGTTCATCACCGCCCACCACCCTCTTCAAAAAATGGCTCAAAATGTAACTATTGCTTTTCCCATACATATGCTGGGCGAAATCCTCATCTGTGGGTTCAAGGTCCCGTTTTGAGAAAAAAGCTCTGAAGGCCCTGGAATGATAGGGGTTGGTATGACAAATCACCCCGTCCATGTCAAAAATCACTGCTATTTTGTCTTTCATCGGGCAAAGTTAACCATCAGAAAACTTCCTGAAAATGAAGTTTTGCACTTTTATCCGCGAGAGCACTTGAAATTAGTTTGACAAAAACAGGCAAACTTTCTGTTAACAAATGATCTTTTTTGCCCTATTCTATTAAATTTACAAGGAATGCCTCATACTATTTGTTTAAAACTTCCCTAACTTCAATAGTATCGCACGCTGTTCATCTCTTACCCCACCCAAGAATCCGGATATTTAATTGTAGTGTATGAATGAATTAGAACGAGCTGGCAATGGAGTCGATGGCCAGGCGCTTTCAAAGCCAAAAACACTCACCTCTCTCGAAGTATATGACCAATACGGGGCAATGGCCTATGGCATTATTTTGCAAATCTTACCACAAGTACATTTAGCCCAGGAAGTCCTGGTAAGTGTATTCGCCTCCCCGCAGCTGCAATCCTGTAACAGTTATCCTTTTACCTTTGCTGCCTGTATAATCAAGCTCGCGAGGAGTAAGGCAGTGGAGGCCAAAAGGAAACTGACAGCCCTCGCACCCGCCGGGACTGAGAGCGGAACCTCGGACGTGTCTCCCCAAAGCATTTTTGACCTGGCTTTTCGTCAGGGTTTTACACCCGAAGAAGTAGCGGGAAAACTGAATATATCAAAATCTGAGGTCCTGCGTTCCTTTCACGAGTTTTTCAAGTCCTATCGCACCGCATAAACTTTTACACGTTGAACAAACAGGAATTTATCGAGAGTGGCATTCTCGAATCGCATTTAATGGGGCTTTCCAGTGAGGGAGAGCAGGAACAGGTCGCAGAGGCAATGTTGTCTGACCGTGCGCTGTCGTCATATGCCGCGAAGCTGGAAGAAGATATCAAACATTACTTTGCCCAAGGCGCTGTACCTCCACCAGAAGCGGTGAGAGAAATTATTCTGCTGAGAAGTATCCGCGAGAAAAAAGGGCGCAGCTCCTACGACTCTGGTGAAACCGCCAAACCGGCTCAGTTCCTTGACGTGGAAGTGAACGATACGCACATGAAGGTCCACAAATTATGGCGGCCTGCATTTATTACTGTATTCATTCTTTCCAAAATCTTCCTGATCGCAGGTCTGTATTTTTATTTCAAATCGGTCAGCCAGCAGGAGGAGTTGCAGAAGATCAGGACGGAAATGCAGCGACGCGAATAAAGGTGATGATGCATTAGCAAAAAGCCGGAGGATCTGACGATCTCTCCGGCTTTTCATTTTCAGAAAACGCCTATCTGACTATTTCAGGAAAGCGCGCAGCATCCAGGCCATTTTCTCATGTTCTCTGAGCAAGCCTGTTACATAATCACTCGATCCAAGGTCTTTATAAGTATCTGCAAATTCGGTAACGAGGGTACGCAGGATACGGATGATCGTTTCGTGATCGTTCAGGAGGTTTTGTAACTGGGTCTTTTCTTCTGTGGTGTATTCGGGTTCGAGCAGATCGGTCAATTTAAGGATATCCACCAGACGGGCTTCTGAATAGTGTCCGATCGCCCGGATACGCTCCGCAATTTCATCCATGATCTCCTGCAATTGCTCGTACTGTCCTTCAAACAGCTTGTGCAATTCAAAAAAATTCATCCCACTGATGTTCCAGTGATAATTGCGGGTTTTGGTATAAAGTACAAACTCGTTGGCCAGCAGCTTATTGAGCTGAAAGGCAACGGCCTGGGTATGCTCATCCGATATTCCGATGTTTGTTTTCATGTGTTTTAAAGTGTTTGATTCTACGGTTTATGCCGCTTGTATACGTAACCAAAGCTAAATAGTAAAAAGTTGCCCCGCAACGCCAAAAAACACAAATTTCTGTCACTTCTCACCATTGGAAAATTTCAATGTGCTATATCGTTACCAACCACTTTCATGCCCGTATAGCTAAGAAAAGAATTGTACATTTGTTAACGCACTTTTCACATGAACGATCGCGGAAGGATCAGCAACCTGGAAGAAATGGCAGCAGAAGTATTTATTAAACTGGATAGAGTCGAGAACGACCTCAAAAACATGAGGACGGGATGGGGCAAACTCGGAGACCGGACAAAGTCGATAGAAGATGTTGTGCTTGATCTCTCGAACAGGCAGACCATGGTCGATGACAGCAATACTATTCTGAAACAAAGCTTGTTGGCATTGACACAGATCGCGAGGAAAAACTCCCGGGAAATCGATTCGAATGCAAGAAACACGCTTAACAAGGATGACCTCGCCAGGCTGTTTGAATACATGATGTTGCGATTTGATGGGATCGAGGAGCGCTTCAAAAGAATTGAGGAACGCATTGATCGGATAGAGATTGACTTAAAAGAGGTCCGACAAGAGCTCAATGCGCTAAAATAAAACCCGTAATAACCGATAACTTTTTCCCATACTTTTCTCAAATATGTTTCCTTTCCGCATCGGCCAGGGCTATGATGTTCATCAGTTGGTAGAAGACCGGCCTTTCTGGCTCGGAGGTATTTTGATCCCGCATACCCATGGTGCCAAGGGGCATTCGGATGCCGACGTGGTATGCCACGTCATTTGCGACGCGCTTCTGGGAGCCGCCAATCTCCGCAACATCGGCTACCATTTCTCCGATAAAGATCCACAATGGAAAGGCGTTGACAGTAAAGTACTGCTCGCCAAAGTTGTGGAGATGATCCGTGAAAAAGGATACGAAGTAGGGAATGTCGACGTCACGATCGTGTTGCAGAGCCCTAAGCTGAATCCACATATTCCGGCGATGAAGACTTGCCTTGCCGGAGTTATCCATATTTCAGAAGAAGCTATTTCGATCAAGGCCACCACATCCGAGCATTTGGGATTCGTAGGAAGGGAAGAGGGTATCGCCGCGCATTGTGTTGCTCTGATTTACAAGCCGGAACTGTTTCCCGGCAAAGCCTAGTCAACGATCCAGATCAATTTGATAAATCCGCATGAAAAAAATACTACTGTTCCTTTCCGTTTCCATTGGTACCACATTCAGCGCCTGCGCGCAGGAGTCCACCCCTTCCGTCACTCAACCTCTCGGATTTGAAGAATACGATCCTATTTCGACGCTCAAGGTGGCAGAACACCCGATCAAAAGAGCCAAATTCCCGTTTATCGACGTCCATAATCACCAGTACCAGATGCCGACTCAGGATTTGAAAGCACTGATACGACAGATGGATAGTCTTAACATGGCCATCATGGTCAATCTCAGCGGCAGGGGCTGGTCACAGGAATGGGCCGAAGGCACCGCTACATTGAGAGGTTCCCTGGAAAATGCGGCAAAGACTAACCCAAAGCGTATTGCCATATTTACGAACCTGCAATTCAAAGGCTTCGGGGAAAAAGACTGGTCTCAAAAGGCCGTTAAGCAGCTCGAAGAAGATGTTAAGATGGGTGCCAAGGGATTAAAAATATACAAAAGCCTGGGTTTCAGCGGCATCAAAGATGACAAGGGCAATCGTGTAGCGGTAAGTGATCCGCGACTGCAGCCCGTGTGGCAAAAATGCGGTGAGCTGGGAATACCTGTTCTGATCCATACCGCCGACGTCCCTTCGTTCTGGGATCCTATGGACCGGTATAACGAGCGCTGGCTCGAACTTAAAACACACCCAGGTCGTCGCCGGGGAGCCAATGACCCGATCCCATTCGACTCGCTGATCGCAGAGCAGCACCACATTTTTGCGAGTAATCCCAAAACTACCTTCATCAATGCACATATGGGCTGGTATCCCAACAACCTCAAAAAACTCGACAGCCTGATGATCGCTTTTCCGAATATGTATGTGGAAATCGGTGCGGTCATCGCTGAACTGGGGCGACAACCCCGTACTGCAAAGAAGTTTTTTGAAAAATATCAGGACAGGGTGTTATTCGGAAAAGACAGCTGGGTGCCCTCCGAATACGCCACATATTTTCGCGTATTGGAAACCGAAGATGAGTATTTCCCTTACCATAAAAAATACCACGCATTCTGGCGCATGTACGGAATGGGGCTTTCAGATGAAGTACTCAAAAAGCTGTATTACAAAAATGCATTGAAGATTATACCGGGATTGGATAGTGGCCTTTTCCCAAAATAGCCGCCGTCCAAACAATCCCTACCTGAATGCCTTGGCCTCCCTGACTACCGACCGGTATTCGGCTTTGCCAAGGCATTTTTTATAGTAATCTTTCGCTTTCGCCTTGTTACCGGCCCGGGCCGATATACGTGCGAGCCCCGCGTACGCGAATGCATGGTACTCTTTGGTATACTGATCATCATGCGGCGTTCTTAACGCAAGCAGGTATTCTTTCTGCGCCGCGGCATCATTTTTCATGTTTTTCTCTTCCAGGATACCTTGAAATGTCCGCCAGGCGGCCGGATAAAAGCCCGTGTTATGTTTGCGCAGCAGCTGTATACCTTCATTCGCCTGGTCGAATTTACCCGCGAGCAGCTGGGCTTCGACATTTTTCATCAGGTAAATAGGATTGCGCGGGTACAGATCAACCAGCTTTTCCATATAAAAAGCCGCTTTTTCAGGTCTTGCTTCATATTTGAGATAAATGTGCGAGATATAGTAGCACGATTCTGCCCGGGTAATAGTGCCTACCTTGGTGGCAGTATCGATCTGTTTCAAACCCAAAGCTTTATCACCATTCTTAAAGAACACGAGCAGAGGCTTCACGATCGGATGTTCTTCCGGGTATACCTCCACATAATAGTTATACATACCCGATGTAAAATAAAACTCGGGATTCTTGTTCAACAACTTGAACCCTTCCACGAATGCATTATATGCTTTCTTCCCCTCCCCTGCCGCATTCATCATTTCGCCGCGGTAATTGTAGATCATAGCCATATATCCCCGGGCTACCATCGTGTAAAAGACCGCCTCCGGATCGAGGCTGTTCTTCCCATACCTTTTATTGATCGCTTCCAGACATTGGTCGAGTTTCTGAATATATTCCTTGGATTTCGACGGGTTGTCCTTGATCGGTAAATACTTCCAATACAGAATGAAGGAATCGAGTATGTACGAGACCGGATGATTGGGATACTTCTTCTCTACCTGGTCGATGATCTGAACGGCCTCATCGAACTCATAGTTATAGATCTTGTCGAGGCTGTTTTGTATATGTTTTAACGAAACCGGGTCATTGAGGAGTTGTGCACGAAGCTGAGCAGAGCAAAAAAATGTCATGATCAGCAAACACAATGAACGAAGTGTAATTTGCATGGCTTTCACTATTAACTCAAAATGGTTTGGTGGTATCCCAACTGAACAGTAGCTTTGTTTATAACCCATAATTCGATGCATGGGTTTCGGGCCGTCACTTATTTTGGCCAAAAATGTCAACATTCAACTTCCTTTTCTGATCATATGATTCGCTATAAGCAGTTTACATTGGGTAACGGCCTTCAGGTATTCGTACACGAGGATTTTTCGACACCCATGGCTGCGGTTAATATTCTTTATAATGTCGGCTCCCGTGACGAGGATGAAGAACGTACCGGATTTGCACATTTGTTTGAACACCTGATGTTCGGAGGCTCCGGAAATATCCCAAGCTACGACATTCCAGTGCAGAACGTGGGCGGCGAAAACAATGCATTTACCTCACCCGATATCACCAATTATTATATCACCCTTCCCGCAGACAATGTGGAAACTGCGTTCTGGCTGGAATCGGACCGGATGCTTAGCCTTAGTTTCGACCCCAATGTGCTGGAAGTGCAACGGAAGGTAGTGATCGAAGAATTTAAGCAACGCTATCTCAATCAGCCGTATGGAGATATGTGGCTTAAATTACGGCCGCTTGCCTATCAAAAGCATCCTTACCGCTGGGCAACGATCGGAAAAGACATCGGCCACATCGAACGGGCGACCATGGACGATGTTCAGGCGTTTTTCTTCCGCTTTTACAGACCCAACAATGCGGTAATGGTCGTTGCAGGTGCAGTTTCATTCGAAAAAGTACAGGAGCTGGCCGAGAAATGGTTTGGCAATATTCCGTCCGGTCCGGCATACGTCCGCAATATCCCGAAAGAGCCTGTCCAGAGCGAAGCCAGACACCTGGAAATATCAGCTGCCGTGCCTCTGAATTCGCTGATCAAGGTATTCCATATGCCTGGCCGGTACGAGCAGGGTTTTTATGCAGCCGATTTACTCAGCGATGTTTTAGGCAGGGGAAAATCGTCTCGCCTATATCAGAAGCTACTCAAAGAACGGCCGCTCTTCAATAGCATTAATGCAAGTATCACATCGTCTCTCGATCCCGGTCTCCTTCTGATTAAAGGTAACCTGAACCCTGGCGTGACACTAGAAGAAGCCGATGAAGCGGTCAAAGAGATTTTACAGGAAGTCGTTGAATCGGGCGCTTCTGAGGGAGAAGTCACGAAGGTTAAAAATCAGTCGGAGGCTTCCCTTGCCTTCTCTGAAGTAGAAGTGCTGAACAGGGCGATGAATCTCGCATTTGCAGCCAATGCAGGGAATGTCGAATGGGCAAACGGCGATGCTGATATCATCAGAGAGCTTACTCCTTCCGATATTCATGCGGCAGCCAAGCGTATTTTGCGCCCGGACAATGCATCGACTCTTTACTACAGAACAGAAGCAAAATAACTGTCTCGATAAAGCAAAAGCCCTGCCCGATTATAATCGGGCAGGGCTTTTGCTTTATCTATATTTCAGCGGCTAATCCTCCGGCAGAAAAGTGAGATAGCTGAAATTCTGTTCATTGAATATTTCCTGCGAGAGTTCCTGTAATTGTCCCGCATTAATCTGCTCGATTTCTGCAAAGATCTCTGGCAACGAGTCCACTTTGCCGGTATCCAGAATACTTTTTGCCATCATCAGCATAAAACTCATGTTGCTTTCCTCCGACATCGCCAGCTGCCCCATCAATTGAACTTTGGTTTGGTGCAACTGCAGAACCGACAAAGGCACTTCCCGTATCCGTTTCAATTCCTTGTGAATAAGAGCGATGCTTTTGTTCAGCTGCTTTTTCTCGGTACCGAAGAAAATCCCCATAAACCCTGTGTCCAGGTAAGGGGTATAGTTCGCCTCAATGGAATAGACGAATCCGTATTTCTCTCGCAGCGACAGGTTAAATCTTGAATTCATGCCCGGCCCGCCCAGCAAATTCACCAACATAAAAAAAGGTAGACGACGATCGTCCAATAGCGCGTATGCCGGCTGTCCCATAGCGCATTGCGCCTGCTGGATCGCCCGCTCACGCTCCTGGTGTACCGGCGTATAAAGCAATGGAGCTTTTCTTTCTCTGCTTGTCTTTTTGAAAGGTACGTCGCCCAGGTATTTCTCCGCCATCCGAATGACTTTCGAGAATGGCAAACGGCTAACCGATGAAACTACAATGCGTTCAGTATCAATATTTTCATTAATAAATTCAAAGAGCTGTTCCCTGCCAAACGAGTTGACCGTATCCGCTGTGCCGAGGATGTTGCTCCCTAGTGCATGATCCGGAAAGATCAGCTGATCAAAGTCATCCTGGATCGCATCCTCAGGTGAATCGACATACATCGACATTTCTTCCAGGATCACATTCCGTTCCCGTTCGATCTGTTTGTCGGGAAACACGGAGTGGAAAGTAATATCTGCCAGCAGATCAATGGCTTTCTCGAAATGGTCATCGAGAACTGATGCATGGAAGCAAATTTTCTCTTTTGTGGTATAAGCGTTCAGCTCGCCACCTACATTTTCCAGTCTGTTGATGATGTGGTAAGAGCTTCTTTTTTCAGTGCCTTTAAAAGCCATATGCTCCCAGAAATGGGCAAGGCCCTGCTGGTGCGGCAATTCGTCGCGACTACCGATATCGAGCATAATGCCACAATGTGCTATTTGCGTATAAGGAACCTGCTTGTGTGCAATGCGGATCCCGTTCGCCAGCGTATGTACCTGATATTCTTCGGTTAGTGAAAGGGAGGTGGCTTTGGAGTTTCCCCGTTTGCGGACATTGTTTCTCTTCATTCCATTTTAACACAAAATACCCACCAATAATTTTCGGCGGTATCCACAAAAATACGGACTTTTGCCCGGAAACCCTTGCAGTTACCCTTATGCGCATTGGATTTGACGCCAAAAGAGCTTTTGCCAATAAAACGGGACTTGGAAATTACAGCCGCTTCGTCCTCGACGCATTGACTGCAAACCAACCTGATCTCGAATACCTGGCATTCACGCCCAAAAACACCCAAAAACTCTTTCCCGGATACCCCGAGGCTGCGATCCGATACCCCGAAACCTTCATTGATAAAAAGCTCTCTGCCTATTGGCGCTACGCACGTATCACACGACAGCTTCGCCACGAAAAGGTCGACGTATTTCATGGACTGAGCAATGAAATCCCGCAAGGTTTACGGCAAGCAGGTATTCGTTCCGTCGTAACGATCCATGACCTTATTTTTGAAAAACTTCCTTCGCTTTTCAAACCTGTCGACCGCGCCATTTACCGGCACAAATTCCAATCCGCGTGCACAAGGGCCGATTCGGTTATCGCGGTGAGCGACCAAACCCGAAGAGACCTCATTGAGCTGTACCATGTCGATGACAGCAAAATACAGGTGATCTACCAGGATTGTAACCCTGTATTCAAGCAATCGGTACCATCGGAAGAGCGTGTACAGGTTTGCGCCGGATACGGTATCGTCGGGCCGTTTATATTATGTGTAGGTACCATGGAGGAACGCAAAAATCAGCATCGGCTGGTGGAAGCTTTTGGTAGTCTGAAAAACCAGGATTTCACGCTGGTGCTCGTCGGAAAGCCCACGCCTTATTTACAAAAAATAACGGAAACCATCAGCCGGTTGGGTCTGCAAAAGCGGGTTAAATTGCTACACGATGTTTCTACGCCACATCTGCCCGCATTATACCAGGAAGCGGCATTGTTTGCCTACATATCCATTTACGAAGGTTTCGGAATACCGATCGTTGAAGCGTTGCACAGCGGAACTCCTGTGCTGGCGGCGAAGGGCTCATGCCTCGAAGAAGCCGGCGGGCCCGGCGGCTTGTATGCGGACCCTTTTCAAACAGAAAACATCAGCGAACAGCTTGAAAACCTCCTCACTGATGTTTCGCTTAGAAATTCTTTGGCAGAAGCCGGACAAATCCATGTAAAGCAATTCGCGGGAGCGAATATTGCTGGGCAGCTTGCGGCACTTTATCGCAGTCTGGGTTGATCGGGTATCTATTTCTCGCGGTATTGTTCGATAATCCGGAATAGTGCTTTCTGTTTTTCAAGATCGGGGAAGAAATCGAAGAGTTGGAGGTGGGCATCATAGTCCAGCGTCAACCCGATTTCAAGATTTACCAGTGCTTCCCGGTATTGTCCCGCGTGGATCTGGTACACGGCCATCCTGTAATACAAATCTGCTTCTTCGGCCATTTCGTCAATTGCAGCTTGCAACAGGTCACAAGCTCGCTCATAGTTGCCTTGTTCGAAAAGCACGTATGACCATTTGAGCCAGATATCCGGATTGGACGGTTCGATTTCCGCGGCTTTCTCAAATGCTTCGAATGCGGATACCACATTGCCCACCTTAAATTCGGTTTCTGCCAATGCGAGCCAGTAGTCTGGGTTGAGTTCAGTGATCTGGATCGCTTTTCTCAAAAATCCCACCGCTTCATACCATCTTCCCAGCTCACTGAAACAAATGCCTAGTCCGTACCAGCCATCATCCCATTGATTATCCAGTTTGACAGTTTGCCGGTAATATTTAATGGCGGTTTCAAACTCCCCGAGCTTTTCATAACAGGTTCCCAGGCAGCAGCATGTCTCGGGCTGCTCACCTTCCAGTTCGATTGCCCGGAGGTATTGCGCTTTGGCATCCTCATATTTTTCCAGGTTCATGTAGGAATTCCCCAACTGGAAAAAAGCAGAAGCGAAGTCATCCTTGATGAGCGTGGCATATTCATAAGCATGAACGGCGTCGCTATGGCGTTCGAGCTTGCTGAATGCAATTCCAAGATTATACCATGCATGGTGGGAGAACGGATCACGGTCAACCAGCTCATTGTAATAGCCCAGATGACTTTCCAACTGCCCCACAAGATCGAGACAATGGGCCAGTTCGTAAAGCGCGTTCTCGTTATTCAGGTTATTACGAAGCGATCTTTTGTAGTATTTGATCGCATCCTCGTATTTACCCCAGTTCTGATAAGTCTGGCCGATCTGAAAATAAATTTCATCTCTGTCCTCCACCCTTCCAAGCAGGTTCTCGAGTATTTCGATCGCTTCCTCGTATTCTCCCATCATGTTGGCTACTGCCACCTGCATGAAGGAAATTTCGATATCACCGGGATGAAAAAGCGAAGCGCGCTCCAATATTTCCAGCGCCATTTCATGTTCGCCCCTATTGGCGTGCAATTGCACCATGTTCAGCAGCAGGTCGAGCGAGTAGGGATAATCCGACAGCCCCATTTCACAAGCTTTGAAAGCTTTATCCCAGTCCCCTTTTTCTATGTAGTGTACTGTAACCCTTTCGTAAGTATCCAAATCAAAAAAGACCGGCTCGCTGGTTTTCAGCATTCTTTCAAACCTGAGCAGTGTCTCTTTCATATAGTCCTTCCTTTCTCCGAAATTTTTCTCCATCATACGAACCGCTAGGTTAGAATTGAGGGCTAACGCACCACTATTAATGAAAGAAAGTTATAAAATAATTCCCCGGATTTCAAATCCTCCCGAGCAAACTTTCACTAATCCGGGACACCGTTTCCTCAACAGACTGAAACTTAAAATTTAATGCATTTCTTATTTTGGCATTGTCGTAGGTAATTTTCCGGGCAGCCGACTGGGCCGTTTCCCTGGTAATCAATGGCTTGGTACCCAACAGCCAGGTCCTCACTGCCTCGATTCGCCATATCACGCCCGCCAGCCGGGGCCCTACCTCCAACGACGGCCTTTTACGGTTCATTTTGTCCGCTATGATGTTGAACAAATTACGGTACGAAATGCTCCCCGCATTGAGCAGAAACCGTTCTCCGGTAATATCTGAGCCGGTTAGCCGATATACAATTTCAGCCACATCAACGACATCCACATAGTTCGCGATGCCGTCCGTGTAAAATGGCTTTTCTCTATATACGTATCTGAAAATCTGTGTGCTGCTTTTATTCCAGTCGCCCTCACCCAGGATCAGTGTCGGGTTGACGATCACCGCATCCAACCCTTCGGCGATGCCTCTCCACACTTCCAGCTCAGCCAGGTGCTTGGTTTTTGCGTATTCAGAGTTTTCGGGCGAGTCTTCCCACCGCTGCTCTTCATTTAATACCACGTTCTGTCCTTTCTGCTGTTTCCTGGAATCCGGCCTGCCCACCGCGGCGATGCTACTCACGTGACAGAGCTTTTTAATCCGGTGGTTCAGGCACACGTTCACGACATTGGCCGTACCCTCTGCATTGACCTTATACATCATCTTGCGGTCGCGGGGCACAAACGATACCACTGCCGCCGTATGCACCACGTAGTCAACCCCTTCGATGGATTTTTCCAGAGACAAAATATCCAGTACGTCTCCTTCGACCCAGGTCAGCTTCGCATTCTCATCGGCCAAAAGGTGCCTGTCCGCTCCTGGGCGCACCAATGCAAATACTTCATGATTTTCCGCCAAAAATTTCCTGGCCACTGCACTTCCAACGAGTCCCGTCGCACCGGTTATGAGAACTTTCATGTAAACGAAACAAATTGTTCGGGTCAAAGTTCGGTTATTAGATCGGTTAAATAAAGATAAAAACTAGGCAGGCGTAAGTCCTGGTTCTGATTCTCAACCACTATGCCTCGCCAACAGGCAGTCATTAAGATGTACAAGGCGCAGATCAGCATCCGTACAGATTTAGATTTCCGTTTGTCAAAAACACGCCATTGCAAGCCTTTTTACTAATTTTACGCTCCGGCCACGCCGGGGGCGACAGCGCCTAGATGATTGAACAATATTCAAATCCCTGATTTCAAATGCCGATTTCAAACCCCAAAAGATATACCGTCACAGCAGCGCTTATTTACGCTAATGGCCCGATCCACATCGGCCATTTGGCGGGATGCTATATACCTGCTGATATATACGCTCGCTATCTCCGCTCTTCCGGCAAGGAGGTAGCGTTCATCAGCGGTACAGATGAGCACGGGGTTCCCATCACTATTCGCGCCAAAAAGGAGGGGCTCACTCCCCAGCAGGTGGTAGACAAGTATTATGCTCAGATCGACGCCTCATTCAAGGCCCTGGGGATTTCATTCGATATTTATTCCCGGACCAGCAAGCCTGTCCACCATGAGACGTCCCGTGAGATTTTCAGAGATCTCTACGACAAAAAGGTTTTTGTTGAAGAAACAACAGCGCAGTATTATGATGAAACCGCGCAACAATTTCTTGCAGACCGGTACATTATAGGCACCTGTCCGGTATGTGCGAATCCAAATGCTTACGGAGATCAATGTGAGCGCTGCGGCTCCACGCTCAGCCCGCTCGAATTGAAGGACCCGCGATCCACATTGTCGGGCGCGAAACCGGTTTTAAAGGCAACCAAGAACTGGTATCTCCCGCTGGATGCAATGCAGCCCGATATTGAAAAATATGTAAACAGCCATTCAGAGTGGAAAACGAATGTTTTCGGGCAATGCCAGTCGTGGCTCAAAGACGGACTGAAACCACGTGCAATGACCCGCGATCTGGATTGGGGTATCAAAGTTCCTGTTGAAGACACGGACGGCAAAGTACTATATGTGTGGTTTGAGGCGCCTATTGGTTATATTTCTGCCACCAAAGACTGGCTGATCCAGAAAAACGGGAGCGAAGAAGGCTGGAAAAAATGGTGGCAACCAAGCTCCGATGCTTCCCAAGGCGAAACAAAGCTGGTTCACTTCATTGGCAAAGACAACATCGTGTTTCACTGCATCATTTTCCCCGCGATGTTGATGGCCGAAGGAAATTACATTCTGGCTGATAATGTCCCTGCGAACGAGTTCATGAACCTCGAAGGTGATAAGATTTCGACTTCCCGCAATTGGGCCGTGTGGCTCCATGAGTACCTGGAAGAACTTCCGGACAAGCAGGATGTACTGCGGTATGTCCTGACAGCCAACGCACCGGAGACTAAAGACAGCGAATTTACCTGGAAAGATTTCCAGACAAGAAACAATAGCGAGCTGGTAGGTATCTATGGCAATTTCATCAATCGTGCTGTCGTCCTGACTCAGAAATTCTGTGAAGGCAAGGTACCAGCACGCGGAGAAATCCTAGAAATCGACCAGAATGCGCTGAACGAGCTGGCGGCATTCCCAACGAGGATTGCGGACGCAATGGAAAACTACCGGTTCCGTGAAGCGTTGTCTTTCATCATGGATCTAGCAAGAACCGGGAACAAATATCTTGCCGACACACAGCCCTGGCATGCAATCAAGACAGACCCGGCACGTGTCAATACGATACTCAATATTGCCCTGCAGATCTCCGCGACACTATCCATTGTATCAGCACCCGTCTTGCCTTTTACGGCAGCCAGGATTCAGGAGCAACTTGGCATATCCGGTAAAAACTGGCAGGACGCCGGTAACGCCGATCTTCTCCAACCCGGACAAGTTGTTTCGGAAGGAAAACTTTTATTTGAAAAAATAGAAGATCACGTCATTGAACAGCAGATTCAGAAACTTCATGACGCTAAGCGGCTGAACGAGCTCGAAGGAAAAGTGGTAGCACCTGTAAAAGCTGAAATTCAATATGATGACTTCGCCAAAATGGATATCCGGATCGCCACTATTCTGGAAGCGGAGAACGTTCCGAAGAGCAAGAAGCTCCTCAAATTACTTATAGACATCGGTTCCGAACAGCGCACCGTACTGAGCGGGATCTCCGAGCATTTCAAGGCTGATGAAGTAATAGGAAAGAAAGTTCTATACCTGGCCAATCTGGCACCCCGCAAGATGATGGGAATGGAAAGCCATGGAATGATACTGATGGCCGAAGATCGCGACGGCAGCCTGGCCTTCGTTCAACCGGGCAAAGAAGTGTGGGACGGCGGTACTGTTAACTAGAAGTTGTTGGTCCGGCTCTGCAAAGGTTTTGAAAACCTTTGCAGAGCCCATTCTTCCCTATTGAAATTCTTTCCGCACCTGGTCATAAATAGTATTGACCCGTTCGACGAGCACCTGACATTCTTTATCGCTCAGGTGGTCGATCGTGTTGCTTACCGCATTTGACACCACACGACCTTCTTCATTAACCTTTGCGCCTTTCTGTTTCACAACGGCCAGAATGCTTTCCCATTCTTTAACCAATCCGTCCGAAAAATATCTGGGCTCAATGATGTTGAAGTAGGCAGACTGCGATTTCAGCTTCTGCCGGAGTTTCGCCTGATCGCCATTCAGCTCGTCGACCAGCTTGGTAAGTTCAATAAAAGCAAAAATATTTGACTTTTTCATAACGTTGAGATTGAGGAGCAACAAGGATTTGCTTATGCAAGATACGGATATGGAGCTCCTTTTTCGACATCAGAATCAATCTTTACTGAATCTTAATGCATTCTATTGGAAGGATACAAGACTATATATAATTATTACTACACCCTTACAGAATCCTACTTTGTCCTGAACCCAAAATCCCTGTGCGGTGTGTAAATAGTACAAAAAAGAGCCTGACCACATCGGCGGTCAAGCTCCCATTTACTGATTTTTCACTACCAGCGGCCGATCTCCACTTTGCGATGATAGTCCCCCTGCTCATCTCCAAATGGGAGAAAAAGCACCAACTGACGAAGCGTATCGTCGTACTTAGCTGAAATATTATCTATATCAACTCCGTCGGGGATGACGAAGGTATTGATGAAACGGATTGTCTTCCACTGCTCTTCATCGGACAAATTCTCCTGTGAAAATATCGGCAACAAATGAAAAAGTTTAAGATTATTTGCATTTCTCTTTCCTTTCACGACCTCTAATTGCAGATCCTCAACCTCGATGCCTGGAATTTTCACAACTACTTCAAAACCGTCCGATCCTTTGTCAAGCTTTATAGCGGGCTCACTCATTCCACCATTTACAGTGTTGATAAAATCTATATTCATCAACATCTCCCGTGGTATTTTCAGTTTGCTTTCCATAGCTATCGCGTTTTAGGTTCACAAGTTTTATCTATTAACGAAAAACTGCGTGCCAAAGATCGCGTTCCAGCAAAAATCTAATGGTATCTGAGTGAGTTAAATCAATATTTATATTGAATATCAGCAAATTACAACAACGACTCCGCTATGTAGATAGTAAATATATTTCAATATCTTATCTAGTGCCAAAATTACAGTCCAACACTCCACAGTACGCCATTATGGCGCATTTTCACCCAGAAGCATGTCCGCCCCGATCCGAATGCCCCAGGTCTTTTGCCGGAGCAATAATATCCCTTACCCTTTGTTTGATCTCCTTGGCCTCAGGAAAACGCCCCTCCTTCTTCCTGTCCCATACAACCTGTTCATCGATGGAAATAGTATATCTGCCTGCAATCTCCGACGGCCTCAATTCTACGGCACGCACATCATCGGTAAAAGTTGTGAGTAGTTCCTGCGCTATCCAGGCTGCCCGCAGTAGCCAGCCACATTTGGGACAATATTCGATTTGTACGGATGGTTTCATTGCAAGTGATTTTATACGCTACAAAAATCATCAACGAAAGAAACAAATCAAAAAAGCCGCGAGGGATATCCCTCGCGGCTTTCGATCATAACCTAACCCTTTAATCTGATGAGAAAGCTTATAAAAGTCTTCCCTAACGCTTTACAAATGTACAGCGCTTAGTCAAAGTGTTTTAGAGTGAAAATCCCTGATTTAGTCGTCAGGTAAGGCTACAAAGTCGCTCCGGTATTTCTCCGTACGCCCTATGCGTAATTTTACGTGTTTTTGATACGGATATTAAATAACTAACTTAATATCAGTAAGTTACAAATAACCGTTAAATCAATTAAGGTCGGTTGCTTTGTCTAACGATTCCTACCGGTTTAAATTTACCTGTAATTGTTAAACCATAACTTTTCACGTAAATCATGCCAAAATACGACGGAACAGAAGGTAAGCTCATTTCAGCACGAGACGCCAAATTATTAACTTCAAGTCACCAAAACGTCAGGGAGCAAATTGTCAAGGACGGAAGAAACTATGTGGAAGCTGAATTCTTCGGACTGGAAACGTTCAACAGACTTCTAAAAGAATGTGGCGGCGATCCGGTTGGGTTCAGGGTTTATTACGGCCTGAGAGAGGAGAACCACGATGGAGAACGTCCTGTTGTAACTAGCGATGGTAAGGGGAAAACAACTCCTCGACTGATTATCGTCCCTGTTGATGCCAATGGTACGGACCTTTCGGGTATAGTACATGTGGGCGGCCACAAAGACATGCCTGCGCAAGGACAGGTCATGGTTGATGGTCCGATTTGCCCGCGTCTTTGCTAACATTCAAAACAATTGCCGATGCTCGAGATTTACTTCTCCTATATCAAAAGGCAGCCGGTCGTCAGCGCACCCGTTTTTCTAACCCTGCTGCCCATTTTTTTGATATGGCGAAAGAAAGCTTACCACGATCAGGTATTTTTAGTTCTATTGATTTATCTCATTTTGAAGTTCGGAGTCGATTTCGTGATGTTCGACTGGGCTTCCAGAAAAAAAAATACCGTTCTTTTATACAATCTGAGCATTCCGGTAAGGTATGTTCTGACGAGTTGGATGTACTATTACAAACTGGACTTTAAAATCCAGAAAATCTGGCTCATCATAAGCTTGCCCGTTTTTGTGGGTTTTTCTGTCTGGGATATTATCCAGACGAACCCATCGATGTGGGATCTGCATAACCACAACATGGTGTTGTATTCCACCACAGTTGAGAGTCTTTTGATGCTCTTCTGGATCATGCTTTACTTCTATAATACTATCCGCACACTAAAAATCCCGAACCTACTGAACTACCCGTTTTTTTGGATATGTTCGGGATTACTTTTATATTATTCCAGCTTCCTGTTTATTGCCCCCGTGTTGCATTACGCCTCGAAATGGGAACAGTGGATGGAAATTGGTTTTCTCTACTATATACCCTATGTTTTTGAAAGTGTGAGTATTATCCTTTTCAGCATCGGCATCTCGCAATATTCTGACAGATCGTATGCAAAACAATGACGAACTTAAACTAGTATTGCTTATTGCATCCATCGCAATGCTGATGATGGCATTCTTTGTCATCACTTTTGTGATGTATTACCAGAAAAAGAGATTCGAGGAGGAAAAGAAAATCAACGATATCGAGAAAAATTATAGCCGTCTGCTGCTCGACACGGCCCTCAATTCAGAAGAAACCGAACGCCGCCGCATTGCACAAGACCTCCACGATGATATCGGAACAATGCTATCACTCACCAAGTTAAGCCTCAACCAGCTCAGCAAACTGGTTGCAAAATCAGGTGATGAAAAAGAAGATACCATCATGAAAAAATCGCAGTCACTGGTGGAAGAGACGATCCTTCATGTACGACGCATTACGCGGGATCTCGTCCCTACCACACTGGAACGGTTTGGCTTGATGGAGGCCATCGAGGAATTCATACACAAGCTGGAAGAGGACAGCTCCCTGATCATCTCTTTTCAATCAAACACGGAAGAATTTCCCCGTCAGGGCCAAAAGCTCGAACTCACGCTTTACCGCATCATGCAGGAGCTGGTCAATAATGCAATAAAGCATGCAAACTGCACAAAAATTGATATTTCGCTGGAAATTGACGAAGAAATCATAGGTTTGCGGGTGACGGATAATGGAGTAGGCTTCGACCCGGAAAAGATCAAGGAAAGTAACCTGGCCGGGCTCGGCCTTTTAGGAATCGAGAGCCGGCTGGCTATTGTAAATGGAACAGTCCAATACGAACAACCCGCCAGAGGCGGTTCCAGTGCCATTGCGAGGATACCGGTTAGCCCCGTGTCCGGGAATAAACCTGAACCATTGCATCCATTCCGTAGGGAACGAGTGAATATTTAATGCTATGACAACCCTAAAACTAGGAATCGCCGACGACCACGAGTTATTCAGAAAGGGATTTATTTCTATGCTGAGTGGCATTCCTGATTTCGAATTTATATTGGAAGCGGCAAACGGCCAGGAATTGCTGGACCGCCTGCCGGCTAATACACCCGACATCGTATTTATGGATCTCCAAATGCCGGTAATGGACGGGATTCAGGCCACCGAAGCCGCGTTTGAACGCTTTCCCAATATCAAAGTGATCGTGGTGTCCATGTACAATGAAGACCGCTTTGTGATCCATATGCTTGAAAAGGGAGTACAAGGCTATCTGCTGAAGGATACCAGTCCGGATGAAGTGGAAAAGGCAATTCGTCGGGTACACGAGGAAGGATTTTATTATAACGACTTCGTTTCCAAAGCGATGCATCGTAAGATGGTAAATCGGCAGGTCAACAAGCATCCGTTCTTCCCCAACGCCTGTAATGTGGCGCTTTCATCGCGGGAGAAAGAAGTGCTCCAGTTGATTTGTGACGGTCTTTCCACAACTGAGATAGGAGACAAGCTCTTTATCAGCGTGAGAACTGTTGAAGGTCACCGGCTCAGGGTATTGGAAAAAACGGGCACCAAAAGTACCGCAGCAGCGGTAGCTTTCGCGTACAAGAATCAGCTTCTCAGTTAAACATTTCGCTTTCATACTTTCTCGTGGAAACCTTTCGGATTTATACTATATTTCCCGAAGCCATTCCGATATTTAGCTATGAAAGTCCTCATTGTTTGTACCAACCACAACACATACCCGGCCAAAACCTCTAAAACAGGCTTATGGTTGAGCGAACTCACTCATTTTTATGATGTGATGGTTAAAAGGCGGATCATGATGGATATCGTGAGTCCATTAGGAGGAGCCGTACCGATTGATGAAAGAAGCCTTGACCTGAAAGATGAATGCAATGCACGATATCTGGAAGATGCTGTTTTTCAAAACAAGCTTCAAAATTCCCTTAAACCGTCCCAGGTGAATTCTGCCGACTATCGGCTAATCTATTTCGCAGGAGGGCATGGCGCCATGTGGGACTTTCCGGAAAACACGGAACTGCAGGAAATTACCAAACGCATTTACGAAAAAAACGGAACCATTACTGCGGTCTGCCACGGAGTATGTGGATTGCTGAATGTCAAGCTATCCGATGGTTCGTTACTGATCAAAGACAAATACCTGACAGGTTACTCGAATGTCGAAGAAGCACTGGTCAGCTTCGTTAGCGAGGTCCCATTCTATCTGGAAGATCAACTGAAGGAGCGGGGTGCACACTACACCAAGGCGATGATACCCTTCGTCGAATTTATCGAAATGGATGAACGACTCATCACCGGCCAAAATCCACATTCCGCCCGTAAAGTGGCGTCCAAGGCACTGGAGGAGCTATTCGAAAAGTGAACAATCCCTTATTTCGCGTTTAGCTCACCAAATAAAGACCGGAAAGTAGGTAGAATGAGGTCCTTTTCAGACACGATCGGACCGGAAACACCCCAGTCGATATTAAGGTCCGGATCATTCCAGAGAATACCTGATTCGGAAGCCTTACTATACAGGTTGGTGCATTTGTAGCTAAAAACGGTGTCTTCCAAAGCCACAAAACCGTGTGCAAAGCCTTCGGGAATGTAAGCGATATTATTCTGTTCGCCGCTCAATTCAAATATTTCATGTTTGCCAAAAGTAAGTGAGTCAGGGCGGATATCCACAGCCACATCCAATACCCGTCCGGAAATTACGCGAACCAGTTTTCCCTGTGCAAATGGCGCGTTTTGAAAGTGTAACCCCCTCACAACGCCTTTCTTGGAAAAAGACTGATTGTCTTGAACAAACCTGACCGGCAAACCCAGCTTTTGAAACAACTCCTCATTATACGATTCAAAGAACATTCCCCGGTCATCTTCAAAAATCCTTGGAAAAATTTCAACTAAACCGGCAATGGAAGTTTCTCGAATCTGCATGGACATTTTCTTCTGTTGGTGGAGCAAAGTTTAATATTGGGGCAAATTTATGAATCTATTGATAGAGGTTGTAATTTCGGCGCAATATTTACAAAATCATGACTTATCAAGAGCTGTTCCGACAAATTTCCATTAAAAAATCCTATTTGTGCGTGGGTTTGGACACGGATATCCAAAAAATTCCGTCGCATTTGTTGAAAACGGATGATCCGGTTTTTGAGTTTAACAAACAGATCATCGACGCAACGGCAGACTTCTGCGTCTCTTACAAACCAAACATCGCGTTCTACGAAGCATTGGGACCAAAAGGTTGGGAAAGCCTTCAAAAAACAATCGAACACATCCCAAAGAGCCACTTTACGATCGCGGACGCCAAGCGCGGCGATATCGGGAACACATCAGGTTTGTATGCACGGGCCTTTTTCGATCCGGCCTCTTCCGGTCTTGATTTTGATTCCATTACGGTCGCTCCTTATATGGGCAGCGACTCCGTCACCCCGTTCCTCACATTCGAGGGGAAATGGGTAATCTTGCTTGCATTAACATCCAACCCCGGCAGCGCAGACTTTCAGCGACTCGATACAGAAGGGGTGGCATTATATGAAAACGTGCTGCGTACATCGCAAACCTGGGCTGGTGCAGAGCGCATGATGTACGTTGTTGGTGCTACGCAAGCCTCCGATTTTCAGAAAATAAGAGCCATTGTCCCCGATCACTTCCTGCTGGTTCCAGGTGTAGGTGCACAAGGAGGCAACCTGGAAGAAGTATCGCGGTTTGGTATGAATAAAAGCTGCGGCCTACTCGTCAACGCATCACGGAGCATTATCTACGCAAGCAACGACGTCGATTTCGCCCAAAAAGCCGGGCAGGAAGCAGCCGCACTTCAACAGGAAATGGCCACCTACCTCGACAAATACTGCCATTAATTTTCCGGCACAGTAAAATCATTCATTATTCAAATGCAACTCTCCGATCATTACCCCTATTCGATCCAAGGAATCGATCCAATCCAGCTAGTTGGCCAATTTGAAAGCCCGTTGTACGTTTACGACGGCGCTACCATCCGCCGAAAAGCCGCGGAGCTTCAGCACGCGTTTGCGGGCGTGAACATGAAGATCAAATACGCCTGCAAGGCCAACACCAACCTGGCAGTGCTTCGCCTGATGCGAGAAATAGGCGTAGAACTGGACGTGGTGTCTCCTGGCGAGTTCGAAATGGGCAGGATCGCTGGCTATGACGCCAATCAGATCACTTTTACCCCCAGTGGCGTGCCTTTTGAAGAAGTACAGGCCGCGGTAGAAGCCGGTGCAATTGTCAATATCGACAGCATTCCGTTGCTCGAATGGTTTGGTCAGACTTACGGAAACACCAAACCCTGCCTGATCCGAATCAAACCCAATGTGGCAGCCGGCGGGAATGCCAAGATCATGACGGCTCATGCCGATTCTAAATTCGGGATCTCAGTATTACTTCTGGATCAGATCCTGGAAGTCGTTAAGAAATACAATATCAGGGTGATAGGCCTCCACCAGCATACCGGATCCGATATTAAAGACGCAGAGCCATTTTTAAAGGTGGCCGACATCATTTTCGAAACAGCCAAACATTTCCCCGACCTCGAAATCATCGATCTTGGCGGGGGCTTCAAAGTTTCCTATTTGCCCGGCGACGCCATTACGGACATGGACCTGCTGGGTAAAAAAATATCAAAACGCTTCCAGACTTTTTGCCAGGAATATGGCCGTGAGTTACAGCTCTGGTTTGAACCAGGAAAATTTCTGGTGAGCGAATCCGGGTTTCTTTTTGTCAATACAACGGTCGTAAAGGAAGACCCCGCACGCCACTTCGTACATGTGGATTCCGGTTTGAATCATTTGATCCGTCCGATGATGTATGGTTCCTACCACCACATCCTCAACATTTCCAACCCCAAAGGCGCGTTAAAACATTATAATGTGGTTGGCTACATTTGCGAAACCGACACATTCGCCTCGGACCGCGAACTACCCGAAGTACGTCCCGGTGATGTGCTTGCTTTCCTGAATGCGGGTGCTTACGGCCTCACCATGAGCTCGAATTACAACGCCCGTTTCCGGCCGGCCGAAGTGCTGATCGACAATGGCGAAGCCCGTCTGGTCCGACGCCGGGAAACGATGGAAGACCTGCTCAGAACACAGACTGATATTTAAATACATTCCAAACGAATAACAAAAGCTGCACAGGGTTACCTATGCAGCTTTGCTGTTTTAATACCCATTCCTTTAGACCTAAAATTTCGGTACATTTATTTCCTAACCGACCATTCGATCCACTACTTATGAAACTCCTGTACACGACACTCATCATCCTGGGCGGCCTCGTTGGTTCCTGTCTTCATGCACAAGCTCAGGCAACTAACGCCACTTACGATTCGACATTAGCCAAAAAACTTAATGCCGATGATTACGGGATGAAAAAATACGTGATGGTTTTTCTAAAAACCGGCAGCGCGACAGGTTTATCCAAAAGCAGAACCGACAGCCTCTTCGCCGGCCATATGCAGAATATTAACCGCCTGGCGGAATCCGGTAAACTCGTGGTAGCAGGCCCCTTCCTCAAAAACGACAAGTATCGGGGCATATTTATCCTAAACGCGGCGTCGATCGAGGAAGGTAAACAACTCGTCGAAACCGACCCGGCAGTCCAGGCCAAACTTCTTGATGCCGAAATGTTGATGTGGTATGGCTCTGCCGCGCTCGGCGAAACGCTCGAAATCCACAAGAAGATCGAGAAGAAAACGATGTAAAACTTGCCATTTTGTCCGAAATACACCTCTTTTCTTATTTTTCAGGACAAAATTTCCGATTTGCCTGGTCGGCACACCATTTTTCATGGGGTATAGTATCATCAACCAAGCGGTCAACGCCATGAATTTTAACCAATATACCATTAAGGCGCAGGAGATCATCCAGCATGCAGCTCAGATGGCCCAGGGTAATCAGCAACAGGCTATTGAAACGGGTCATGTACTGAAGTCCATTCTGGAAGAAGATCCGAACACGTCACTTTTTTTACTGAATAAGCTCAATATCAGCGCGGATGTTCTCAACGAGCGGCTGCAAAAGATATTGGACGGCTATCCGCGGGTAAGCGGTGGCCAACCCTATCTGGGTAACGATATGGCCGCTGCCAGTGGCAAAGCGCAGAATTACCTGAAAGAATTCGGCGACGAATTTATCAGTATCGAATTGCTGATCCTGGGTATACTCAGCGGAAAAGATTCCACAGCTACCCTCATGAAGGATCTGGGATTCAAGGAAAAAGAACTAATCAATGCAATTAAAGAACTTAGAGGAAAGAATAACCCTGTGAAAGATCAAAATGCAGAAGCCAAATACCGCTCGCTCGAACGGTATAGCAAAAATTTAAATGAACTGGCCAAAGCCGGCAAAATCGACCCTGTAATCGGCCGGGATGAAGAAATCAGGCGGGTGTTGCAAATACTGAGCCGCCGGACCAAAAACAATCCTATTCTCCTCGGTGAGCCGGGTGTCGGTAAAACCGCCATTGTGGAAGGACTCGCTCAGCGTATCGTGCAGGGAGACGTTCCGGAAAACCTGAAATCCAAAACGATCGTATCGCTGGATATGGGTCTGCTGATCGCCGGAGCAAAGTACAAGGGAGAGTTTGAAGAACGTCTTAAGGCGGTGATCAAGGAAGTGACCGACTCAGAAGGCGAAATCGTACTGTTTATTGACGAAATCCATACGCTGATCGGTGCCGGTGGTGGCGGTGAAAGCGCGATGGACGCGGCAAACCTGCTCAAACCCGCCCTTGCGCGTGGCGAACTACACGCCATTGGAGCAACTACACTGAAAGAATATCAGAAATACGTAGAGAAGGACAAGGCGCTGGAACGCCGTTTCCAGGCGGTAATGGTGGACGAGCCTAACATTCCCGATGCGATCAGTATCCTTAGGGGCATCAAGGAAAAATATGAACTGCACCACGGTGTCCGTATTCAGGATGATGCTGTCATCGCCGCCGTGGAGCTTTCGAACCGTTACATCAGCGACCGGTTCCTGCCCGACAAGGCCATTGACCTCATGGATGAGGCCGCATCCAAACTCCGGCTCGAAATGGACAGTGTCCCAGAAGAGCTGGACGAGCTGAACCGCCGCGTTATGCAGCTGGAAATCGAGCGCGAAGCCATTCGCCGGGAAAACAACAAGGATAAGGAGACTGTACTGAACAAAGAAATCGCCGACCTGAGCGAGCGGCGCAATACATTGAAAGCGCAATGGGAAAACGAAAAAGGCAAGGTGAATGAAGTGCGGGCCCTGAAAGAGCAAAGCGAGCAACTTCGCCTCGAGGCCGAGCAGGCCGAGCGTACCGGCGATTTCGGCAAAGTTGCCGAGATCCGTTACGGCCGTATTCCGGATGTACAGGCTAAACTGGAGGAATTGCAGAAATCCGAAAATGCAGAAAGCCTGATGCAGGAAGAAATCACGCCCGAGGATATTGCGGAGGTCGTTGCTAAATGGACCGGAATTCCGGTGAGCAAGATGCTGCAAAGCGACCGTGAGAAACTGCTACAACTCGAAGAGCACCTGCATCAACGGGTAGCAGGGCAAAACGAGGCGATCGAGGTGGTTTCCGATGCGGTACGCCGGAGCCGCGCAGGTTTACAGGATGCAAAAAGGCCTATTGGCAGTTTCCTGTTCCTCGGACCAACCGGTGTTGGTAAAACCGAGCTTGCGAAAACCCTGGCCGAATACCTCTTCAATGATGAGAATGCCATGGTCCGGATTGATATGAGCGAATACCAGGAACGCCACTCCGTAAGCCGCCTGGTGGGAGCGCCTCCGGGATATGTCGGTTATGATGAAGGTGGACAGCTCACCGAAGCCGTAAGAAGAAAGCCGTACAGTGTAATCCTGCTCGATGAAATCGAAAAGGGCCATCCTGACGTTTGGAATATCCTCTTGCAGGTACTCGATGAAGGCCGATTGACTGATAACAAAGGCCGTGTTGCGAATTTCAAGAACACGATCATTATCATGACTTCGAACATTGGAAGTCATATCATCCAGGAAAAGTTCGCGGAGGACGAAGGCTGGAACCATACGCTCATCATTGAGGAAGCCAAGCAGGCGGTACTCGATCTGTTGAAAGCATCGGTAAGACCCGAATTCCTGAACCGGATCGACGAGATCGTTCTCTTCGAACCATTAACGCTGAAAAACATTCGAAAAATCGTGGATATCCAGTTCAAAGGCATTCAGAATATGCTGAAAGAACAGGGAATCACACTCGATGCGACGGATGAGGCTTTGACCAAGCTCGGCGAAGACGGTTTCGACCCTGCATTCGGTGCACGACCTTTGAAAAGAGTCATGCAAAGAAGGATCCTGAACGAATTGTCCAAAGGCATACTGAGCGGACAAGTCGCGAAAGATGCGGTGATTATGATGGAACTTGATTCCAAAGGTGAGTTGATTTTCGAAAACGTGGGCAGCGTAGAAATCTAGTCATCGCGGAATAATTATAATGAGAAGAGCAGCACCCACGCTGCTCTTTTTATTTTCCCCAGAATGGGATTTTGCCATTATCACTTTCCACAGGTGTGGAAAGCGTGCAACGCGTTTCTACTCCTTTCAACGCAAAGGCCCGCTCAATTTTTGGCATAGTTTTTGTACAATTCTATATCCAAATAATCTAACCCTATAATCCACACCTGAATCCATGGAACAATCACTCAATTCATTTAAAGTTGCCATACTGGTTGCCGATGGATTTGAGCAGGTTGAAATGACCTGCCCCAGAAAAGTCCTAAATCAGCACGGAGCTACTACGCATGTTATATCTCCAAATAAGGACATCGTAAAAGGATGGAACCACCTGGACTGGGGAGAAAAACATAAGGTAGACGTTCCGCTTGAAATGGTACGGGCAGAATATTACGATGCACTGCTGCTGCCTGGCGGTGTAATGGGCCTGGATGCATTACGAATCAATCAGAAAGCCATAGACTTTGTGCGGTCGTTCTTTTTTGCAGGAAAACCTGTCGCGGCCATTTGCCATGGTCCCCAAATCCTGATCGACGCCGACGTGGTATTGGGTCGTACGCTAACGTCGTACAGCGCGATCCGACATGACCTCGAAAATGCTGGGGCCATTTGGGTCGACCAGGAAGTAGTAACCAACAACGGACTGGTTACCAGCCGCACCACTGATGATCTTTCTGCGTTCGTTGATACGATGGTCAAGGAATTCAATATGGAGTTTCACCAGTAAGAGAGATTCAAACGCCTGACAAAGCATCCTTAACGGATGCTTTTTTGTTTCCATTTAAAACCAAAATTGTAATCTTTGCCGTTACCATTATTTTGCCTTCCCCGCATGACACTCATTTCGCTTCAAAACCTCGCTGTCCGCAAGTACGAAACCACGGTATTATCAGAAATAAACTGGAACATTGAACAAGGAGAAAACTGGGCGGTGATCGGTCCGAACGGTGCCGGCAAGACTGTGCTCCTGGAAATCATAGCAGGAAAATGGCCACTTCTTTCCGGAAAAATCGCCTATGGCTGGACAGAACCTCTGCGCGAAACTATTGAATTGGCCTCTAATGACTATTCTTTCAACCGCATTGTGAGTGCCGGGGCGGAGTATTATCAACAGCGTTTCCACGCATACGAATCGGAACGGGCGCCGACAGTGCGCGCCATTCTAACCGACCAACTTAGACCGGTAGGCACGGTCGACGACAAATCTGTAAAGCTGGAACCATCAAAGGTAAGCAGCCAGGACCTCGACCGCATTTCGGCGCTGCTCTCCATTACCCATTTGCTTGACCATCCTTTTGTGACCCTTTCGAATGGCGAAACAAGGCGTATGCTGCTGGCCAGGTCATTACTGAAACACCCAAAGGTGCTCATGCTCGACAATGCATTCAGTGGCCTGGACGTACATTCGCGCGAAGTATTACGCAATGCTTTGACAGAGCTCGCAAAACAGGGTGTTACGATCATTATGGCCACAACTGCCACTGAAATCCCACCTTGCATTACCCATGTCATGGAGTTGGAAAGCGGAAAGATAAGGGCGACCATGCCGGTCGGCAAGTTTCGGGATGCGGCACATTCACATCATCTCCCGCAGCCCGATCCCGTGAAACTCGCCCATTTCGGTCTTCCAGAATTCACGGATTTCGAATACGCCCTCGATCTTCGCAATATTCATATCCGATACCACGATCAGCTTATCCTGGATCATGTAAACTGGAAGATTGCCAAGGGGGAAAAATGGGCATTGTCGGGCCCGAACGGTTCCGGCAAATCTACCTTGCTGAGCATTATCACAGCTGATAATCCACAACGGTTCGCCAACGATTTCGATTTGTTCGATCAAAAACGGGGTGGTATCGGCGCATCAATCTGGGATATCAAACAGAAAATAGGTCACGTCTCTCCCGAACTTCATCTCTACTTCCCACGCAATACGACCGTTTTCAAAACCATCGCATCCGGCTTTTTTGACGCCACCGGCGTTTTCTTCAAGAAACTGACGGAGGCTCAGGTAGAACGCGTCCATGAAGTAGCCGAATTGCTTCATGTGCATGCGCTGATCGAGAAGGATTTTTCTCAACTTTCAAAAGGTCAGCAAAGAATGGTTCTGCTTGCGCGTGCCCTGGTCAAAAACCCGCCCTTGCTGATCCTCGACGAACCTTGCCAGGGACTGGACACCGATGCTATCGAATATTTCAAATCAGTCGTCAATGCGATTTGCGATACGGATCAGCGAACGTTGATCTACGTTTCGCATTATCCTCATGAGATTCCAAGCTGTGTAACGCATTATCTGAAACTGGAAAAAGGTAAAGTAGTATCCCCGTAGACTGTGGATACCGTCATATTGGGTCGCCGAACCTATGACAAGGTCCTCTCATTCGGCATCGACTTCCCGCGTCGCGATAAGGAGAGCTACATTATCACGCGTGCGCTCCGTAAGCAAGAAGGCAATGTCCGCTTTTATACAGGCAATCTCAAAAGGTTAGTGGAAAGTCTGAAACAGAAAGATGGCGGGACGGTCTTCGTCGACGGCGGTGCGGAGGTAGTGAATACGATGATGCAAGACGACCTGATCGACGAGTTTATCGTCTCCATTATCCCTGTGCTCCTCGGTGATGGAATACGTCTCTTCCAGGACAATCGTCCTGAGCAAAACTTGGAACTAGTAGGGTCACAGTCCTTTGAGAAAGGCCTGGTACAGCTGCATTACAAAAGAAAACGGCCTTAATTTGTTTATGATGGACCGGCCAGGTGCACAGGTCCACTATTTTCTCTCTTTTACAAACCCTCCTTTCAGGTTCATCACCAGGGAAAGCGAACTGCTTCCGAACCCGGGTGTGTATTGCGCCCGCCCGTAGCTGATTTCAAATCTCTTGATCCGCAGCCAAGCACCGACCGAAAACCCCGCCAGCGCTCCCTTTGTGGCGAGCCGGAGCTCCTGTCTTTTCAGGTGGTCGTACCCGAGCAGAATTCGGAAATTGGAATGTGCGAGAATTTCCGCACCTAATGCCATGTGCCGCCCCAGTTTCTCAGCTAATCCCACCTTTTTCGGTAACTTGTTCCCATTCAGATCGTAGGTATAAAACAGATTCGGATCATTGTACACCATATCAAAGCGATTCAGGTGATGAGCGGTCAGCGAAAACCGAATAGGCATGTATTCCGGCTTGAAGGTCACTCCGGCGCGTATGTCCATGGGTAGTGCAGGCGTGCTCCCGCCATTGTAGTTCTGTTTCAGAAATCCGAAATTCCTTGCCGCAAATCCGATCGTAAGATCCTGTCGGGGATGTTTAAAAACAGCTCCCCAATCAAATGCAACGCCCCAGGTTCGATAGGATTCAATCGAAGCCCCCACCAGCTTGACAGTCCCACCGAGCGTAAATGCTCCGAGGGTATGCCCATAACCTGCTGATAACCCATAGTCCGCAGCTCTGAATTCGCCGATCACATTGCCTATATCGTCGGTTTCCTGCATCGTGCCATAGTTGAGATATTGTAGCCCGACTGCCCACACACCGCCGGTTTTGTGGAGGCGGTTCGCATAGGCCAGGTTGACAAACTTCGTATCGGCCAGATAAGGCATCAGGTTCAGAGATACGTTGTTGATTTTCGAAGAATCAAGCAGCGAAGGGTTCTGGATAAACAGTGCAGCGTCATTACCTTGTGCGGTTATATGATTGGCCCCCAATGCGGTGCTGCGAGCCTGTGCAGGCAATTGTAGAAAATCGAGACGGGTCCTGCCGCCGGTCGATTGCGCCCACAGCATATTTCCCGAGAAAGAGAGCCATGCTGTCAGGAAAAGCACGCCCCAGCCAGTCGCCCTCATATACATCCAATAATTTCCCGAATCATTAAAATGACGCTATATTTATAACTCGTTCACCAGCAAATGTAACCATATCGCCTGTATTACATGGAATCAGTATCCGCCGCAACTTCAAAAAAAGAGCTTTTAGATCAAAAAAATGCTGAGGCCGAACTCGGCGGTGGTGAAAGCAGGATCCAGGCCCAGCACGCCAAAGGCAAACTCACAGCCCGGGAACGGATCGCCGTGTTGATGGACAAGGGATCATTTGAAGAAATAGGGCGGTTTGTCATGCACCGCAGCAAAGACTTCGGGTTGGACAAAGAACATTACCTGGGCGACGGCGTGGTGACAGGCTACGGTAAGGTCAATGGGCGCTTGGTATATGTATTTGCACAAGACTTCACGGTTTTCGGAGGCTCATTATCCGAAACCCACGCGGAGAAAATCTGTAAACTGATGGATCTCGCGATGAAGAACGGCGCACCGTTGATCGGCCTGAACGATTCGGGCGGCGCACGCATTCAGGAAGGCGTCTTGTCACTGGCAGGTTATGCCGATATTTTTTATAAAAATACACTCGCATCCGGCGTTATTCCGCAGATTTCTGCCGTCATGGGCCCCTGCGCAGGCGGAGCCGTGTATTCTCCCGCCATCACCGACTTTATTTTGATGGTAGAAAACACGAGCTACATGTTCGTGACCGGACCTAATGTCGTCAAAACCGTGACGCATGAAGAGGTAACATCAGAGGAACTTGGCGGCGCTATGACCCACGCCACCAAATCGGGTGTGACGCATTTTGTTTCTGCCAATGAAGTGGAATGTCTCCTGGCTATCAAAAAGCTGCTGAGCTACATGCCGCAAAACTGCGAAGACAATGCACCACGGTACCCCTACACTTTGGGCGACGAATCGCGCCCGGCACTGAACACCGTTATTCCTGAGAGCGCCAATCAGCCCTACGACATGAGGGAAGTCATTACCGAGCTTTCCGATCCCGACAGTTTTTTCGAGGTACATGAAAATTTCGCTGAGAACATTGTCGTGGGTTTTTCACGCATTGCCGGCCGCAGCATCGGCATTGTGGCCAATCAGCCGGCTGTCCTGGCCGGCGTGCTCGATATCCACGCCAGCCAGAAAGCAGCGCGGTTTGTCCGGTTTTGCGACAGTTTCAATATCCCATTACTCGTTCTGGAAGACGTCCCCGGCTTCCTCCCCGGCACTGACCAGGAATGGAACGCTATCATTACCAACGGAGCTAAATTGCTCTACGCATTCTGTGAAGCTACAGTCCCGCGCATCACGGTCATCACGCGCAAGGCCTACGGCGGCGCATACGACGTGATGAATTCCAAACACATCGGCGCAGATATGAACTTCGCCTGGCCCTCGGCGGAAATTGCGGTGATGGGTGCGAGCGGGGCGGCCGAAATTATTTTCAAACGCGAAATTGCGCAGGCCGAAAACCCGGCAGAAAAGTTGAAGGAAAAAGTCGACGAGTATACCACGAAATTCGCCAATCCCTACCGCGCCGCGCACCGGGGTTATATAGACGAAGTGATCTATCCCAATGAGACACGTGCGAAGCTGATCCGGGCATTCGAAATGCTCGAAAACAAGGTAGATGTAATGCCCCGTAAAAAGCACGGCAACATTCCGTTGTAACGAGCACGCAGCGCGTATTGCAACTTTATCAGATTTTTGGAGGCATTCCGTAGCCTTGCCGGATTAATGTGCGGTAATGCTCCGGAATGCTTTGCTACATTCTGAATATTATCATAATTTCACCGGCATTTAGTAATAAATTTTATTTTCCTAAAGAACCTTAACGAATGAAAGAAGAGAAAGGAACCTCCTCGTCGCGGCGCAGCTTTATCAAAGGCTCACTGGCGACGCTGGCCACGTTTTCTATCGTTCCTCGCCATGTGCTGGGGAAAGGCTACCTCGCGCCGAGCGACCAGCTCACCAAGGCCATCGTGGGAACAGGCTCCATGGGCCGCGGACACATTCCCTACGCCGGCACGAAAGTCGTTGCGCTTTGTGATGTGGACAAAAAACACCTGGCCACGGCAGTGAACATGGTTGACAAGGGTGTCAAAACCTTTTCCGATTACCGCGAACTGATCCAGCTCCCCGAAGTTGACATTGTGCACGTAGCTACTCCACCGCATTGGCACGGAATCATTGCGGCGGATGCCGCACGCGCCGGCAAAGACGTATGGTGTGAAAAGCCTATGACCCGGACGATTGGTGAAGGGAAACGTCTCCTGGAAGCGGTTCAGCAGCACGGAAGGATTTTCCGTCTCAATACCTGGTTCCGTTTCGAAGACAATTTCTACGGCATGAGAACACCCGTCAAACCTATTAAAAAGCTGGTTCAAAGCGGTTTACTGGGATGGCCATTAAAGGTAACTGTGAGCAAGCATACTGGTTTCGACTGGAAATTCTACTGGGTAGGAAAGACAAATAATGCGCCTCAACCTGTACCAGCCGACCTCGACTACGAAATGTGGCTGGGTCCTGCGCCTTACAAACCATATAGTGAACATCGTGTGCATCAGACGTTCCGCGGCTATTGGGACTATGACGGTGGCGGGCTCGGCGACATGGGCCAGCATTATATCGACCCTATTCAATATTTTCTCGGGAAAGACGACACCAGCCCGGTGAGTGTGGAAGTAGACGCTCCCCAGCAGCATACAGAAGCTGTTGGAACGTGGCGCCGGATCACCTATACTTATGCCGATGGCTGCCAGATCGTGCTCGATGGCGAAGCCAAAGACGAAAATGTGGCTTACATCGAGGGCCCGAAAGGAAAGCTCTACCCCAATTTCAAATCGGATGTTCCGGACCTGGAAAGGAAACTGGCCGCATTCCCCGACCCTGAACCACAGGTGACGGATTTTGTGGACGCTGTCAAAAACCGCAAGAAGTTTGCCCTGAATGAAGAAAACGGTCATCGTTCCTGTACGATCGTGAACATGGGTCTGATTGCCCTGCGTTTGGGACGCTCGTTGAAATTCGACCCCGACAAGCAGGAGTTTATCGACGATGAAGGCGCAAACCGCCTGGTTAACCAACCCATGCGCGGCCCCTGGACCATTTAAGAACTCAAAAAGCTAATACAAGCAGCTAGCTGCTCATAGCACCGGCATATCCGATGAAAAAAAGACTATATAATATCATGGCCTTCTGCCTGGCTACCTCGCAGCTCATGGCCCAAACCGATAATTCGCTTGACGCCAAAGTCAAGGCTGTATTGTCGAAGTTTCCTTCCCAAAATGAAGCGGGTTTAAAGAAAAACATGGAAGAACTGGCACAGCTCGGCAAGCCGGGACTAGTCCAGATCGCTTCCATGCTAACTCCTCTCGGCAAAGGCGACAATACAAAAATCCAGTATGCTTTGGGTGGCTTCACGTATTATGCTTCTCAGACTGGCAAGGAAGCATTGCGCAAAAATGCGGCCGAGGCTTACGGCGAAGCGCTTTCCAAAGTCAATGACCCCGATAGCAGGAACTTTCTGATTTACCAGCTGCAGACAGTCGGCAAAGACGAATCTGTCGATGTCTTAAAAAATTATCTGACTGACGAAAGACTGTCGGGCCCCGCAGCGCGCACACTTTCGCGTATAGGTTCCCCGGCTGCTGGCGCGGCGCTGTTGCAAAGTCTGAGCACCGCAGGCGGCGGCAGGCAGATCGCGATCACCGAAGCATTGGGTGACAGCCGGTACAAAGAGGCCGCTCCTGCCATTGAAAAAACGGCTGCCAACGAAGATCTGAACCTTCGCAAAGTAAGTCTTTATGCACTCTCGGAAATCGGCGCGGCTTCTTCGGAAGCTGTCCTCGCGGGTGCGGCGCAAAAAGCAGCATATGGTTATGATGAGACAGACGCAACGGCAGTGTACCTCAAATACCTGGCCCGCCTTGCAGATAATGGCAATGCAGCAGTTGCTGAAAAAGCAGCTCTGGCACTGATTAAAAGTACGCCTGACGTGAAGCAATCGGCAACGCGGTCTTCTGCTTTGAAGATCTATTCGGATATCAAGAAAAGGGAATCGGCACCTGTGCTGGTTAGCGCATTGCAAAGCAGCGATGCCCAGTACCGTGCGGCTGCATTAAAACTGGGGCAAAAATATCTCATGGCCGACGGCACCACGCCGTGGCTCAATGCATTGAAAAAAGCGAAGCCCGAAGTGCAAGCTGAGATCATTACCATGCTCGGCCGTGCCGAGTCCCGGGATGCACTGCCTGCCGTTCTCAAATCGCTTTCTTCCAAAGACAGTAAAGTGAAAACGGCAGCCATTTGGGCAGCAGGCAAAATCGGCCAGGAAACGAGTGTGCCGAAGCTGATACCGGTTCTGAAAACAGCTGATGCAGCTGAAATCGCCGTCGTCAAAAGCAGCCTGCTTACCATCAAAGGCGCGGGGCTAACCGATCAGGTAGCGGCAGCCATCCCTACCCTTCCTGCACCGGCACAGTCCGCAATGATTGACGTGCTGGCAGCCAGGGCAGCGAGCGCCAAGCTTCCCGTAGTTTCTGCTCAATTAAAAAATACGAACCCGGAGGTACGCAAATCGGCATTCGCGGCATTGAAATCGCTGGCTACGGCTAATGATCTGCCCCAATTGTATGTATTGCTCAACTCGGCTAATGCGCCTGAGGAAGTCACTGCCACGCAAATGGCGATCAGCACGGCCATCAAAGAAAATGGGGATGTAAACAGCCAGGGTGATGCGATCCTGAAACAAATGCAGGCATCTCCTGCTGACAAGCAACGTAACTACCTGTCTGTGCTCGCCAGCATAGGCGGCAAAAAAGCGCTGGCTTCCGTTGTATCGGCTTATGAAAACGGCGATGCGGCGATGAAAAAAGCTGCTATCGCAGCGTTGTCTGCATGGACAGACGCCAGCGCAGCCAATGAACTGATCGGAATTGCACGGAAAACTGCTGATTCCGATGATTTCAATGCAGCTATTTCAGGATATGTTTCGGCGGCTTCGAAAGCACAAAAAACACCTGCCAATAAAGTCATCATGCTTCGTGAAGCATTGGCCCTGGCAAAAACAGATGCGCAAAAGGAAGCTATACTGAAAGAACTTGCCAGAAATCGCACCTTCAATGCATTGTTGCTCGCAGGGAAATACCTGGATAATGCAGGCACACAACAAGCGGCTGCACAGGCTGTAATGAGCATCGCATTGGCTAACAAAAACCTGTATAGCGCCGAAATCCGCGACTTGCTGACCAAGACTGCGTCGGTGTTGAAAGGCCAGGACAGCGATTATCAGAAAGAATCGATCCGCAAGCATTTGTCGGAGCTGCCAACTGGTGAAGGTTTTGTGCCGCTCTTCAACGGAAAAGACCTTTCCGGATGGAAGGGCCTGGTGGAAAACCCCATTGCCCGTGGAAAAATGAGCGCAGATACCCTTGCATTCAAACAGAAAAAAGCGGACGACGCCGCATTCAAGGATTGGTATGCCAAAGACAGCGAACTCATCTTCTCCGGCCATGGCGATAATCTTTGTACGGTGAAACAATACGGCGACTTTGAAATGTATGTCGATTGGAAGATCCAGAAAGATGGTGACGCAGGCATTTACCTGCGCGGGTCGCCACAGGTGCAAATTTGGGACACTTCGCGCGTGAAAGTGGGTGCTCAGGTAGGCTCAGGAGGGCTTTACAATAACCAGAAAAACCCGAGCAAGCCTTCCAAAGTAGCGGATAATGCCATCGGCGAATGGAATACCTTCCACATCACCATGATAGGCGACCGCGTTTCCGTCGACCTGAATGGCGAGAATGTGGTAGATAATGTGATTCTGGAAAACTATTGGGACCGTAACCTGCCTATTTTCGCCAAAGAGCAGCTGGAATTGCAGGCACATGGCAACCAGATCCATTACCGCGACATTTACGTCCGCGAGATCCCACGTCCCGAATTCACATTGCCTGAAGCGGAAAAGAAAGATAATTTTAAAATGCTGTTCGATGGTACCAACATGTTTGAATGGGTTGGTAACAGAACAGATTACTTCATTCAAAATGGTGAATTGGTGGTTGACCCTAAAAAAGGAGGTAAAGGCAATCTGTATACCAAGGATGAATACAGTGACTTTGACTTCCGTTTTGAGTTCCAGCTAACTCCGGGCGCCAACAACGGGTTAGGAATCCGCACGCCGATGGAGGGTGACGCGGCTTACGCTGGAACCGAAATCCAGATACTGGACAATGACGCGGATATTTATAAGGATCTTCATGAATATCAGTATCACGGCTCAGCTTACGGCATTATCCCGGCCAAAAGAGGTTTCCTGAAACCAATAGGTGAGTGGAACTATGAGGAAGTCCGTGTACAAGGTTCCAAAATCAAGGTAACCCTGAATGGTACCGTCATTCTGGACGGCGACCTGGCCGAAGCCAGCAAGAACGGCACTGCCGACCATAAGGAGCATCCAGGCCTGAGCAGGACCAGCGGCCATCTCGGCTTCCTGGGACATGGATCGGAGCTGAAATTCAGAAACATAAGAATTAAAGACCTAAGCAAAGTCAGCCCGCCACCCACGGAGCCAGCTAAAAAGAAAACAAAAAAGAAAAAGTGAAAATAAATGCCCCGCCGATTGGCGGGGCATTTATTTTCCGAACATTTAGTATAAATTTGTACTGAAATTAGTATACAAATAAACTATCATGAAAAAACGCACACTCAAACCATACCCAGAGCCGGAAGAGAACACCGGTGCAACTTTCTCTGAGCCTTATGCCGCCTATTACAGTACCCACCCCGGCATCATTTTCAAATCTTCACTGCAACGCCCCGAAAGCCAAATGACCAGCTTCCAAAAGATCGATATGATCCGGAAGGGAATCAGTAAAAATGAATTCGAACGCTTCAAAGACAAAACCAAACTGGATTATGACCAGCTGGCGAATGCATTATCGGTAGCACGGGCGACCCTGATCAATAAAAAAGGGGATGACAAATTCAACCAGGCGTTGAGCGAAAGGATTATTAGCCTAGCCGACATTTACTCTTTCGGGTACGAAGTATTTGAAGACATAGACCGCTTCAACCAATGGATATTCAGGCCGAACCAGGCATTGGGAGGGCAGCGGCCTTTTGATTTTCTGGACAATCAGTTTGGCCGGGAAGAAGTAAGAAACCTGATCGGCCGGGTCGATTACGGCGTATACTCCTGAGAGCCGTCGCCTATGATCGTGTACAGAATCGGGCGTACCCGTTACGCTAACGACCTCGATGGCGAGGGAGCCCGCCTCTTTGGCGGTAGGTGGAATCATAAGCTCACACCGTGTATTTATACTTCTGAAAGCCGGGCCCTGGCCTTGCTGGAATATACCGCAAATGTCAATATCGACGACATTCCAAGAGCGCTTAGCATTACAGCATTTGAAATTGACGTCTCCTATATGCTCGAACTGCCCGTAAACATGCTACCGGGAGACTGGAGAAACGCACCAGCGCCAGCCGCCACCAGGGATTTCGGGACCGATTTACTTCGAAAGAACGACTATGGTATTCTTAAAATCCCATCGGTCGTCATGGAAGATGAGTTCAACTACCTGCTCAATCCTCAGTTCAGGAAAGCGACGGTGTATTCCATCCTATCGATCCGCGATTTCGTTTATGATGTTCGGCTTAAATTATAGAAAAAAATTAAAAAATGCCCTCTTGGATCAGTTAGTGCATTTTTATTTAGCTTTGATATAATGAACAGAAAATCAAGATAAGAAAAGTAAATCCGCCCAGTTTGACCCTTGATATGAAAATGTATTCGTGTTGCCAACTGACAGATCTATTTTCAAAATCAAACTTATGAAAACCAAGCATTTTCTACTCAACACGCTATTATTCACCTGCGCCGCCCTGAGTTCTCGGGCACAACACTCACTGACCCAGCTTTGGTCCACGGAAGCCACGTTGCCGGTGCCCGAGTCTGTCTTGTACAGTCCATCCGGTAAAGTCATCTATGTGGCTCAAATCGATGGGAAAGCCGGTGAAAAAGACGGCAAAGGTGGTATTGCCAAGGTAGGGCTGGATGGGAAAATCATCGCTCATGACTGGGTAGCGGGTCTTAATGCGCCGAAAGGAATGGGAATTGCTGGTTCGAAACTGTATGTGGCAGATCTCACCGAAGTGGTTGAAATCGACATAAAATCAGGAAAGATCCTGAAAAAACACGAAGTGGAAGGAGCAAAATTCCTGAACGACCTCACCATCGATTCTAAAGGCAGCATTTACGTTTCCGATTCGGACACCAAGAAAGTACACCTGATCGCCAACGGAAAAATCTCCACGTATTTTGAAGATCTGACACGTCCCAATGGCCTGCTCGCCGTGGGCAGCGACCTGTTGATCGCCGATAGCGGCACGCTTAAAAAACTAAGTCCTTCCAAACAGGTAACTGTAATTGCGGAAGGAATGGACAAGAGTACGGACGGCATCGAGCAAGTCAAACCGGGTGAGTACATTGTTTCTTCCTGGGCCGGAGTCGTTTACTATGTCAAGTCCGACGGAACTACTGAAAAATTGCTGGACACAAGCGCAGATAAAATCAATTCCGCGGATATTGGTTATGACGCTAAGAAGAAGATCGTATACATACCGACTTTCATGAAAAACAGTGTCGTAGCATATCAATTAAAGTAAATATATTTATAACATCTAAATCAATAAAAAACAGGCGTTTCATGGACATTTTTGTTGGGAGTCTTTCTTTTAAGTTAAAGGAAAGCGAGCTGCGTGAAGCTTTCGAAAAGTATGGCAAAGTGAGCTCGGCGAAAATTATCATTGACAAGATCACGCGTCAAAGTAAAGGTTTCGGGTTTGTCGAAATGCCAGATGAAATCGAGGCCAGAGCAGCTATTAATGCATTGAACGGTGCTGATATGTATGGCAGGCCACTGGTTGTGAATGAATCCCAAAAGAAAGAACCCAGAGGCGACAGCGGTGCTCCCCGGCCCGATTCACGCGGCAGGGAGGGCTTTAACCGGCCGAGACCGGGTGGAGATTCCGCAGGTAACAGAACAAATACGCAAGACAGAAATACCGGAAGGGATTATACCAGGCCGCAGACAGGTGACGACGATGAACCGGATGATGATGACTTGCCGGCAAAACCTGACCGTCCTGCCGGCAACGAGAGGAGCGCAAGCGGCGATCGTGGTTTCTCGGGTGGTGGCGGTTTCCGCAATGCCGACAAGCCACGCGACCGGGGACATGGTCACGATAAGCCACATGACCATAACCGCCACCAGGGAGGCCGACCTTCCAAGTTCGAAGACCGGTACAGTAAAAAAGGCGGCGGAGGTTCGAAAGATTTCGGGCGTCGCTATGATGAAGACAAAGATTGGTACTAACAATAGAAAAACGGCCTGCAAGCGAAACTTGCAGGCCGTTTTTCATTTCCTGAATATGAAATAAACCGCCAGTATCAGGAAGAGAAAGCCGACAAGGTGGTTCCATCGAAAGGTTTCTGTCTTGAAAAAGACCAGTGTGAAAAGGGTAAATATCACGAGAGTGATCACCTCCTGAATCACTTTCAGTTCCACCAGAGAAAACGGACCTCCGTTTTCCTTGAACCCGATCCTGTTAGCGGGGACCTGAAAACAGTATTCAAAAAGGGCTATTCCCCAACTAATGAGAATAACGGAGAACAGCCCTAATTTGCTAAACCAACCGAGCTCCTTGAATTTCAAATGCCCATACCATGCCATGGTCATGAATGCATTCGATAATATCAGAAGGCCGATGGTTATGAATGATTTCATGCGGTTGCTTTGATTTTGTTATCCCGGAAGAACAACACAAAAAGCACCAGCACCACTGCCGCGATGCCCGCCGGCACCATCCAGATGCTCGTCCAGTTTTTCACGTTGTCTACCGTGTACATATCGGCCACGATACCGGCGATCCATGAACCAATACCCATACCGATACCGTAAGTTGCGATAGAGATCAGCCCCTGTGCCGATGAACGGTATTTCTCTCCCGCTTTGCTGTCTGTGTAAATCTGGCCGGTTACAAAGAAGAAGTCGTAACAAACTCCGTGAAGGACAATCGCAAGATAAAGCAGCCACTCGCTGGACGCATCGCCATAACCAAAACCGATGAAGCGGATAATCCAGGCAATCAGACCCACCACAAGCATCCATTTAACGCCAAAACGGGCAAATGCAAATGGAATAAGCAACATGAACACCACCTCGGAAGCCTGCCCCAGCGACATCTTGTTCTCCACATTGGTCATTCCTGAATCCGTTAGCGATGGGTTGGCCATTGCATAATAAAATGACAGCGGGATGCATATCAGCAGTGAAGAGATGAAGAAAATCGCAAAAGAGCGGTCTTTAAATAATTTGAATGCATCCAAGCCAAGAATATCGGCAAATGTCGTGTGTGAGCTTGGCTTTGGAGGGGTATCAGGCAAAAAGAATGAATAAACCCCCAGGAATGCGGCAGAAAACATGGAAATTTTGAAGATAATGGCACTTCCACCGATGTTATAGTAGCCGATAATATTGGTTACCGCAATCCAGGCGATAGTACCCATTACCCGGATGGCGGGGAAATCCTTCTCTGAATTGGTCACCTGCTGCATGGCAATGGAAGTGGTGAGCGACATGGCGGGAGCAAAAGTGATGCAGTACAGCAATATCACCCAGAAAAATGTATCCGGATCTTTAATCTCCGCTAATACATAAAGGATTGCTGCCCCGGCAAGGCTCAGTATCCCCAATACCTTCTGTGCAGCAAAATAACGGTCGGCAATCATCCCCACAAAGAAAGGTGCGATGATCATTGCAATTGAAAAGGCAGCATAAGCATTCCCCACCTGGACGCCCGTCGCCCCCAGCTCAGTAAACATATACTTGCTCATTTGCCCATACCATGAGCCCCATATGAAATAGAGCAGGAACATCATGGCCATCAACTGAAAACGGGTCGAGTTTTTCATAAAAAAGGTATAGGAGATTTATTGATACAAAATTGGAAATATGGTGTCACTTCTTGATGATTTTCTGGAACTCGTTCAGTTTAAGCAGCGCCTCGATCGGCGAAAGTGTGTTGACATCCACCAGCGAAAGCTTTTCCTTGAGCTCTTCCAGGCGCGGGTCGGCCGGCTCGAAAATACTAAGCTGAAAATTGTTCTTGGGGATTTCCTTGACGCGTTTCTTGTGCTCATGCGCCACGTGGTCTTTTTCGAGATGGTGCATGATCTCACTTGCGCGCAGCACGATCGGTTGCGGCATCCCGGCAATCTGCGCTACATGGATACCGAAGCTGTGGGCACTTCCGCCGGGTTTGAGTTTCCGGAGAAAAACCACCTTATTATCTACCTCCTTCACCGCCACGTTGAAGTTTTTAATCCTCGGGAAATCTTCGGCAAGCTGGTTCAATTCGTGGTAGTGTGTGGCAAAAAGGGTCTTGGCCCGGCAATTCGACTGATTATGAAGATATTCCGTAATGGCCCAGGCAATGGAAACACCATCGTAGGTGCTTGTCCCCCGTCCGATTTCATCCATCAGCACCAGGCTCTTGTCGCTGAGGTTATTCAGGATACTGGCGGTCTCGGTCATTTCCACCATAAACGTACTTTCTCCACGGCTGAGATTATCGCTCGCGCCTACACGGGTGAAGACCTTATCCACCAACCCTACTACCGCCGATTTGGCCGGCACGAAGGATCCCATCTGAGCCATCAGCACGATCAAGGCTGTTTGCCGGAGCAATGCGGATTTACCGGCCATGTTGGGACCTGTGATGATGATGATCTGCTGGGTAGTGTCGTCGAGATAAACATCGTTCGGCACATAGCTTTCGCCGGTAGGAAGCTGCTGCTCGATCACCGGATGACGTCCGTCTTTGATGTCCAGCTCATTCCCTTCGCTGATCACCGGTTTCGCATATTTATTCTTCCGCGCTACCAGCGCGAAAGAGCTCAGTACGTCGAGCGCGGAGATCATCATTGCATTTTGCTGTATGGCAGCCACGTATTTTGAGGCCGTTTGTACAATCTCACTGAAGATTCTGAACTCGATGACGGCGATCCTGTCCTCCGCGTTCAGGATCTTCTCCTCGTACTCCTTGAGTTCCGGTGTAATGTAGCGCTCTGCATTCACCAGTGTCTGCTTTCTGATCCAGTCCGCAGGGACTTTGTTCTGGTGGGCGTGCGTTACTTCAAGATAATATCCGAAAACCTTGTTATATGCTATTTTCAGCGACCCGATCCCGGTTCGCTCAATCTCGCGGTTTTGTAGTCGGATGAGGTAGTCCTTTCCTTCGTAGGATATGCCGTGCAGTTCATCCAGCTCGGCGTCTACCCCACTTTTAATCATCCTGCCCTGGTTAGACAGCACGGGTGCGTCGTCACGGAGCTCGTTTTCGATTTTATCAACCAGTTCGTCACAAGCATCCAACTGCTCAGCAAATTTAGCGAGAATGCCCTCTGCTAACAGCTCCTTAACCGGAGCAATTTGTTTCAACGACTTTTTGAGCTGGACTAGTTCGCGCGGGTTGATACGTTTCACCGCCACTTTGGAAATAAGGCGTTCGAGGTCCCCTATCTGTTTGAAATATTGAACAAGGGACTCGTGCAATTCCTCGTGGCCCAGGAAATGAGCCACTGCGTCAAGACGCTCCTCGATGGGCGCTTTATCCTTCAATGGCAAGACCATCCATTTCCGCAACAGCCGCGCGCCCATTGGGGTGACGGTCTTATCCAGAATGTCGATCAATGGAACACCGCCCTCCTGCTGGGCGTGTACCAATTCAAGATTGCGAACCGTAAAACGGTCTAACCAAACATATTTCTCCTCTTCCAGCCTCGTAATGCGGCTGATATGCGCCGTCTCCTTATGTTCCGTTTCGCGCAGGTAATGCAGGATCACGCCTGCAGCAATTATTCCCATCGGCAAGGACTCAATGCCATACCCTTTTAAAGTCGTCGTTTGAAAATGACCGGTAAGCTGCTCATAACCATAGTCATAGCCGAAGCACCAGTCTTCCAGATGGAAAGTATGATATTTGCCTCCGAAAAGCTGCTGAAATTCCTGCTTATGCTTTTTGCAATAAAGCACTTCCGACGGTCCGAAGCCCTGCAACATCTTGTCGATGTAAGCAGCATTCCCCTGCGAAGCCATGAATTCGCCCGTCGAAATGTCGAGAAAAGCAATCCCGTAGAGATCGTCCGATGCCACATGCACTGCCGCGAGGTAATTATTCCTGCGGATATCCAGCACATTATCATTGAATGAAACACCAGGCGTAACTAATTCGGTAACACCGCGCTTTACAATGCCTTTGGCAGTTGCGGGATCTTCGAGCTGATCGCATATGGCCACACGCTCGCCAGCACGGACGAGCTTGGGAAGGTAGTTATCGAGTGAATGGTGAGGGAAACCGGCTAGTTCTTCGTGCGAGCCTCCGTTGTTCCGGCGCGTGAGCACGATGCCCAGAATCTTGGACGCCCTTACTGCATCCTCTCCAAAAGTCTCATAAAAATCGCCGACCCTGAAAAGCAAAAGCGCTCCCGGGTACTTCGTTTTGATCTGATTGTATTGTTTATTAAGCGGAGTTTCTTTGTGTGCCTTTGCCAATTATCAGCCTAATTTTAAGAACAGGATTTGTACAAAATTAAGCCTTCTCTCCGGTTTGGCAAGGCTGGCTGGATGTTTTATCGGCTGATCAAAAGCTCCTTTCGTAAAAAAGCTTTGCCTCTTCCGGCGTAACTTCCCATACGTCCCCGGGGTTAGGAAAATTTATTTTTATGTTCTTCAATGAAATTTTTCCGATAGCCCATCGCACAAGCCGGAGCGTTGGAAATCCTACACTCGCAGTCATCCGGCGCACCTGCCGGTTCTTACCTTCATGCAATGTAACCGACAGCCACGAAGTAGGTATGCTTTTGCGAAACCGGATTGGCGGGTTACGCTCCGGAAGCACTGGCTCCTCAATGACCGCTACTTTGGCAGGAAGCGTTTTATACTGCTTGCCATTGACAGAAATATTTACGCCCGTGCTTAACTGCATGCAGGCAGCTTCTGTCGCTTCGCCCTCTACCTGTACATAATATGTGCGTGTATGCTTATTACGAGGTTCCAGCAGCTTTGTTTTGAGGAAATTATCATTGGTCAGAAGCAACAACCCTTCACTATCCGCGTCCAGCCGTCCGACAGGGTAGACATCTTTTGGAAAATCGAAATCCAGATCTGCTATTGTTTGATGATCGCCTTCGCGTGTGAACTGTGAAAGCATTCCGAATGGCTTGTAAATAAGGAAGTAACGAAACAAAATGTATTAATTTTGAAGAAATAAAGATGGGGTCTATTTAATCAGCAAGCCCAGGTCAAGGGAAAATCCCGGAAGGACGTCTTCCCCGGAGAGCACGACATCGAACTCCTCCACGGACGCCGAGCCATCGCCTCTGAATACGTATGCCTTGCGATCGAAACGGTCAATCAACCAACCTAGCCTTGCGCCATTCGCGACGTATTCCTTCATTTTTTCCAGCAGATATTTCAAATCACCCGTCTTGGAGCGTATCTCTACAACAAAGTCGGGACAAACAGGTGCAAAACGCTCTTTTTCGGATTGTGACAGCTCGATCCATCTGTCCTTCCTGATCCAGGAAGCATCGGGAGACCTCACAGCGCCATTTGGTAAAGTGAAGCCCGTTGACGAATCAAATGCTTCACCAAGCCCAGACCGCTCATTCCAAACGAATAACAATCCGGAAACCCGGAGATTGAGATTACCACTAAAAGAACCCGTTGGGGACATAACTATAATATTTCCATTCGAGTCCCTTTCGAACTCCAGTGTGTCGTTTATCTGACAGAACTGAAAGAATTCTTCGTCACTCATCAGGTCACCCATTCTTAAAGTTACCGGCATTGAAATGTTCATAACACTCATTGAGTTTTCGCTTCTATCAAAAATAAGCAAATATCACCGCTATTGAAAGTACGTCAGGGACAGGTTGCTAACCAATTTCCAACCACACCGGGCAATGGTCCGAATGGACGGCATCGTTGAACTGCCGGCTTGCCACAATGCGATCTTTGAGAGTATCCGCCACAGAAATATAGTCAATACGCCACCCCTTGTTATTCCCCCTCGCCCCGGCGCGATAGGTCCACCAGGAATACTCCCGTAATGTCGGGTTTTTGAAGCGAAAAGCATCGGTATAGCCATTTCCAAACCATTGTGTCATCCAGGCACGCTCCTCGGGAAGGAAGCCCGACGATTTCCGGTTCCGCACCGGATCATGGATATCGATTTCGGTATGGGCTATATTATAGTCCCCGCAGATAATGAGGTTAGGCCGCTCTTTCCGCAGTTCATTAACCCATTCAAAGAAATCAGTAAGGAATTTCATTTTGACTCCCTGCCGTATTTCACCACTAGTTCCGGAAGGAAAGTAACAATTCAGCACAGTTATGTCACCGAAATCGGCTCGCAATACGCGGCCTTCCGAATCGTAAGCCGGGATCGAACAGCCGGCAATGACCTGATCAGGTTTGATTTTAGAAAAGATAGCTACTCCGCTGTATCCTTTTTTTTCCGCGGCATGCCATCCTGCGAGCTCATAGCCAAGCTCCCGAAAGCCGGATAAATCGACAACGTCCGGTGTCGCTTTAACTTCCTGAAAGCAAAGGATGTCCGCCGGTGTGGTTTGAAGCCAACCGAGCAGACCATTTTTTAATGCGGCACGGATGCCGTTGAGGTTATAAGTAAGTATTTGCATAAATGAGGGACGCCGTTCAATGCGGCTTAATAGAAAAGCACCTGTTTCCCGGTGTAAACCGACTCCCATTTGCCGGATTCACCGCGCGACATGATCCAAACGCGGTATTTCCCCTCCGGAAGCTTTGGTTTATACAGCGAATACTGGTAATTGTTACTGTAATATGTAGCTTTTTGTAAAAAATCGGAAACCGTATTCGGAACCCGGACTGCCGGAAGTACGATATTCCATTTATCAGATTCCAGGACGAAGTAAAATGTCCCTTTGGGCTCCGTCTTTGGTGTAACAAAGAACTTGAAATACTTCAGGTAGTGATTATTCTCTCCATTCCGGTATTGCGAAACTGCGTTGAAGTCCCCTTCAAACATTTGATTCTCAGAAGCTGTCTCCCGGATTAACGTCCGATGCCCTGGCATGTCGTAAAATTGGTAAAAATCCGTTAGCCCCTCCGATTCAAGACTTATAATCAGATCCCGCATCCTGGTCGGGTGATTCCAGAAAGGAATATCCGTAAACTTATCTCCGACCGAGAGAAAAGTGCTGTAATTTTTCCAAAAGTAGCTGTCTATAACGAGCTCATCATGCATTTTTCTGATCTGCTCGATTGAGAGATAGTAACTTACAAAATTCAAGATCAGGAAACCCGCCGCCCCCGTTGCAAGTACCAGGTTTTTCCACGGTTTCGAGTTTTTAGCCAAAAGCACCAGACACACATAGCAGGCAGCCAGCAAAACTACGCCAAAAGTCATATACCGACGGGAAAAGACAGTTCCACCGTACATGACATAGTTGTTGATCGGCCTGCTGATCACGAACATTACACCGGTACCCATCACAAACATCATTGCTCCCCATAAAAACCAGTCACTCCATACGGGCTTACGCCTTATAAGCAATCTCAAAGTCCAGATGGCAAACACCAATGCAATAGCTGCCCCAAGCAGCACACAAGCGATCAGATCCTGATGAAACAACGACACCAGCGGATGCCGGACATCAAAAAACAGCGCATTACCCCAAAACGAAAACACAAAAAGGATATTAAAAAAAGGATGATCCCAAACCTTCTCGCCCGGAGATGTAATGAAAACGTAATCGAAAAGAAAATAAAAAAGCAGGATTGAAACAGTGGCCAAAACCCACCATAGCAGGTCCTTGAAACGCTTTTGAAAAACCAGCATGACTATACCGATGAGCAAGGTGAGCATGCCGCTCCCACTTGTAAATGTGGTTAACAAGGCCGCCAGCAGTCCGATCCAGAAGCCCTTCCTGTCTTCCCTGGCCAAACCATATGCGGAAAGTAATGCGAAGAAAATCAGCGGCGTGTTCTGTAAAGCCGCAATCCCCCAGAAAGCATTTTCAAAATAGACCAGATTGAAAATGACATATGGGACTGGTATGAAATAATACCAGGATATGCGTTCCTTTTTCAAATTCAGGAACAGCAAATAGCAGATCCCGAACAGAAAAAGGTCTCCGATCAGGATCTGCGTTTTGATGTTCACCGTCCCTGTAAACAATATCATCACCAACATCACAATCCGCTCAAATCCGAACCTGTGCTGATTGACCTGCTCAAAAAGGATTTTCAAGTATTCAATGAAGCCATCCGCCCTCCGGAATTTCTCTACTGTTTCAAGTAAATTGAAATCATCCGTGTAGGGAATGTTGAGGGTATGCGCATCCAGGATAAGGAAAAAATAAAGAATCGGCGCAGTAAGTAATCCAATTCCCAGCCACTTCCGCCACGACTGTATTTTTTCAAAAAAAAATGTAGCGCTGAAAAGCAGGAGCATGGCTACAACTATGCTGTAATACTCAAACAAATGAGGATTCTCATAAAATGATTCCAAAACAGTGTGCAGTTGGAGTTTGGAGCTATTTATTCAGTTAGGTTTACCGCGTACCGGTAATCATCTGACTGGTTATTTCTTTTTCAAAAGTGATGTAGCCGGGGTAGTTGACCTGCTTACCGGCAATATCCAATGTTGGCCTGACTTTTACTACGAATTTTGCAGGTTTTGCATCCGATTTACCGGTCAACGCCAGAATCATATTGATAAATTGATCCCTGGTCTGATCGTTGGAAATTAACTGATATGCATTCGTTTTGAGGCTGACGGGCACCCGTGTCGGTGTTGTACCGGGCAGCACTTCGATCAACTGGCTTAAATATCCGTTAAAAATCTCACTTTCAGACAACAATACCCGGTATTCCAGCTGATTAATGGCCGCGCGTTTCCGGGTCGGATTTGTGATATCAACGTTGACCCGCAGATCCAACGGAACATTCTTTCTTAACAACCCCATTGCCAGTCCGGGATACCGCGCAAGATCGAAATCGTTAAAGCTCTTGATATTCTTAAATTCCCTCACATCAATGCCTGCGAGATAGACGCTGTCCACCGATGCGATGTTATATTTACAATCTCCAAAAGTCTTCGCTTCCGACACCTGCCGGCTCACTCCACAACCCGTCATTACGGCCGCAACCAGGGCGATTACGACCATCCAAATGTGTTTTTTCATTAGAATTCTATTTTGCGCAAGTTAAACAGTAGCTATCAGAACGCATACAAACAGGGAGGATTATTAGTTTATGGATTATTTTTTGCGTGCTTTAACCCAAGCATCTACATTTGCAGACTCTTATTTTCAACAATCAACACGATTATGGCCAGCTGGTATTTAGGAAAAATTCGGTATCAAAAAGAAGATGAAGCGGGAAGCTTGAAAACGATCAATGAGACGTATCTGGTAGATGCGATTTCATACACCGAGTCTGAAGCGAGGCTTTACAAGCAGATCGTCACGGGCGCCAGCGATTTCAGTGTGACTGCCATTACACGCATGCGTCTGGCCGACCTTTTCGCGTACGAGGAGGGTGAGCAGTGGTTCAAAGCGAAGGTTATTTACTTCTCTGTAGACGAGAAGAGCGGAAAGGAAAAGAAAATCGTCAATTACATGCTGGTGAATGCTGATGGAATCCAACAGGCACTTGACAGGATCAATGAGAGCATGCGTAATTTCCTGATCCCCTACGAGACAACCGATATCAATCTTACTCCTATTCTGGATGTGTTCCCTTATACCAAAGAGGAGGATGAACAGCAGGAAATTCCTGCCAACATGCGCCCACTCGCCGAAGTGATGGCCGAGCGCGCACAGACCGAAAATGCCTAAGAACAAAAGAGTCCGGTAGTTGGCCGGACTCTTTTGTCAATCATTTACCTTTAAAAGCTGGTAGCCTTTCATATTAGCCGTGTAAGGGTCTTTCCCGAAACTGGTCAGCTTTAATACCAGGTCTTTGGAATTGATTTCCGACAACAGCAGGTCGGACGGAAGCAAGTTCATGTAGTCAAACGAAACTGGCAAGCTAACCGCCCCTTCCACAAATTCGAGTCCATATAGCGGATACACGCTGAACGGGGTCCTGATCAGCCATATCTTCTCCTTACTTCCGGAAGTAGCATAGGTGAGGTCATATTCCGTACTGGCAAATCCAAATTCTTCACGCTTATTCTCGGTAGGCACACAGTAGGTCGTAAAATCGTCCTGCTGCTGCTTTTTGGTGTCCGCATCGGGCCTAAACTCTTTCACCGTTTCATTGACTTTCACTTTCTTCCCTGCTTCATCCACTCCGCAATAAATATATTTGCCATCCGCAAACCCGATGATGAAATCGAAAGCCTTCCCGCCTTGCCCGAAGCTGCTTTCCCTGACAAAGCACATGGCACCGCTCACCGGGTCCAGGTATACTTTAATGGTGCCGCTTGTTTTCTCAGCCTTGTTCTCGTAGTTGAAAATCATAGAATGGCTGAAATAGTACTGCCCTTTCTCAGGTTTCCATAATAGCGCCCGTTGTTTGTCCGCCGGTATCTTTTTCGCCGTCTGGCCAAAAGTCGCAACCGACATCATCCAAAGACATATCAACAGGACAGAAAATATGAAGTAACGTTTCATTTCATTGATTCATTAAATGATTGCAAGCTAGAAAGAGCGCATCGAAAAACCATGCCGCGGCTATATTTTCACAAATTCCACACGCCGGTTGCCTGCCTTACCTTCCAGCGTAGTGTTGGACGCAGCTGGCTCCGATTCCCCCTTTCCATCGGTCTGCATCCGGGAACCATCGATCCCAAAATCCGATACCAATGCTGCTTTCACCGCCTCCGCTCTCTTTTTTGATAAAGCAGTATTCTGGGCATCGTCCCCATCGGAGTCCGTATGCCCGATGATTTTCACTTTTACAGTCCCATTCTCGGTGAGCACCGCCGCGATCTCTTTCAGCGTTCCATAAGATTCGGGTCTGATACCCGCGGAATTCACATCAAACAATATCCCGGTTGTAGAAAACTTCCCCTCGGTGATCAGCTTGTTACGTGTGTCGGGTGCACCGACCGCTACTCTGAGATTCGAAACAAAATAGCGGTTGGCCTCTTCGTGATACCCATGATTGGAGAAAGCGATGAAATTGTATTTCCGTGTAGCATCGAATGCCCTCGGCAGGTCCCATACTTTAAAGTCGTCCACATACAGCCTAAGTCGCGTTTTCTGTCGCCAGAGCGAGACCCTTACCACATTATGTTCCGGTACATGAAAGGCAGGAAAACTCTTTTCATTTTTCATAATCGAACTCCCGTCCTCACCAAACACGTTAAATGCAGCAATGCCCTGACTTCCTCCGGCATCGCTCGGGTGCAGGCCCAGTTCCAGTCCATTCTTTTTGTCCCCGTCATACCACTTCCAGTTCGTAAACTCTTTCGCGGGGACCGGCACTTCCGCAATGACTGTCCGCAAGAAACCGGAATAGTAACTAAATTCCGAAGTAGTAGCCAGATTGAATTCCAATGTAAAATTTTCCGGTAATGCTGCCACAAATTCGGGATAAAAGACCCCTTCCGGCCCTAGCATCAACCACTTACCTTCCGTTCCCTCGATCGTCACGACTTCACCGGATGAATTGGTATTCCATTTCGCGGGAAAATCACCCACGGCGTCCTGCGAAAAATCTTCCACCGCTACGATCTTCTCTCCCGGAATAAAATCGAATTTGCTGTATGATTTCAGGCTGGGCTTTTCAAGACTGGCAGGAACGCTGTTCTCTCCGGCCTGGGTATTGTCCTCACCTTTGGTATTACCACCATTTTCTGACCGACCGTTGGCATTTGTCTTATCAGGATTATCGGCCGCTTTTTTCTCCTTTTTCTTAAATAAATTTCCAACTCCTTCTTCCAGGGAATCAAAACCTTTGTCAACAGCCTGATCAATTTTTCGATTGGCCCTGTTCTCCGCTTGCCGCTCTACCACCCGTCCGGGGTCATTAATCCTCACCTGGGCAAAAGACACACCTGAAACCGCCATCAGCAGTAACGCGCCATGTACAAAACTGTTCGTTAACTTCTCCATGTGCAGTAAATTTAAATGGGGTGATCACTATATTAAATTTACACATTTAAGCACAAGTCACTGACATTATTTGAGTTAGTGGTTGAATATACCGGAAAGGCCTCCTCTTAGGCCATTTGGAGCGAACATTGTAAATTGCACCGCATTTGTCACATCTACATGAGTCTTCAGTTTCAGAAAAAAAGCATTACGCTCAAGCCAGGCCGTCGCATTTACTTCTCTTCAGATTATCACCTCGGCGTACCCACCGCTTCCGCCAGTCGGGAACGGGAGAGGCTGATCGTCAACTGGCTGGAATCCATCCGGGCCGACGCGCAGGCGATCTTCCTGGTAGGAGACATCTTCGATTTCTGGTTTGAATACCGCCGAGCTGTTCCAAAGGGCTTTGTACGGCTGCTGGGAAAGCTGGCAGAGCTGGCTGACGCAGGTATCGAGCTGATTATTTTCACAGGCAACCACGATATGTGGATGTCGGGTTATCTGACCGAGGAGTTGGGTGCTGTAATTTATCGAAATCCCGTTAGTTTTACAATAACGTCGGAATCAGGTTCGAAACAGCTATTGGTAGGTCACGGCGATGGACTCGGGCCGGGTGATCACACCTACAAGTTTCTAAAAAAGGTCTTTGAAAACTCCTTCTTTCAATGGCTGTTCCGGATGGTCCATCCCGACGTGGGGATGTGGATCGCAACCGCCTGGTCGAGAAAAAGCCGCTTAGCCAATGTCAATAAGGGGGAAGAGCGGTTTCTGGGGGAGGATAACGAATGGCTTTTCATATACTGCCGGGAAGTTGAATCCACCACCCATCACGACTTCTATGTTTTCGGGCACAGGCATCTCACCCTCGACATGCACGTAGCCGAAAACGCCCGGTACATTAACCTGGGAGAATGGGTTACGCAGCAATACTACGCGACCTTCGACGGGAAGGATCTGGATCTCATCAAATTCGGGTTGGGAAACCAGTAATCAGTTACCGCTGCTATTCTTCTTGGCAGCATCAATTTCGCTTTGGCTAGGCGCGATAAAATCCTGTTTGGTGATGTTCTCCCGCGGTGTTGCATTAAGTTCCTTGCGCCAGTCCTTCTGTTTGAGATCCCCGTTTTTCACCGATTTGATAAACTTCGCCCACGCGAAAGGGTTCAGGAATGGGAAACTGGTTGCAAAACCTTTATTGGCTGCCGATTCACGCCCAAACATCAGCTGGTCCATGGAGTACCGATAATTTGTTTGCGCATTGTTAGGCATCTGTGCGGCCAATCGGTTGATATAGTCCGGGTCAGTGCTTTTAGCCAATGCATCGCGTTCGGCCTGATCCGGTAATTTAAGGGCAAGAAACGCCTTCTTGAATTCTTCTTCTGTCGAATAGGGATAGATGGTCACTCCAGAGAGCGTTACAACGTCCTCGCGAAGTGCTACAATAGCAGAGTACAGTTCTGAATTATAATTTCTGGGAACAATATGATATTGCTTTTTATAGCCGACGTAGCTAAAAACAATACTGTCGCCCGGGAAAACGGGAATCGTAAAGGATCCGTCACTTTTGGCCAGCGTTCCCCGCCCCGCATTCACAATGAAAATCGTTGCGCCCGGCAACCGCTCGGTCGTTTTGCCTCCTACGACTACGCCCGAGAAGATAATGGCCTTCTGCTCTCCCTGCGCAAACGCGTCCCGGAAACCCAACATCCCTGCAAATACCAGGAAAAATATCAAAAAACTACGTTTCATTCCTTCCAGATTATACCTCAGGAAAACCCTTCCTGTAAGCCTATGAGCACAATTACAACTTTCCGTTCCCTGTTTTACACTGATGTGTAAAAACCCATTCCTTCATATCAAACGACCCTTTGTAACCGGGGATTGCCCCGTGTTCCATACAAAGCCGTTTCACTCAGGAAAATAACTTTAAAAAAGTGACAATAAATGGGGCCGATAATAAAAGACCATCAAATCTGTCGAGAAAACCGCCATGCCCCGGAATACTACTACCCGAGTCTTTGATAGCAATACTTCTTTTAAACAAAGATTCCACCAGATCGCCGTAAGTACCAACCACCACGATGATAGCCCCGATACAGTACCATTTCCAAGGCTCGAAGGTACGGAAATAATGCCCCAGAGCAAACGCGATGACCGCCGCAAACAATGCGCTCCCTATCGCTCCTTCCCAGGACTTTTTAGGCGAAATCCGCTCAAACAGCTTTCTCTTCCCAAATTTCGTACCTGCAAAATATCCGCCGATGTCGGAAGCCCAAAGTAATAGCAGGCTACCTAAGACTATTTCATAATTATAATGCCCACCCCTCATCGCCATGACGATGATCAATGCGAAAGGCAGTGCTACGTAAATGATTCCCAGAAATGTAAAACCAATATTCGTAAATGGCTTGAGATCGTTCTTCTTGTAAAGCTTGATAAAAAATATCATCGACAGCAACGGGCTGATAATGAAGTAATTTTCAAACTTGACAATGTCCTGTTCTATCAGATACGCAAGCAACATCATGACTGTGCCACAGAAGGTACCATAATATGTGAGGGGCTGGTTTCCGTCCAGGCCAAGCAACTTATAAAATTCAAGCTGCGTCAGCGAACTGATAGCGCAAAAGAGCAACAGGAAAGTCCATTCACTGTAAACAATACAACCGATAATGACAAATACGCCTGCCAGCGCCGTGATGGTTCGTTGTTGTAAATTACTCAGACTGTTTAAGCGCGTCTTCATTCGTCAGTATAGTTTGGGCTTTCAACAGTTGGTCCGCGGGCACATGGACTTCACACATTCCAAAAATTGGATAGCTACTGTCCTGTTTGTTCACGATCACCGCTGCTATCCCATTCTGTTCCAAAATTTCCCGGGCAATCTCCGCCCGGATCATTTGTCCGCTCTGATAGGCCTTCGCCCAATTCTCATCCATTCTATCTATCTCTTTAATATTCTAATCTACAACTCATTGAAACGCTTCATCCCGGCTCCGCTCTTTCTGATTACCTGCAAGATTCCCAGAGAAACAACCAAAGAAGCCAATATCAACATCAGGGGCATTGATTTGGTCTCCTCGATATTGATTTTAATTGCTTTGATATTATGCAGGTACATCATCACCAGCACGAAACCATTGTTAACAAAGTGCGCCAGAACTGCGACCCAAAGGCTGCCGGTCCAATAATATAAATACCCGAACAGTGCCCCGAGCATCATTCTAGGCAAAAAACCGTAAAACTGAAAATGGATGGCGCTAAAAATAGCCGCTGCCAGCCATATTGCCACATGAACATTATTCAGGTGCTGTAACAGCTTGGTCTGAATCACCCCGCGGAAGAGCACTTCTTCCCCAAAAGCCGGCAAAAGGGTCACGACAAACAAGGCGATCAGCAGCTGGCCGAAATCCTTGTAGCTGGTAAGAAATGCAGTCATAACCGAAAGCTGATCTTCCTTTTCCCGCATCCATTTTTCAAGGCCCGACAAGGGATCCGGAAGGTCCATCGCCGCATTCCACTCAATAAACTTGCTGTTAACCGGGATAAAAGCAAGCACCAGCACAAACGCCAGCAGCCAGATATATAATGCAGGTACTTTGCCAGTACTGAACTGCCGGATGGATTTCCGCTCTATGTAAATCCAGAAAATCAGGGATGGCAGCAGGTAAGAAAAAAAGTGGACCGTGCCTTGCAGGATCATCAGCGCATTCCATCCGTTTTGGACTTTTTCAGGTTCGCTAAGTAATTGACCGAGGAGTGTTGCTACACCATCGGTGTCCGCCGAGAGGTAAATGGCCAGAATCATAACTGCCAAAATATTGCCCACGGCCATACCGATCAGTACAAAGCCTATTAAGACCAATAAACTGCCCCAGGTGCCAGGTACGCGGGAAACAACCAGATTCGGGTTACTATTTTGCATAATTGGTGTAAATTTACAGTTTATTATCAATTTATAAATAAGGGCTTCGTAAGTCAGCTTCCCACAGGGCTTTATCCCGGGAACGCTTTCATTGCGAAGTATGGATGAACCGAAAATGGTAAAAATTGGAAATATAGCGCTGAGTGACTTCCCGCTGCTGCTGGCACCCATGGAAGATGTAAGCGACCCTCCGTTTCGGGCTGTGTGCAAGGAAAACGGCGCTGACCTCATGTATACGGAGTTCGTATCTTCCGAAGGCCTTATCCGCGATGCGGCCAAGAGCGTTCAGAAGCTGGACATTTTCGAGTACGAGCGCCCGGTGGGAATCCAGTTGTTTGGCAGTGATGTCGAAACAATGGGCTCCTGTGCGGAAATAGCTTCGCGGGTCAATCCTGATCTCATCGACATCAACTACGGGTGCCCGGTTAAGAACGTGGCCTGCCGCGGAGCAGGTGCTGCCCTATTGCAGGATGTCCCGAAAATGGTCAAAATGACCGAATCCGTAATCAAGTCAACGCATTTGCCGGTTACGGTGAAGACAAGGCTGGGCTGGGATGACAATACTAAAAATATCGAGGAAGTGGCCGAGCGTCTTCAGGACATTGGCATCAAGGCCCTGTCTGTCCACGGGCGTACACGTGTGCAGATGTACAAGGGCTCCGCGGATTGGTCGCTTATAGCCAGGATCAAGGAGAACCCGCGGATTACCATCCCGATCTTTGGAAACGGAGATGTGGACAGCCCGGAAAAGGCGCTCGAATACCGGGATAAATATGGCGTAGACGGGATTATGATCGGCCGTGCGACGATTGGCAACCCCTGGATCTTCAATGAGATCAAACATTATATGAAGACCGGCGAAAAGCTCGCACCGCCCACGATGGAACAACGCGTAGATGTATGCCGCAGGCACCTTGAATTTTCCATTCGCTGGAAAGGACCTGTTGCCGGAGTATTTGAAATGCGCAGACATTACACCAACTATTTCAAAGGACTTGAACATTTCAAACCATACCGCATGAGACTGGTGGAAGCTATGACTTTTGAAGAACTGAACAGCATACTCAAAGAGGTTTCCAACGACTATAGCGAAGTGGTATGCTGAAAGTCAACGTCGGAAACAGTCCTGCCGGAGATTCTTCTCCAAGCCTGTCACAGGAAAAGACATTTGAAATCGACCACGGGAAAGAAGAATGGTCCGTTGACGGTACGACGTTTGATGGTGACATCGTAGCCATCGGACCGAACCGCTTCCACGTTATCTGGAAAAACAAATCCTACAATATCGAGATCGTTGATCAAAATGCCGCTGAAAAAACAGCGCATTTAGTGATCAACGGCCAGCATTATTATACCACTGCCAAGGATCACCTCGATCTGTTGCTCGAAGGAATGGGCATGCAGAATGGTTCCGCTCAAAAAATCAACAATGTAAAAGCGCCTATGCCTGGCCTGATACAGTCTATCGCGGTATCCGAAGGCGACCAAATCAGCAAGGGTGACAACCTGCTGGTGCTCGTTGCTATGAAAATGGAGAACGTGATCAAATCTTCCGGCAGTGGCGTGATCAAAACATTGAAAGTATCGCCCGGCCAGATTGTTGAAAAAAACCAGGTATTATTGGAGTTTCACTAAATTACTTGTGAATCTGAACTTCACACGCTTATTTTTACGGATCAAAACACCACATCATTACCATGCCGGAACCAAAATTCAAACGTTTATTACTCAAACTCAGCGGAGAAGCACTCAACGGGGGCGATAAAGCCCAGGTCATTGACTTTAACATTCTCGACAATTATGCCAAGGAAATCAGAAGGATTACCGAGGTAGGCGTTCAGGTTGCGATCGTAATTGGTGGTGGAAATATTTTCCGGGGAGCATCCGTAGAAAAATCCGGGATCGATCGTGTGCAGGGCGATCATATGGGAATGCTGGCAACAGTCATTAACGGCATGGCTATCCAGAGTTCTCTCGAAAAACATGGCGTGAATACACGGCTGATGTCGGCCATTAAAATGGAGCAGGTATGTGAGCCATTGATCCGGCGACGGGCTATCCGTCACCTCGAAAAAGGACGCGTGGTGATTTTCGGTGCGGGCACCGGAAACCCCTACTTCACAACGGACACCACTGCGGGGCTGCGCGCCATCGAATCAGAATCGGAAGTCGTTTTGAAGGGAACACGCGTCGACGGCGTTTACACTGCCGACCCGGAGAAGGATCCGACCGCTACGAAATATACCCAACTTACCTTTGACGAAGCGCTGGCTAAAAACCTCAAGATCATGGACCTTACCGCCTTCACGCTTTGCAAGGAAAATGACCTCCCGATCATTGTATTCGACATGAACAAGCCGGGGAACCTGTATGACCTGGTGATGGGCGAAGATGTAGGCACCCTGATATCGAACCAATAGAATTATACAGCTTACTATAAAACAATGGAAGAAATAGAATTATATCTGGATGACGCCAAGGATACCATGGAGGGCGCAATCAAACACCTGCTTATTGAATTGGGTAAAATCCGCGCCGGAAAAGCATCCCCTCAAATGCTGGAAGGTCTTCAGATCGAATACTATGGTTCAATGACTCCGCTGCAAAATGTAGCGACCATCAACACGCCCGATGCGAGAACCATCGCTATCAAACCTTTTGAGCGTAAGATCATCAATGATATCGAAAAAGCGATCCGTAACGGGAACCTGGGTTTTGCACCATCCAACGACGGAGAGATGATCCGGATTTCTGTGCCGCCATTGAACGAAGAACGCAGAAGAGAGCTTGTGAAGCGCGCAAAGAATGAGATTGAAACAGCCAAGATCAATGTCCGCAATATTCGTCAGGATGCGAACAATTCATTGAGAAAGCTAACTAAGGAAGGCGTTTCCGAGGATTTGGTCAAGGCCAGCGAGGACCGTGTGCAAAAACTTACCGACAGCTACATTGCGAAAGTCGAACAGATATTCTCCGCTAAGGAAAGGGAGATCATGGAAGTCTAAGACTGATTCCTGCTTTTAACCAACAAAAAACCCGCCGGATGCGGGTTTTTTGTTTTTGTAACTAGTTGCTTTTGCTGAACCCTTCAAATCCCCGGTGGTTCGACTCTTCGTACAAACGCTCCTTTGGCAGGTTGCGGAAGTAATCGTAAGTAATGCGCAAACCTTCCTCGCGCGATACTTTCGGTTCCCATCCGAGAATTTCCTTGGCCTTCGAAATATCCGGCTGACGCTGCTTCGGATCATCCTGGGGAAGCGGCTTGTAAACCACTTTCTGATCGGTACCGGTCAACTGGATGATCTCTTCGGCAAACTGTCCGATCGTGATCTCTTTCGGGTTACCAATATTCACCGGCAGGGAGTAGTCGCTTAAAAGCAGACGATAAATCCCTTCAACCAAATCATCTACATAGCAGAAAGAGCGGGTTTGTGAACCGTCACCGAAAACGGTAATGTCTTCACCCCGTAATGCCTGCCCAATAAACGCGGGCAATACCCGGCCATCATTGAGGCGCATTCTGGGCCCGTAAGTGTTGAAAATCCGGACAATGCGGGTTTCCAGGTTATGGTAACGGTGGTAAGCCATCGTGATCGCTTCCTGATAACGCTTTGCCTCGTCATAGCAACCTCTCGGACCGATCGGGTTTACGTGGCCCCAGTAGTCCTCGGTTTGCGGGTGCACAAGCGGGTCACCGTAAACTTCCGATGTAGATGCGATGATGAAACGAGCATTTTTAACACGGGCCAGCCCTAACAGATTATGTGTTCCCATCGCACCCACTTTAAGCGTTTGGATCGGTATTTTCAGATAATCGATCGGACTGGCGGGAGAGGCGAAATGCATGATATAATCCAGTTCGCCCGGCACATGCACAAATTTGGTCACGTCATGATGATTAAACTCAAAGTTTGGGTTTGGCATCAGGTGCTCGATATTGCGCATATCACCGGTGATCAGGTTATCCATTCCGATCACGTACATTCCCTCCTTTAAAAAACGCTCGCAGAGATGCGAACCCAGGAAACCAGCTGCTCCCGTAATTAAGACACGTTTCATTAAAATGAGATAAGTTAGAGTAAATACTTGTTATATGATCAGGCCGGCAGCACTTTCTCGCGGCCGATGCTGTAGTAGGTATACCCCATTTCGCGCATCTGCTCTAATTCATAAAGGTTTCTCCCGTCAAAAATCACTTTGTTTTTCAGCAGCTTACCCATTTTTTCGAATTCCGGAGTACGGAACTGGGGCCATTCGGTGAAAATCATCAACGCGTCGGCGTCGTCCAGCGCAGCATAAGGGGTGTGACAAAAAGTAACTTTGTCACCCAAAATGCCTTTCACATTGTTCATCGCCTCAGGATCGTAGGCTGTCACTTTCGCGCCCGCCGCCAGCAATGCATCGATATTTTCCAATGCCGGTGCTTCGCGGATATCATCCGTATAAGGTTTGAATGCCAGTCCCCACACTGCGATGGTCTTTCCTTTCAAACCATCTGAAAAATAACCATCAACCATAGGCAGCAATTTTTTCTTCTGATCATCATTGACATCCATTACAGACGTCAGAATGCGGAAATCATAGTTATAATCCTTGGAAGTTTTGGCCAATGCCTGCACATCCTTCGGAAAGCAACTTCCGCCATATCCGATTCCCGCAAACAGGAAGCGTTTTCCAATGCGGCTGTCCGTACCGATACCACGACGAATATCATCCACATTCGCACCTACCTTTTCGCAAAGATTGGCGATCTCGTTCATGAAGGTGATTTTCATCGCCAGGAATGAATTCGCCGCATATTTGGTCATTTCCGCCGAACGTTCGTCCATAAAGATAACCGGGTTACCCTGCCGAACCAGTGGTGCGTAAAGTTTTTCCATTACCTTTTTGGCTTTTTCCGAGGAAGTGCCCACCACCACACGGTCAGGTTTCATGAAATCTTCCACCGCTACTCCTTCTCTGAGGAATTCCGGATTGGAGACTACATCGAATTCTACCTTGGCATTCTTCGCGATTGCCGCCTGCACTTTTTCAGCGGTCCCAACCGGAACGGTACTCTTGTCGATGATGACCGTGTACTGATCAAGGATCGGGCCCAGGTCATCCGCAACTTTGAGAATGTATTTGAGATCGGCAGAGCCATCCTCACCCGGAGGTGTGGGCAACGCCAGGAAAATCACCTGAGCATCTTTGATCCCCTCGACCAGGTTTGTCGTGAATAACAACCGGCCTTCTGAAACGTTCCGGTCGAAAAGTACATCCAACCCCGGCTCGTAAATGGGTATTTCTCCTTTTTGAAGGCGTTCCACCTTTCTGACATCGATATCGACACATGTTACCTGGTTGCCTGTCTCGGCAAAGCAGGTACCTGTTACCAAACCTACGTATCCTGTTCCTACTACTGCAATTTTCATAAACGGTTAATTATTGTATAGCTGTTCGGCACTTATTTAATTAAAATCCGGAAATTGTACTTAACTAAGTCCAGTGCGTAAGGACGGTTGCAAAAGTAATTTTTTTAACCGAATGTCCGCCTGTGACGCCTGGATTTGTTCGTTAGTGGCTAGCGAAATTGTCGCTTTCTCATTATCATTGGGTAATCGCACAAATATAATCATCAACACCTATGGACACACCTAAATCAGAAGTGAACACCAACTCGTCCGACGAGATTTGTAACCTCATCAGAGAGACCGTCAAAGATTTTACTACGCTGCATATCAAGCCGCATATCCGGACCTGGGACGACCAGCAACATTTTCCGAAAGATATTTTCAAAGCACTGGGTGATCTCGGGCTCATGGGCATGCTCGTACCTGAAGCGTACGGAGGCCCCGGGCTTGGCTATCGCGAGTACGTTACAGCCATTATTGAGCTTGCCAAAACCGACCCTTCGGTAGCGCTATCCATGGCCGCACATAATTCTCTGTGTACGAACCACATATACATGTTCGGCAACGAAGAGCAAAAACAGAGATACCTGCCGGGTCTCGCTACCGGTAACCTCGTAGGCGCATGGGGCCTCACAGAGCCCAATACCGGGTCGGATGCGGGAAATATGCAAACAGTTGCAGTGAAAGACGGTGACTATTGGATCATCAATGGGTCTAAAAACTTTATTACCAACGGAAAAAGTGCCGATGTACTAGTCGTGATGACACGTACCGGCCAGCCTGGTGACAAGCACGGCGCCACCGCATTTATCATCGATAGCAATACACCGGGTTTCAGCGCAGGTCGAAAAGAAGATAAGCTCGGAATGCGCGCTTCCGAGACCGTGGAACTGCTATTTCAGGATTGTCGCGTACCCGACAGCCAGCGGCTCGGTGAAATGGGCGACGGATTTATCCAGTCCCTCAAAGTCCTCGACGGTGGCCGTATTTCCATTGCGGCGTTGGGCGTTGGCACGGCCTGGGGCGCGTACGAGGCTGCATTGGCCTATTCCAAAGAACGCAAACAGTTTGGCAAAGCCATATGCGATTTCCAAGCCATTGCCTTCAAACTGGCAGATATGTACACCGACGTTCAGGCGTCTTCACTGCTCACTTTCCATGCGGCTGCATTAAAAGATGCCGGCGAGAAAGTAACCCTCGCAAGCTCGGTCGCGAAATATCACTCATCTGAAACCGCCGTTCGCGTTGCCAACGAGGCAGTTCAGATATTCGGAGGTTATGGGTTTGTAAAGGATTATCCGGCAGAAAAGTTCTATCGCGACAGCAAGCTTTGTACGATCGGAGAAGGCACCAGTGAGATTCAGAAAATGGTTATTTCAAAGGAGATTTTGAGGAATTAAAGCCCCTTTTTAAAGATTGTCAAATACCTGAAAAACAAAAAATCGCAATTTTTTTGCTCGGCTGATAAATGATCTCTGCCGGTGGGGATGTCTCAGTTAATTTACTCCAAACAGGCACAGGTATCGCTACTTCCCGTCCCAAACAAACATAAAATGTTATGAGACGGACAATGCTTATTCTCATACTGCTGGCTACCGGCTATTCAAATGCCCGGAGCATCGCCTCCTTACCGGCCGCTCCGGTGATCACTTTTTCACCTGCTTCCAATCGCGTTGCATTGCTTACTATCAGTGAAAGATTCGATACCGCCGGATGTCACGATCCCAAACGTTATTCGCTGCATTCTTCCACCGATCTTGATTATCAAAATACTACCAATCCCACCCGAATTGGTAGGCATAGCTTTGTGAAGAGACTTTCAGCTTCTGGCGAGCAGGATATCGTCTTCCAGCTATACCTGATTTTTGATAAACCATTAAAAAATGGAAATTCCTATCATCTGCAAACAGACGGTATTAAAAACATCGACGGCAATGCTACGATCCTGGACATAATGTTTACATTCAGTGACGCCGATATCCGGGATAATGTAAAGGCTAATCAGGTAGGCTACCTGCCGGAAGGACCGAAACTAGGCAAATTAGGACGATTTCTGGGTGATGCCTGGTTTATGCCTGTCGACACGCTTTCGCCACCACCGTTCCAGGTCATCGGTGCGAATCAGCAGATCGTTTTCGAAGGGACTTGCCAGTATCTCAAATCAGATTCCGCATTCAGCGGGGAAAGTGTATTTGACATAGATTTCTCAGCATTACAAACACCCGGTAAATATCATTTATATGTTCCCGGCTATGGCCGGTCTGAAACATTTGTCATCGCCGCTGACTGCTACAATGAGCTTTATTTCAATACAGCCCGGGCATTGTATTACCAGCGTTCAGGAAAGATTGAAGCCGCACACGGCGGCACCTGGACTCGTGATGGCTTACCTTCCAAAACCGCGCAGATTCATGTTTCGCAGGTCAACTCCCCGCTTTATTCAACCTCCGATTATCCGCCCGGCACGGCGCTTCCTATGCAGGGTGGGTGGCTGGATGCGGGTGATTACGGCCGTTATGTTCCCACGGCGGCAAGCGCATTGTTCGTCATGTTTACCGCATTTGAGCTCTATCCTGAAAAATTTCCGGACAATCATCTCAATATCCCCGAAAGCGGCAACGGGATTCCCGACTGGCTGGATGAAGTCAAATACGAAACCGACTGGCTCATGCAGATGCAGGCTCCTGATGGCGGTGTCTATTTCCGCGTCACGCCCGCAACCTGGTCGCAGGGGTTGCCAGGTGAAGAAACCCACACGCTTTACATTTCCGAGAAAACCACGCAATCAACCGCCGTTTTTGCCGCTGCTATGGCTATGGCCGCCAGAAATTTCTCTAAATACAACACCGCCTATGCAGCCTCTTGCCTCGAAAGAGCTCGAAAAGCGTGGTTATTCCTAAAAAGTCACCTCGCCCCAACTCCGCCGGTGAGCGTCCCCGGCATTTCAGCTGGCCCTTATCCCGATCCCATCGACGCGGATAACCGTGCCTGGGCCGCTGCCGAACTGTATAAAACAACCGGCGAGACTCAATACAATACAGATTTCAACGAATGGTATAGCCAGATTCCTCACCAGTTCCACGCCACCATGAGCTGGCAGCAGCATACTTTTAAGGCAGCCTGGGCTTACGCAACAACTCAGTTTGAGGTCAATAATGCATTGGTCGACGAGTTTAAGAGCAAACTGAACAGCGAAGTACTGGTGAATTACTATAACCGAACGATGAAAATCCACGCATATCACGGCGCCTACCATCATTTCAAGGGCTACATAGGATATGGCTCGTTTGGAATGGCCCAGAGCTATGCCTTTGACTATATTCTGTTTGCGTCATTGCTCCAAAAACCCGAGTTGTTCAGTTATGCCAAAATCCAGCTGGATATTCCGCTAGGCAATAATCCGCTTTCGCAATGTTTCATTACCGGCGCCGGGACACATGCACCTCAGTTTCCCTTGCATTGGTCAACCGTGCCAGGAAAATACCCTAAGCCAGTACCAGGTGTGCCCGTATTCGGGCCGGCGGCTTCGTTGCTCATGAACCGGCCTTCAAGCTTTTTAATCCAGGATTCACTGAACCGTTACCCTTATGGCTACCGCAAAGAAGATCCCTACCCTGTGCTGCGCCGTTACACCGACACCCGCCAGGCAGTCGAAATGTCGGAATTTACGGTACAGGAAATAAGTGTTACAGCAGCGGTTTTTGCCTTTTTCAGTGCTATTATCTCGGATCCGCTACCAGTCCGTTTGTCGAGATTCGAAGTAAATGTAGCAGATTGCCGTGTCCGATTGCAGTGGAGTACCTCGGAGGAAATCAATGCGTCCAATTTTACTATTCAGAGGAGTGCCGATGGAAAAAGCTTCAATGAGATCGGTAGGATTAACGCAGCAGGCGATTCGCGGACGCAGCGAAATTACCATTTTGAAGATACTTCTCCAGGAATCACAAACTATTACCGTTTGAGGATCGTAGACAATGACGGAAAATCTGAAAACTCCGCCATTCGATACGTTAAACTGCCGTGCAGACAGTTTACCTGGTTTGTTATTCCAATAGGCAGGCATACTTACCGCATCGTCCCCGAGAACAGCCCCGACGAACCAGCCGGCTATACAGCCGAGATTTGCAACCAGCATGGAACAGTCATTCGAAGAACATTACCGGGTCAGCCTCTTGTGCTGGATACCTCGCTCCTGCCCACGGGTATGTACATTGTCCGCCTGCTCAGACACACCGGCGAATGGCTGGGGAGCCGCAGGTTACTTATCCCGTAATAAGCTAACCACTTATCCGGAAGATCGACCGGCGAGCCTTCATACTTTGCATTAGTCCGAGTAGGATAGGAATGCAGGGCGGTTATGTCTATTTTCGCAATAGACCTTAAACCGACTTGTTATGACCCCTTTTATCGTTCTGCTCGTACTGGTAGTCCTTACTATTCTGATGACCGTCAAGGTAGTACCACAGCAAAGTGCCTACGTCCTGGAACGTCTGGGTAAGTTCTACGCAGTCCTTCAACCCGGTGTCAACTTCATCATCCCTTTCTTCGACCGGATCGCATATAAATACACACTCAAAGAAGCTGCCGTCGACATTCCCGAGCAAATATGTATTACCCGCGATAATGTGCAGGTGCGTATGGACGGAGTCATTTTCATTCAGGTAATCGATCCCAAAAAAGCTGCTTACGGCATCGCTGACTATACTTTTGCTGTGATTCAGCTGGCTCAAACCACCATGCGGAGCGAAATAGGCAAGCTGGATCTCGATAAAACATTTGAAGAGCGCATGACCATTAACCGGGCCGTGGTGGAATCCATCGATGAAGCCGCTACCGGATGGGGTGTAAAAGTATTACGCTATGAAATCAAAAACATTACTCCGCCCCAGAGCGTACTCATTGCTATGGAAAAACAGATGCAGGCAGAACGTGAACGACGGGCGGTAATCCTCCAATCGGATGGGGAAAAACAGGCGGCGATCAATGTAGCTGAAGGACAAAAACAAAAAGTAGTGCTGGAATCGGAAGGCATCCGGCTCAGACAAATTAATGAGGCGGAAGGCGAGGCTTCCGCTTTGAAATCGGTTGCAGAAGCTACCGCGGAAAGTATCAGGCTCGTTGCCCGGGCAATTCGGGAAGAAGGAGGTTCCGAAGCCGTGCAATTAAAAGTGGCTGAAAATTATGTGGAACAATTCGGTAAAATAGCCAAAGCAGGGAATACCCTCATTCTGCCCGCTAACCTCGCCGATATGGGCTCCCTGATCGCCACGGCATTAACAGTTGTCAAATCTGAACCGAAGAAATAGTATGGATTTGTCAATGCCGCAAATATGGCTGATCGTCGGGCTGGTAATGCTGCTGGCTGAACTGGTAAGTGTCCTGCTGGTATTTGTTTTTTTTGCCACAGGCGCATTAATCACCTCTCTCCTCACCTCAATAGGGCTATTACCCACTACCGAGAGTCAGATTCTTGCATTTTCAGCCATTTCATTAATTTCATTGCTTGTCCTGAGAAAACATGTCCGCAAATTACTCGACCGCCGGGCTCATCCGGAATACAATGAATTCGTCGGGGAAACAGCGATGGTCATCCGCGATATCCCAGACGAGGGTGAAGGCCGCATCTATTACCGGGGCGCCGAGTGGAAGGCGATATCTGAGAGCCATCACTCCATCACCGCCGGAAGCAAGGTAGTCATCAAGAAAACAGACGGAATAGTCCTGATCGTGGAGGAATCCTGATTTCTAAAAAACTAAAGGCCGGAACATCATCCCGGCCTTTGATTTTTTTAACAAGTAAGTACTTATTTTTTCAATGCTTCCTCGACCGGCATTCCAATGTTCCCGCTGGCAGGCAGAATGTGCAGAAGCGAAGCAACCGTAGGCGCAATGTCGCATACCGAAGTCCGTTTCAGAGTCTCTCCTTTCTTTACACCCCAACCAAACATGACAAACGGTACCTGGGTATCGTAATTGTAAGGCGTTCCGTGCGAAGTTCCCGTTGAAGTCCCGTAGAACCAACCCGGTTGCGAGATGACTTGTAAATCGCCGCTCCGTTTTGCATTCACATTGTTTTTGTACAATTCCAGTTGATAGGTATTCAGGGGAGCCTTACCCATGTCCGTCAGGTCGAGCACATCGGCAATGCCCGGTACCGTCAGCGCGGCATCCCGTACAACACTGGCCACAGACGCTATGGTAACATTCTTTTTTCTCAACATGGCGTGATCCAGATACAACTGGTTATTGTCAGTCGCCACCACATATTTGTCTTTCCCGAATGCCTCATTCAATGCATCGGTCACGACAGTAGTCAACAATTTCCTATCCACCAGCCCGGCTGGGAGTTTGTGTTCCTTCGCGAATCCGGGAACATCTACCACGCCATGATCCGCGGTGAGGAAAACGGTATATTCACCTTTACCTACCCAGCCGTCCAGAAAATTGAACAAATCGGCAAATTCTCTGTCCAGCCGCAGGTAATCGTCCTGTTGCTCCATTGAATTGGGGCCTACACGATGCCCGATCTTGTCAGGTGATGAAAAGCTGATCGCCAGGAAATCGGTATCGGCTCCCTTTCCGAGCTTCTCGCCCTTGACAGCCTCAATGGCCATCTCTTTCGTGATCGTATTACCCCAGGGCGTATCTGTCACTATACCAAATGCATCACCCGACATCCCCATCAGCTCATACGGAAAAACAGGTTTTTTAGCACCGGGAAGCTTGCCCTCCCAGGCAACATCGTCGGGAGAACTTTGTACATAGGCTTCGGCAGGCAAGAGTAACTGCCAACCTTTTTTCAGGTATTCCGCGGGCATTTTTTTAGCATTGTAATCTTTCGCCCATTGTGGCAAATCGTCCATATAATAAGTACTGGTCACCCAGTTTCCGGTTTTGGAATCGAACCAGTACGCCGCGTTGGCCGCATGACCTGCGGGAAGGATCGAGCCACGGTCCTTGATGGCCACACCAATTGTTTTGGAACGGAAGTTAGTTGCAATACGAAGTTGATCGGTTACCGTGCTCACCAGCAAGTTCTTAGGAGACATTTTACCAACCGCAACATTGCTACTGCCCACGGTTTTGACCGTACTGTCCTCCACACAATAAACATCCTGCTTTGCAATGGGATCATACCACTCATTTCCGACTATTCCGTTAATCGCTGGAATGGAACCCGTGTACGCGGAGGCGTGTCCGGCAGCGGTGACTGTCAATGCATAGCTGTAATGATTGTTCCGGCAGTTGAACCCTTCATTCATCATACGTTTGAAACCTCCTTCGGTATATTGGTCATAATACCGATAGAGGTAATCGTAACGCATCTGATCGACCACGATTCCGACCACAAGTTTAGGACGGGCAAGCGCTGATGTTTTGACGGCAGCCTTTTTTGGAGTTTGCGCATAAATGGCCGTAGACGCCATCGCAGCCAACATCCAACAGGATAATTTTCTCACAGTTAAGGGATTTAGATAAAACAAAAAAACGCGGGACCGGTGAACCGGCCCGCAGGATCAAACAATTAAAGGTCTATTTTTTCAAAGCTTCCTCAATCGGGTTGCCCACATTACCGCTTGGAGGCAGAATATGTAACAATGCCGAGATGGTAGGTGCAATATCAGCAATGGTGGTTCGACGCAGCGTTTCTCCTTTATTGACACCCCATCCATAAAGCAAGAACGGTACATGCGTATCGTAGTTGTAAGGCGTACCATGGTCGGTGCCCGTAGATGACGATGAAGCAAACCAGCCCGGTTGCACCAGCACCTGCAGATCACCGCTGCGTTTGGCATTGATGTTATTTTTGAATAGCTCCAGTTGATAGGTGTTCAGCGGTGCACGTCCCATATCACGCAGGTTGATGAGATCCGCAACACCGTCCACGTCTAACAGCGCGTCACGCAACGTCTGGTGTACGTCAGCCACGGTGATCTTCTTCTCTTTCAGTTTTGCTTTGTTGAGGTACAACTGGTAATTCTCGAATGCCGAAATATATTCCGCCTCTCCATAAGTATCGTTCAATGCCTTCACGATCGTTCTCGTCAGTGTAGTCGCATTCATCAATCCGGCGGGCAGCTTATGCTCCTGCCAGAAGGCCGGGACGTCCATCGCACCATGGTCGGCAGTGAGAAAAACGGTGTAGTTGCCTTTTCCGGCCCAGCCGTCAAGAAAATTGAAGAAGTCGGCAAATTCCGCATCGAGTTTCAGATAATCATCCTCCTGTTCCACCGCATTGGGCCCAAACATATGACCAATGCGGTCCGGCGAAGAGAAGCTTACTGCCAGGAAATCGGTTTCCGCACCTTTACCCAGATTTTCACCTTTGATTGCGGCGATTGCCATTTCTTTGGTGATCGTATTGCCCCACGGCGAGGTGGTCAGGGGACCGTAGGCATCGCCAGCATTGCCGGTGAGGTCGTGCGGGAAGACAGGCTTGGTTGCGCTGGATAATTTGCCCTCCCAGGGTACATCGTCAGGGGAGCTTTGGGTATATTGTTCAATGGGTAAAAGCGTATTCCAGCCTTTCCCCATATACAGGGCCGGTTTTTTCTGGCTGTTATAATCGGCAGCCCATTGTGGTAATGCGTCCATGTAATAAGTACTGGTCACGAAATTGCCAGTCTTGGAATCAAACCAATAAGCACCAGAAGCCGCATGCCCGGCGGGCAGGATCGACGCCCTGTCCTTGATGGCGACGCCGATCGTCTTTGACCGGAAATTCGTTGCAATGCGCAACTGATCGGTAACTGTACTTACCAATAGATTTTTGGGAGACATTTTACCCACGGTAACGTTATTGCTGCCTACTGTCGCCACCGAATTATCGTCGGTACAATAAACGTTTTTGCTTTGCCCTGCATCATACCAATCATTCCCCACAATCCCATTGATACCCGGTATTGAACCGGTGTATACCGCAGAATGCCCAGCCGCCGTAACAGTCAGAGCATAGTGATAATGATTGTTCCGGCAGTTAAAGCCTTCATTCATCAGCCTTTTCAACCCGCCTTCCTTGTACTTATCATAGTAGCGGTAGAGATAGTCATAGCGCATTTGATCCACTACCATGCCCACTACCAATTTGGGTCTGGCTAACCTGGACGACGTGCCGGCGGGCTTGGGTTTGGTCTGACTGAAAACCGAATGGCTCAGTATCAGTCCTGCGAACAAAACACTGAGAAGCGGATGGGAGATTAATTTCATTGGAGAAGTTAATTGCAGCGGTAAAGCTCTTTGTAAATACTCGGCAAAGATAAAGATGTACTACGTTTAAAAGCAGAAAACCGGCGCGCTTTTCGCTACCGGCTTTCCTGCATAATGATCGGCACATGCTTTTATTTTTTCTCGCTGCCGCCTAACTGCGCAGGTGCGCCTGCCGCAGGCGCGGCTTTTTTGGCTTTTTCAAAATCACCCGCCTTGATGATCACAAGCTTATTATAATCGATGTGCTTGTTGAATGCCGCTTTGATCTGCTCAGGAGTGAGTGCTTCGACCTTTTTCTCAAAATCGGCATCCCATTGCATGGTCCGGTTCAGGTACAGATTGCTCGTCAACGTATTCGTCAGCGAAGCATCCTGCGACCTCGCTACCTGCCTCGACTGAAGGTATCCCGATTTGGCGGCTTTCAGCTCATCGGCGGTAAAGCCTTCCTTCATCACTCTGTCAATTTCTTCCTTGAACGCAGCTTCCAGCTTTTCCGCGTTCTGAGGCGCGTAAATAGCATAGGACATAAATGTACCGTTCTTATCCAGCGGGCTGGCCGAGAACTGCGAGCCTACGCCATAGCTCAACCCCTCTTTCTGGCGAATGCGAGTTGCCAGACGCGAGTTCAGGAAGCCTCCGCCCAACATGTAGTTACCCAAAATCAGCGCGGGGTAGTCGGGATCGGTATCCTGCAAAGGCATATTCAGACCCGCAATGAACATTGCGTTAGCCTTATCAGGCGTTTCCACCGATTTGTTTTCGGCTTTCACAGGCTGGTAGGGTGATGCGATGCGGGTAAAAGCTTTCGCGCTTTTCCAGTTCCCGAACTCGTCGTTCAGAATCTTCTGGATCTGGTCTTTGTCAAAATCCCCTACCACGGTGGCCGACGCGTTGTTCGCTCCGTAAAAGTCTTTGTGGAACTGACGGATCTGGTCGATGGTGGTTGCTTTGATACTCGCCACGTCTTCATCGAATGTACCGATATAACGGATATCCGTTTTAGGATAAGGTGAAACGATTCGACGGTACTGGTTGAAAGCAATGGCCTGTGGTTCGCTGCGTTGCGACTCAATGCCCGCGAGCTCTTCCTGTTTCAGTTTTTCAAACTCATTTTCATCGAACGACGGGGTTTTAAGTACTTCTGCAACGAGCTTCATTACCGCCGGCAGATTTTCTCGGGTCGTCTCGATACTCGCGCCAGCCTGGTTATTGGCTCCAAAAAAGCTTACCCTTGCCTTCAGATTATCAAACTCGTCTTTTACCTGCTGACGGGTCTTGGTTTTGGTCCCTTTATCCAGCATGGAACCTGTCAGGTCGGAGATCGTCGCTTTGCTTTGCAGGCTCTTCTCATCCCCGTACCGCAATGTAATACGGGCAGCTACCACATTCCCGCGGGTTTTCTTAGGCAATAATGCCGTTTCGATCGTATTGGCTTTTTCTACACGCGCTGTGCGGCTTTCCACATTGGCCGGTGACGGGTCAAATGCCTCTCCCTCAGCCACCACGGCTTCCCCTTTGTAATTCTTGACAAGATCCTCCACTTTGGGTGCCTCCGGAATCTCCGCCCGCACAGGATTAGACTCCGGCATAAAAGATCCGAGTGTCCTGTTCGATGGTTTGAAATAAAATTGCGCAACCCGGAAAACGTCTTCCGGTGTCACCTTCCGGATGTTATCGCGGAAGAGGAACGCCAGTCGCCAGTCGCCGGTAGCAATGGCTTCGCTGATACTTAGCCCGACCCTTTCCGAATTACGAAATTCCAGGTCCCAGTTTTTAAGGATCGTCGTTTTGGCCCTTTCCACATCTTCTTTCGAAGGTTTGAGGACGGCCGCGGAGTCGAGCGTGGCTACGAAAGCTTTTTTGGCTTCTTCCAGGGATTTCTCTTTAAGGATCTCGGCACCGAACAAGACAAAACCAGGGTCAAACAACTGAAAGCTGAAACCAAATTCCGAGGATGCCTTTTTAGTCTCCACCAGATTTTTGTAAAGTCTGCCGTTCGGCTCCGTCGTCAGCAGTTCGGTAAGGACTTCCATGGCCGGATAGTCCGCGTGAGAACCTGGCATGATATGATAGGCTGCCATCAGCATCTGCACATCCCCAGTTCTTTTCAATTCTACGAAGCGCTCGCCGTCCTGGGTAGGCTCTACTGTATAGGATTTCGGGAGCACCCGGGTGGGCTTTGGTATTTTGCCAAAATAGTCGTTGATCATCGCCAGTGTCTTACCCTCATCGATTTTCCCAGCGACTGTCAGCACCGCGTTGTCAGGTTGGTAGTACTTCCGGTAAAAGCCCTGAAGGTTTTCAATGGGCACCCGCTCAATGTCGGAACGGTTGCCAATAGTAGACTTCCCGTAGTTGTGCCACAAAAATGCACCGGAGATTACCCGCTCCATCAACACCCTGAACGGGCTGTTTTCCCCGGATTCAAACTCATTACGGACCACACTGAACTCGCTGTCGAGATCCTTCTTGGCGATAAATGAATTCACCATCCGGTCCGACTCCAGATCCAGTGCCCATTTGAGGTTTTCTTCAGTTGCTGAAAACGTTTCAAAATAGTTGGTTCGGTCGTACCAGGTCGTCCCATTGGGTCGTGCGCCGTGCTCGGTGAGCTCCTGCGGGATATTGGTGTGCTTTGGAGAGCCTTTGAAAACAAGGTGTTCGAGCAAATGCGCCATCCCTGTCTCGCCATAACCTTCGTGCCGGGAACCGACCAGATAAGTAACATTCACGGTGATCGTCGGCTTGGATGGGTCCGGGAACATTAGCACTTTTAGCCCGTTTTCCAGGCTGTATTCCGTAATCCCCTCAACAGAGGTCATTTTCGTAACTCCCTTCGGTAATTGTTGCGCATCGGCGGCTCCCGCCAGCATGACAGCCAGCATCACTCCGGCCCATGAACGACGCCCGAACAAATTTGTTCTTTCAGATTTCATGACCATACTAAAATGAATTAGTTTAGATTTACAATCCCTGAAAATAATGCAGATAATCCCATTTCGCAATGGGTTGGTGACAAATGGCAAAATAATACGCGATGCAACAAACACCCTTCCCTGTGTGTACCCATGTTCAGGCACACGCCCGGGAATCACTATACGGAATTCTTTCAGGCTATTCTTGGTTAAAAAACAGTCCCTCAATTCAAAGTAATGAATACGAGTAAAAGCATCCCATTCATTTTCACCCTGTTCACCGGTCTTCTGCTCCTGGGCTGCGTTGGGAATGGAATCCCGATTTCATCCAATACCAAATACCCGATTGAAGTGCTCTATGACAGCCAGCCGCTGGAACGTCCGTATTCCGAGATCGGGATTGTCGAAATTGGCAGCGAAGATTCACTGACGGAACGGCAGACGCAGGATAAGCGGATGATGTTCAGGGGTAACGACGCCAAAACCAAAGAACTGCTTACCGCGCGGCTGGTGATCAAGGCACAGAAGATCGGGGCGGACGCAATCATCAATGTCAAATATAAGTATTACACCAGCGTCAAGCAGGAAGGATACATGCTAAGCGGGCTGGCTGTGCGCTATCGCGGCGAATAACACTTCTAACAACATAATCCGAAACCATGCTCTTTACTGCCAAACTATCCGACATGCCCGTCGAAGCGGAATCGCGGGTCATCATTCGTTTCCAGGACTGCGATCCGCTGATGCATTTGAATAATTCCAAATATTTCGATTATTTCTTCAATGCACGGGAAGATCAGGTGTCAAAACTGTATGGTTTTAGTTTCGAAGCAATGTTTCGTGAATTGCGTACTAGCTGGGTTGTGTACCAGCATCAGATCGCGTACGTAAGACCTGCGCGTATCAGCGAATGGGTACGCATTACCTCGCGTGTGATCTACTTCAATGAGGATACGATGGTCACCGAATACTTTATGACCAACGATCTGCGGACTGAATTGAAAACCGTCCTCTGGACTACCTCCAAACATATCAGCATTGCCAACGGCCAGCGTGTACCCCATCCGCAGGAGGTTATGGATTACCTTTCCACTACCTGTGTTCCGGGGCTGGATTTCCATAGCCTGCATTTCAACGACCGCATTCATGCGATTAAGCAGGAACTGGCACTGGCTAACGTGTAGATTGCTTTTCCGAAAGTAATTTTTTTCCCGCAGTAGTGTCCTGTTTGGTGGAATCTGCCGGCAAAAAAGGAATTCTGACACCCGGCTTCGGCGCGCGCGCGAATCGGTTGAAACTGTGCGTGAACTGCATACTTACACCGCCCGTCGTAAAAGTACCATTGTTGAACATCAGGTTATTCTGAATGTTCCGGTTATAGGCCTTCACCCGAACCGAGCCCCGGCTGTTTAGCCAATATTCGAGGGTCCATTCACCAAGCAGCGTGCCCGCATCGTACTGTGACGCGCCGGTTTGAGACTGCGTGCCTGATGTAAAGCGCCCATCCCGCGTCACGCGGAAACGATCGTTCAGGAAACGGTAGGAAAACCGCAACTGCAGGTTGTTCAATGCATTCTGGTCCAGCGACAACCCCGAAACCCCCACTTCCAGGTTCTCATTGATCCCCGAGGCCCAGCGACTGATCTGGTTCGAAACCAGCTCGCTGATACTGCTTCCGAGGAAGTTCTGGCTCCCTACTGTAGCCAGGCTGGTTTCGGGCAATAACTGATTAACAACCAGCAAGCTGCTCACTTGCCGGCTCAATTCCTGTTCATCCGACTTCAGTTTATTCTGAAATGCTTCAAGCTGCCCCCGGTAAGTACTCAACGAAGGATTATCAAGGATTTTCAGGTCATACCGGATCGTAGGCGACATCAGCCGCTCGGACAACCCGATCGTAACTTCGACGGGATATCTCCTTGACAATGCATCACCACTATTGCCACCAAGATTGCTGGTATTGGGTAGCACGCCAGCCAGCGACACCATCTGGGTATAGCCTGCTTTGATGTCTAACTGCGCGCCATACGGGTCGCCAGACCACACGATCCTGCTGCCTGGCTTAATGCTGAATTTTTTGTTGATGATATTCTGAAGGGTAAAATTGTACTCGCCCTTTTCGATCTCATAGGTACCGGCCATGGTAAAATCACCCTGGGTATCGATGTTGAGATTCAGACGACCGCTGCCATTTCCCCGGAGTACATCACCAGTCTGCCGGTCGAAAATGATCTCGCAGGTAGCGTCTGGGGTCAGGTTGAAATTGAAATCCATTTTGATCCCACCGGCAATCTGGCGGCGGCCCGCTGAATCGACCGGCGCGGTGGAAGTACTGTCGGCCACAGGCATTTTACTTACAAACTGGATATAATCCTGCGTGGTTACTTCCGTGGCACCGTCCAGCGGGATATGAATTTTCGTGCCCTTGTTACTCGTCACATTGGCTTCGATATTAAGGTTATCGATGGGGCCGAACACGGCAACCGGGCCTGTGACATAGGCTGTTCCGTAAAAGGTATCGTTATCTTTCGCATTGGTGTTCAGGATCTTGAAATTACGCAGATCGGCATTAAAGCCCAGCGAAAAATACTTGAAGCCATCATGAAAAACCCCGCCCCGCAACGTCGCCGTATTGCCGTCGGCATCGGTAAGGAGTATGTTGTTCACCGTAATTTCGCTCTCGCTGAAATTGACCTTATCGCTGAAAGTGAACACTGACTGAAGGTAATCAAATTTCATCCTGCCCTTATCCACCATCAGTGAACCTTCCAAAACCGGAGCATCCACTACGCCCTTGATCAAAACGACTCCTTGCGCCGTTCCGCTGACTCCGGAAATAAGCCCTTCCGCAAAGGGTTCCAGGGCCTTGAAATCGATCTGATTGAAAATGGCTTTGAGATTCAGCGTATTGGTCGCTAGTTTGGGTCGGTAAGAGCCAACCAGATCGAAAACCCGTCGCGCATTCTTGCTCAGCTGCGCATCGATCTGCAATTCACTACTGGTTTGGTCCCAATCTCCCGTCCCCGACAAGTTACCAAATTCATACTGACCGTATCCCAGGCTTTCAATCGCAAAGCTCGCGTCCAGGATCACACTGTTATAAACATCTTTGACTTTGGCATTCCCGTCCATGATGCCTGCGAGCTTGGTATTGAATACGGGGTTCAGACTGGCCAGTTTGAAGTTCTTAATATCGAGGAAAAGGCTTTTGTCGGGAATTTCCGAGGCTGTACCGCTCAAAAATATCCGCTGTTTGCCACTCACCAGTCCGACGTTTGACATAGTAATATCACTGCCGACGATCGATATCAGACTTTCAGAAGGCACATTCCATTCTTCGTCCAGCAGGTATAACTTCGAGTTTTTGAACCCGATGTCCAGACCTGCCGGCAGAAAGCGGATTTCTCCTGCCAGATTCGCCCGGTTGGTGCTCTTCACCTGATGGATGGCCCCACCGAAATCGATATGATCGACATCCCAGGTACCTTCCAGCTCCATTTTCTCAGTCGGCACCATCTTGCTCAACTGCTGTTTATCCGAAGTCACCAGAATCGATGCGAGTACCTCCGCATTGTTTACGAACTTGGAAGTGGTCACATCTACTTCCGAGTCGATGAATTGATTCACTCCGTAACGCACGGTATCGGAGGATGCGTTGAGTGTCAGGAACGCAGTGTTGCCCATTTTAAAAGCTCCTTCTGCCCGCGCCCCTCTGGAGACATAGATATCGGGGCTCAGAAAGGCCAGGAAACGAGACAGGTTATGGGTCTCCACTGAATAATCGATCTCATACCGGTCTGAAACAGACTTTGATGGCTTCCGCTCGTAGTAGCTGTTGCGGCTGGCCTCATTATCGAAGAAATAAAGTTTATATTCTTCCAAAACCTGGCTAACGTCCTTCCACGCCCGGGTAGGAAGAAAATTCCCTTCCACATTAGCCGTTAAAAACTCACTTTCCAGGCGCAAACTTCGCTTGTCGGCTTTCTGACGGGATGAAAGAACAAGCGTATCGATCACCAGGTTACGCTCCTTGTTGGTCATAACCAGGTATGTATCCAGCAATTTCGCGTCCCCTGTCAGTTCATCCACCGTATTGCCGGTAACATTGACGTTCAGCTGTGTCCGTAATGTGATGGGATCCTGGCTGAATCCGAGCTCCCTCAAATTGGCCTTTTCGATTAATCCCCTGACATCGAATGTATTCTGCTGCTTGGAAAGGTCGAACTCCCCGTCCAGGCTGACTACCAGATTGCTATCCCGCGCGCTGACCAGGCCATTGAAATACTGGTTTTGCAAATTGCCTTTCAGGCGGATATTTTTATAATCATAGTTTCTGAAACCGATCCTTTTCACCAGCGCATTCATATCAGTGGAAGCCGACGCAAGTTCCAGGCCCTTCCCAAATATTTTACCTTCAAAATCGAGCTCCTGCCAGTTGTCCTCATCTTCCAGCAGCGTCCCCAATGCAAATGCAGATGTTTTGACTTCTCCCGAGTAAGTAGTTGTTTTAGCGTCAGCAATATGAAATACCAGGTCGCCTGCCACCTCTCCTAACTCCGACGACGCAGACGCATTCACCGCGAAGTCTTCAAGCGTACCTTTAAAAGTACCATCCAGCAATGTGTAGCCGAACTTCTGTAAGTCCTCATGCATATCCCATTCCGGATAGTATTGCACAAGATCCATCGGATCGACTTTCGACAATGATAACCGGATGTCCATCAAGACGCCTTCTATGGTCGGTAATCCTTTGAACCCTATGTCGCCGACCAGCCGGCTGTTTTTCCCGAAATGCAGGTCGGTGTCCGACAATATAAAATCGTCCACTTTCCCATTAAAATCTCCCGAGATCTGCCATGTCTCATTCAGGCCATCGATATAGCTGGAAAACAATCCGAGATCGCGCGAATCTACCTGGCTGCGTACCAGGTGTCCTTTCATTCGTATCTTATGGTTGAAATCCCCGAGCTCCCCGGAGCGGTTATAGTAGAAGATCACCTCGTCCTTCAGATGCGAATTGCCGATGCGCGCATCAAGCTCTTTCAATTCCATCTTTTTTTGGCAAAACAAAAATCGGGTATCCAGATCGTGCATTTCGAGCCCCGTCTGCTTGTCGATGGTTTTGAGGTTTTTGGCAAGAAACGAAATGGTGTCGCCTTGTACCAGAAAATTGTTGAGCTCACCGTAGAGATGGTTCAGCTTGAAATGCGAATAGTCGAATACCCGGTCCCCACGATCCCGAGGCCTGCGGGGATCATCATAACCAAATGTTCCATCGATCACCTTGGCCTTTCCGATGATAAACGGAGTGTTATTTTCAGGTGTACCGGGGGGCCGCGGAACAGCCGGGGCTGTCAGTTCATTGATCCGCGCGATGAAACCGTCGATATTCAGGTCTCCCGATTTCGGTACGATCACCAAATGGACATCGGGCTGGAATACATTGACTTCGTCCAGAAATATTTCCCTGGCCGAGTTTTCGATGATGTTATTGAGATTGAGATTAACGTCGATCCGGCCCACGTCGATCATGTCGGCGCCCGACGAGTCCTTTACCGACACGCCTTCCAATGATACGACGTCAAACCACTTGATATTGACTTTTTGGATAGAAACAGGGTAGCCCAACTTTCCGGAGACATTCTCGGTGAGATACCCTACTGCCCAGGTCTGCACCGATGGCAGCTGCAACGCCGTCGTAGCGATCCCAAGCGCCAAAAGCACGAAGATGAAAACTACAATCAGACCATTACCAAGCCCCTTCAGGAATTTTAACATATACAGCTTCGCAGCAGGATACTGCTTATCTTATTGTTAATGCTTAATTTTGCGAATATTTTCGGCAATATGAACATCCTCGCCATAGAATCGTCGTGCGACGAAACCTCCTCAGCTGTAATTACAAACGGGAATATCCGCTCCAATGTTGTTGCTACGCAACTCATCCACACCCTATATGGCGGTGTTGTCCCTGAACTTGCTTCGAGAGCTCACCAGCAACATATCCTGCCTGTGGTGGATAAAGCACTGAATGATGCAAAAATAGCAAAAAAAGACCTGGATGCCATTGCTTTCACGAAGGGACCCGGTTTGTTGGGCGCATTACTGGTGGGAACTTCCTTTGCCAAATCCATGGCGCTGGGCCTCAACATTCCATTGATAGAGATCAATCACATGCAGGCCCATGTGCTGGCGCACTTTATCGACGATCCCAAACCCGCATTCCCTTTCCTTTGTCTGACTGTGAGCGGAGGCCATACCCAGATTGTCAGGGTTACCGGCCCGTTACAGATGGAAATCATCGGAGAAACGCGCGACGACGCGGTTGGTGAGGCATTTGATAAAACCGCGAAGCTACTGGATCTGCCCTATCCTGGCGGCCCCCTGATCGACAAATATGCTGCCGCTGGAAACCCGCAGGCCTACCCGTTCCCGCTACCCGAAATGCCGGGACTTGACTTTTCTTTCAGCGGTATCAAGACTTCTTTCCTTTATTTTTTGCAAAAACAGGTTCGCGAGAACCCTGAATTTATCCGGGAAAACATAGCAGACATTTGTGCGAGCATTCAGCACACGCTGATAGACATCCTCCTTAAAAAGTTAAAAAAAGCGGCCCGCGAAACGGGTATCCGGGAAATTGCGATCGCTGGTGGCGTGTCTGCCAATTCCGGCTTACGCAGATCCTTGCAAGCGCTTGGCGATCAGCTGGGTTGGAATGTCTATATTCCCGCATTTGAATATTGCACAGATAACGCGGCGATGATTGCTATTGCAGCCCATTACAAGTTTCTGGCCGGGGAGTTCTGCGACCAGACGGTAAGCCCGCTGGCCCGCATGGAGTTTTAAAAGGCATGGATAAACCGGGAATTTATGAAACACTTTTGCTCAGCATTTGTATTTGTCGCTTTCCTCTTCTTTCACTATCATTTTATTGCGGCACAGACACCCCAACTGCTCCGTGAAGACCTGGCGATCAAACCGGTTTTCCGAATTACCGGCACGGACACCCAGACCCGGATTATCTATGATCCTTCCGACAAATCTTTTTACACCATCGCCTGGAATGGCGAACTATACCACCTCACAGCCACAACCACCGGAGGTTACCAGGTACAGAGACTTGCCTCGGCGGAAGATCACGGGATCAACTATCTGCAAGGGCTCGCTTTACACGACGGAACGCTGTATCTCGTTGGCAACGTTGTGATCAAACAAGGGATATCAGGCTATGGAAAAGGGGTAAAAGCTAAAATCAACAGCAGTAAGCCCATCTGGACCGAAGTGTTCAGGACCGCGGAGCATGCTTCCTCCAAAACACTTTACGATCACGCTTTCAGTGCGATCTGCTTTTCTCCGGATGGAAAAGACATGTATATTGCCAGCGGTTCCCGGACTGACCACGGAGAAGTCAAGGACAATGACGGACTATATCCGGGCCTTCGCGAAGTTGCCCTGACGAGCTGCATATTCAAGCTGCCGACAGATACAGAAAAACTGCTGTTACCAAACGACTCCGCCGCGCTTGCGCCTTACGTGCATGTACGAGGCGTTCGGAATGCATTCAGCCTGGCCTTTGCGGCTAACGGCGATCTGTTCAGTGTCGAAAATTCCGGCGACCGCGACGACCCCGAAGAAATGAACTGGATCAGAGTCGGCGGGCATTACGGCTTTCCGTGGGAAATGGGCGGAAATGATACACCTATGCAATTTGCGGGTTATAAAGCGGATGATGACAAACTCGTTAACCGGGCTTACACCGCCTATCAGATCGGTGCATTTCACGACGACAAACTGTATCCCCAAAAACCACAAAACCTCACCTACTACCACCCGATCAGGAATGCCGGACCGGATGCGGACAAATACCGGGATTCTGTTACCGGCAAAGTAGTGGATGCCAGCGATAATGGAACCTCAATCAGTACATTCACCGCGCACCGCTCGCCACTGGGCCTCGTTTTTGACACGCAATCGACTTTTAGTGGTGAGTATCAAGGGAAAGGCTTTGTACTGAGCTATCAGGAAGGTTCAGCCAACTATGGTCCCATGCAAGAAGCCGGAAGGGACCTACTAATGTTGAATTTGAAGAAAAACGCAGCAGGCGACAACTACACGCTAAATGCCTACCGTATTGCGGCGGGTTTTATAGAACCTACGGACGCAGAGATTGTCGACAATAAATTATATATACTTGAAGGCCAGGGCCAAATCTGGGAGGTTACATTTCCCAAGGAAGTCGTGACCGGAACGGAGCCCAGCCATGAACTTTTCAAAGTTTACCCCAATCCGATCCGCGGAAAGATGCAGATCGGAGGTCTTGGCAAGCAAATATCCATCGAGGTCACAGTAACAGACGTTGCTGGTCGGATTCTGATCCGTAAGCCTTGCAGCGTAACGAATGGAGGAACGGAACTGGATGTGTCGCAGCTCGGTGCAGGAACTTACTTTTTGAAAGTGGAATCACAATCCGGGAAGATGACTTCCAAATTTATTGTTAACCCATGAGATCACCTGTTTGCCTCTTGCCGGCGTTGTTTTTCCTGGCGATATTTTCCTGCAAGGATGCCGGGGCACCTACTCCGCCGGATACCGGCCACGATCCCGTGATAGAATTCACTGGATTTTCGCCATTGTCAGGAAAAAAGGGTACTATAATCACGTTACGCGGTAAACACTTCGGCAGTGACGTTTCCAGGATCTCACTGAAGATCAACGGGCTTGCCGCAGCTATTAAAGCTGCCGCGGACAGCACGATTACCGCTACGGTACCTGACCGATGCGGTTTGGGAAAACTGACATTAACCATGAACGGCAAAGAGCTGGTATCTGGCGAGGCATTCCGTTATCTGTACACTGCAACGGCTCATTATTTTTCAGGAAGCAGCCAGGGTTACGCCGACGGCTTACCCGCGTCTTCCAAATTTTTCCATAATTACAACATTGCTATTGCCGGTGACGGTGCTTTTTTCGTCGCCGATCAAATCAACTGCATGATCCGGCGCATTGAAAAGGACGGTACGGTTTCAACCGTTGCGGGCATTGAGCGGCAATCGGGCTACCAGGATGGGAAAAAGGGGACAGGCAAGATGATGTTCCCGATTGGTGTCGAATCTGCCCAGGACGGCTCCATTTATGTGGCCGACTACGACAATCATGCAATACGAAAAATTCTCCCGGACGGTACATTAACAACCCTCGCAGGCCACCCCGACCGGCCGGGCCTGACCGACGGTAACCTGACCACTGCCCGTTTCAAACGACCCTATGGCGTCAAACTGGATCAGGCCGGTGTTCTATGGGTTTGCGATGGCGAGAACAATGTGATCCGGAAGATCTCCCCGGACGGCCAGGTTACGACATTTGCCGGCAGCACGCAGGGTTATGCCGACGGCAAGTTGCGCGAAGCTCAATTCTATATGCCCGTGCATTTAACCCTGGACAAAAACGGCAATGCTTTCGTAGCCGATAAACATAACCATTGCATCCGCAAGATCAGCACCGACGGTATCGTCAGCACGGTTTCGGGCACCCCTACGCAAAACGGGCACAAGGATGGAAAAGCAGGTGAAGTCCTGTTCAACCAACCCAGTAGTGTGCAGGTCGACCAGCTCGGCAATATTTATGTAACCGACCTCTATAATCATTGTATCCGCATGGTATATCCCGACGGCTATGTAGTTACCCTTGCAGGAAAACCGGGTGCAACCGGTTATGCAGAAGGCGCCGGAGACCATGCGCTTTTTCACTATCCGCAGGGCTGCGTTCTGGACAAAGACGAAAATCTTTTTGTTACTGATTCATACAATGAACGCGTCCGTAAACTTGTGATTGAATAACAATGGCCATGACATTATCAGAAATATGGATTTACCCCATCAAATCACTCGGTGGGATCAGGCTTACAAACGCGCAGGCACAGGAAAAAGGCCTGCAGTATGACCGCCGCTGGATGATCATAGATGAGAAAAATGTTTTTATCACCCAGCGCGTATTCCCTAAAATGGCGCTCATCGATGTGGAAATACATGAACGCGGATTAAAAATTTTCCTGCGGACCGATCCCGGTGATTTTGTGACAGTACCATTCATTCCACGCTCGGCAAATCCTGTAACCGTGACTGTCTGGGATGACATTACCGATGCCGTTACGGTCACCGAGGAGGCGGATACCTGGCTCAGCAGGCAACTCGGGCTCAGTTTAAGCCTGGTGATGATGCCGGATTCGACAGCACGCAAAGCAGACCCGCGTTACGCGCATAACAACGAGAATGTCAGTTTTGCCGATGGATTTCCCTACCTGATCATTTCACAGGCCTCACTGGATGAACTCAACGGTCGCCTGGCTGAACCCATTACCATGCGGCGGTTCCGTCCTAATTTCGTCGTCAGTGGTACCCAACCTTTTGAGGAGGATACCTGGAAGAATATCGCCATTGGAGATCAACGGTTTGAGGTGGTAAAACCCTGCGCGAGGTGCGTCCTCACTACCATCGACCCGGAAACTGGTCAGAAAGGCGCTGAGCCCTTGAAAACACTCTCCGGATACCGACGATCAGGCAATAAAATACTGTTTGGACAGAATGTGGTATTGGTAAAAGGCGGAGGCGAAATCCGGGAAGGTGACCCGCTGATTGTGCTAGGCTAGAGCATAAAAAATGCCCCCTGAAGTATTTAACTTTTGGGGGCATCCAGAATGGTACTCTTTAATATAGCTGGTCCGTCTAAACTAGGCTTCGGTTTCGCTCGCCCCACTTGTCTGGAAGGGACTTTTCATGATTCCGCGCTCCGAATTGCGGATAAAATTGATAATCTCGTCGCGTTCATTGGAAGGAGCCATTTCGAGCTCGATCTTTTGAAGTGCTTCTGCATTGTTCAACCCCTTCATATAGATGTAGCGATAGATATTCTGGATATCGACGATCTTCTCGTTGCTATATCCCCTGCGGCGTAACCCCACCGAATTGATTCCAACGTAGGATATGGGTTCGCGGGCAGCTTTGGTAAAGGGCGGAACGTCTTTTCGCACCAGCGAAGCTCCAGAAACAAATGCATGAGCGCCAATCTTCACAAACTGATGGACCGCACTCAGCGCACTGACGATCGCCCAGTCACCCACATGTACGTGTCCGGCCATCTGCACATTGTTTCCGATAATGCAATTGCTTCCCACCCGGCAATCATGTGCTACGTGGGCATACGCCATGATCAGGCACTCCGAACCCACGACGGTTTTCCAATGCTCTTCCGTACCCCGGCTGATCGTCGCATACTCGCGGATCGTCGTATTGTCGCCTATGATGGTCAACGTGTACTCGTTATTGTATTTCAAATCCTGAGGAGTGGCTGAGATAACAGCGCCAGGAAAGATTTTACAGTTTTTTCCAATCCGCGCTCCGGAGTTGATTACAGCGTGTGAACCTATCCAGGATCCTTCCCCGATCTCTACATCGGCATGGATCATTGCAAAGGGTTCAATTTCTACATTCTGAGCAATCCTAGCGTCAGGATGGATATATGCTAATGATTGAGTCATTTTTTCTTTACCAGGCTTGCTATCATGTCCGCTTCACACACCAGCTGTCCGGCTACGTATCCCCGGCCACTCATTTTGACGATCCCTCTCTTCATTGGAGACGTAAATTCACATTTAAAGATAACTGTATCGCCGGGAAAAACGTTACGTCTGAAACGGCATGCATCGATCCCGATCAGGTATGGCCAGTAGTTATCCGGATCAGGGACACTGGATAACACCAGGATTCCGCCGGTCTGTGCCATCGCCTCCAGTTGTAAGACTCCGGGCATTACAGGGTTACCGGGAAAGTGTCCCAGGAAAAACTGCTCGTTGATCGTGACATTCTTAACTCCCACCACACTATTCTCGTCCAAAGCGATGATCTTATCGATCATCTGGAATGGATAACGGTGCGCCAAAAGCTGCCCTATCTGATTAATATCGAAGACCGGCGCCTTGTTCGGGTCATATTGCGGGATGTCGCCCTTTCCGGATTTGATCAGTTTCTTAATTTTCTTGGCCAATGCTACGTTCGCAGCATGTCCCGGACGCGCCGCGAGAATCTGCGCCTTGATCGGCCGTCCCACTAATGCGAGATCTCCTATAAGATCCAACAGCTTGTGGCGTGCCATTTCGTTGGAATAGTGCAGATCCACATTATTGAGAATTCCCTTTGTCTTGTCGACACTCACCTTCGGCTTATTCAATAACTGCGACAGGTGATCGAGTTCTCCGTCCCTCACCTCGCGATCTACGATCACGATGGCGTTCGTCAGGTCACCTCCCTTAATCAGGTTCTGCTTGTACAACGCTTCCAGTTCATGCAGAAAAACGAAAGTCCTGCACGCTGCGATATCTTCCTTAAAAAGGGTAATGTCATTCAGTGAAGCGTGTTGACTGCTGATGACGGTGGAGTTATAGTCCACCATAACGGTCAAACGGTAGTCGGAAAGCGGAAGCGCCACGAGTTCGGTATCCTTTTCCTTATTCTTATAATGTACGTATTCCGGAACTTCAAAATAGTTACGGTAGGCATTCTGTTCTTCGATACCGGCATCAAGCAATGCATCAACGAACTTGATCGAGCTGCCGTCCATGATCGGAGGCTCCGGGCCATCGAGCTGGATGAGCACGTTATCGATCTGCAATCCTACCAGGGCAGCAAGTGTATGTTCAACAGTATGGATCCTGGCGCCGTTCTGTTCGATGGTAGTACCCCTCGAAAGATCCACTACATTATCGACATCTGCATCCACGATCGGCTGGTCGGGTAAGTCAACACGCTGGAATTTATATCCGTGGTTGGCAGGTGCCGGCACAAACGTCATTGTGGCCACAACCCCTGTATGTAAACCCACTCCCGTTACGGATACAGATTTAGAAATGGTTTGTTGTTTTTCGTTCATTATATCTATTTCCTTTTCTACATAAGGTGCGATCAAGCCCGATGGGATGCATCACTGAAAATCGGAGGTTTCCTGTTTACGTTCCAGATCTTTCAGCCTTTCTTCCAGCTCGGGTAGCCTTCGCACCAACGCCATAGACCTTAGGTGTTCGTTCAGATCTCTGGCCGGGGAGCCCGAAAGCGACAGGCCTTCTTTTTTAATGGACTTTCCAAGTCCGCTCTGCGCCCCCAGTTTGGTATTGTTTGCGACCGTAATATGGCCAACCACCCCAACCTGACCTGCTATGACGCATTGTTCGCCGATGGTGGTAGAACCGGATACTCCGGACTGGGCCGCAATTACGGTATTTTTTCCAATCTCTACATTATGTGCGATCTGAACAAGGTTATCTATTTTCACACCTTCCCTGATAATGGTTGAGCCCATCGTCGCGCAATCGATTGTCGTGTTGGATCCAATACTCACATTGTCCTCGATGATCACATTGCCCAACTGCGGGATCCGCTTGTATGAGCCGTCGGCCTGCGGTGCAAATCCAAAACCGTCGCTGCCAATGACAGTATTGGCAAAAATGGTGCAGTTCTTTCCGATAATGGTGTTGTCGTAAATCCTGACACCAGGATGGACCACGGAATAGTCATCTATTTCGACATTATCTCCCAAATAAGCGTGGGGATAAATCTTAACTCCTTTTCCGATCACGCAGTTTTTACCGATGTAGGAAAAAGCACCACGATAACAATCTTCTCCGGTCTCGCTGTTTTCACCGATAAAACTCGGTTGCTCCACGCCCGACTTGCTGCCAGCCAATCTTTTTTGATATTCTTCAAGCAAAATGGTAAACGCGGTGTAGGCATTTTCGACGTAAATCAACGTCGCAGCAATCTCTTTTTTAGGAACAAATTCCTTATTTACAATTACAACTGAAGACTTCGTGGAGTAGACATAGGGCTCATATTTACTGTTGGCCAGAAAGGAAATACAACCCGGCAGCCCCTCTTCAATTTTTGCAGCCGAATTAATTATAATCTGATCATTTCCAACAACAGTTCCATCAAGCATTTGAGCAATCTCGCTGACAGTAAATTTCATATTTATTCGGCTAATTTCGGGTAATAGTGTTCGAGTACGTCGTACAAATTGTTAAATGGGCTTTCTTTTTATGGTCCTGATTAACCACGCAAAGATACATTTTTACCCCAACATACATAGTACTTGCGTACAATCTTAGTCAGGGCTTCGATGGTAGGAATATCGGACGCATCGGCTATATCCAGCAAATCCCCGTTTTTCATTTTTACTCGGATCGGGTCCTGTTCTTTGGCATATGCCCAGTTTGTCGTCTCACCTATAACAAGGAAATAATTCAGATCTGTCGACAGGATACCGGATTTTGACAGCTTTTCACGAAGTGGCATGAGTATCTCTTCTCCTGGCGGCACGTCATAAAAGCTGATTTTAAACAGGTTTCGGTTCAGAAGCATATCACACAATGTAGACAGGACAGGATCCGGATGGCTCTTCCATCCTTTTACAGATGCCCATACGTCATTATCGTCCAGTCCGTTGAATGACCCGAGCAAATCCGGCCTTTTATCAAAGTCTGTGAGCGTAAATCTGTTATTCAGAAAAAGCGCAAAATCCGGGGTGGCAAACAGTTGCTGCCCTTCGGCAGCCAGCTCACGCGCACGATACAGGATCTGTGTGAGCATGGCCTGCGCGCTCAGAAGCGTTTTGTGAAGGTATACCTGCCAATACATCAGCCGGCGTGCATGCAGGAAGTTCTCGATACTTAGAAGTCCTTTCTCTTCTACAACAAGCTGATCCTTGCTGATATCCAGCATTTTAATCAGACGATCGGCACCGATAGAACCCTCAACAACGCCTGTATAAAAACTGTCACGATTGAGGTAATCCATCCTGTCCATATCCAGCTGGCTGGATATCATCTGATGAAAGAATCTTCTGGGGTAGGTTCCCTCGAACATCTGGATTGCAATATCAAGCCTTCCATTCATCTGCCGGTTAAGGTCTTTCATCATTGCCAGCGTAATGGCCTCGTGCGGTACACCCGGAATAACCACACTTTCCAATACATGTGAAAAAGGGCCATGCCCGAGATCGTGAAGCAAAATGGCCGCCTGGGCACCTTCCCATTCAGGCTCCCAGATCATGTGCCCCTTTTCCTGCAAAACCCGAAGCGCCTGGCTCATGAGGTGCATGGCACCCAATGCATGATGGAATCGTGTGTGAAGCGCACCCGGGTATACGATATCAGCCAATCCAAGTTGCCTGATCCGTCTTAAACGCTGAAAATAGGGATGATCTACCAGATCGTAAAGGAGATCCGAGGTGATGGAAATGAACCCGTAAACCGGATCGTTGATGATTTTCCTTTTGTTCAAAGTATATTTTTTGGCAAAAGTAATAAAGAACCAACGGAGAAAAGAAGCTAATCTTGTGGTATTCGTTTGGAGATTTAAACTGATTCGCTAATTTTGCACTCCAAACAAGATTTGGGAACAGGGTCTTGCTTCCAAGCGTTTGTCCAGTCCGTTGATGCAACGGACGACCCGGTGTTCGCTTACGATTTGTAGACGACTGGTTCAATCCCAATATTAAATCGGGCCTATAGCTCATTCGGTTAGAGCAACTGACTCATAATCAGTAGGTGCCTGGTTCGATTCCAGGTGGGCCCACTTGAAAATCAAGGACTTAGCTGTAAAAGCTGAGTCCTTTTTCTTTTTGTTGCAATAAAAGTTGCAATAGTTTTTTGGACGGGGAGGCTGGCATACAAACTACCGAACCAGGACTTTTATGAGCATCTATTTTACTGCAAGCAATTTCAAATCTCGAGGCTTTTAGCGACAACTTATGTTAGTTAAGGAATTACAAACAACAGGTTGATATATCAGCAAATCACCCAAGCCCTCATGGGGTGCAAGAGGCCCCAGGCTCAAATTCCGTCATGTATATATTGATTATCAAGCACTTATATTGAAAACTATAAGTACTTTTAGTTACGTCGAACATTTTTATTGGAGGTTCTTTTAGATTTCTTGGATTTTGAAGGGTATAGATTTAAGTTTTCTCAGTTTTTTTAATCCAAATCTGCCCTCACATTTACGTCTGAACACCGCGGAATCCTGGTAGTTACATTTTTTTCCCCGCCCACATCCTAGGAGGCGCAAGCCAATAACCTCATCAGCTTCATTTTATGCTACAAGTTTTAGCTCCTGTTAGTAAGAAGCTAATGTAAAATTACCGCCAACATCTAGGGCTTTCTGCTGTGCGAATATTACGTGTTACTTCAGCCCGGTATGGTTGCTGATCCAAGACAGAAAAGCTGATGGTATATTCCAATGCTCGGTTGCCTTCGTTCAGTTGGAACTGTAGTCAAATAGCGATATGACGATAAATTCCGAGGCCAGCATAGCAGAAAACCCCTTGTTGTACGCCGTATGAGATTTTATTTTTCGTCTATGATTGTTTAAGATGCCAACCTGCAAAGGGTTTAACTGTCGCACAGTTTGGCCCCCATCCCTACCAGTTCCAGGAACACTAGTTTGCAGCATTGAGTTGCCGGATAATGAATCGATGTCCATCCAAGTAATTCCTGTTAAAGGAATTTTAAGCCGTCTCGACCACATCGTATCAGATTGGCCGGCATATTTGCCGATGTCGATATAAACAAACCTATTATCTGCGGAACCTTGAACAAAACTGCCCGACAATTTGGGAGGTTTATCTTTTGATCTATCACCTTTCACCTTAATTGTAAACGTAAAGGTTAAATCGTTGGATGTAGGAATTTGCTTTTGAACCGTTTCGTAATTGATACCGGCCCCCTTCTGCAGACCAAAAACTACGTTGGCGTGGGTTTGATAAGGATGATTTGAAGTGTTATTTCGGATTCCACTTTTTTTCGAAGAAATCAGTCATTTAAATGGCGTACATCGAGCAGGGCTTAATGCCGGTGGGGAATTTTGTTCCTTCTGCGGGAACCGCTGCTTGGCTTTATTCTATTGTTGAAGTTAAAAATAAAAGTTAAGATTTATTGTTCTGCCCTGGACTCAAGCTGGGATTTGTACAAATCATTAAACCCTTCCAAAGTCCATACGAAAGGCAACACTACCACGGGATCGGAGCGAATGGAGTGGGCGGTGTGATGACGTCCGGCTGCTTTGTGCAACTTGTGTCGTTTCTCTTAGGTGGATGGCTATACCAGAAGCAAATGAAAGTTATGCTTAAAGCTTGCAAGTTGGGAGCGGTAAATTAAAGTTAACAGCATTCGCCCGTGTCGTCGATTAGTTGCTTAGAACGCTTGAACATAACAGTGACAATCACCATTAAAAGTTGTATTATCTGAACAATCCTCCCATGCAACTCTGGGGGCACTTTGTGATTTTATACGCTAAGTATCATCAATTCTGAGGATAGTAACTCTCTCCACGATACCAAAGCCGTTGTAGGAGGCAAGCTATTTATAGCTGTCAAATTAGTAAGGAATCGATGTCGCGAATTTGCTACAAAAAGATCGTAATTTTTATGAAGCATCAGCTGAATGCAGTTTCATACCTTTTCGAGTCCGCATGGAATTGCAAACGAGGGGCTTGGTAGCTAATTGCATGCGACTTTAAACTTTAACTGAAAAGTATGAACCCGAAACCTTTACTCTTAACATTCCTCGCTTCCCTGCTATCCTTGTCACAGACCACGGATCCGGCAGCAGCCACTCATACCCATTCCTCCGCCACATTCCATCCAATTCCACCCAATGGATTGTCAGAAAATTCGCAACTGCCAGCAACCGATATCGACAAATTAAAACAAAGCGACTGGTATGCGACTGCCATGAAAAACATGCAGGAAGGCGAATACCATTTTAATAAAGTAGCAAACAGTAATACTTACAGCACCCCCAACCGGAAAAACAACCTCCGGTTTTATTATGATGAAAAGGGCTTTTCCGTCCAGCCACGCGCGACCCAGATACCTATCGGCGATTACGATATCACTACCGCGCCAGATCAAATCAAACACAAAACCCTTCCAGACTGGAAAATAGCCTTCAACCTGGATAAAAAACAGGTAGGCAAAGGCACCTGGCAGATCAATGGAAGCAAGGCCGAATACCAAACCGAGAATATCACCGTGCAGTATATCAACAACACGGAAGGTATGCGGCAAAATTTCATTGTTCAAAAGCCCTTGTCGGAAGATGAAGAGCTGAAACTGAATTTCAGTGTGCAGACCACATTGAAACAACGGTTGAGCAGCGACCGGCTGCAATTTGTGCATGAGCAGAGCGGTGTGGTTTTGAATTACGAACAATTAAAGGTTTGGGACGCCAATGGCAGGACACTGGCCGCAGCTTTTGAAAAAAATAAGGATGACTATGCGATTCATGTCCAAACAGCCGGTGCAGCATACCCCATCACCATTGACCCGATCAGCACTACGGCTGCCGCGATGACCGAAAGCAACCAGGCAAATGCCAATATGGGCTTTTCCGTAGCCAGTGCAGGGGATGT